>NZ_JASITC010000059.1:0-1112 GCF_030063405.1 Rhodococcus sp. H29-C3 | reverse complement strand
GACACTAGTGGCCCGCGTTTGAAGTTGTTGGGCGGTTGGCTTTCTTGAGGATCTGCTCGGCGGTTTTCGTCCAGACGAAGGGCTGAGCGCGGGGGTTCCAGCCGTTGATAAATGCACGGATCTTGGTGGTGAGGTCGCGGACGTTGCGGAAGGTGCCGCGGTGGATCGCTTGCCGTTCGATGATGCCGAACCACACTTCCACGAGGTTCATCCACGACGCCGATGTCGGAGTGAAATGGACTGTGATGCGGTGATTGTCGGCCAACCAGTCTTTCACTTCCTGCTTTTTGTGGGTGGCGTAGTTGTCCATCACCAGATGCAACTCCTGATCGGGGTACGCCCTCGCCACGTGTTTGAGAAAGGTCAGGAACTCCTGGTGCCGGTGCCGCGGTTTGCAGATGCCGGTGACCTTTCCGGTGGCCACCTCGAGCGCTGCGAACAAGGTCGTGGTGCCGTTGCGGACGTAGTCGTGGGTTTGACGTTCGGGGATCCCGATCTGCATCGGTAACGTCGGTGCCGTCCGATCGAGAGCTTGGATCTGCGACTTCTCGTCCACGCACAGCACGATCGCATTGTCCGGTGGCGCGAGGTAGAGCCCGACGATGTCGGTGACCTTCGCAACCAGTTCAGGGTCGGTGGAGAACTTGAAAGTTTGACTGCACCAAGGCTGTACACCGTGCTCACGCCACACGCGGGCGACAGTGCCGTGCCCGATTCCGAGGTGGTCGGCAAGCAACCTCGAACTCCAATGAGTCACTCCATACTTCGCCGGCGGCGGTGTCAAAGTCACCGTGATCAGCTCGTCCCGGTCGAGGGTGCGGGGTCGCCCAGAGCGTTCCTCGTCGAACAACCCGTCGATCCCGAACTGGGCATATCGGGACCGCCAGTTGATCACCGTCTGCCGCGAAATCGAGAACCTGCGTGCGATCTCGGCGTGCGCGACACCGTCGGCGGCCAGCAGTACGATCCGCGCCCGCTGCACTAGACCGGCCCTGATGGTGGACGACCGAACCCACTTCTCGAGCTGATCACGATCGATATCGGGAATCGACAACGGTGCTGCGCGCATGTTCAATTCAACCAAACATAACCGCCCAAATACTTCAGGCGCG
>NZ_JASITC010000058.1:0-1242 GCF_030063405.1 Rhodococcus sp. H29-C3 | reverse complement strand
GGCGGATTCCACTAGTCGTGGCGAATCATCGGGTAATCATGCAGGGGCCACCATCGTCGCACAGCCTGGTTCGGCGTGAGGTCGTTCAGACATAACCTCGGACGGTCGTTGAGCTCGGCGGCGACTTCATCGAGCTGATCCTGGGTCCAGCAGCTCAGGTCAGTTCCCTTCGGGAAGTACTGTCGCAGCAGCCCATTCGTATTCTCATTCGATCCTCGCTGCCACGGCGAGTGAGGATCGGCGAAGTAAATCTTCAGCCCTGTAGCGGCCGCGATGCGCTCGTGATGAAACATCTCGTTGCCCTGGTCCCAAGTAAGAGATCGACGCAGCGGGACAGGCATCCGAGTGAAACGCTCAATGAGTGCATCCCCCACGGTGCGCGCGGTGTGGCCACCCCGGATGGCGACCAGGATCGTCAATCGTGTCTTGCGTTCGACGAGTGTCGCGATCGCTGATCTCTGGCCGACGCCGATGATGAGGTCGCCCTCGATGTGGCCGACCTGGCGACGTGATTCCACGTGGGCTGGACGGCGCGCGATAGGGGTCATATTCGTTGATTGTTTGAGCGAACCATCCTTGGAGCGTCCGCGTCCACGGCGCCGTCGATAGGTCCGCCCGGTCCGCAGAGACCCACCGGTGGCAGCGAGAACCAGTCCGCGGTACACCGCTTCGTAGATCGTTTCCACGCACACGTGCCACGCGCTACGGCGGGGATATCGTCGCCGTAGCCACCGGCTGATCTGCGCTGGTGACCAGCGTTGAGCGAGCTTGTCGGCGACGAGCCGACGTAGCGTGTCATCGTGGGCGAACACGCGCATTTTCGGGCGTCGGCGACGCCGGTGTGCCTGGTTGTGGGCGAACCACGGTTGGTATCGACCATCGGGTTTGCGGTTGCGTGCGATCTCCTTGTACACAGACTGGAAGCTTTTGCCGATACGTTCGGCGATCGCTTTGACCGGCTCCCCGCGGGTCAGGCCGTCTGCGATCTCGATGCGGTCGTCTTGGCTGAAGTATCGGCTGCTGATCGGACTCTCGACGTAGGTCACACTGCCAGCGTCGATGAACCATAGCGATCCACAGCTCAGCGACACACCGACCATGGTTGCCGCTTTCGACCCGGACAGCCCTTGTCTGATCAGTTCGAAGTAGCGACGCTTGATCTCCAGCGGTGACTTGTTCCACGCATACTTGGGCATGCGAATCCTCTCGGGACAGGATTCGCTTCGATCAGTAGAAACCGCC
>NZ_JASITC010000057.1:0-1453 GCF_030063405.1 Rhodococcus sp. H29-C3 | reverse complement strand
GCAATACCGTTCAGTTAATGCTGAATGACAGTGCATTGGGGTGACATTGTGGGTTGTGGATGGTGTTGGTGCCGGGAGCGTTTGGCTGCCCATTTGATGATTTTGCGTTTGACGACCCGCGGGTTCGCTCGGAGGCGACGTGCGGGATTGAATCGGTGTTGCAGTTTTTCGATGGCGTGGTTCCACATCCGGGTGACCGCTTTATGGTTGTGAGGGGGAAAAAAGACTGTGCGAGAGCGATCTTCGCGTGATTCGTAGCGCCGCGACGAATGAGACTCGGTCGGGGTCGCGGCCACCTGCTCGCGCGGCGTCGACCATCAGGGTGCGGATGGCGTAGTGGCAGCACAGGTGGCCCCAGATTTCTTGGAGTACCAGTGGTGGGGATTTCGATCGCAGGACCGCCCGCGGTCCACGCTGATGGGTTTTCAGTTCGTCGAAGGTGTTCTCGATCTCCCACCGTTGGGCGTAGGCGAGTGCCAGTTCTTCTGCGGGCGCGTCGGCGGGGTCGAGGATCGTGGTCAACAACCGATACTGCTCAGGATTCTCGCGTCCGTCATCGAGTGCGTAGTCGATCACCCGCACCGTCAGCGGTGTTCGATGCTGACGCCGGGTGCCCGAGGTCGGGATTATCGTCGCCAGCCAGGAACCGTCGTCGAGGGTTTCTCGATGCTTCGGCGACAGTGTCGATTTGACCCGCCACAACAGGTCCGCGCCGCTCGCTGCCGCCCGGGTCCACATCTGAAACCCGTAGAAACCACGGTCGGCGAGCAGCAACATGCCCGGCTCGAGACGGTCGAGGAGATCATTCGACAACTCCCGCTCCGAGGTCGAACACGGACCGATTGCGGCATCGACGAGTGCATGGGTGCCGCATTCGGCCACTGCCACCAACCGTGCCTGCGGATACGCGGACTGCTCGCCTCGGCTCGATGCCGGCCTACCGAAATGCTCTGCGTTAGCGGGCGTGTCGGCCAAGTCCAGACACGTCCCGTCGATCGCCATCAATCTGCGTCCGGCAAGCCACGAGCCGGGAGTGTCCATGGTCGCTACAGGGCGAGCCACCCGCCGGAACAATGCCTCCACCGGCTCCGCTCCCAGGCGTGAACGGGCCTGAAAGATAGCCGATTTCGTCGGAGCAGTCCATGACTGAGACCACCCCGAGGACCAGGACAAACCGTCGGTGAGCTGCTCGAACACATCCTCATACGACCCGTCGGCATTCAACGCCATACCGATCGCGAAATAGGCCGTCACCCGAGCAGTCAACGTCCTACTCCGCTGTTCGGTTCGGCCGCACTCCGCGATCACCGCATCCACCACATCCGGCGCAAACACCCTGGTCAACAACCCCACCGACACCACATCCGACAACCGACGATCCGAGACCGGCTTCACCCATCCACTACGAGGCACACCTCACCCTACCTCAACAGACACTAACTGAACGGTATTG
>NZ_JASITC010000056.1:0-1477 GCF_030063405.1 Rhodococcus sp. H29-C3 | reverse complement strand
GGTTCTCGGGTGAGGTTGTGGGGGATGGTGAGCGGTTGTCGGTGTTGCGGGGGTCGAATGCGGCGTATGTGATTTTCACGTCGGGGTCGACGGGTCGGCCGAAGGGTGTGGCGGTTTCGCATGAGGCTGTGGTGAATCAGTTGGTGTGGAAGAGGTCCGAGTTCGGGTTGGGTGTCGGTGATGTGGTGTTGCTCAAGACTGCGGCGACGTTCGATTTGTCGGTGTGGGAGTTCTGGTCGGCGTTGGTGTCGGGTGCGTCGGTGGTGGTGGCGTCGGTGGAGGGGCATCGGGATGCGGCGTATCTGCATGAGTTGATGGTGGCGGAGTCGGTGACGACGTTGCATGTGGTTCCGTCGACGTTGTCGGCGTTGTTGGCGGTGTCGGGTGGTGTGTTGTCGAGTTCGTTGGTGCGGGTGTTGGCGATCGGTGAGGCGTTGCCGGGTGCGACTGCGCAGTGGTTCCGTCGGGGTAATGCGGGTGCGTTGTTCAATTTGTATGGTCCGACGGAGGCTGCGGTGTCGGTGACGGTGCATGAGGTGGGGGCGGGTGATGTTGCGGGTGTGCCTATTGGTGTGCCGGAGTGGAATACGGGTGTGTTGGTGCTCGATGAGCGGTTGCATCCGGTGCCGGTGGGTGTGTCGGGTGAGTTGTATTTGGCGGGTGTGCAGTTGGCGCGTGGGTATGTGGGTCGGGTGGATTTGACGGCGGAGCGGTTTGTGGCGAATCCGTTTGTCGGTGTTGCGGGTGTGGGTGTGGGTTCTCGGTTGTATCGGACGGGTGATGTGGTGCGGTGGGGTGGTTCTGGTGAGTTGGAGTATGTGGGGCGTAGTGATTTTCAGGTGAAGGTGCGTGGTTTCCGGATCGAGTTGGGGGAGATCGAGTCGGCGTTGCGTGGGGTGGATGGGGTGGTCGATGTTGCGGTGGTTGCTCGGGTGGATGAGTTTGCGGGAGATCAGTTGGTGGCGTACGTGGTTGGTGGTGTGGGTGTGTCTTTGGATGTGGCTGAGGTGAAGGTGGCGTTGGGTGCGGTGGTGCCGTCGTACATGGTGCCGTCGGCGTTTGTGGTGTTGGATGCGTTGCCGTTGACGGTGAATGGGAAGTTGGATCGGGCGGCGTTGCCGGCTCCGGTGTTCGAGGCTGTGGTGTTTCGGGCTCCGTCGACTCCGGTGGAGGAGGCGGTGGCGCGGGTGTTTTCGGAGGTGTTGGGTGTTGATCGTGTGGGTGTCGATGATGATTTCTTTGCGTTGGGTGGTAATTCGTTGATTGCGACGCAGGTGGTGTCGCGGTTGGGTGTGGCGTTGGATGCGGTGGTGCCGGTGCGGTTGGTGTTCGAGGCGCCGTCGGTGGGTGGTTTGGCGGTTCGGGTGGAGCAGTCGGTGGGGTCGGGGGATCGGGTTGCGTTGGTGGCGCGGGAGCGTCCGGGTGTGGTGCCGTTGTCGTTGGCGCAGCAGCGGATGTGGTTCCTGAACCGCTTCGA
>NZ_JASITC010000055.1:0-1545 GCF_030063405.1 Rhodococcus sp. H29-C3 | reverse complement strand
GGCGTGGGTAGTGCTCGTCGATCCAACTTGCCCGCCGGAGTCAACGGAATCGACTCCAACACCACGAACGCCGACGGAACCATATGCCCCGGCAACACCGACACCACCCGATCACGCACCACATCGACATCGACTGACCCGCCCGCCACACCGAACAGATACGACACCAACACCGTCGTACCCCCAGGACCATCGACACCCACCGTCGTCACGAAATCAACCTCCGGCAAAGCCGCAATCACCGCATCGATCTCACCCAACTCGATCCGGAACCCACGAACCTTCACCTGAAAATCGCTGCGCCCCACATACTCCACAACCCCAGAACCAGTCCACCGCACCACATCACCCGTGCGATACATCCGCTCCCCCACAACCGAAAACGGCGCCGCCACAAACCGCTCCGCCGTCAACCCCAACCGATCATGATAACCACGCGCCAACCCAGGACCAGCCAAATACAACTCACCCACAACACCCACCGGCACCGGCTGCAAACGAGAATCCAACACCACCACCGCAAAACCCGACACCGGAGAACCGATATCGACCGGAATACCCGGCGACATCGGCGCACTCAACGACGCAAACACCGTCGCCTCCGTCGGACCATACGCATTGAACATCAACCGACCCGGCGCCCAACGATCGACCAAATCAGAACCCGACGCATCACCACCAGTAACCACCACACCCAGCGAATCCAGACCCACCGGATCCACCGACGCCAACGCCGCCGGCGTCACAAAAGCATGCGAAATCTCCTCCTCACGCAACAACTGCGCCAACTCCACCCCACCGAAAACATCCGTCGGCGCAATCACCATCGCCGCACCACCACAGAACGCCAACACCAACTCGAGCACCGCCGCATCGAAACTCGGCGACGCGAACGCCAAAGTCCGCGACGAAGTCGACACCCCGAACCGAACCCGTTCTACCTCAGCCAAATTCGCCAAACCCCGATGAGTGACCACCACACCCTTCGGCACACCCGTCGAACCCGAGGTATAAATCAAATACGCCGCATCATCGAGACGAACCGAACCCAACCGATCACCATCGGACACCGGCTCAGCAGAGAACCCACCAATCTCACGCGCGATCGTCTCATCGTCCAGGACGATCCACGACACCCCACCGCCCGCCTGACCCACATCCGACACATACTCGACCGCAGTAATCCCCACTGTCGCAGCCGAATCCGACAACATATGCGCCACCCGATCCACAGGATACGACGGATCCACCGGCAAAAACGCACCACCAGCCTTCGCCACCGCCCACACCGCAACCACCGACTCCACCGAACGCCGCAACCCCAACGCCACAAACGAACCCACACCCACACCACGCGAAATCAACAACCGCGCCAACCGCGAAGACCGAACATCCAAATCCCCATACGACACCGACACCCCACCACACACCAACGCCACAGCATCCACACCCGCAACACCCACAGCAGAAGACAAAATCTCCGGCAACAACAGGCCATCCACCGACACACCACCACGCACCGGCACCAACAACTCACACTCGGAC
>NZ_JASITC010000054.1:0-1586 GCF_030063405.1 Rhodococcus sp. H29-C3 | reverse complement strand
CGGAATTTGTCAAGGTGGATGAGTCCAGTGGGTGTTACGCCGCTATCGAATCGTGCTCTTGATCGGTGTCAGTTGTTTCTGCTGGTTTGTTGATCCACGCGGTGTCGGGGAGGTCGAGGATTTTCGGAGTGGCATTGGTGCCGAAGCGATGCGGATGTGCAGCGCGTGCAGCATCGAGGACGAGACGGCGTTCGGCTGCTTTGCGTGCAGCCAAGCCGTAGTGAACATCGGCGGGAGTGTGCAGTCCGATACCGGTGTGGCGATGTTCGTGGTTGTACCAATCGGTGAAGATATCCATGAATTCCCTTGCCTCGCTCAGTGATCGGAACCGATCCGGGAAGCCGGGGCCGTACTTCAAAGTTTTGAACAACGACTCCGAGTAAGGGTTGTCGTTCGACACCCTTGGCCGGGAATGGCTTCGGGTGACCTCGAGATCCGCGAGCAGTGTCGCGACGGTTTTACTGGTCATCGAGGTTCCGCGGTCGGCGTGTACGACGTGCGGGACGCCATGAATCGAGAAGATCTGTTCCATCAGTTCTTTTGCCAGCACACCGGATTCATGATTATGAACATGCACACCGACGATATAGCGGGAGTAGATGTCGATCATCACGTACGCATCGAAGTACTGCCCCTTCACCGGGCCGGCGAGTTTGGTGATGTCCCAGGAGTACACCTGCCGCGGCGCGGTCGCGACCAGCTCCGGGCATGCCCTGGCCGGGTGCCGCGCGAGTCGCCGTCGATCGCTGACCTGTCTGTTCTCGCGCAACACTCGATACATCGTCGACACCGAACACAGGTAGATGCCCTCGTCGAGGAGTTGGGCGTAGATCTGTAGCGGTGCGAGGTCGACGAACCGTTCGCAGTTGAGGACCTCGAGGATGCGTCGCCGTTCGCTGGTGGTGACTTTGTTGACCGGCTCCGCCGCTGGTTCCTGCGGCACCGGCGGTGTCGGTGCTGTAGCTGCGACACTTCGACGTGTCGCCGTCGATCGGTGCAAACCGGTGAGAACGCTGCCCTCGCGGGAGCTAATTCCGATGCCGGTCAGTGTGGTGTAGGCAGTGGTCATCGCTTGTTGTTCTTCTCGTCGAAATCCGCGCTCTCGGAGAGAGATTCCAAGAGCGCGTGTGCTTTTCCCATGATATCCAGTGCAGCTTCGGTGGTGTTCAGGCGCTTGTTCGCGCGGTTCAACTCACGGGTGAGGCGGGCGATCTCGGCTTGCTCGGCGGTGAGCTTGCCGACCTTCTCGCCGGGCTTTTTGCAGACGAGAACACCGGCGTCGCGGTGTTTGCGCCATTCGCTGATCAACGACGAATACAGTCCCTCGCGGCGTAGGTATGCCCCGCCGTCGCCGCTCTCGCAGGCTTGCTCGTAAGCACGCACGTGTTCGATTTTCTCCGCCGCGGTGAACGCGCGTCGCCGTCGTGGTCCGTCTGCTCTCGGATGCGCTGAATCCATGCGTTCATTGTCGCCGCTGACCGGCGTCTTGGTGGTGATGGCCATGGTGTGTGTCGATCCGTATCTCGCCCTGCATCAGGCCGGGTTGCTATGAACCAGTGGACTCACCTCACCCTGGCACGCAGGGC
>NZ_JASITC010000053.1:0-1683 GCF_030063405.1 Rhodococcus sp. H29-C3 | reverse complement strand
CCTCGGGCTTTCACGCGAATTGAGCTCGACCGAGTGTCAGTTCAGAGGAATGGTGCCCTGAACTGGGAAGATTGAACTTGCGAAGGTAACAATCCAGCGAGTTCGAGAGGCACCATTCCGGTGAGTAAGTCTACGTCGCCCTACCCCGCCCTATCCGTCGATGCGACCGGAAACGGGATCGTGTCGCACGCAGGTGCCGTCACCGTCCTGCGCACAGCCGAGGTCACAGGACTCACCGCAGCCCTGTCCGAGCAGCTCGCACCATGGCGTAAACCGTTGGCGCGCTTCGATCCCGGCAAGATCGTCGTCGATCTTGCAGTGTCGTTGGCGCTCGGCGGCGACTGCCTCGCCGACATCGCTACCCTGCGAGAACACGCGGGCGTCTTCGGGCACGTGCCATCGGATCCGACGGTGTCCCGACTGGTCTCGGTCCTGGCCTGCGATGCTCCGCGTGTACTCGCAGCGATCGACAACGCCCGCGCGCAGGCTCGCGCTGCTGCGTGGGCACACGCCGGCCATCACGCGCCTGATCACGACATTTCTGCGCAGAACCCGATCGTCATCGACCTCGATGCCACCCTGGTTACCGCCCATTCGGAGAAGGAGAAAGCGGCACCGACCTATAAACGCGGATTCGGATTCCACCCACTGCTGGCCTTCGTCGACCACGGCAAGTCCGGTACCGGCGAACCCGTCGCAGCGCTTCTACGTCCAGGAAACGCAGGCTCGAACACCGCCGTCGACCACATCGAGGTCACTCGGAAAGCATTGGCGCAGTTGCCGTTCACTACCGGACAGCGATCTGGGAGGAAAGTGTTGGTACGGACCGACGGCGCTGGGGCGAGCCACGCATTCCTGACCTGGCTGCACAGGCAACGGGTGTCGTATTCGATCGGATTCGGGCTCACCGACGCCATGGTCACCGCCCTCGCTGCTGTTCCGCAGAATGCATGGTCTGTCGCCGTCGACTCGGAGGAAAAGGTCCGCGACGGCGCCTGGGTCATCGACGCCACTGCAATCATCGATGTCACCGCGTGGCCGCCGGGGATGCGGGTGATCATCCGGAAGGAAAGGCCACATCCAGGTGCCCAACTGCGGTTCACCGACAGCGATGGTCTGCGGTTGACCGCTTTTGCCACCAACACCATCGGTGGTCAAGTCCAGGACCTCGAACTACGGCACCGGCGCCGCGCGCGATGCGAGGACCGCATCCGCACCGCCAAGGACACCGGGCTCAGTAACTTTCCATTGCACGGTTTCGACCAGAACCGTATCTGGCTCGCACTCGTCGAACTCGCTCTCGAACTCACCGCATGGACACAGATGCTCGGCTTCCCCGATCACGATGCCCTGCGCTGGGAGCCCAAACGCATTCGTCTACGGATCTTTTCGATCGCTGGCCGCATCTCGTCCCATGCCCGTCGTATCAGACTGAAACTGTCGAAGAATGCGTCCTGGTCCGATGCGATCGTTTCCGCCCTGACACGATTGGCGGCGCTGCGCGCACCCGCCTGACCCAGACCACCATCCCATCAACATGGAAGTAAGCCTCTCGGGCCGTGGAACCGAGCGTTCAACCGATCGACATCGGCCGACACATCGCGCCCGATCGACGTGAACGCAGCCGAAAACGACAATCTCGAACCGATCAGGCCACCACATCAGCAGGAAGAAAGATCGAGG
>NZ_JASITC010000052.1:0-1707 GCF_030063405.1 Rhodococcus sp. H29-C3 | reverse complement strand
CCTGAATGCACCGATTGGGCCGTGAACGTGACCGAGTCGCAGAAGCGAAATGCCCTGCCGTGGTGAAAGAATCAATCTTGTCTAGGGAAAGATTCGGCCACAACGAAGGGCATCTCGCAGATGCAACTATCCCATACCCGACCTGTCACCACCGCGAGGTTCGACGATCCGAATCTCGTGTCCACCGCGGGTCTGATTCCGGTGATGGCGTTGGCGCAGCGATCTGGGCTGCTCACGTTGGCCAACGAGCATCTGAGCGTGTCGACGGACAAAGGTGCCAACGCCGGCCGCAAGATCGGATCGCTGGTCGCCGGTATGGTCGCGGGAGCGGACAGTATCGCCGACATGGCGATCCTTCGACACGGCGCGATGAACACCCTCTTTGATCACCCGTACGCACCCTCGACATTGGGTTCGTTCCTGCGGGAATTCGCCTTCGGTCATGTCCGCCAACTCGACGCCGTCGCCTCCAGGTTGCTGACCGCCCTCGCCGAACACACACCGGTGGTCGACGGTATCGACACCGAACGCGTGATGGTCGATATCGACGACTCGATCATCGAAGTCCATGGCCACAGCAAACAAGGATCTGGCTACGGCTACTCCGGCATCCGTGGCCTCAACTCGTTGATCACCACAGTCACCACCGACACTGCAGCACCCGTGATCACCGGGCAACGCCTACGCAAAGGATCCTGCGGATCCGCCCGAGGTGCATCACGAATGATCGCCGATACCCTCACTACCGTCGCGCGGCTCCGCACAGTGGCGTCTACCGTCTCGGACCCCGATGTTTCTGCAGCACAGACGAAGCCACTGCTGCGTGCCGATTCCGCATACTTCGGATACCCCACGGTCGGGGCAGCAATCCGCGGCGGTGCGGACGTCTCGATCACCACCGGCCTCAACACCGTCATCCGAGCCGCGATCGCCACCATCACCGACGACGCCTGGACACCCATCCGCTACACCAATGCGATCTACGACGACACCGCTCAGCAGTGGGTCTCGGTCGCAGAGGTCGCCGAGATCGAGTTCACCGCGTTCGCCTCCCAGAAGAAAGCGCACCACATTCCCGGCCGACTCGTCGTACGCCGCATCCCCGACCTGCGACCGAAGAAAGACCAAGGACAACAGCAACTGTTCGACGTCTGGCGGTTCCATGCCTTCTTCACCACCACCGACCCCGCCGATCTCGACACCGTCACAGCCGACCAGATTCACCGCCGGCACGCGATCATCGAACAAGTTCACGCCGACCTCAAGAATTCCGCTCTCGCGCACCTGCCGTCCGGGCATTTCTGTGCCAACGCAGCCTGGCTGGTGTGCGCAGTGATGGCGTTCAACCTCACCCGCGCCGCCGCCACCAGCACCGGCGACTTGGCCCTGGCGAAGGCAACGACCGGCACGGTCCGTCGAACGTTGATCACCGTCCCGACCCGTATCGCCTACTCGGCACGGAAAATCACCCTGCACCTACCCACAGGCTGGCCGTGGGGCAAACAGTGGATGACATTGTTCGAGAACACGTTCCGGCGGAATCTACCGATCACCGCCTAACGACCCACAACCTTACCCACCCACGAGACGAAAACCACAGTGGAACAAGTCGATACCCGAGATCGGCCGAACAATCACGCCCACACCCCACCCGATACCACGCAACACGATTCAGACCGAGCGAGTCAGCGCATCGGTGCATTCAGG
>NZ_JASITC010000051.1:0-1814 GCF_030063405.1 Rhodococcus sp. H29-C3 | reverse complement strand
CGCAATATGATGCACCACAAACACCACAACAAACTCCGAACCCACACCACCCGAACCCACAACCTCGAACAAACGAGCCCGAAACGGCACCTCCGCCGTCACATCGAACCCAACAGAGACGAACTCGCGCAGTCGATCGGCGAGCTCAGCCGCTGTTACTCGTTGTGGGGTCATATCGGGACTGACGATGGCGGTCGGCAAAATCTCCTGGGTGCCTGCGCCGTCGATGTCCGGGTAGACGGTGCGTAGTGACTCATGGCGGGTAAGCACGTCGTCGACTGCGCGTCCGAGCGCAGCAACGTCGAGCTCACCGGTCAGCCTGATCGCCACCGGAATGTTGTTCACTGCAGAAGCAGTATCGAACCGGTTCAGGAACCACATCCGCTGCTGCGCCAACGACAACGGAACAACATCCGGCCGCTCCTGCGCCACCAGCGCAACACGTGCACCTGCTCCGACCTGAGACTCCACCAACGACGCCAACGCACCCACCTTCGGCGCATCGAACAGAATCCGCACCGGAAGTCGTGTGTCAAGTGCCGCACCCAAACGAGACACCAACTGCGTTGCAATCAGCGAGTTACCACCGAGCTCGAAAAAGTCATCATCGAGACCAACACGCTCGAGACCCAGCACCCCCGCAAAAGTCTCCGCCACGATCTCTTCCACCGGCGTAGTGGGCGCCCGGAACTCCTTGGTCTCCACGACCGGATCCGGCAAAGCCTTACGATCGAGCTTCCCACTCGACCCCAACGGAAACTCTTCGAGCACAACGTAGTTCGACGGCACCATGTAAGACGGCAGCCGCAAAGCGGCTGCGGCGGTGACGTCGTCGATGTCAATGGTCTTGCCCGGCTCACCGACAAGATAACCAACAAGCTGGTCGTTGCGAACCAGCACAACAGCGTTCGACACCGAATCGATCCCGGTGAGTACAGCCTCGATCTCACCCAGCTCGATGCGTAATCCACGCAGCTTGACCTGGAAATCGGTACGACCCACATACTCGATCTCACCGCCGCGCGTCCACCGCACCAAGTCCCCCGTCCGATACAGACGCGAACCCTGCGCTTCGGAGTCTGCGAACGGATCGGCAACAAAAGCACCAGCAGTCAAGTCCGGCCGGGCCACATACCCCCGAGCAACCTGAGGACCCGACAGATAGAGCTCACCCGCCACACCCGCCGGCACCGGATGCAAACGCTCATCGAGAACCAACGCACGCGTATTCCACACCGGCTTACCAATAGTGACCGTCCCGAGAGCAGAACTCACCACACCCTCGCTCGCATGCACCGTGAACTCCGTCGGACCATACAAGTTGTGCAGAGCCACACCCGGCAAAGCACGCTCGAACGACCGCACCACCGACATCGGCAACGCCTCACCAGCCGCGAGAACCACCCGCAACGACCCGAACGAATCGGACTCGAAACCAGCCGTCTCCGCCACGAACACCGACAACATCGACGGGACGAACGAGGTCATTGTGACCGCCTCATCAGCAATCACCTGCGCCAAGTACCGAGAATCACGATGACCATCCGGTGCCGCCAACACCAAACGCCCACCGGAAAGCAACGTACCGAACAACTCCCACAACGACACATCGAAGGTCACCGGCGTCTTCTGCAACACCACATCCGCCGCACCCAACCCGAATCGCTCCGAAAGCCAAGAGATCTGATTGACGATCGCCTCATGCGAAACCGCCACACCCTTCGGCCGACCCGTCGACCCCGACGTGAAAATCACATACGCCGCATTCGACCCCCGCAACACCGACAACCGCTCACCATCCCCCACAACCTCAC
>NZ_JASITC010000050.1:0-2147 GCF_030063405.1 Rhodococcus sp. H29-C3 | reverse complement strand
ACCAAGATCCGTGCATTTATCAACGGCTGGAACCCCCGCGCTCAGCCCTTCGTCTGGACGAAAACCGCCGAGCAGATCCTCAAGAAAGCCAACCGCCCAACAACTTCAAACGCGGGCCACTAGTGTCCTTGATCTACATTGCCGAACTCAACCCCTCGAAGGACGAACTCCTCGCCGCCTGGATTCCCCGCCAGCCGTGGGCCATGAATTCGGACACCTCTGGACTCGAGCGGGTTGGAGCGTATCGATTCGATGATCCAGCAGGGGCGGTCGGTGTCGAAACCCATCTGCTGCGATCGGCGTCGGACACGGTCTTTCAGGTTCCGTTGACCTATCGCAGTGAACCGTTGGACGGTGCCGACGCTTATGTGGTCGGCACGACAGATCATTCGATTCTTGGGAAGCGCTGGGTTTATGACGGTGCCGGGGATCCTGTGTATGTTTCGGTCACTGTGCACGCGATTGTCGATAGTGCTCAGCAAGCCGAGCTGATCGTCGAGTCCGACGGGGTTCGTTCCATCGGTGAAGCAACGGCCTCAGTCCACGGAAGTGGAACTGGCGACATCGATCCGGGTCCACCCGACAATGCAATCGTTGAGCATAAAGGCAGTCGTACAACCGTCAAAACCGCACGTTTCATACTCACCGTCCACCGCGTGATTGACGCGAAGTCGACAGAAGAACCGCAACTGTCGGGCACGTGGACAGGCCAGGAATCGGTGTCGACTTTGGTCGTGCTCGCACCGCCGGCTTAACCGATGAAATAGCCACAGATTGGGCCGGTGGGAGCATGCGGTTCAGTTCACCGATCGTCGCATACGCCGAGCTCCGGACAGACTTGTTCGGCACTGCGGCGGTGCCGTGCCCACTATCGGAGCTCCCGGCCGAGGAAACGTCGCCTGGCTGACGCCGCGGCCGCAATACTTGCGCACGTGAGGAACGTGGACAATCAGCGGCTCCGTCTACTCGTGGGGGACGACGCGCCGGGGCAGGTTGCGGCTGCACTGAAACTGCGCCTCGATGACTACGGCCGCGACTCCCGCTTCGGTGACCACAACAACCAACCTCTGCTGCTGCGCCGCCTCGACGCTGCCCGGCACGAGTAACGGGCTCATCGGCGTCCTGGATGGGACGGTGCCGAATGGGGCTGTCGTCAGAGTTTCCTGACGTCCGTTGGTTCTTGCGACTATCACGAGGGGCCTGGGGTGACCCACTGGACAAATTGGATGACGATCCCGTTGGGGTCGGTGACCTGAAACAGCTGCTCGCCCCACTCTTCCTTTCGGAGTCCCATCGTGATCTCCACGCCCTCCGCGCTCAGTCGGGTGAGCTCGCCATCGATGTCATCGACCACAAGCGCAACGATCACACCGGCAGCGTGTTCGTCGCGTAATCCTTCGGGTAGCACAGCGATCCCTCGGCGGAGGAATATCACATCCATCGCCGCGTCCTGGCGGGTAAGCGAGGCAAATCCATCGACGGCCATCTGCTCCCGGAATCCGAGATGGACGGAAAAAAATGCACTCGACGCTGCGACGTCGTTCACGGTGAGGGAAACGGCAGAAGAGGTTACCTGCATGAACAACTCCTTGGATCGGGGAAGCGACGCGTCAGCTCTGCTCCACACACCGTACGCCGTACGGTAAGAGTGAACTGGCAAACCCTCGCCGTGCCGATCGGTTGAGTAATCGAGGTCGTCTCACTGACGTCTACGCCGCGCCGGCGTGGGCCTTCACCGGCTCTTCGACTTTAACCGGGCAGCTCAGCAAGAGTCTGAATGTTGGCCCGCGCGGAGCGGGTCGTATGAAACCGTATCCGACGGGCCGAGTTGTCGACGCTTCTGAAGCCGCTATAGGTTAACCGGCCCTTGCCGGTCCGACACGCGGTAAATGCTGAGGTCCAGCATGATGCGGTCGATGGGGGCGACACTGATTAAAGTGCTGCTCGAGGAGGCATCATGGGACTGAAAGTGGTTGCTGATTCAACCGGACATCGGTTGGAGGGGGCCAGCGCGGATATCGATGTCGTCAACGCGTTCCTCGAGCACCTGAGCATCCGCAATTTCTCAACCGCGACGCGGC
The DNA here is from genome assembly GCF_030063405.1 of Rhodococcus sp. H29-C3. NCBI lineage: Bacteria > Bacillati > Actinomycetota > Actinomycetes > Mycobacteriales > Nocardiaceae > Rhodococcus > Rhodococcus sp. H29-C3. The sequence goes on along the minus strand of NZ_JASITC010000050.1, from coordinate 66 downwards.
GCGCATACGCTTACGACCTGCTCAATTTTCTGCGTTTCCTGACCGTGAGTTCACTTCGTCTCAGCG
>NZ_JASITC010000004.1:0-609477 GCF_030063405.1 Rhodococcus sp. H29-C3 | reverse complement strand
ACCAAATACAAAATTCGGCACTGACATTCATCGACACACTGTTGAGTTCTCAAAGAACACGCACACACCACACACCCACGAAAACCATGTCCTCGCAGCGCCTGGGGCAACCGTTCCAGCCTAGCTAATCCAAGCGACCGAGTCAATAACCCCGTCACATCAAACCACCCTCACACGACAACACCATCTTGCCGAATCAGGATTTTCAGTGCAAACCCCGTACAACCTCGTGTCCGGTCCGTGAAGACCAGGTCGGTGTCCGGCTCGCTCTGACTTGGATAAAGTTACGCGCAGGAGAACAACGCGTCAAATCCCCAGGTCACTGGAAGTCCGTCGGCCAAACTCCGTGGTGGCAGAAGGTCCGAGCTCTTGCTGCTAGCTCTTCCGTGCGAATCACACGCATGTGACTCCGGCCACCACAACACCGATTACAACGTTCCGGTGATCTGTACCCCGGCAAAGTTTCGCTTCCCACGGCGTACCACCAGCCATCGCCCATGAAGAAGGTCGCTGCTACTCGGCGTCCAGTCCTCGGTGACGACCTTCTGGTTGTTCACTGAAGCGCCGCCTTCCTTTACGGCCCGTCGCGCCGCGCCCTTACTGTCCGAGAGCCCGGTGGCTACAAGGAGATCGATAATCGTCTTGGGATCCCCCTCGTGAACCTGTGCAATCGACGCCTCGCGCAGTGCCGCGGCGAGAGTTGTCTCGTCGAGCTCTCCCAGTTCCGCGCGGCCGAACAACGCCTGGCTGGCAAGCTCCACCGCACGAGTGTTCGCTTCACCGTGAACCAGCGTCGTCATCTCGGCCGCAAGGCGACGCTGCGCCTCGCGGGCATGGGGTCGCTCTTTGGTTGCGATGTCCAGCTCATCGAGCTCGGCTCGATCCAGGAAGGTGAACCAGCGGAGGTACTTCACCACGTCGGCGTCGCCGGTGTTCACGAAGTACTGGTACCAGGCGTACGGGCTGGTCATCTCCGGGTCGAGCCACAGGCTTCCCCCACCGGTGGACTTGCCGAACTTTTTTCCATCTGCAGACGTGACCAACGGGACCGTCATCCCATGCACGGACTCTGCGTCCTGGCGCCTGTTCAGTTCCACCCCTGCAACGATGTTCCCCCACTGATCGGACCCGCCGATCTGGAGCGAGCACCCATACGTGCGCCTCAACTGCACGTAGTCGTTCGCTTGCAGAAGCATGTAACTGAACTCGGTGTAGGACATACCGTCACCGTCGAGCCGCTTCTTCACCGTGTCCCGTGCCAGCATCACGTTGATGGAGAAATGCTTGCCGATGTCCCGCAAGAAATCGATCGCCGACAGCTCGCCGGTCCAGTTCAGGTTGTTCTCCACAATTGCGCCGGTCGCGGTTTCGTCGAATTCGACGAAACGCTCGAGCTGACCACGGATGCGATCGGACCAGTCGCGGACGGTATCGGAGGAGTTCATGGTCCGCTCCCCCACATCCCTGGGGTCGCCGATGAGGCCGGTCGCGCCGCCTGCCATGACGATGGGGCGGTGTCCTGCTCGCTGAAATCGTTTCAGCGCGAGCAAGGGAACCAGGTGACCGGCATGCAGGCTGGGGCCGGTCGGATCGAAGCCCGCATACAGAGTGATCGGACCCGCCTCGGTCGCCTTCTTCAGCTCGTCCACATCGGTGGACTGCGCGATGAGCCCTCGCCAGGTCAATTCGTCGATAATGTTCTCACTCACGCGTTCGATTCTCCCGCATGTGCGTTACGACGCCATCGTCAGGCCTCCGGCTCACCCACGAGTCGAGCCTTCGGACTGCGCCGGTAGCTCGATACCGACGAACACCCTCGAATCCAGAATCGCCATTCCCTTTCTGCCGCAACACTGACTCCTACGCGCGGGCCGGATGCGATCTCATCGGAGTGCGCAGCAAACAGGGGCATTGCCAGAGTTATCGGCGAATCTGCGTCGAACAGCGCTGTTCCGTTGTCCGCGAGACCGATTCCGAGTGCGCTGCCGAGATTTCCCGGCCCCTTCGCCAAGGAAGCAGCCGATCTTGCTGCTGGGCGCCGGGCAGCCACGATGTCGTGGCCGTCAACAACCTCACCTGCCCGAAGAAGCACGGCGGCGGGCGTCCCATCGGGACCACAGCTGACGTTCATGCAGAGATGCATTCCGTAGCTGAGGTAGACGTACAGGCGACCCGCGGGTCCGAACATCACCGCGTTGCGGTTCGTCTGCCCGCGGTACGAGTGCGCGGCCGGGTCCGGCCACGGACCGTCGATCGGTCCGCCGTATGCCTCTACTTCGACGATTCGAACCACGACGCCGCCGGCGGTCAAAGTGCCACCGAGTATCCGTCGTGCCATATCCGGGGGATCACCGTATTCGAGTTCTGCCAGGTCCACGCGTCCCATGATGCCGTCCCTTGACCGCTGACCATCGCCGGGGTTATAAATTCATCATGCGATGAAATCATCGAATGATGAGATCCAGGAGGCACTGTTATGTCTGTCGACTCGGTGAATGCCGTCGAGATAACGAACCTCACCGTTCGACGCCGAAAAAGAGTGGCTCTCGATGATGTGAACTTGTCCATCCCACGCGGCACCATCACGGGGCTTCTCGGACCCTCCGGATGCGGAAAGTCAACGTTGATGCGGGCCATCGTCGGTACTCAGATAGTCCAGAGCGGAACGGTTGCCGTGCTCGGCTTGCCTGCCGGGTCCAAATGCCTACGCGCCACAGTCGGCTACGTCGCGCAAGCCCCCAGTGTCTACGGGGATCTGACTGTCCGCGAGAACGTCGCATACTTTGCCGCACTGTTCGGGCGCACAGTCGCCTCTGCGGACTCTGCCATCGAGTCCGTCGGGCTGACCGACCACGCATCGTCGCCGGCGGGTGAATTGTCCGGCGGTCAGCTGGGTCGGGTGTCGCTGGCAAGTGCACTGGTCGCCGAGCCCGAATTCATCGTCCTCGACGAACCGACCGTCGGACTGGATCCTGTACTCCGTGCCGAGTTGTGGAAACGATTTGCCGACCTCGCCGCATCCGGCACCACAATTCTGGTGTCCAGTCACGCCATGGAAGAGGCCGATCACTGCAGTCGACTGATCTTGATGCGCGACGGAAAAGTGCTGGCTCAGCTCAGTCCAGCCGAACTGCGATCCCGGACGGGCGAATCCAGCCTCGAACAAGCATTCCTCTCGTTGATCCTCTCCACGGCACCGATCGAGGCGGCGTCGTGAGCACGCGCATCTACGCCGCGGGTACCGGGCGGATCCTGCGGCAACTGCGGGCCGATCGTCGAACCGTCGCGATGATCTTGCTGGTCCCATCCCTACTGATGGTGTTGCTCTATTTCCTCTACGCCAATGTTCCGACACCGGCCGGCCAGCAGTCGTTGTTCGATCGCATAGCAATCGCGATGCTCGGAATCCTCCCTTTCGTGGTGATGTTCCTGATCACCTCCATCGCAATGCAACGCGAACGAACTTCAGGAACCCTCGAACGACTACTGACGACTCCGATGTCGAAGTTGGAGTTGCTGGCCAGTTACGGGTCGGCATTCTCCGTAGCCGCACTCGGTCAGGCCCTGCTCGCCTGCGCGGTAGCTTTCGGGGCACTCGGACTGACGACGACCGGACCAGTCGTGTGGGTTCTCGTCAGTGCTGTGCTCGTCGCGATGTTGGGAGTGTCGATCGGTCTACTGTGCAGCGCCTTCGCAAAAACCGAGTTCCAGGCAGTTCAGTTCATGCCATTGGTGGTGCTTCCGCAGTTCTTTCTCTGCGGCTTGCTCGTCCCGCGGGATCAGATGCCGGACTGGCTGCACATCATCAGTAACTTTCTGCCACTCACCTACGCCGTCGATGCTCTGCAAGAAGTCTCGCTGCACACCGGCGTCACTGGGCGAATGGGAGCCGACATCGCGGTAGTCGTCGGATTCACCGTGCTCGCTCTCTGTGCTGGAGCGGCAACGCTGCGACGGAGAACCCCGTGACCGAATCGAACGGTGTCGGGAGCAAATCAGGGCGAAGGCCAGGGCAATCGAAAACCCGAGAGGCGATCCTTGCGTCCGCTCGTACCCGGTTTGCGCGGTCCGGTTTCGATACGACCTCCATCCGCAGCGTCGCTGCCGATGCCGGCGTCGACTCTGCACTCGTCCATCATTACTTCGGCACCAAACGAGGCCTGTTCGTTGCAGCCATCGCACTCCCCGCAGACCCAGCCGAAGTTCTGGAACCTGTCGCAGCTGCCGATAACGACAACCTTGGTCGTGCCCTGGCAACGGCAATTCTGGGAGTGTGGGACTCAGAAGACGGTGAAGCCGTCATCGCAGCGTTCCGATCCATGATCGCATCCGGCGATACGACGTTGATCGGTACATTTCTACTGCAGGTCGCACTCCGCGACGTTGCGAAAAGAGTCGACAGCCCCAACGGCTCGGCGCTCGAACGCGTGAACCTCGTCGCGTCACAGATGGCTGGGCTGCTGCTCACCCGGCACATACTCGCGCTCGAACCACTGGCGTCGATGCCCGTCGCTCGGGTTGTCGACTGGGTAGCCCCGATTCTGCAGCAGTACCTCACCGGGCCCATGCCCGAAAAGTAGCGACTAGGACTGTGCCCGCGCCACAATGGACTCGTGCTCGGCCTGATCCACGTCACGCGCCTCATCTACCAGCAACACCGGAATCCCATTCTCGATCGGGTAAGCGCGCTGCAGCCGGGGGTTGTACAGCAGTTCGTCATCGACAAGTAGCAACGGCCCCTTGTCCACGGGGCACGCAAGAATGCTGAGGAGCGTCTGATCGATAGCCACTGAAGTCCTTCTCTCGGTGTTTGTCCTACCTGGCCGGAGCGAAGTCCGTGCGATCAACTTATCCGATGACCGATCCATCGCAGCCTCGACTGCCTGACGAGGGTCTGTCAGCTCTTCGTGAACTGTTCGGCGACAACCGCTTTGGTCAACCGTCGGTAAGACCCCGAGTCGGTGTCGTAGTACCAGGACCTGACACCCGGAACCGGAACCCCGGCCTTCTGCAGTTCGGTCATCTTTGGCCGGAACGCACGAGAAAGCGAAATCTCGTCGACGATGTGGACGATGTCGGGGCGATGAGCCGGCAGTAACACTGCCATCACATCGCTTACGGTTTTGACCGGCAGCGAGTTGTCCCCCCGCACGGACACCCCGCATACTGCAATCTCGTCGGCACGTCGATCCGAACGGTGATGTTCTCGGCTCGAACCGATCGGATCGACGCCGTACACGACAACCGACACGACGTCCTCGACGTCACCGAACGCGTCGATGATCGGCTGAGTGAAGACCGGTCCGCGTCGAGTCTTCACGACGGTGTCCTTGCGATCGATGAGCCAGAAGTCCCCGTCGGAATCGCGTCGAAATAGATTCTCCGTCGGGATCCACGAGTCTCCTGGCTGGAAGACATCGCGCATCAGCGGACTGGTAACCTCGCCGTCGCTTCCCGGACGTCCGAGTAGAAGGCCGACCTCATCGTCTCGGCACATGCGAACGAAACCGTCTTCGTCCTCTTCGAGCCGGCCGTTGATCGGATCGTAGGCGGCAAGTGCCACCCTGGCACTCCCCGGAAGCGGTCGGCCCTTGGAGCCGATTTTCGAACCGCCGACGTTGGCGAGGATCACGTCGTTCTCGGTGGAGGCATAGAACTCGAGTACGCGTGCAGGCGCGAACCGCTCCAGCGTCCGCTTCCAAAGACCGACGGGCATTCCAGACCCGATGAAGAGTCGAACCGGATGACTGAGGTCCAGAGCCGATAACTCGTCGTCTAGGATCGCCTGCATCATCGCCCAGGTGTAGCTGATGACGGTGACCCCGTACCGAGATACTTCTTCGGCGAATCTGGTCGGTTCGAGACCACGCGAGAGCGCTATGCGCGAACCGCCGGCAAGCGCGCCGCCCACGCTGACCAACAATCCGGCGGAATGGTGAAGAGGGGCAAGGCAATACACAGTGTCGCCACTACCCAAAGCCGCTGCTGTTGCGGTGCCGAACGCGGACAACGCCCAACGATGGTTGGTAATGAAGCGCGGCTCCAACCCTCGTTCGGTCGGGGTGAACAGCACCACTGCAAGCTCCCTGGCACGGCCAGGATCTGGCGAGTACCACGCGGGCAACCGCACCGAGTTCGGGTCGACCAGTTCGAGATCGATGACATCGGAGCCCAAGGGAATATCGAGAGTTCGAGCGTCTCCACCACCTAGAACGAGCACGTTGACAGCTACCGAGGTAGCGGCTTTCATGTTCTCGGGATCAGCGATGACGGTGTCGACATCGATCGCCCGCAACGCGCTCTCGAGATCTCCACCAGGCGGGAAAAGTACTGCGACAGCGCCGATTCGCGACAACGCTGCGATCGCCGCCAACGCGCTGGGGCGGGTGTCCATCAGCACCCCGATGCGAGCGGACGGCCGGACGCCCGACGCGACCAAACCTCTGACCACGTTGTCGATTCGAGCATTGACGGCTCGGTAGGTGTGGACACGGTCGTCGAACAGGAAGCACTCACCGTTGGGCGACTTTCGTCCCTGTTCCGCGATGAGTCGCCCCAAAGACACGAGAGTGTGGGGTTGCATCTGACCGAGTCGCGCCAGCCTCGGCAGAGTTCGGACTGCCTCGGTGGAGATCTCGCGAGTGCCACGCACCGCGCCGGCGGCAGCCGAAGCAAGTCCACGGCCGACTCCTACTCCCACCTCGGCAATCGAGGCTGCAGTGTGGATGATCCGGTTGCTCACCGATACACCACTCTCGGTGTCCTGGTGCTCGTCGTACATCATCTCGTGCGCCGCTTCGGGCTTGTCTCCAAGACCTTCACGCCAACGAACCCACTCCCCCGTTGTCGGCCACGTCTGCGATGCGGCCAAACTGCCGACTACGAGCCCGAAATGCCCTGCGCGAAGCGTACTTTCGTACACTTCTGCGCGCGGCGCCGCCCGCCTGATGCCGCGCACGGCCAGTGGCTGCCCGATGTCGTCGACCTCGCCGATGAACGCGAGAACCGGAACCGTCAAATTCGACAACGTGAGCAGGCGATCCTTGATGACGAACCCGCCGGTCATCATTCTGTTGTGCACCACGAATTGCTTCAAAAGCTCCGCAACAGCGGGACCCGACCACGCGACCCAGCCGTCGAGAGCAAGGAAGCGACGCTGTGGTTCGCGCGGGAGCAACGCCTCGCGGTCGTGAAGTTGTCGTAGAAAATCGAGCCGAGATCGCACGGTCTTGGCTGGATCGAGAAGTTGAAATCCAGTACGGGCCATCCACCCGGACACTGCCAGCCGCGTGAATACGTGGTCGGCAAGGAACTCGGCGCCTCGCGTCGCTACTCCGGCTGGAATACCGAGCGGCAGCGCTGCCAGCGTGTCGACCGGAGCGCCGAACGTGATGATGCTGGCCAGGTTTCGTCCGCCGCGATATGCAGCCGCTTGGTAACAGAACATCCCACCCTGGGAATAACCGGCCAGGTGGACGTCACGTCCGGTGTGCTCGTGAACCTTGTCGATGACCTCGCTGATGGCTACGACATGATCGGCGAGGGTACGACTCCATCCGCCCTCCTCGGTGTCGGGCGAACCGAAATCGAGGACCCACGGATCGAGGCCCATCCTGTGCAAAATCCCGGCGGCGCCATGTTCGGTGGTCACGTCGTATACGTCCGCCGACACCATCATAGGCGGAACGAGAACGACCGGAGGCCTGGAATCGGCACCAAGGGCGTCCGGGAAGTAGCGACGCAACTTGTACATCGGTTCTCGATCGACGATCTTGAAGGGAGATGAATCGACCTCGGTTTCGAGCCCGCCCAACCGGATGACTTCCAGTCCGTTCTGTGCAGTTGCGATCGCACGCCGCAACGGTCCGCGAACCGCGTCTCCATTCAGTCCCACAACTACAACTCCCGGTTCGATCCCCTGCATTTCGGGATATGGACTCCGACCGCCCACTTGCCACGTTTTCGCAAGCTTGCCATACGCCCGTCCGAAATCAGGCGAACATGACTGTTTTGCGTCTCAGTGCGTTCGGATGCCCGAATCGACCCAATTCCGAAGACGCTCCGCCGTCGAACGAACTCCGTTCAACTGCTTGACGACCTGAACCGCAGCAGTCCCACCCCGTGAATCACGAGAAGAGATGGATCCCTCGACGGTCAGAACGGTGCGCACCTCCGGCGTCAGAGCCGGGTCGATAGAGGACAACTCCTCATCGGTGAGTTCGGCCAAGCCCACGCCGCGTGCCTCGGCTGCCTTGACACAAGCACCTGCAGCTTCGTGCGCCACCCGGAACGGAATGCCCTGACGAACCAGCCACTCGGCGATATCGGTGGCCAACGTGAAGCCTGCCGGCGCCAGTTCTGCCAGACGATCGACATGAAACTCGAGGGTCAGCACCAAACCGGCAAGAGCTGGAAGCAACAACTCCAACTGGGCAACGGAGTCGAAAACCGGCTCCTTGTCCTCCTGCAAGTCCCTGTTGTACGCCAGAGGCTGAGCCTTCAGAGTTGCCAACAATCCCGTGAGATTTCCGATCAGCCGACCCGATTTACCACGCGTCAGCTCCGCGACGTCGGGATTCTTCTTCTGCGGCATGATCGAACTTCCGGTGGACCACGCGTCGGCCAGCGTCACGTAACCGTACTCCGGCGTACTCCACGAAATGATCTCCTCAGCCAGACGCGAGAGGTCGACAGCCGTCATCGCCAGGACGAACGCCGCCTCAGCCGCGAAATCACGTGAAGAAGTTGCATCGATCGAGTTCTCCGCCGAGGAATCGAACCCCAACTCCGCAGCAATCTTCTCCGGGCTCAACCCGAGTGAGGAACCAGCCAACGCCCCCGACCCGTAGGGCGACACAGCGGCCCTGACGTCGAAGTCCACGAACCGCTGAACATCTCGCAACAACGGATGAGTGTGGGCAAGGAGATGATGTGCAAGAAGTACCGGCTGCGCCGCCTGCGAATGCGTCTTCCCAGGCATGACCGCGCTCGAATGCGACGCAGCCTGCTGTGCAAGGGAATCCACTACATCGAGTACGCCCGTCGATACCCGACGAACAGCGTCACGTAGCCACATACGGAACAGAGTCGCGACTTGGTCGTTGCGTGAGCGGCCTGCCCGAAGACGTCCGCCTACCTCGGCTCCCACCCGATCGATCAGACCCCGTTCCAGTGCACCGTGGACGTCCTCGTCGGACTCCGCTGCTACAAATGCGCCGGATTCGACATCATCGGCCAAACCCTGCAAGCCGGCGAGCATCGTCTCGAGATCCTGAGCCGTCAACAAACCTGCGCCGTTGAGGACGCGGGCATGTGCCATCGACGCCCGAATGTCGTAGGGCGCAAGGACCCAATCGAAATGGGTGGACTTGCTCAGTGCCGCCATGGCCGCTGCGGGGCCGGACGCAAAGCGTCCGCCCCACAATGACCCCTCGTTGGTGCCATGAGCGCCGGACGAACTCACAATCCCAGATCCCGCTTGTGGGCGATCTTCGACGACAACCCATGAAGCTGGACGAAACCCTTGGCGGACGACTGATCGAAAGTGTCGCCCTCGTCGTACGTCGCGAGATTGAAGTCGTACAGCGACTTGTCGCTGCGGCGTCCGTTGACGCTGATGGAACCCGCATGCAGCGCAAGGCGGATTTCGCCGGACACGTGCTCTTGGGTGTGCTCGTTGAACGTATCGAGCGCACCCTTGAGGGGGGAATACCACAGACCGTCGTACACCAGCTCAGCCCACTTCTGATCGGTATGCCGCTTGTAGCGTCCGAGCTCACGCTCGAGAGTGACGTGCTCGAGTTCCTCGTGCGCACGGATCAGAACCATCGCGCCGGGTGCCTCGTAGATCTCGCGGCTCTTGATGCCCACGAGACGGTCCTCGACAACGTCGAGACGGCCGACGCCCTGTGCACCCGCTCGCGTGTTCAGTTCCTGGATCGCTTCGAGAACCGACACCGGACGGCCGTCGATGCTGACCGGGCGGCCCTTGTCGAAGCCGATGATGAGCTCGTCCGGAGCTGTCCAGTTGGCAGTTGGATCCTGGGTGTAGTCGTAGACGTCCTTCGTCGGGGCGTTCCACAGATCTTCGAGGAAGCCGGTCTCCACTGCACGGCCCCACACGTTCTGGTCGATGGAGAAGGGAGACTTCTTGCTGACGTTGATCGGAATCTTGTTCTCTTCGGCGAACGCAATCGCCTTCTCCCGCGTCCAGGCGTAATCGCGAACGGGAGCGAGGACGTCGAGCTCGGGTGCGAGTGTGTTGAATCCGACCTCGAAGCGGACCTGATCGTTGCCCTTACCGGTGCAACCGTGTGCGACGACTGTTCCACCGTGCGAACGAGCAGCCTCCACGAGATGCTTGACGATCAGCGGACGGCTGATCGCAGACACGAGCGGGTAGCGATCCATGTACAGCGCATTGTTCTGAATCGTCGGCAAGCAGTACTCATCGGCGAACTCATCCCGAGCGTCGACGACGACGGCCTCGACAGCACCACAATCGAGAGCGCGCTGGCGCACGACCTCCATGTCCTCACCGCCCTGGCCCAGATCGATAGCGACGGCGACGACCTCTTTACCGGTCTCCTTGCCGATCCAGCTGATGGCGACGGAGGTGTCCAATCCGCCCGAGTAGGCGAGAATGACGCGTTCGGCCATGATGTATGCGCTCCTTTGTAGCTGTGGGTAATTCTCGGTTTTGCCGTCGGCGGGACTGCTAATCCGCGCGTCTGGCCAATCTTTCCAGCTTGTCCGCGATCTCTTGTCCGGTGAGTGGTTCGCGGGCGATCACCAAAATGGTGTCATCCCCCGCAATAGTTCCCACAATCTCCCTCAACGAGGCCCGGTCGAGCGCGCTGGCGAGGTAGTGCGCAGCGCCCGGCGGAGTTCGGAGAACAGCTTGATTCCCACTCCAGTCCGTCGATACGAGCAGCTCGCCGAGCATGCGAGTAAGTCGGTCCGTTCCGCCGGATACTCCTCGAACAGGACTTCCGTCCTCGGGTACCACGTAGACTCCGGCACCACCGTCAGCCGCACGCAGTTTGACGGCTCCGAGCTCGTCGAGATCACGCGAGAGTGTCGCCTGGGTGACATCGATACCTTCGGCGACCAGTAACGATGCAAGCTCCGGCTGACTCCGCACCTGGTGTGTCGACAGCAAGGACACGATGCGTGCCTGCCTGCCCGCCCGCGTGGACGCCGTCAACGGCATCGACTGCGTCGGTGGCATCGACGACACCTGCTCGCTCACGGCCGTCGCGCCTGCTCTAGCAGCCAGACCAACAGTGCCTTCTGTGCATGCAACCGGTTCTCGGCCTCGTCCCATACGACACTGCGAGGTCCGTCGAGAACTTCGTCGGTGATCTCCTCCCCGCGATGTGCGGGCAAACAATGCAGCACGACGGCGTCCGGCTTGGCGAGCGCCAACAACTCGGTATCGATCCGGTACGGCCGGAACGGTGCGACGCGATCCAGTCCGTCGTTCTCCTGGCCCATCGACGTCCACGTATCGGTAACCAGAGCGTCTGCGCCTGTCGCTGCGGCCTGAGGGTCGTCGGTGATAGTGATCGTGGCCCCCGTCTGCGCAGCGCGCGCCCTAGCAGCCTCGAGCACGTAATCCCGCGGTGCGAACTCCTTCGGCGCAGCAATCGTCACATTGATTCCTGCGGTGACGCCGCCGAGCAGAAGCGAATGCGCCATGTTGTTCGCTCCGTCACCGAAGTACGCGAGTTCCAGGCCCGTCAACGAGCCCTTCTGCTCGGCGAGAGTCTGCAGATCGGCGAGCACCTGGCACGGATGGAATTCGTCGGACAACGCATTGATGATCGGAACGGTGGCACCCGACGCCATCTGTTCGAGTCGCTTCTGCCCGAACGTGCGCCACACGACCGCCTCGACGTAGCGCGAGAGCACCCGGCCGGTGTCCTGCAGAGTCTCTTCACGCCCCAGCTGAGTATCGCGGCCATCGACGACGACAGCATGACCGCCGAGCTGTGCAATCCCGATCTCGAAGGAAAAACGAGTTCGAGTGGAATTCTTCTCGAAGATGACTCCGACGCCCTGGGGTCCCTCGAGTGGTCGCTTCGAGAACGGAGCGCGCTTGAGTTCGGCGGCGATGGCGAGAACCTCGCCCTGCTGCTGCGGAGTCAGGTCGTCGTCCCGCAGGAAGTTGATCATTGCCATAATTATTCCGTTTCCTGTGCTGAATCGAGAAGTGCGGGAAACGCTGCGACGAACGATGCAGCTTGGTCCTCGGTCAGTACGAGTGGTGGAGCGAGACGCAACACATCGGGCTGCGCCGCGTTGATCAGGAATCCGGCTTCACGTGCGGCCGACTCGACGGCGGGCGCGATGGGCTGGGTCAGCACTACGCCGAGCAGCAGGCCTGCACCGCGGACTCGGTCCACGAGAGGGTGATTCAATTCCTCGATCGAATGAATGAGCAGCTTCCCCATCCGATCTGCATGCGAGATCAGATCGTCCTGTGCGATCGTGCGCAGGACAGCGAGGGCAGCGGCCGCACACACGGGATTGCCGCCGAACGTCGTGCCGTGCTTTCCCGGGTGCAGCAAGGTGGCCGCCTCACCGATACCGATGCAGGCACCGATCGGTAATCCGCCACCGAGGCCCTTGGCGAGGGTGATGACGTCCGGCACAATTCCCACGGCCTGATGCGCGTAGAACCACCCGGTGCGGCCGATGCCGGTCTGTACCTCGTCCAGAACCAACAGGGCGCCGTGACGGGCCGTGATCTCGCGAGCGGCGACGAGATACCCCTCGGGGGGAACGACAACGCCTCCCTCACCCATGATCGGTTCGAGGAACACCGCTGCAGTATCGGAATCGACAGCGGCCTCGAGCGCCGCGACATCGCCGTACGGCACGTGCCGAACGCCTGCAGGCATCGGTTCGAACGGTGCACGCTTGTCCGGCTGACCTGTCAACGCCAAGGCACCCATCGTGCGCCCGTGGAACGATTTCTCTGCCGCAATGATGTTCGGACGACCCGTCAACCGGGCAATCTTGAAGGCAGCCTCGTTGGCCTCGGTGCCCGAGTTGCACAAGAACACTCGACCCGACGTTTCCGCACCGAGGTTGGCGAGCAACTGTTCGGCCAGGGCGATTCCGGGTTCGCTCGCATACAGATTCGACGTGTGCCCCAGGGTCGACAACTGCGTGGTGACCGCTTCGATGACGGCGGGATGCCCGTGACCGAGGATGTTGACAGCTATCCCAGCCAGCAGGTCGAGGTATTCCTTGCCGTCGGCGTCGGTGACAACAGCGCCCTGACCGCGAACCAGAGCGACACGCGGCACGCCGTAATTGTTCATCAGCGAGTTCGACCACCGCGCCTGGAGATCGACGGTTGCGACATGGTCGGTCATAGCTGGTTTTCCTTATCTGCTTGTTGGGCGGGATGGACCATCGTGCCGATTCCTTCACCCGTGAAGAGTTCGACGAGAACCGAGTGCGGCACTCTTCCGTCGATGACGTGTGCCGACGGAACACCACCCAGGACTGCACGTAGGCAGGCTTCCATCTTGGGCACCATGCCAGCGTCGAGGGACGGCAAAAGCGCTGACAATGCGTCGACATCGATCTTCGACGTCAAAGACGAACGATCGGGCCAATCGGTGTACAGCCCTTCGACATCGGTGAGGACAACCAATTTCTCGGCCCCGATGGCTTCCGCGAGCGCTGCCGCAGCAGTATCTGCATTGATGTTGTGTACGACGCCGTCGGCATCGGGTGCGATGGTGGAGACCACGGGAATCCGGCCCGTGGCAATGAGATCGAGCACGGCGTCCGGGTTGACCGAGGTGACGTCGCCGACGAGGCCGATGTCGGTTTCGATGCCGTCGACCATGACGGTGCGCTTCGACGCGGTGAAAAGATGTGCATCTTCCCCGGAGATGCCCACGGCGTAGGGGCCGTGACTGTTGATCAGACCGACGAGCTCACGACCGACCTGGCCGAACAGCACCATCCGCACGACATCCATGACCTCAGGGGTGGTGACGCGGAATCCTCCACGGAATTCCCCGGTCATGCCCAAGCGCGACAGCATCGCAGTTATCTGTGGTCCGCCGCCGTGCACGACGACCGGATGGATGCCGATGGTCCGCAGAAAAACCATGTCCTCAGCGAACGCACGCTTGAGATCGTCGTCGATCATGGCGTTCCCGCCGTACTTGACCACGATGATCTTGTCGTGAAACTTCTGCAGCCACGGCAGCGCACCCGCAAGCGTGTGCGCCTTCTGCGTAGCCGACAAACCCGACCCTGTCACGAGGAGTACGCCGAGTTCTCTTCGACGTAGGCATGTGAAAGATCGGTCGTGCGGATGACCACCGACGCGTCGCCCACACCCAGATCGATGGTCAACTCGATATCTTCTCCCGACAGATCCACCTCGCGAGCGTCGGGAGCTCCGACACCATCGATGCACACCGGATGTCCGTTGAACGAGACGCAGAGTCGGTCGGGATCGAGCTCGATCGGTGCGATACCGATCGCGGCCAGCACCCGGCCCCAATTCGGGTCCGAACCGAACAGCGCTGTCTTCACGAGGCTGTCACGCGCGACGGTTCGGGCACCGATCAGTGCATCGTCCTCCGATACCGCACCGGACACCTTCACAAGAATTCGCTTGGTGACGCCTTCTGCGTCGGCCATCAGCTGATCTGCCAGATCATCACAGACGGCAAGTACTGCGGCGTCGAGATCTTCCTGGGACGGCGCCACCCCGCTCGCGCCCGAGGACAGAAGCAACACGGTGTCATTCGTGGACGTCGCGCCGTCGACATCGAGCCGATCGAAGGACAACCGTGTGGCGCTACGCAGCGCGGTGTCGAGCTGGTCTGCGGTGGCAACGGCATCGGTCGTGACGACGCACAGCATCGTCGCGAGTGAGGGTGCGAGCATCCCTGCGCCCTTTGCCATTCCACCGACATTCCACTTGTCGACATGATGAACCGCAGCTTGCTTGGGTACGGTATCGGTCGTCATGATGGCATGTGCCGCATCGGTACCGCCGGAAATCCCACCGGCGAGCTCATGGACCACCTCAGTGACACCGGGTATCAGTTTGTCCATCGGCAACCTGTCACCGATCAACCCGGTCGAACAGACTGCGACCTCGACAGCCCCGGTCTCAGTCCCCCAATTACTGAGCGCGCCGGCAACTTCCTCCGCAGTGCGATGCGCATCCTGAAATCCGGGTGCACCCGTGCAGGCGTTGGCACCACCCGAGTTCAAGATGACCGCACGTAGCTTTCCGGTACTCAGCACCTGTTGCGACCACAGCACGGGTGCAGCTTTGACCTTGTTGCGGGTGAAGACGCCTGCCGCGGTCAGATCCGGGCCCTCGTTGAAAACCAATGCAAGGTCGGTCCTACCACTGACCTTGATGCCTGCAGCGATTCCAGCGCCGCGAAAACCGGCCGAAGCCGTCACTCCCTGCGTCCGAACGAGCTTGCCCGGCAAGGCATGTGCATCAGCAAGACTGGTCACGGCGCAACTCCCACTGTTGAGAGACCGTCGGTCTCGGGTATTCCAAGGGCAAGGTTCATCGATTGCACTGCGCCGCCTGCGGTGCCTTTGGCCAAATTGTCGATCGCACCGATGACGACGAGCAAACCGGCATCGACATCGACAGACACACTGAGCTGCACTGCATTGGACCCGATCACAGCACCTGTCTGCGGCAACCTGCCACCACCGAGTACGTGCACGAACGGTTCAGCTGCATAAGCTTTTTCGTATATCTCGATCGCCTGGTCCTGCGTCGCCGTCGTGACGGCCGTGCAGGTGGCGAGAATTCCGCGGGGCATGGGAGCGAGGATAGGAGTGAACGACACCGAAACCGGGACCGGGGACAGCGCAGAGAGGTTTTGAATGATCTCCGGAGTGTGCCGATGGGCACCTGCGACTGCGTAAGCCCGCACAGAGCCCATAACTTCGGACCCGAGCAGGTCCGCCTTCGGAGCTCGTCCGCCCCCCGAAGTTCCGGTAACGGCAACAACATTGACGCGCGGTTCGATAATGCCGGCAGCGACGGCCGGAGCGAGCGCAAGACTAGACACCGTCGGATAGCAACCCGGCACAGCGATGCGCGTGGCACCGACGAGCTTCTCCCGTGCACCCGGTAATTCGGGCAAACCGTAAGGCCACGTTCCCGCGTGCGGAGTCTTGTAGTACTTCTCCCATGCGGATGGGTCGGTAAGACGAAAGTCGGCACCGCAATCGATGATGACGACGGTGTCGGGAAGCTGATTGGCGATTTCTGCGGACTTGCCGTGCGGAAGCCCCAGAAATACGACGTCATGTCCGGCAAGTTCGTCGATGGTCGTTTCCGACAGAACGCGATCCGCGAGTGGCAGTAGATGGGGATGGAAGTCACCCAGCTCCGCGCCAGCATTACCTCCGGCGGTCAACGATCCGATGACGAGCGCCCCTGATCGCACGCCTGGGTGGCCGAGCAACAATCGCAGAATCTCGCCGCCTGCGTATCCGCTTGCCCCCGCGACTGCGATTTTCAGCGGAGCTGACCGCTCACCGTCATTCGTTGCATCAACCATACGTTTGATTATGCACCATCATGCAAGCTCATTCATAGTTGGGGCAACTGTCGGCTCAACTATCCTTCATCGACCGCCGGATCTCCTCGAGCTTCTTTCGCCCCGACTCCTGGCGTTCGTTCCACTGTTCATCCAGCGTACGACCAGCCGGGCTGAGGTGATCGAGTTCCTCGGCGCCCAGCGCGGTACCCGTCCGAAGCTCGACCTTGTCCCGAACGCTGTCCCACGTGGGAACACCCTCTTCGTTGTATCCGGTCGGCGACTCCTGGGCCGAGTAACCGGAGCTCACGCCCCCGATGGACTGAGCGCCGCCGCTGTCACCGACAACTTCTGCATCCAGAATCCCCACCGGCGGATCACCGAGCGGTTGGTCGATTCGCGGTCGCGTCAAACCTGGAACGTCGACGTCCGGAACATCGCCTGGCGGAACCGTGCCCGGCTCGACACCACCACTGGCCGTATCTATTTCAGCCAGCAACGCCGATGCTGCGGCATGAACGGGCGCAAGAGCCGGACGGCCGCCAACCGAAGCAAGCACCTCCCGCAACACCGCTACATCGGATCGATCCTCTGCGCTACCAGTGACCATGATTCCTCCTCTGTCCTCGAGTCCGTGCCCCCACGCTACGGAAGAGCGACAGCGGATGTATCAGCTCCGCCAGCGTGCTCCGACTGCGTCTCCCGCCGCAGCAACTGCTGCATCACGAGCCTCTGACGCCTGCGCCTCGGTCAACGTTCCGTCCGGACCGCGGAAGACGAGCGCAAAAGCCAGCGACTTTTGCCCCTCGCCGACCTGTTCGCCTTCGTAGACGTCGAAGAGCCGAATGCTCTCGAGCAATTCACCCGCGCCGGACTTCAACGCCGATTCCACCTCGGAGGATGGGACGGTGTCGGCAACCACAACAGCGACATCTTGCATCACCGCCGGGTACGGAGAGACCACCGGCGCCGGGAATGACTCGACGATCGGTAGTGCGTCCAGATTTATCTCGACCGCACACGTACGCGCAGGCAGTTCCGCCCGCTCGAGCACTGCCGGGTGCAACTCCCCCGCATAACCCACCACGACGCCGTCGACAACCAACTCCGCGCACCTCCCCGGATGCCACGGCAACTTCTGTGCAGCCCTCAACTCGATCTCGACCCCCGCTGCAGTCGCTACGGTTCTCGCCGCGGCGAAAGCGTCCGACGCCTCCACTGGTCGGCCCAGACCCCAGGGGCCGGCCAGCACACTGTGACCGGTAAGGACCGCACCGACATGAACGGGCTGATCCGGCAGTGACCCACGAAGGTGAGCGATGTCCGCGTCCGACGGCCGAGTATCGACGGCAATGGGCTCCACCGTGACGGTGTCGTCGCCGGGCAGAACGACCTGCGCTATTCCGAACAGCAACACATCACGCTGACCACGAGAGACGTTGCGCGCGAGAATCTCGAGCAAGCCGGGAAGAATGGTCGACGCCAGTTCCGGCCGATCGGCTTCCAACGGGTTGAGCACCGTGGTGGTTCGTCGACGCGCATCATCAGCCGGAAGGCCCCACGTATCGAAGACCCCGGTCGGAAGGAACACCGTCGGCAACACCTCGACGTAACCGGCGAATGCAAGCGACTTGCCGACTGCGCGCTTTCGCTTCTGCGCGGGGGTCAGTCCACGGCCCGCGGGTGCAGAGGGCAATACGGACGGAATCTTCTCCAGACCCTCCAGCCGCAGAACTTCCTCGACGAGGTCTGCTGGTTGCTGCAGATCCGGCCGCCAGGTCGGCGGCGTCACGACGAGTTCACCGTGACCCGACTCGCTGACTCCGACCTCGACCTCACACCCGACCTGGGTGAGTCTGCGCGCCGCGACGCCGTTCGGATACGCCACCCCGGCGACGCGGTCGGGTAGGTCGAAATCCATGCGGACGGCGGGGAACGTCACTGCCGATCCGACATCGGTCAGCAGTGGCTCGACTCGGCCACCAGCGATGTCCACGAGCAGCTGAGCGGCACGATCGAGCGCAGCGACAGGCAGCGCTGAATCCACCGTCCGCTCGAAACGCTTGCTGGCCTCGCTCACCAATTTGTGACGCCTACCGGTCCGAAACACCGCCAAAGGATCGAACGAGGCAGCCTCGAGAATCACATCGACGGTGTCGACGCCGACCTCGGTCGATGCCCCACCCATCACTCCGGCCAGCGAAATCGCACCAGAATCATCGGCTATGACGACATCCTCCGCGTCCAGAGTTCGCTCGACGTCGTCGAGAGTCGTGAGCTTCTCCCCCGCCTTTGCACGACGGACGACGATGTCACCCGACAACTTCGCAGCGTCGAACGCATGCAAAGGCTGCCCCAGCTCGTGCAGAACGTAATTCGTCACATCGACCGCCGCCGAAATCGGCCGGACGCCCGCGAGAAGCAGACGACGCTGAATCCACCACGGCGTGACTGCAGCCGGATCGATTCCGCTGACCTTCCGCAACGCAAACCGAGCGGCTTTCGACTCGGTCTCGACCGTCGCAGGCCACACTTCACCTTCGTTGTTCTGCACCGGGCCACTGGCCGGATCGGCAAATTCGAGATCGAAGCTACTCGCAAGCTCACGCGCGAGACCGCGCACCGAGAACGCGTAGCCACGGTCCGGCGTCACGTTGAGCTCGATGACCGAATCATCCAGACCGAGAACTACTTTGGCATCGTCACCGGGTGTCGCAGTCCCCTCGGGCAGGACCAAAATACCGGAATGATCGCGGCCGAGACCGAGCTCTGACGTCGAGCAGATCATGCCGTTCGACGTTTTGCCGTACGTCTCACGCGCAGCAATAGCGAAGCCACCCGGAAGCACGCTGCCCGGCAACGCGGCGACGATCAGATCACCTTCGGCGAAGTTACGAGCCCCGCACACGATCTCCTGCGGTTCCTCTGCCCCGACGTCCACCGAACAGAACCGAATCGGCTTCTTGAACTCCGTCAACTCGGTGATCGACGAAACACGGCCGACGACCAGGGGGCCCGTCACCTGGTCGAGCGAGTCGAGCTCCTCGACCTCGAAGCCGACCCGAACGAAGCCCTCGTCGAGTTCTTCCGGCGTCACTTTCCACTCCGGCGCCGTGCGCTGTAGAACCTCGGTCAACCAGGATTGTGGAACTCGCACGTCTGCTCAGCTCTTTCTGCGTGTCGAAAACGGTGGTGCCTCGCGGGCAGTCGGTAGAGAAACGTTGCGTCCGTCAGGCCTCGACGCCGAAGGGCAACGTGAAACGAATATCACCCTCGACGATGTCGCGCATATCGGGAATGTCGTTGCGGAACTGCAGAGTCCGCTCCAAGCCCATCCCGAACGCAAATCCCGAGTACACCTCCGGATCGATCCCGCTGGCACGAAGAACCTTGGGATTGACCATTCCGCAGCCGCCCCATTCCACCCAGCCGGCTCCGCCCTTCTTCTTCGGGAACCACACGTCCACCTCCGCCGAAGGCTCGGTGAACGGAAAGTAGTTGGGTCGCATGCGCGTGCGCGTCTCGTCACCGAACAGTGCTCGCGCAAACGCGTCGAGAGTTCCACGCAGATGAGCCATCGTCAGCCCCTTGTCGATCGCAAGACCTTCCACCTGGTGGAACACCGGGGTGTGCGTCGAGTCGAGCTCGTCGGTGCGAAAGGTTCTACCTGGGCAGACAATGTAGATCGGCAGCTCGCGCGACAGCATCGAGCGCACCTGTACAGGCGAGGTATGAGTCCGAAGCACCTGACGTGAACCCTCAGGTGCGATATGGAACGTGTCCTGCATGGTGCGCGCAGGATGATCAGGCAGGAAGTTGAGAGCGTCGAAGTTGAAATGCTCGGCCTCGACTTCCGGACCCTCCTCGACTTCCCATCCCATTGCGACGAAAACATCCGCGACCTGGTCGGAAATGATCGTGATGGGGTGGCGCGCGCCCACCGGGCGGACATTCGACGGCAACGTCACGTCGATCGTCTCCGCCACGAGAATCGCCGCATCGCGCTCAGCGAGAAGAACCTCGCGGCGCGCGTCGAACGCCTTCTGCACACGATCGCGCGCGACCTTGACTCGTTTGCCGGCGTCAGCCTTCTGATCCCCCGGAATCGAGCCGAGAGCACGCTGAGCCAGGGCCAGCGGCGCGCGGTTGCCGATGTGCTCGATCTTCACCTTCGACAATTCGTCCAGATCATGTACGTCGGCGAATGCCTTCTCCGCACCGTCGACTGCAGCACCCAGTGCGGACTCCTCGAGCACGCTCGGATCGACAGGCTGGGCGTTGTCGCCATCTTTCTTCGCCACGAGAGGTGCAACTCCTTGATGGTGGTTGATGTCGTTCGAACGACCCTGCCGATCCTAAGCGAGAAGGTCGAGTCAAATATTGCGGGACCTGCGCTGAGCGCGGGCACTCGAGTACAAGCAGATAGCTGCCGCTGTGGCGAGGTTGAAGCTCTCGGCACGACCATGAATGGGAATCCTGACACGATGATCGGCCGAAGCGGCCACAGCCGCGTCCAATCCGTGAGCTTCGTTGCCGAACAACCACGCCGTCGGCCCACTCAGCAGCTCGTCGGCATCATCTAGATCGATCTCACCATCGGCTGCGGTGGCAAGAATCTTCACTCCGCTCGCTCGCAGGGCATCGAGCCCCTGTTCGACCGAGCGTTCGCGAGCGATCGGCAAGTGAAAAAGACTCCCCGCCGACGCTCGGACACACTTGCCGTTGTGCGGATCGACCGAGTCCCCCAGCATTACGACCGCATCGGCACCGACAGCGTCGGCGACCCGGATAACCGTGCCAGCGTTACCCGGCTCCGATACCTCCACCGGAACGGCGATCAAAGTGGGATCGACTCCGAGCGCATCGCCGAGGCCAACATCCACAAGTCGACAGACCGCGACGATTCCGGGCGGTGTCACCGTGTCGGAAAGACCCCGCGCCGCTCGAGCGCTGATGGCATGAGTGCGAATTCCCACGCTGCGGGCTGCATCGAGAACGCCGCCATTGCGGTCGACGGAATCCTCCGCATAGAACAACTCTCGGACGACACCCGCACCGAGTGCCTCGGTCACCGAATTGGTTCCTTCGGCCAGGAACAGCCCCGACTTGCGACGCTCCGACGCACGCAACAGCTTCACAGCCGAAACGACCCGTGGAGTCCGCTCGGTGAGCATGTCCACGGGCCGTTCAGGATCTGGATCGTCGTGCGTCAGCTTGCTCAGGCTGCTTCTCCAGCAGGAGCGTTGACATCGGCAGGCAGTGCAGCCTTGGCGATGGCCACCAGGCCGGCGAAAGCCGGTGCATCCGACACAGCGAGCTCGGCGAGGATCTTGCGGTCGACCTCGACGCCCCCGAGCCGCAGGCCCTGGATCAAGCGGTTGTACGTGATGTCGTTGGCGCGAGCTGCTGCGTTGATACGCGTGATCCACAGCCGACGGAAGTCACCCTTGCGTGCCTTGCGGTCACGGTATGCATAGGTGAGCGAGTGGAGCTGCTGCTCCTTGGCCTTGGTGTACAGACGTGAGCGCTGTCCGCGGTATCCCTTGGATGCCTCGAGAATCGAACGGCGCTTCTTCTGGGCGTTGACCGCCCGTTTTACGCGTGCCACTGGTAAATCCTGTCGATCTGGGGGCTTCTAGAAACCCCGAATGGTAATGGGATGGCGCCGACCGAGACGGTCGACTACGAAGTCCAGATCAGATGCCGAGCAGGCGCTTGATCCGCGGCACGTCGGCCTTGGTCACAACTGCAACGCCGTCGAGACGACGGGTTCTCCTGCTGGACTTGTGCTCCAGCAAGTGGCTACGACCAGCCTTCTGGCGCATGATCTTGCCGCTGCCGGACACCTTGAATCGCTTCTTGGCGCCACTGTGAGTCTTCTGCTTGGGCATGGAGTCCTCAGTTCTGTGTTGCTCTTCGGTCTTGCTCGGCACGTCCGTGACGATCTCGTCGGCACAGAACGTCTTACGGGTCGTACTCGGTTCGGTAGCGCAGTCTCTAGTTGCTCGGCGGCGTTGCTGCTGCTGCCGGAGCATCTGTCGGAGCCGGCTCTGCAGCGGCGGGTGCCGGAGCATCCGGAGCCGAGGTAGTCGGTGCCGGAGCAGGAGCACGCTGAGCGGGCGGAGCCGCTGCGCTTTCCTGTGCCTTGACGCGAGTCTTGGCACCCTTGTGTGGGGCCAAGACCATTGTCATGTTGCGACCGTCCTGCTTGGCCGAGGTCTCGACGAAGCCAAGATCTGCAACGTCTGCGCCCAGCCGCTGCAGCAGACGGAATCCGAGCTCCGGACGAGACTGCTCGCGACCACGGAACATAATGGTGACCTTGACCTTCGACCCGGCTTCGAGGAAGCGAACAACGTTGCGCTTCTTGGTCTCGTAGTCATGGGCGTCGATCTTCGGGCGGAGCTTCTGCTCCTTGATCACGGTGAGGGTCTGGTTCTTGCGCGATTCGCGCGCCTTCTGCGCTGCCTCGTACTTGAACTTCCCGTAGTCCATGATCTTGCAGACCGGCGGACGAGCGTCGGGAGCCACTTCTACGAGATCGAGATCGGCTTCGAGAGCCAAGCGGAGTGCATCTTCAACACGCACGATGCCAACCTGTTCACCGCCAGGTCCGACTAAACGAACCTCGGGAACACGAATGCGATCGTTGATGCGAGTCTCAGTGCTGATGGGGCCTCCTAGGTAGTGCGGTGAGGGGTCTAGCCGACCGCCCGCCATTGGCACAGCCCGCCTGCCCGGGTCCTTCGACACTCGTTGCCGGAGAACGCTGTCTCCTACAACGAAAAAACCCTACTCCAGCATTCCGCTGGTGCAGGGCCCGATGTCGACCGATCGACAAATACCGCATACATCGCAATATCGTCTCCTCCGAAGAGGAAGCCCGAGCGGCATCTCTGCTACTGCGGGCGACCGGACCGGTACCAGCTTGAACACTGGGTACCGGTGGGAGTCGGGCTCCACTTGCTGCCTCCGAACTGTGCACTCTCGTAAGAAAGAACACGCCGAAGACGGTCGATGAGGAACAGTACCAGCCACCCAGGGGTTCGGAGAAATCGGCGCCGGCGGGAGCGGGCCGAGAGCGTGAATGAAGCGCTCGAGCGATGTGATCGTATGGATGAACCATTCGAGCGGTGTGGGCATTGCCGCGGTACACCTGATGTCAGTGGCTCGTGCCGCCGTGCCATCCTCGTGAGCATGACGAGCACTCCCGAACCTGTCAATGAAAGCCGCGAACCAGAAGTCCGCGAACTCGCAGACGTTCCTGCTGTCGAAGTAATCAGCCGCGCCGCCGTGATGCTCATGAGCTCCGCAGCCGAGAAGCTCGGCCTCTCCGAGCCGGACCCGTCGGAAAGCCCCTACCTCGATCTCGACGAAGCGCGCCGAGTCATCACCGCACTCGCAGGACTCGTCACTGCATCGGTCGAATACCTCGGACCGCACGCCGGACCGATCCGCGAAGGGCTTCAGGCGCTGCAGAAAGCATTCCGCGAAGCGTCCGCGCATCCCGACGAGCCAGGCAAAGGACCCGGAGAGAAGTACACCGGCCCGGTGTACTGATCCGCTTCCTCCGCCTTCTCCACTCGCCGGCCACCTTCGGCCCGCTTCGTCTGGACAACCCTGAGGACGGTCAGACCGAAGCGGCCTTTCGTGGCCGGCGTTTCTTTACCGGCGCCTTCTTTGGCTCCGGCGCGGGCTCACGGGCCAGCGCCTCCTGCAGGAATTTTCCGGTGTAGCTTTCCGGAACTGCTGCTACTTCCTCTGGATTTCCTTCTGCCACAACGATTCCACCGCCATTGCCGCCTTCTGGTCCCATATCGATCACCCAGTCGGACACCTTGATGACATCGAGATTGTGCTCGATGACGATGACGGTGTTGCCCTTGTCGACGAGACCGTTGACCACGCCGAGCAGCTTCCGAATATCCTCGAAATGCAGGCCGGTGGTCGGTTCGTCGAGAATGTAGACGGTTCGTCCTGTCGACCGCTTCTGGAGTTCGGCAGCTAGCTTCACGCGCTGCGCCTCACCGCCGGACAACGTCGTGGCGGGCTGGCCGAGTCGGACGTATCCGAGACCGACCTCGACGAGTGTCTTGAGATACCGGTGGATGGAGGTGATGGCCTCGAAGAAGTCCGCGGCCTCCTCGATGGGCATATCGAGGACCTGCGCGATCGTCTTCCCCTTGTAGTGAACCTCGAGCGTCTCTCGGTTGTAGCGAGCGCCTTCGCACACCTCACACGGAACGTAGACGTCAGGAAGAAAGTTCATCTCGATCTTCAAGGTTCCGTCGCCGGAGCACGCCTCGCATCGACCGCCCTTGACGTTGAACGAGAACCTCCCGGGCTGGTAGCCACGAACCTTCGCCTCGGTAGTGGATGCAAACAAGGTACGAACCTTGTCGAACACGCCGGTGTAGGTGGCTGCGTTAGACCTCGGCGTACGCCCGATCGGTGACTGATCGACTCGCACGAGTTTGTCGAGTTGGTCCAAGCCGTTGATGCGAGTGTGACGGCCCGGCACCTGCCGCGCCCCGTTGAGCTTGTTGGCCATGACGGTTGCCAAGATGTCGTTGACCAGAGTCGACTTGCCCGAACCCGACACGCCCGTCACTGCAGTCAGAACTCCGAGGGGGAAGCTGACGTCGATGCCGCGCAGATTGTGCTCCCGAGCACCCACGACTGTTACCTGACGCTTCTTGTCGACAACCCGTCGCGCATCGGGCAGTGGGATCTGTAAACGCCCCGACAAGTATGCGCCCGTCAGCGACTCTTCCGAGGTGAGTAGATCCTCGTAGGAACCGCTGTGTACGACGCGGCCGCCGTGTTCACCGGCGAGCGGTCCGATGTCGACCACCCAGTCTGCAGTTCGAATTGTGTCCTCGTCGTGTTCGACGACGATCAAGGTATTGCCCAGATCGCGAAGCCGGGTCAGCGTATCGATGAGCCGACGGTTGTCGCGCTGATGCAACCCGATGGACGGCTCGTCGAGCACGTACAGCACTCCGACGAGTCCGGACCCAATTTGGGTGGCCAGCCTGATGCGCTGTGCTTCCCCGCCGGAAAGCGAGCCCGCTGCGCGGGACAGTGACAGATATTCGAGACCGACGTCGAGAAGGAAGCCGAGACGCGCTTGAACTTCTCGAAGCACTTGACCGGCGATGGCTTCCTCTTTGGATCCCAGCGTGAGGCTGTTCAAGAAGTCGGCAGTTTCGGAAATGGATAGCTTGCAGACGTCAGCGATGGACTTCGCACCGAAATCGCCCGCTTCGATGGTGACCGACAGAATCTCCGGACGCAGCCGGTCTCCCCCACAGGCAGGACAAGGAACGTCGCGCATGTAGCCGTCGTAGCGTTCCTTCATCTGTTCGGACTCGGTTTGCTCGAGCCTGCGGTGCAAGAAAGGCATGACGCCTTCGAACTCCGCATAGTAGGAGCGGGTGCGACCGTAGCGGTTCTTGTACTTGACGTGAACCTGATGCTCGCTGCCCTCGAGAACTGCACGCTTGACCTTGGCGGGCAGCTTGCTCCACGGCGCATCGAGGTCGAATTCCATGGCGTCGGCCAACCCGGACAGCAGGCGGCCGAAGTACTCCGAAGTCTGGCCCATCGACCACGGGGCGATCGCACCGCCGGCAAGCGAGAGATCCGGATCAGGAACGACCAGCTCGGGGTCCACTTCCTTGCGGACGCCGAGACCGAGGCATTCGGAACATGCGCCGTAAGGGGAGTTGAACGAGAAGGACCGCGGCTCCAAGTCGTCGATCGAGAGTGGGTGCGCATTAGGACATGCGAGCTTCTCGGAGAATCGACGTTCTCGATCAGGGGCATCTTCTTCACGGTCGACGAAGTCGAGGACCACGATGCCGTCGGCGAGACGCAACGCGGTCTCGATGGAGTCGGTTAGACGCTGTTTGGAGCCGGCCTTGACCGTGAGTCGGTCGACCACGACCTCGATGTCGTGCTTCTCCTGCTTTTTCAGCTTCGGAGGATCATTGAGTTGGTGGACAACGCCGTCGACACGAATACGCGAATAACCCTGGGTATTGAGGGAATCGAACAGGTCTACGAACTCACCCTTACGGGTACGGACGACCGGTGCGAGGACCTGGAACTTGATCCCCTCTTCCATCGCCAACACCTGATCGACGATCTGCTGAGGGGTCTGCCGGGCGATCCTCTCGCCACAGACCGGGCAGTGGGCCGTTCCAGCACGAGCGAAGAGCAGACGGAGATAGTCGTATACCTCGGTGATGGTGCCCACAGTCGACCGCGGATTTCGGTTGGTCGACTTCTGATCGATGGAGACAGCGGGCGACAATCCCTCGATGAAGTCGACGTCCGGCTTGTCCATCTGTCCCAGAAACTGGCGCGCATACGCGGACAGCGACTCGACATAACGGCGCTGGCCTTCGGCGAAGATCGTGTCGAAGGCGAGCGAGGATTTGCCTGAACCCGAGAGGCCTGTAAAGACGATGAGGCTGTCCCGAGGCAGATCGATGTCGACCCCTCGCAGGTTGTGTTCACGCGCACCCCGCACTATCAGGCGATCCGCCACTGTCTTCCCTTCTTGTCGAACGACCAGGCTGTTCAGGCTCGTGTACCACCGGCCTGAACAGTCGAACCGTCGCTCCATGGACGCATACGTAAGGGCGAACCTCACGCAGTAGCAATGCTAGGCCGACCCTCTGACACGTTATTCTGACTCGGAGGGCCGAACAGGGTTTGTAGTCGCGCCGACGGTAGCGTCCCCTAGATGGACGAGCACCTTATGGCCATCGACGACGACTACACCGGCGCAGTCTCCCCAGGATCAGCACCTGCGCGGCGCACGATCTCGAACGGGACGATCACCAAGATGTCCGTCGGCCCCATGGACAACAACGCATATCTCATCGTTTGTTCCACCACCGGGGAATCGATGCTGATCGATGCAGCGAACGAAGCACCACGCCTGGCGCAGTTGATCGACGAGAACGCGCCAAGACTTTCACTCATCGTCACTACGCACCAACACGGTGATCACTGGCAGGCATTGGAAGACATCGCAGCAGGCACCGCCTCGCCGACTGCTGCACACAGTTTGGACGCCGAACCACTACCGGTGACACCGGACCGCCTGTTGAAAGACGGAGACAGCATCGACGTGGGTGAACTCACGTTCGATGTCATCCATCTGCGTGGGCATACGCCTGGGTCGATCGCATTGGCTCACACCGACGCCAAGGACGGCGTCGTTCACCTCTTCACCGGTGACTCGCTCTTTCCAGGCGGTGTCGGAAAGACGTCGGGGCCCGAGAACTTCGTCCAACTTCTCGACGACGTGACCACGAAGCTGTTCGACCGGTTCGGTGACGATGCCATCGTCTACCCAGGCCACGGCAAGGACACGACGCTCGGTGCCGAACGCCCTCACCTCGGCGAATGGCGAGAACGCGGATGGTGAAACACCGTCAGGCTTGAAACCGACGAAGCCTGGGTATGACTACGCTGGAACAACGTGGTCGGTATGGGGGCATATTCCTGTGCTGCGCCGCGTAGAACATCTTCGTTCACTCACGATCTACGCAGGAGGCTGTCAATGCTTGTCCGCCGTATCGCCCGACCGCTGATGTCGACCATCTTCATCGCGGGGGGCATCGACGCGCTCCGGAACCCAACAGGCAGGGCGCAAGCCGCCACACCGCTGATCGAACAGGGCCAGGACGCGTTGCCGGACAGCGTCACTTCGAATCTCCCCAGCGATCCCGAGACCCTGGTCCGGATCAACGGAGCGATTCAGGTCGGCGGCGGTCTGTTGCTTGCCACCGGTAAGGCACCGCGGATCGCCTCACTCGCGCTGGCGGGCACATTGATTCCGACGACATACGTCGGCCATGCCTTCTGGAACGAGACCGATCCCGCTGCCAAAGCTGCGCAGCGCACTCAGTTCTTCAAGAACGTCAGCCTGCTGGGCGGCCTGCTCATCGCTGCGGTCGACACCGAGGGCAAGCCATCCTTGGCGTGGCGGGGTCGCCGTGCCGCACGTAAGGCGTCCGAATCCGTTCAGTCCGCGCTACCCGGCTCCCATGACACCGCAGACCGACTCGGTAGCGCTTCCGACCGAGTGAAAGAGTTGGCTTCGGTCGCTGCGACTCGTGGCTCGCACTTCGCCGACGCCGCACAGCCCGTCGTATCCAAGTGGGCCGACGTCGCTACGGAAAAGGGCTCGGAACTCGCCGACGCCGCACAGCCCGTCGTATCCAAGTGGGCCGACGTCGCAGCGGAAAAGGGCTCGGAACTCGCCGACGCCGCGCAGCCGGTCCTCTCTCGCTGGGCGCACAAGGCTGAAGACCGTGGTTCCGAGCTGGCGAAGGTCGCACAGAAGCGCGGATCCAAGCTTGCCGACAAAACAGCCGACCGGGGCACCGAGCTCGCAAAGGTCGCACAGAAGCGCGGATCCAAGCTCGCAGACAAAACATCCGACCGGAGTTCGAAGCTCGCCGATACGGCAGCCGAGCGCGGTGCAGTTTTGGCCGAGCTTGCCCAAGATCGCGGCACCAAGTGGGCCAATCTTGCCACTGAGCGGGCATCGGAATTTGCCGAACTAGCACAGGACCGCGGCAGTAAGTGGGCCGACGTCGCCGCCGATCGGACCGAAACACTCAGCAAGCGCGCCCGCAAGCGCGCAGCACAGCAGAGCCGGGAGTTCGACAAGGCAACCGAGAAGGCTCAGGCCAAGCTCGCGAAGAAGGTCGAGAAGACTCGGAAAGAGCTGGACAAGCGCGTTCAGAAGTACTCCAAGTAGCCAATTCGACAGGCTGATCGAAAAGGGCCCCGTCCTGAACTGCGGTTCTGCGGCGGGGTCCTTTTTTGTCGTAGACTTCTTGGGCGAATTTCGATTCACCGAAATTTCGCTGCCGAACTCCCGAGGAGACCCTTTGCCGGACGACGGCCCCACAATCGCCGACAAGTCAGAAGAAGACACCCTGTCCGACCAGGATCGTGAGCAGACATACGTCACGATGCTTTACAACCAGTTGGACGCGCTCCGTCAGTACGCAAGGACACGGCTCAGTGCAGTACTCCTGGCAACCGGCGGAACCCCGCAGGCTCGCAGTGAGCGCGAATCGTTCAGCCAGATGTACAACGACGACATCGCAAAGTACGACGCCGCCGAAAACGGACTCTGCTTCGGCCGCATCGACCTCGCACCACAATCCGAGGAGGATGGTGTCCGCTACATCGGTCGGGTGGGAATTCTGGACGAGGCAAACGATTACGAGTCGCTTCTGCTCGACTGGCGTGCACCGATGGCCCGTCCGTTCTATCTTGCGACGCCCGCTGCTCCCGAGGACATAGTTCGCCGCAGGCACATCCGCACCCGCAGTCGTCGCGTCACCTCGATCGCCGACGAGTACCTCGATCTGGAGGCGGCCCAGCACGCGCGACGCGACGCGACCGCGACCGGAGTTGCAGGTGAGAGCGCGCTGTTGTCCGCACTCGAAGCGGCACGTACCGGGCATATGAACGACATCGTCGAGACCATCCAGAGCGAGCAGGACGCAATCATTCGATCAGAGCACCGCAGTGTGCTCGTCGTACAGGGCGGTCCAGGTACCGGCAAAACGGCCGTAGCCCTGCACCGTGCCGCTTACCTGCTGTACACCTATCGACAGCAGTTGGCGAAGAGTGGCGTTCTCATCATCGGTCCGAACGCAACGTTCCTCGACTACATCGGCCAGGTATTACCCTCGCTCGGCGAAACCGGTGTCCTGTTGTCGACGGTCGGAAATCTGTATCCGGGCGTGAGGTCCACGGTGGAGGATTCGATCACCGCAGCCGAGGTAAAGGGATCGACCTCGATGGTCGCCGTTCTGACCAAGGCAGTGCGCGATCGCCAAGAGATTCCGGCGGAGCCGACGCGCTTACGCTTCGACACCTACGACATCGTCCTCGACAAGAAAATCGTCTCTCGGGCTCGCGGACGCGCACGATCCTCGCGACGACCACACAACTTGGCGCGACCGCTGTTCGTGTCCTCGGCGATCGACGGACTTGCACAACAGCTCGCGGCAACTCTGGGCGAGAACCTCGTCGACGGTGGAAGTCTACTCAGCCGCGATGATATTGCCGACATGCGCGACGAAATGCGTGAAGACGCCGAGGTAATGGCAGCTATCGACGCACTGTGGCCGGACCTGTCACCGCAGCAAGTTCTGCTGGAACTGTTCGCATCCCCGGCGAGGATCGAATCTGCGACCCCGGATCTGTCGCAGGCCGAACGGAACTCCCTGTTCCGAGTGGGGCGCGGTTTCAGCGCGGGAGATGCACCTCTGCTCGACGAGTTGGCCGAGTTGCTCGGAATCGACGATGCGGCCGAACGGGAACGGGCAAATCGGCAGTGGCGCAGTCAGATTGCCGATGCACAAGGCGCGTTGGACATTCTGACAGGCTCGGCACCTCAGGACCTGGAAGACGAACTGGACCCTGAGATCCTGATGGCATACGACTTGATCGACGCCAGCCAACTGGCAGCCAGACAGGACTCCGGCGCCCGACTCACCACAGCCGAGCGAGCTGCAGGCGACCGCACCTGGACGTACGGCCATGTCATCGTCGACGAAGCTCAGGAGCTGTCCGACATGGCGTGGCGAATGGTGATGCGTCGTATCCCCAATCGCTGGATGACCTTGGTGGGCGACGTCGCCCAAACCGGAGATCCAGCAGGCACCACATCGTGGGGCGAAGTGTTGGAACCGTATGTCGCGCAGCGGTGGAAGCGCACCGAGTTGACCGTGAACTACCGGACGCCGTCGGAGATCATGGTCGTTGCGCGGGATGTGTTGGCTGCCATCGACCCAATTCAGTCGGTTCCCAGGTCGATCCGCGAATCGGGCAATCTACCGTGGGCCCAGCAGGTCACGAGCGCCGATCTCGTAAAGGTTGTCGCCGAGCGTGTTTCCGAGCACCCGCGACCCGGTCTCAGCGCCGTACTGGTGCCGCACGGACTTCTCGCCGAGTTATCTCATCTGACATCGGAGTTCGTGACCGTCTCGACAGTCAAGGATGCGAAGGGACTCGAATTCGATTCGGTGCTCATCGTCGAACCTGCAGAGATCCTCGCGGAGTCTCCGCGAGGTATGGGCGACCTGTACGTTGCACTGACTCGTGCGACGCAACGCTTGGGCGTCGTTCATGCCGAGACGTTGCCGAGCGAACTGTCGGGCTTGGCCTCGTTCGCCGTATCGGCGCACTGAAACGGCAGCGAGGCAAACGGGAACGACTATGGCAGCCGACCCACAACGGGTCGGCTGCCATAGTCGTCGAAAAGCGAAGTCGTCGAACAGCGACAGGCAGCTCAGCGAACCGTGTGAACGATAAGCACGTCGCACGTGGATTTGCGTGCGGCGTCGGACGGAACAGATCCGAGTAGACGGCCCGTCAAAGAGTTGAGCCCGCGATTACCGACGACCAGAAGGTCGGCTTCGACGTCGCCGACCAATTCCAGCAGCGATTCGACGGGGGCCCCGACGATCGCTCGCTCGTCGATCTTCTTGGCGCCGAATTTGATCGCGTGCTCGCGAGCGGTGCGAAGAATGTCATGGGTGGGTGCAGAGCCGGTGATCTGGTAGGCGTCTTCGCGAAGGGCATCGGCTGCCTTGGCGTTGTCCTTCGGATCCGACGGGTAGTAGGCGCACGCGATCACGAGTGTCGCGTCGGCGTCACCCGCCAGCGCGGCGGCTTTCTCCACAGCCCGCAAAGACGATTCGGAGCCATCGGTTCCGACGACGACGGTGCGGTAGGCACTCATTCATTCCTCCAGTTGTAGGTTGTGTCACACATATTCGTGACGCTTTCGTCCGCTGTTTCATGAATCTCTA
This sequence comes from Rhodococcus sp. H29-C3, assembly GCF_030063405.1. NCBI lineage: Bacteria > Bacillati > Actinomycetota > Actinomycetes > Mycobacteriales > Nocardiaceae > Rhodococcus > Rhodococcus sp. H29-C3. Next base: position 577,058 of record NZ_JASITC010000004.1, on the reverse strand, counting down.
CAAGGCTCGACATACCGGGCCTCGAAGATCGTTGCGATGACACTATCGGTAACTGTCAGTCGTCATGCGGAGATCGCCGACAACACGATCTCGCGGTCTCACCTACATTGGCTTGTATGCGCATCCCTTGGCCGAGACGGTCTGTGAAGACCTCCACCTTTGCGATCCTTCTGGTGATACTGGTTGCAGGTGTCTCGGTCTACTTCGTCACCCGCTCCCCCAGCGCAGACAATGAGTCGACCACCGTCGATACCACGGTGACGCTACCGGAGAGTCCGGGGAGTACCGAGACCGTGGCACTCGACACGCGCCTCTACGTACCTCGGACAACCCCGGCCCCTGCTGTCCTTCTCGCCCACGGATTCGGCGGCGACAAATTCTCCGTCGACGGACAGGCACGAGCGCTCGCCGACGACGGGTTCACGGTGTTGACCTACAGCGCTCGCGGTTTCGGACTGAGTACAGGCTCGATATCGATCAATGACCCCGATCGGGAGGTCGCGGACGGCCGCGGCCTGGTGGATTGGCTCGCGAGTCGACCCGAAGTCCGACTCGACGGACCCGGCGATCCCCGCGTCGGTGTCGCCGGCGGCTCCTACGGTGGCGCACTGGCGTTGAGCCTTGCCGGAACCGACGAGCGGATCGACGCAGTCGCGTCGGCCATCACCTGGAACGACCTGGGGCAAGCACTGTTCCCCAATTACGGCGTCACGAACGACGACGACCGCGCTCGCTTGGATGCATCGAAAACTCCTGCGGCTACGGTCTACGGCGGACAGGGAGTACTCAAACGCGGATGGGCAGGAGTCTTCTTCGGAGCTGGAGCAGCCTCGCGCCCTGGAGGCAGTGAGCCCGGCGCAGCAGCGGGATGCGGGCGGTTCGCATCCGAGTTCTGTTCCGCATACGCGCAATCGGCGGTCACCGGTGAGCCATCGCCGGAATTGTCAGCGCTACTGACGGCGCACTCCCCCGCGGCCGTCGCGTCGAACATCAAGGCACCGACGCTCCTGGTGCAGGGTATGCAGGACACCCTGTTCGGGCTGGATCAGTCCGACACCACGGCGAGGCAGATCTCCGACGCCGGTGGTGATGTCCAAGTTCGCTGGTTCAACGGCGGTCACGACGACGGTGGAACAACCGGCGGCGCCGAGAACACAATGAAGGATTTCCTTCGTACACAACTGATGTCGGATACAACCGAGGATGTTGCAGATCAGCCGCGTCCGTTCGTCTATTCGCTCCAGACCCCTGCGATCGAACAGAATCGAACTCGCGGGCGCAGAATGACAGCGCCGGAATACCCCGGGCTCTCCGGTTCCGACGCCGCAGGCACGCCGAGCGCAACCACAGAAGTGCCCGTCGAGCTGCAACCCTCGGGTCCCACCTCGTCCATCTCGGAGCAGTCGGGAGCCCCGGACGAGCAAACCATCATCAGACCGCCAGGGGCGTCCCCATCCGCGATCTCTTCCGTTCCGGGCCTTGGTTCGGTGCTGGCCACCTTGAGCGCCACCTCAGCTGGTTCGCAGTTGTCCGCGGACCTCCCCGGCCAAGCTGCAACCTTCACAGGCGATCCACTGACCGAACCGCTCACCATCACGGGCGCATCCCGCATCGACCTACGGATCGGAGCATTCGCGCAACCACAGCAGGCGGTCCTGTTCGTCAAGCTGTACGACGTCGGCCCCGACGGCAAGCGCACCCTTCCCGGCGGCGCGGTCGCCCCGGTGCGACTACCGAACACCGTCGATTCGGGTCCCGTTCCGGTGTCGGTCGTTCTGCCCGGCATCAGTTATGTAGTCCCCGAGGGACATCACGTCGAAGTGTCGGTGTCCACTACCGATCAGGCATACGCAGTTCCCCTCGAGCCCGCGCAGTTCGTTGTTGCACTGGACGATTCGGCGCTACGAGTGCCGACCGTGGCGGGGGTGGCGAGCGGCACGAGTACCGTTCCACTCGGCCCGATCGTCGGTATCGGCGTCATCGTCGCCGCACTGGGTGCATTGATCGCGGTCAACATCATTCGATCACGCAGACGCTTGATCGCCGAAGTGGACGAAGATCTCATCGACACCCCACTGGTGATCACCGATTTGGCCAAAACGTACTCCAACGGATTCAAGGCCGTCGACAACGTCAGTTTCGAAGTCCGTCAGGGGCAGGTGCTCGGCCTGCTCGGCCCGAACGGAGCAGGCAAGACAACCACCCTGCGGATGCTCATGGGTCTGATCACCCCGACGAGCGGCGACATCCGGGTCTTCGGGCACAAGGTCTCGCCCGGCGCCCCAGTCTTGTCGAGGCTGGGGTCGTTCGTCGAGGGTTCTGGGTTTCTCCCCCACCTGAGTGGCACCGAAAACCTGCGCCTGTACTGGCAGGCCACCGGCCGTCCACTCGAAGACGCACACCTCGAAGAAGCATTGGAGATCGCCGATCTCGGCACCGCGGTCGAACGGAAGGTCAAGTCGTACAGCCAAGGGATGCGCCAACGCCTGGCGATTGCGCAGGCAATGCTGGGGCTACCGGATCTGATGGTCCTCGACGAACCCACCAACGGTCTCGATCCACCACAGATCCGCACCATGCGTGAGGTTCTGATCAACTACGCCAAGACCGGTCGGACCGTCTTGGTCTCGAGTCACCTGCTGGCCGAGGTGGAGCAGACCTGTACGCACGTCGTAGTGATGAACCGTGGGTCGGTGATCAGCTCGGGCACTGTCCGGGAGCTGACTGCTGCAGGCGGAATGACCGAAGTACGAGTCGACGACGCGGAGAAGGCATCGGCAGTGCTTAGGGTGCTGGGGTGTTCGCCGACTGTCGTCGACGAGTCGGTCGTTCGTGTGGACATCGGAAGCGTCGATCCGGCGATCGTGATCAGGGCTCTCTTCGACGCCGGCCTCGAAGTGCGCGGGCTCTCCCAGTCCACGAGGCTAGAAGATGTCTTCCTCGATCTGGTACATCGCGACACCGAGCACCTGACACAGCTAGCCGAAATCGACGCTGAAGCCAGTGGAACCGCATCGACGAAAGAACACGAATGACTACGACGCACACAGACGGGCGGGCCCCCGGATATCACGCGGGCAAGACACTTCCGTTCCGCACCGAGTTGCGTCGACAGTTCGGTCGGCGCCGCACACAATTCGCAATCGGATTTCTTGCGCTGTTGCCGGTGATCCTGGCAATCGCATTCGCCGTCGGAAGTTCCTCGGGCGATTCCGACACGGGTGGCCTGATAGAACTCGGGACCCGGGGCGGTGTCAACTTCACAGTGTTCGCACTGTTCATGTCGGTCGGGTTTCTGCTCATCGTCGTCGTCTCGTTGTTCTTCGGAGACTCCGTCGCGAGCGAAGCGTCCTGGTCCTCGCTGCGATATCTGCTCGCCATTCCGGTGCCGCGCACCCGGCTTCTCGTGCAGAAAGCTCTGGTGTCGGCGACGTTGTCCATCGCCGCCGTAGTCGTTCTGGTTCTCGTATCGCTGATTCTGGGCACCGCGCTCTACGGCGCAGAACCACTCGTCACCCCATTCGGTGACGGACTGCCCTACGTCGACGCACTCGGTCGACTTGCCATTGCTGTGGCGTATATCGGAGTCAACCTGTTGTGGGTGGCAGGCCTGGCGATGCTTCTTTCGGTTCTGACCGATGCGCCACTCGGCGCGGTCGGCGGAGCAGTGATGACATCGATTCTGTTGCAGATTTTGGACCAGATCACTGCGCTCGGTTCGCTTCGCAACTACCTGCCCGGGCACTACGCAAATTCGTGGACCGATGCGCTGCAACCGACGATCAGCTGGAACGACATGTTCGTCGGATCGTTCTCCGCGCTTGCCTACGCGGCCGTCTTCGGCGTGATCGCCTGGCGGGTGTTCGCCTCCAAGGACATCACCAGCTGACCAGAACGACGCGCTAATTTTTGACGGCCGTCCCGAAGATGCCGTCCGGGAACACGTTCTGAGCGAGAAGTGCGTCTCGCCATGGCGACGCGAGCTCGACCAGACGTGCGGCGCCGTCTTCACCCAACGAAGCCCACGGGGCGAGCGCCAGATCGTCCGTGATGTCCTCGACAAGTGTGCGGATGTCCTGCCCGTGCTCGGTCAACGCACCGTCCGTGTCGAGAATTTCACGGTCGGCAAGTGCCCCCACGGCCTCGTCCCACTGCTCGACGGACCAGCCACGACGCTTACGCGCGAACTCCTTTTCGAAGCCGTACCCCGTTGCGGTGTGGGTGATCAAGGCTTCGATGCCATTCAATTCAGCGGTCTGCAGGGCGGCGATATGGCCATCCCCGCGGTGCTCGCGAAGCAGCGTCAGCGCATGCCATAGAACGAGGTGCGGTGACGTGGGCCATTCGAGTTCGGCGTACGCGGAATACAGCGGTCGTCCATCGTCCCCGGGAATTCCGCGAGCAGCTATCGAAGCAAGTTCGGCAACTTCGCTCATCTCGTGTGAAGAAATAACGTCAGCACCCAGAAGCCGCGTGAAGGCGGCGTCCAACGCGCGATAGCGGATCTCCATGATCTTCTCCGGGCCACATATCGACCACGCAGCGGGAATCAACGGTGCAATCAGCTCACGGTTGAAGTTGTAGAAAGTGGCTGTCACAACCCCAGCCCCCACCGCACCCAACGGCGCAGCACGTCCAGCGAAATAGCAGGCACGGCCAGCCAGGCCCGCCTCCACCAGGCCGTCCTGAGTCTCTGGGACGAAGTACGCCACCGAATGAAGAAGTTCGAGTGCGCGCGCACTCCGGCCGGCAGTGGATGCGTCCATGTCGTAAACCGTAGCGAACGCCCGGACACCGCGGCGCGGCGCGTTACTACGGCGTGGTCGTGGCGCGTTGACTATGGAGTGGCAGGATCCGCGTTACTTCAGACCCGCCGCGTCCATCCCGCGGAGTTCCTTCTTCAGGTCCTGGATTTCATCCCGTAGCCTGCCTGCAAGCTCGAACTGCAACTCGCGAGCTGCATTCATCATCTGGTCGGTGAGGTGCTTCACCAGGGCTGCCAGCTCGGCCCGCGGCATCGACTTGACGTCCTGCCCCTCGTATACGCCGGAACTGACGGCGCGCCCCTTCTCACCTTGGGCACGACGACCCCGACTCGAATTGCGCCCGGACCCACCGACTTCCACCGACTCGTCCGTGTCGTCGGCCTCCTCGTACACCTGATCGAGGATGTCCGCGATCTTCTTTCGAAGTGGTTGCGGATCGACGCCCTTTTCCTTGTTGTATGCCACCTGCTTCTCGCGGCGACGATCGGTTTCCTCGATGGCGTACTTCATCGAATCCGTCATCTTGTCCGCGTACATGTGAACCTCGCCGGACACATTACGAGCCGCGCGGCCAATTGTCTGAATCAAACTGGTTCCGCTACGAAGGAAGCCTTCCTTGTCTGCGTCGAGAATCGAAACGAGTGACACCTCCGGCAGATCGAGCCCCTCACGTAGGAGGTTGATACCGACCAGAACGTCGTACTCCCCGAGCCGCAGTTGGCGTAGCAACTCCACTCTTCGCAGAGTGTCGATGTCGGAGTGAAGATATCTGACTCTGATGCCGAGCTCGAGCAAATAGTCGGTGAGGTCCTCGGACATCTTCTTCGTCAGTGTGGTGACCAAGATGCGCTCGTTCTTGTCTGCACGAATGCGAATCTCGTGAACGAGATCGTCGATCTGACCCTTGGTCGGCTTGACGACCACTGCGGGATCGATGAGTCCGGTGGGACGAATGACCTGTTCGACAAATTCTCCACCGGTCTGCCCCAGTTCGTACTTGCCCGGCGTCGCCGACAGGTACACGGTTTGCCCGATCCGCTGAGTGAATTCTTCCCACGTCAATGGCCGGTTGTCCGTCGCCGACGGTAACCGGAAACCGAATTCGACCAGGTTGCGTTTGCGGGACATATCGCCCTCGTACATCGCACCGATCTGAGGGACGGTCACATGGGATTCGTCGATCACCATGAGGAAATCCTCGGGAAAATAGTCGATGAGCGTCGCGGGCGCTGTGCCTGGGCCTCTGCCGTCGATGTGACGCGAATAGTTCTCGATACCGGAGCAGAAACCAACCTGTTTGATCATCTCGAGGTCGTACTGAGTGCGCATGCGCAGTCGCTGAGCTTCGAGCAGCTTGCCCTTGCCCTCCAACTCGGCAAGCCGATCCTCGAGTTCCGCCTCGATGTTCTTGACTGCCTTCTCCATACGCTCCGGGCCTGCAACGTAGTGCGTGGCGGGGAAGATCCGGACGGAGTCCACCTGACGGACGACGTCACCGGTCAGAGGGTGCAGGTAGTACAGCGCCTCGATCTCGTCTCCGAAGAACTCGATGCGAATCGCCAATTCCTCGTACGAGGGAATGATCTCGACGGTGTCACCTCGAACCCGGAACGAACCACGAGTGAAGGCCATGTCGTTGCGGGTGTACTGCACATCCACCAGAAGCCTCAACAGAGCATCGCGCGGAACCTCGACACCTACCTGCAGCTCGATGGACCGATCTACGTAGGACTGCGGAGTGCCCAGACCGTAAATACAGGAAACCGACGCGACAACCACGACGTCGCGCCGCGAGAGCAAACTGGCCGTGGCAGAGTGCCGTAGCCGCTCGACGTCGTCGTTCACCGAGGAATCCTTCTCGATGTAGGTATCCGTCTGAGCGATGTACGCCTCGGGTTGGTAGTAGTCGTAGTACGACACGAAATACTCGACCGAGTTGTTGGGAAGCATGTCTCGTAGCTCGTTGGCGAGCTGTGCGGCCAAGGTTTTGTTCGGGGCCATCACCAACGTGGGGCGTTGCAGCTTCTCGATGAGCCACGCCGTCGTTGCAGACTTACCGGTACCGGTGGCACCAAGCAACACGATGTCCTTCTCGTCGGCCCTGATCCGGCGCTCGAGCTCGGCAATGGCGGCCGGCTGGTCCCCGGCCGGCTCGTACTCACTGACGACCTCGAATGCGGGCCCCGTGCGTTCGATGTCTCCGACGGGGCGGAAGTCCGAGTGAGCCACCACGGGATGTTCGGATGCAAAGGCCATGCTTTACAGGTTAGACGCGACCACTGACACGTTCGATGCGATGCTGCGTTCGACCGTGCAGATTCGAACCGACCGGGTAACTTGGTCAGTCATGGACGGACACGCCGCAGAGGCTACTCGAGTGCACGTGCACGCTCCCAAAGTCGAATACTTCGACCTCGACGCGTCGACGAACACCGACCCCAAAGGCTTCGTTCGCCCCGTTGACGAGTACCGGGCCGAGCCCTGGGGTCTGTACATGGCCAGGCCGTCCGACCATCCCCAGTTCGACTATCTGCAATCCTGGTTGCTCCCGAGCCTCGGATTACGTGCGTCGATATTTCACTATCTACCGGGTCACCGACGTGATCAAAATTACTATGTCGACATCGGTGAATTCGTAGCTGCGCCGCACGTCTGGACGTCGACCGACCATTACCTCGACATTACGGTGAGAACTGGGCGCGGATTCGACCTCCTCGACGCGGACGAACTCTTGCAGGCACGCGTGGAGCATCACCTCGACGCGGAAACGGCTGAGCTTGCGATGCACCGTGCCGTGACGGCCATCGATGGACTTGCTCGGTTCGACTACGACCTGGACGCGTGGTTGGCATCGATCGGGATGCCGACCACGTGGCGCCCGCAGGCTGCCCGTTAGGCCTGCCAACCGGTTTTTTCGGCCCATTCCCACGCACGAACGTAGGCGCGATCGAACCACGGCGCCTTCGAATCCGTGTACGCGGTGACAGCTTCCTGATCGTCGGCAATCCCCTCGGCGACTGCGGCTGCTCTTCTCTTGATATCGATGTATTCGGCAGCGGCCGCAGAATCAGCGCGGAGCCAATCGCGAAATACGAGCGCGAACTGCTGAGCCGGCCAGCCGACGACCCTGATGTAGATGTTGGCGGTTCGGCCCGGATCGGCAGCTCCATGAAATCGCATGCCCCACAGCGCAGGATCTGCTTCTCCCCCGATGCCGTACGCGGGCTTTGGATCGTCCGATTCGATGTGCTGGATGCGAGGAAAGCCGATCCGGTTCAACGGTTCTGTCAGCGAGTCGGCGACGCCCAGGCTGGTGACCGTGATCTGGATGTCGATGGTGTCGACTGCTTCCATATCGGCAACAGCACTCGATCCGATGTGGTCGATCCGAACGGCTGCACTTCCGCAGGCGACGGCAATACGGGCCGACAACCTTCCTGCCTGGTCCGCCCATGTTGGATCCGGTGCCACGAGGCTCGGATGGGTAGTAACGACGGTGCCCTCACGGATGTTGCGTTCGAACGGTACGAGACGATCGAACCACAGGCTGCGCGCCACATCTTCGACGTCACCGGGCGCACCACTGTTGTCTATCCAGACGTCGGCCGCGGCACGTCGTGCGTCATCGGTCGCCTGGGCCGCGATCCGTGCACGGACGTCCTGCTCGAGCATCTTCCGTTGCCCGACCAAACGATTCACGCGCTCTTCCGAGTCGACGTAGACCACGGTGACGAGATGGAACAGTGCACCCATCTTGCCCTCGACCAACAGCGGAATATCCTGAACGATCACTGCGTCCTCGGGTGCGCCCTCGACGAGTTCCGAGGTTCGCTGCCCGACCAGAGGGTGGACGATCGCATTCAGTTTCCCTCGCGATTCGTCGTCGTGAAATGCTTTGGCCGCGAGTGCAGCACGGTCGAGAGACCCGTCCGGCCCGAGAATGTCCTCGCCGAAGGCGTCGACGAGTTGCGCCAATCCGTCCGTCCCTGGCTCGACTACTTCTCTCGCGATCACGTCGGCGTCTACCAAAACACCACCGAGCTCAGCGAGAATCTTCGACACTGTGGATTTACCTGCTCCGATGCCTCCGGTGAGGCCGAGTCTCAACATGGTGTCCAGTCTGTCATCGAACACGCCGAAGCACACCAGCCCCAAATGCACCAACTTTACCGTCAGGTCCGTTATCTTCGACGTGCGAGATAAATATCTGCCGACCCACTGCTAGCGAAAAGGACCCTTCGATGCGAAGCAATCAGATCCACCAGGGTCGGCACCGTCTCGGCATGGACTTGGGTGTTCACTGCGTGCTTATCCCCGAGATTGCCCTGGCGTTGGCCGACCATCGGCGAAACTGGTTCACCGCGTTGCTGAGCCCGGCTCGGCACAGCTTCGCCACCATGCGCAAGCGGACGTCCACCGTCGGTCAGTGGAGTCCCGCTGTCGCAGGCTGAGCCAGACCCCATCGAATTTGAAATGGGCCCGAATCCACCCGGATCGGGTCTATTTTTGCGTGCGCATACCGGGTCCTGATGTAACTCGACCCGTGCCATCAACAGAAGAAATGCCCCGGCTCTGAAGTACAGAACCGGGGCATCACTCTCACACCCTCACGGGTGGACTACTTCTATCAGGCGTTGCCCGACAGCTTCTCGCGCAGCGCAGCAAGCTGTGCGTCGCTGGCAAGCGATCCACCGGTCGAAGCCGGAGCCGATGCTGCGGGAGCATCGCCTTCTGCTTCGGCAGGGGCCTGGCCCGACTCCGAGGAGTAGTTGGTGTTGGCAGCCTCGGCAGCTTCGTCCTTGGCTGTCTTCTCCATCTGAGCGGTGTGCATCTTGTGACGACGCTCAGCCTCGGCGTAGCGGCCTTCCCACTCTTCACGCTGCTTCTCGTAACCTTCGAGCCATTCGTTGGTCTCGGAGTCGAAGCCTTCGGGGAAGATGTAGTTGCCACCCTCGTCGTACGAGTCGGCCATGCCGTACTTGGACGGATCGAACTCTTCTGCGTAGTCCTCGTTGGCCTGCTTGAGGCTCAACGAAATACGACGACGTTCGAGATCGATGTCGATGACCTTGACGAGTGCGTCGTCGCCGACACCCACGACCTGGTCCGGAACCTCCACGTGGCGCTCGGCCAACTCGGAGATGTGCACGAGGCCCTCGATGCCCTCTTCGACGCGAACGAACGCACCGAACGGAACGAGCTTGGTGACCTTACCGGGAACGATCTGACCGATCGCGTGTGTGCGAGCGAACTGGCGCCACGGATCTTCCTGAGTCGCCTTGAGCGAGAGAGAAACGCGCTCGCGGTCCAGGTCGACGTCGAGAACCTCGACGGTGACCTCGGTGCCGACCTCGACAACCTCGGACGGGTGATCGATGTGCTTCCAGGAAAGTTCGGACACGTGCACGAGTCCGTCGACGCCGCCCAGGTCCACGAATGCACCGAAGTTGACGATCGAGGAGACGACGCCCTTGCGGACCTGCCCCTTCTGGAGCTGGTGCAGGAACTCGCTGCGAACCTCGGACTGAGTCTGCTCGAGCCATGCGCGGCGCGACAGGACCACGTTGTTGCGGTTCTTGTCGAGCTCGATGATCTTGGCCTCGATCTCCTTGCCGACGTACGGCTGGAGGTCGCGGACACGACGCATCTCGACGAGCGAGGCGGGAAGGAAGCCACGGAGACCGATGTCGAGGATGAGTCCACCCTTGACGACCTCGATGACGGTGCCCTTGACGGCCTCGTCCTTCTCCTTGAGCTCTTCGATCGTGCCCCAAGCGCGCTCGTACTGAGCTCGCTTCTTGGACAGGATCAAACGGCCTTCCTTGTCCTCCTTGGTGAGAACGAGTGCTTCGATCGCATCTCCCACGGAGACGACCTCGTTGGGGTCGACGTCGTGCTTGATGGAGAGCTCACGGGAAGGAATGACACCTTCGGTTTTGTAACCGATGTCGAGCAGAACCTCGTCACGATCGACCTTGACGATGGTGCCTTCGACAATGTCACCATCGTTGAAGTACTTGATCGTGGCGTCGATCGCCGCGAGGAAATCCTCTGCGGAGCCGATATCGTTTACGGCCACCTGCGGTGAGGTTGTAGTTGAGGGCATGTGTTGAGTTGCTCCGGACGGGTTGGGTATCGGTTGATGGATGTTCGGTCGGACTGTGAAGCGAGTGTTGGAACAAGTGCTGAACTGTGGATCCAGTCAGTGGAACAAACGGCAGACAAGAATGTTCCCGAAAAGGTTCTGCAGAACCGCTGCACCCGGCATTGTTTTCGAGTCCGAGAATCGGACGCTCGAACAGCGCTGGCCCGCAGCATGTACACACTCGCGTTCAACAGGGTACGCGAGATGATCACACTGCGGCAAACCCGACTAACGTGTCGTCGATGAACGATAGTTCGCTCCCTCCAAACACCCCACCGGCGGAACCACAGTTACCGATTCACCCTGGTCGCGGAAGGCTCAGCTCCCAGGCCAGCGATCGAGCAAGCCGCTCGTGGTGGGATTCGGATGCGGACGAGTATCACCGCACGCACGGCGAGTTTCTCGGTGTCGGATCCGAGCAGGGCGAATTCGTCTGGTGCCCGGAAGGACTACACGAGGGCGACGCCCACCTCCTCGGTGAGATATCCGGCAAGCGCATCCTCGAGGTGGGCTGCGGATCAGCGCCGTGCGCCCGCTGGCTTGCCGCGCACGGCGCACATGCCGTCGGTCTCGACATCTCCGCGGGAATGCTTGCTCGGGGACTCGACGCGATGGCCGCCGGGGGCACAACTGTGCCGCTGATCCAGGCGAGCGCAGAGTCTTTACCCTTCGCGGACGAAAGTTTCGACATCGCCTGCTCTGCATTCGGGGCGGTACCCTTCGTCGCCGACTCGGCGAACGTGATGGCCGAGGTCGCGCGAATCCTCGCACCGGGTGGAATCTGGGTATTCGCCGTCAACCACCCGATGCGATGGATCTTTCCGGATGACCCGGGAGAAGCCGGGTTGACCGCATCCATTCCGTACTTCGACCGAACGCCGTATGTCGAGTTCGACAGCGAGGGCACTCCAACGTACGTCGAGCACCACCGCACGATCGGCGATCGGGTCCGCGAAATCGTTGCGGCAGGCCTAGAGGTGCGCGACATCATCGAACCCGACTGGCCCGAATGGCTCGATCAGGAGTGGGGACAGTGGAGTCCGCTCCGTGGACAACTTTTTCCGGGCACCGCTATCTTCAGCTGCAGGAAGCCCGACTAGAGCAGCTTGGACAGAAAGAGCTTCGTGCGATCGTGTTGCGGGTTCGCGAGCAGAGACCGCGGCTCCCCGGTTTCCACGACTACTCCGGCGTCCATGAACACGAGCTGGTCTGCGACTTCGCGTGCGAAACCCATCTCGTGGGTGACGACGATCATCGTCATACCGTCTTTGGCGAGCTGCTTCATCACACCGAGGACCTCGCCGACCAATTCGGGATCGAGGGCTGAGGTCGGCTCGTCGAACAGCATCAGCTTCGGATCCATAGCGAGGGCCCGCGCAATGGCAACTCGCTGCTGTTGGCCACCGGAGAGCTGAGCCGGATACGCGCCCGACTTCTCACTGAGCCCGACCCGGTCCAAGAGCTCCATTGCCCGTGCGGTCGCGTCCTTCTTCTTGATCTTCTTGACCTGAGTCGGAGCTTCGATGATGTTTTCGAGCGCCGTTCGATGCGGAAACAAATTGAAATGCTGGAAGACCATACCGATGTCGCTGCGCTGTTTGGCAGCCTTCTTCGGATGGAGTTCGTATAGCTTGCCGTTCTTCTCCTCGTACCCGACCAGTTCGTCGTCCACGTAGAGACGCCCTGCATTGACCTGCTCGAGGTGATTGATGCAGCGCAGAAATGTCGACTTTCCTGAACCCGAAGGCCCCACCATGCACAGGACCTGGCCCTTGTCGATTTCGAGCGAGATCCCGTTTAGAACCCGTAGCGCACCGAAGCTCTTGCACACCTGGTCGGCCTTGACCATGGGACTCACATCGCACCCCCCTCGGAGGAACGCGGCGCCATCAGTGGCTTACCGCCCTGTGCATCAGCGAGAGCCTGCAGTTGACGATTCGTCAAGGTTCGCGACACGCCCTTCGAATAGTGACGCTCGAGAAAATACTGACCGACCATCAGCACACTTGTGATGACGAGATACCAGGTCGACGCGACCAGAAGTAACGGAACCGGCTCGAAGTTCGCGCCAGAGATATCCCGTGCGCGGCCGTAGAGGTCACCGCTGAACGGGACGGCTACGACGAGCGAGGTGGTCTTGAGCAGACTGATCAATTCGTTGCCGGTCGGCGGAATGATCACACGCATAGCCTGCGGGAGCACAGTTCGGCGCATCGTCTGCGACCAGGACATCCCGAGCGCCGTCGATGCCTCAACCTGTCCTTCACCAACCGAATTGACACCCGCGCGGACGATCTCGGCCATGTAAGCGGCCTCGTTCAGCGCCAAGCCGATGACTGCGAACACGAATGCGTTACTCAGCGTCTGTAGATCGAACGTGGCGAACTGCACGCTGAACGGTATTCCGAGCGCCACCTCCTTGTAGATCGACGGAAGGAGGCCCCAGAACACGAGCTGGACGTAAATCGGAGTTCCGCGGAAGACCCACAGGTAGACCCATACCGCGCTTCGAAGAACCGGGTTCGGCGACAGCCGCATCACTGCCACCACGACGCCAAGCACAACAGCGATGATCATCGAGTACACGGTGAGTTGCACCGTCAAACCGACACCTGTGCCGATCCTCGAGTCGAACAGGTAGCGGCGGTACGTGTCCCAACCGAAGGCTGGATTTGTCGCTGCTCCGTAGGCGAACAGCGCAAACAAGACAATCACGACCAGTGCCGCTACCCACCTACCCGGATGCCGCAACGGAATAGCCTTGATGGGTACCTGATCGGCTCCCTCACTGTGTTCTGAGGGATTCACCGCAGAGGTGGACACTCGGCGCCCCCTCCCCTACGAACCTGGATCGATATCGATATCGACATCAGCTGACTGCGCCGTTGATCTTTGCTTCCTTGATCACGCCTGCTTCGACGCCCCAATTCTCGGCAATGGTCTGGTACTGGCCGTTGTCGATCAGGTATTGCACAGCTTGCTGCAACGACGCGGCAAGTGGCGATCCCTTGGCAACCGGGTAGCCGTACGGCGCGGAGTCGAAGACCTCACCTGCAGCCTCGAGCTTGTCACCGGTCTGCTTGATTGCATAGGCAGTCACCGGCGAGTCCGCGGACATGGCGTCGACCCGTCCGAGAACGAGAGCGTTGGCCGCGTCGTCCTGGCTGTCGAACTTCAGAATGTCGATGGCGGGCTTCCCCGCAGCTACGCAGGCGGCGCTCTTGGCGGGAACTTCTTCTTGGTCTTGGATCGTGGTCGTCTGAACTGCGACCTTGAGTCCGCACGCGTCGGTGGGGTCGACCTTGCCGCCCGCTTGCTGCGCCCACTGCGTGCCGGCGTTGAAGTAGGTGGTGAAGTCGACCGAGTTTTCACGTTCCTTCGTGTCGGTGAACGACGACATACCCAAGTCGTAGGTTCCGGCCTGCACCGACGGAATGATCCGATCGAAGTCGGCCTCCTCGTACTGGGCGGTGACTCCGAGAACAGCTGCGACGGCATCCATCATGTCGACATCGAATCCGATGATCTTGCCGGAGGCGTCCTTGAACTCGTTGGGCGAGTACGGAACGTTGACGCCGACGACCAATGTGCCGGAGTCCTGGTTCTTCTGTGGGAGCGTCGCGGCAACTTCGGCCACCTCGCTGATCTCCACCGCTGTCTTCTCGTCGGCGGCCGGAGCGCCTCCGTCCTCGGTGTTCTGAGCGCATGCCGTCAGCAGAAGAGCCCCGGCGCCACTGAGCGCCAGAATGATTCGCGCGGGCCTCGAATACGAGCGTGCAAACAAGAGAATGCCTCCAGGAATCGAAACAGCACATCGCGGCGTGCGATGTTGCCAGAGATACGAACTTAGACGACTGCTGTCACCTATGTAGTGCAGGTAATCGAACAGTAACGCGAGGGTCGAGCGTACGGCGTCGTTTCCCTTCGGCCATATCCTCTTGTGCGTCGCTCAGACACGCAACGTTCTGGCGACGACGGTCTCGGCGAACTCGCTCGTCGATGCCCTACCGCCGAGATCTGCCGTAGCTACGCCGGAGCCGAGGGTGCCCTCTACCGCGTGTCGGATGCGATTGGCGGCATGACGAAGCCGATTATCACCGCTGTGATCGCCGAGCCAGTCGAGCAGCATCGCGGACGAGAGAAACAGAGCGGTCGGATTTGCTCGGTTCTTGCCTGCGATGTCCGGAGCCGAGCCGTGGGCCGCTTGCGCCATCGCTTTCGACTCCGAAGAATTGAGTGACGGCGCCATTCCCAGCGACCCGGACAGTTCTCCTGCAAGATCGGACAGAATGTCACCGAACATGTTCTCGGCTACTATCACGTCGAAATCGGCACCCCGCCTGACGAGATGAGCGGCCAGGGCGTCGATGTGCTCCTCGTCTACTACGACATCCGGGAAGTCATCGGCGACGGTTCGGCAGGCATCGCGAAACAGACCCGTCGTCATCGACAAGACATTCGACTTATGAACGATGGTGACGTGCTTGCGGCGCCCGCGCGCCAACGTGAAGGCCTCACGCGCGATCCGTTCGCAGGCGGCACGGGTGAATACCCCGACCGCAAGTGCGACGTCGGGTGTCGGCATGAACTCCCCACTGCCGAGAAACATGTTTCGGTCGGCGTAGAAGCCTTCCGTGTTTTCGCGGACAATGACGAGGTCCATCTCTGGTGACATTGCCCGGACATCCGGGTACGCACGCGCAGGACGGATATTGGCGAACAGATCGAACTTTTTGCGCACCACACCACCGGGCGTGAGCTGCGAACGAAAGGGCTCCGGGTAGGACGCACTGTCGTGAGGCCCGAGAATCCACGAGTCCAGTGTCGCCAACTCTTCGAGTGTCGAGTCCGGGATCGGTGTGCCGTGCGAGTCGATCGCGTCACGGCCGAGAGGTAGTTCGACCCACTCGACCCGCAGCGAAGTCTCCGCGCCTACTGCGGCGTCGAAGACGCGCATCGCGGCAGGCACGATCTCGTGGCCGATCCCGTCGCCGAGCATCGACCCGATTCGCAGTGTCCGAGCCTCTTCGTGCGCCATGTGGGACATCATGACTCACTATGGTCCAGTCATTGGAATTGCTCCTCGACGACACGCTCGACGCCGCCGTCAGACGGGAATGGCAACTACTACTCGAGGCAGACCTCCCCAGCCAAGGTAGGCACAAGGGCATCTCGAATCGTCCGCACATCACGTTGTCTGTCGCCGACGAGATGAACGAGTTCGACACCCGGGTGCACGACGAATACCTTCTGGTCGACATGCCCGTCAGACTTGGTGCATTCGTGGTCTTCCGTGGCAGACACGCGACGTTGGCTCGGTTGGTCGTGCCGTCGAGGAGACTCATCGATCTTCACGCGCGCGCATCAGAGGTGGTTGGCGATGCGGACGGTTCTCGTTCGCATACCGCACCCGGAAAATGGACTCCGCACGTCACGCTCGCACGACGCATGACTCGCGTCGAACTGGCCGAGGCTCTGCTCCGCCTCGATTCTACGCAGCCAGATCTCGTCGGCACCACCTCGGCGTTGAGACGATGGGACGGCGAAGAGAAGCGCGAATGGATCGTCCGTCAGAACCGATAGTCACCGAATTGGCTCTCCTCCCGGTGTGTGTCGGGAGAGTATCCGAAGGATATCGCCCCGTGGATCACCGCCAGAACAGCCAGGATGAGCAGTGCAATGGTCATGCGGCAAGCCTGCTGCCACGCGATCTCGTACAACAGTGGCGGTTATGACACGTTACCTCGGTTTTCTGCCATACTTGGTTTCGTGCTGAAACGAGTAGTCGTACCACTCCTGCCGCTGACCGAGCAGTTCGAACTCGGAGTGGCATGCGAGGTCTTCGGCTTCGACAGATCCGACGAGGGTCTACCTACTTACGACTTCTCGATCATTGCCGGTGTAGCCGAACCCATCCGGACCCGTTTCGGCTTCACCATCGATGTTCCCCACGACCTGTCACAGCTCGACGAGGCCGATCTGATCGTCGTTCCGGCTGGGGGCACCTACCCGTCGGAGGACGGCAGCTACCTGTGCACCAGCGAGTACGATGCCTCGATCGAGCCGCTGCTCGTCAAATTGCGTGCCGCGGTTGCACGCGGCGCCAACGTCGCCAGCCTGTGCAACGGCGCATTCGTGCTCGGCAAGGCTGGGCTTCTCGACGGACGAAGATGTACGACGCATTGGCGCACCTCGGCCAGGCTTGCCGCCGAGTATCCGCTTGCCGAGGTCGACCGGGACGTTCTCTATGTGGGCGACGGCAATGTTTTCACCAGCGCAGGCACCGCAGCCGGAATCGACCTGTGCCTGCACATCGTTCGCAAAGAGCAGGGCAGCAAGGTTGCCAACGGGATAGCTCGACGCATGGTCGTGCCACCGCACCGCGACGGTGGGCAGGCCCAGTTCGTCACCGCTCCGCTGCCCACTACTGAGATCGAAACGCTTGCTCCGCTGCTGGACTGGATGACGGAGAACCTCGGCGACGACCTACCGGTGCAGACACTGTCTGCACGGGTCAACATGTCCGCCCGGACTTTCGCGCGCCGGTTTCAAGCCGAGACCGGGACCACTCCCGCCCGGTGGCTCAACGACCAACGTGTTCTGGCGGCTCAGCACCTACTCGAAGATTCGGATCTGTCGATGGACGTCATCTCCGAACGCGTCGGGTTCGGCAACGCAGCGGTGATGCGTCAGCATTTCGTGCGTGTGCGGTGCACGACACCCAATTCGTATCGGCGAACGTTCCGCGCGTCACCGCAACCGGCTTGACTGCGGGGCCAGCCTGCAGGTTCGGGAAGCTTTCGGCCCAGCGATGCGTTGAGGGACCCTAGAGAACGAAAACACCGATGAAAGGGCAGGCGTGGCTACACAGACTTTGACTCAGCAGAACTTCGACGACATCGTCGGAGGAAATGACGTCGTGCTCGTCGATTTCTGGGCGTCCTGGTGCGGCCCGTGTCGCCAGTTCGCCCCGACTTTCGAGAAGTCCTCCGAGGAGCATCCAGACGTGGTGCATGCCAAGGTGGATACCGAAGCAGAGCAGGGACTCGCCGCTGCTGCCAACATCAAGTCGATTCCCACGATCATGGCGTTCCGCGAGGGAATTCTGGTGTTCGCGCAGCCGGGTGCACTGCCTGCAGCAGCCCTGGAAGATCTGGTGGTACAGATCAAGGCACTCGACATGGACGTGGTGAAAGCACAGGTAGAAGAGCAGAAAGCCGACGCTCCTGCCGAATAGCTCAAACCTGGAAGAACAAAAAAAGCCGGTCGCTTACGCGACCGGCTTTTTTGTTCCTGCATGCAGTCGACTATTCAGTGCGCAGCCTGGTCCCAGCTCGCTCCGGTGCCGACAGACACCTCGAGCGGAACGGAAAGCTCGATGGCCGAGGACATTTTGTCGCGAACCAAGTGCTCGATCTGTTCACGCTCGGACTCGACGACCTCGAGGACCAGTTCGTCGTGAACCTGCAACAACATTCGCGATCGCAGACCCGATTCCGCCAAAGAGTTGTGAACGTCGATCATCGCCACCTTGATGATGTCAGCTGCAGTTCCCTGAATCGGCGCATTGAGCGCAGCGCGCTCGGCAACCTCACGACGTTGACGGTTGTCACTGTTGAGGTCGGGTAGGTAACGCCTGCGGCCGTAGAGCGTCGATGTGTACCCGACCTTTCGTGCCTCTTCGACGGCGTTTCGCAGATAGTCCCGAACCCCACCGAATCTCGAGAAGTAGGCCTCCATCTGCGCTTTGGCCTCCTCGGTCGAAATCTTCAACTGCGCGGCCAAGCCGAAAGCGCTGAGGCCGTAGGCAAGTCCGTAAGACATGGCCTTCACACGGCGACGCAGTTCGGGGGTGACGTCCTCGATGGGCACACCGAACGCGCGCGAGCCAACGAAACTGTGCAGGTCTTCGCCGGTATTGAACGCCTCGATCAGGCCGGCATCGCCGGATACGTGGGCCATGATTCGCATCTCGATCTGACTGTAATCAGCTGTCAGCAGCGTGCTGTACCCCTCGCCCACGACGAAACCGTTTCGAATGTGGCGTCCAGCCTCGTTTCGAACCGGAATGTTCTGCAGGTTCGGGTCGGTGGACGACAACCGGCCGGTGGCTGCAACGGTCTGATTGAACGTGGTGTGGATTCGACCGTCGTCGGCGATGGACTTGAGCAACCCGTCCACGGTGACCTTCATGCGTGTCGCATCACGGTGATCGAGCAGGAACTTCAAGAAGGGATGCTCGGTTTTCTCGAACAGCCCTTGCAGCGCATCGGCATCGGTGGTGTAACCGGTCTTGGTCTTTTTGGTCTTCGGCATTTCGAGCTCGTCGAACAGCACCACTTGCAGCTGTTTCGGGGAACCGAGATTAATTTGCTTGCCGATGACTTCGTAGGCCGCATTGGCGGCTTCACTCACCTTGTCCGCGAACTGGCTCTGCAGCTCACCGAGATGCGCGTCGTCGACAGCGATGCCGGTCGCCTCGAGGTCCGCGAGCAAGGACAGAAGCGGTAATTCCATCTCCGAGAGCAATGAACTCGATTCGATCGCCGCCAACTCGTCGTCCAATGCGGCAGCAAGATCCAGAATTGCTTGCGCCCGCAGTATCTCGCCCTCTGCGACAGCCGCTTCCGCGACGTCCTCGGTATCGAGCAGTGAAAGCTGGCCTTCGACGGAATCCTCGACGCGCAGTTCGCGCTTGAGATACCGCAGCGACAGGTCGTCGAGGTTGAACGTCCGTTGACCCGGGCGAACCAGATACGCGGCAAGTGCAGTGTCGCTGGTCAAGCCGCCCAAGGTCCAACCGCGACCACGCAACGCGTGGATTGCCCACTTTGCTTCGTGAAGCGCTTTCGGTTGACCGGCATCGGCCAACCATGCCGCCAGTGCCTGCTCGTCCGATGGATCCAGCGAACTGGTGTCGACGAAGCCACCTTCGCCGTCGGATGCGGCAATCGCGATCGATAGCGCATCGCTGCCGAACGGTCGTCGCGGGCCGACGACCGAGAGGCCGTGACGCTCCCCCGTGGAGGCGTGAACCGCGAGCCACTGGGCGAGCTCGCCGACCGGCACGGTGCCACCACGGACGTCGAAGCCTTCCTCTGCTTCGGGTTCTGTGGAGGACAGGGTGTCGAACAACCGGTCGCGCAACACTCGAAACTCGAGATCGTCGAACAGTGCATGGATCTTCTCGCGATCCCACGGCGCCAGCTCCAACTGATCCGGCGTGTACGGAAGTGGAACGTCACGCACCATCTCGGTGAGTTCGCGGTTGAGCACCACACCGGACAGGTTGGCCCGCAGCGCGTCACCCACCTTGCCCTTGACCTTGTCTACGTTGTTGACGAGCTCTTCCAGCGAGCCGTACTCGACGATCCACTTGGTAGCCGTCTTCTCGCCGACACCGGGGATACCGGGCAGGTTGTCGCTCGGGTCTCCCCGCAGTGCAGCGAAATCCGGATACTGCGCCGGAGTAAGGCCGTATTTGTTGGTGACCTCTTCCGGGGTGAACCGAGTGAGCTCGGAGACACCCTTCTTCGGATACAGCACAGTGACGTTGTCGGTGACGAGCTGCAGCGCGTCTCGGTCACCTGTCACCACGAGGATCCGATAGCCCAGTGCTTCGGCTTGAGTCACCAATGTCGCGATGATGTCGTCTGCTTCGAACCCGGCTTCGGCCATCACTGGGATACCCATGGCGCCGAGGACGTCCTTGGTGATGTCCACCTGACCGGCGAACTCGTCGGGCGTCTTACTTCGGTTCGCCTTGTAGGCCGGGAACCGCTCAGCCCGGAACGTTTGCCGAGACACATCGAACGCGGCCGCGATATGCGTCGGCTTCTCGTCTCGAAGGAGGTTGATCAGCATGGAGGTGAACCCGTACACCGCGTTCGTGGTCTGGCCGCTGGTGGTCTTGAAATTATCCACGGGCAGGGCGAAGAACGCGCGAAAGGCGATGGAGTGACCGTCGATCAGCAACAGCGTCGGCTGCTCACCGTCGGCGGAACTGCCGGTCGAGGGTTTCGATGCTGCGCTGTGCTCGGTTATGGGGCTCACGGTTGACCAGTCTAAGTAGAAGCTCCGACACCGCGTCAGTGGATGCGACTCCCGGCCCGAACCACCGACCGGGTAGTTCGAAACACAAACGATACTTTCCGGAAATTCAAGACTCCGATTTCGTGCGCTTTCAACAGTTAAAGTCCCACAATTGCAGCAGCCGAGGTCTCGAGGCTCAACCGACAACCGTCCGGAGGACGTGCGTGGCCCCAATTGTTCGATGGACCCGTAGGAAGATTCGACTTCGGCATCGCAGCCGAACCCCGCTTCGCTTCATCAAACAAGCCCTCCTCCTGGCGATCCTCGGATCCATAGCCGCCGTGACGTTCGGCGGCACCGCGCTGGCCCAGGAACCGACGCCGACTCCCCCACCGTCGTCGGTATCTCAACCAACTGCAGCCGACGCCGTTCCCGTCAGTGGCAGCCTCAACAACGGTGGCGAACGCCTGACCGACGTCGACGTACTGGCGCGCGATTCGACCGGCGACGAGGTCGCTCGAACGACATCCGAGAAAGGTGGCCGCTGGACCCTCGAATTAACCCCAGGGTCATACACTTTCGAGGTCGACTCCGAGACGCTTCCCGACGGGGTCAGCGTTCAGGGCGAAGTGCAGCGCGAAATTGCGGCCGGACGCACGAACACCGTGATCTTTTCGTTCGGTGAAGCCCGCACCTCCAATGAGCTTCCCTTCTACGAGAAATTCATCAGGACTACGGTCGACGGCTTCCGTTTCGGTCTCGTCATCGCCCTCGCCGCAGTCGGTCTGAGTCTGATCTTCGGCACCACCGGCCTGACCAACTTCGCGCACGGTGAACTGGTCACTCTCGGCGCCGTAGCTGCCTGGGTGTTCAACGTCAGCATGGGTATTCAACTGATCTATGCCACGATCCTGGCCGTCATCGTCGGCGTCGCCATCGGATGGCTCAACAACGCGGCCATCTGGAGACCACTGCGAAAACGCAAGACCGGTCTGATCGCACAACTGGTGGTGTCCATCGGCCTTGCGATCGCGCTGCGGTACCTGATCCTCATCTTCTTCTCCGACCGCGCCGAGCCCTTCGACGACTACCAGGCTCAGACCCAGAACGAATGGGGTCCGTTCGCCATCACCAACGTCAACCTGGCGTGCATCATCATCAGCATCGTCGTGCTCGTCGGCGTCGCGCTCATGTTGCAACGCACTCGGATCGGCAAAGCGATGCGAGCCGTCGCGGACAACCGCGACCTCGCGGCGTCGTCGGGCATCAATGTCGAACGCGTCGTGACATTCGTCTGGTGCATGGGCGGCGGGCTCGCTGCTCTCGGTGGCGTCCTGTTCGGATTGTCCGAACTCGGCGGTCGCGTGCAATGGGAGATGGGCTTCAAACTGCTCCTCCTCATGTTCGCCGGCATCACCCTCGGCGGGCTCGGAACCGCATACGGGGCGCTCCTCGGCTGCGTGATCGTGGGGCTGCTCGTGCAGTGGTCGACGATGTTCATCAATCCCGATCTCAAATACATCGGAGGCCTGCTCGTCTTGATCCTCATCCTCGTCGTCAGACCTCAGGGCATACTCGGCTCGCGGCAAAGGATCGGGTGAACTGATGGATATTCTTGCGGCTCTTCAAGTTTCACTAGCGCAGCTGATCGGTCCGTCCGCAATCT
The DNA here is from genome assembly GCF_030063405.1 of Rhodococcus sp. H29-C3. NCBI lineage: Bacteria > Bacillati > Actinomycetota > Actinomycetes > Mycobacteriales > Nocardiaceae > Rhodococcus > Rhodococcus sp. H29-C3. The sequence goes on along the minus strand of NZ_JASITC010000004.1, from coordinate 554,449 downwards.
TCTACGCATTGCTCGCCATCGGCTTGAACCTGCACTTCGGTTATGCGGGACTACTCAACTTCGGCCAGATCGGGTTCGCCCTGCTCGGCGGCTACGGCGTCGGCATCATGACGGTCACCTATCAGCAGCCGTTGTGGGTCGGTATCCTCGTCGGTCTCGGTGCGGCCGGACTTCTCGCTCTCGTCCTCGGTATCCCGACGCTCCGGCTGCGGGCTGACTATCTCGCTATCGTCACGATCGCGGCCTCGGAGATACTCAGACTCGTCTTCCGCTCGACCGCAACGGATTCGGTGACGGCATCGACCAACGGACTGTTCGGTTTCGCTGATCCGTTCACATCGCTGAGCCCCTTCGACTCGGGGAAGCAGTACTCGTTCCTGGGCGTCAAATTCTATGGCGACGACCTGTGGTCGATGGTGGTGGGTTGGACGCTCGTACTCGTTCTGTGCGGCTTCGTATACCTGCTGACACACAGCCCGTGGGGCCGCGTCCTCAAGGCCGTGCGCGAAGACGAGGACGCTGCGCGTTCATTGGGTAAGAACGTGTTCGTCTACAAGATGCAGGCCCTCGTCATGGGCGGTGTCATCGGCGGCATGGGTGGTGTGTTCAACGCATTGCAGACCAAATCCATCAACCCGGACTTCTACTCCACCGCGCAGACATTCTTCGCATTCGGAGCTCTGATTCTCGGCGGTGCCGCGACGGTGTTCGGACCGGTGCTCGGTGCCATGCTGTTCTGGTTCCTACTATCGATCCCCGACGCCATCCTTCGCCAGGCGATCACCGGCCCCGATCCTCTGCTCGACCTCAGCGAGCAGCAGGTCGGTGCGACTAGATTCGTGCTGTTGGGGATCCTGATCGCCGTACTGATGGTCTTCAGACCCCAGGGTATTCTCGGGAACAAGCGAGAGGTCCAACTCAATGCCTGACACCTCATCGACTTTGGCCGCACGCGCTGCCAAAGCTCTCAGTTCCGAAGAACGAACGGCACTGTTCGCAGGCGTACCGAGCACTCCCGGCGCACAGAAGCCCGACCCAACCCTGGTCGTCGACGGCGTCTCACGGACGTTCGGCGGGCTCAAGGCGGTCGATGTCGCCCACCTCGAGATTCAGCGCGGCTGCATCACCGGACTCATCGGTCCGAACGGCGCAGGTAAAACCACCCTGTTCAATCTGCTGACCGGTTTCGATCGACCCGACACCGGCACCTGGTCGATGGATGGCCAGTCGCTCGGGAAGATGCATCCGCATCAGGTTGCCCGCAAAGGCGTCGTGCGCACATTTCAGCTGACGAAAGCACTCTCGAAGCTCACTGTCCTGGACAATGTCCGCCTCGGCGCTACCGGTCAGAAGGGGGAACGCATTCTCAACACGTTGATGCCATGGACGTGGAAAGCCCAGGAACGGGAGATCACCGAACGCGCCCAGGATCTCTTGGCTCGATTCAAGCTCGACGCCAAGGCAGACGATCTCGCCGGCTCATTGTCGGGCGGGCAGCGCAAACTGCTCGAGATGGCCCGCGCGCTCATGACCGACCCGGCTGTGGTGATGCTCGACGAGCCGATGGCAGGTGTCAATCCTGCTCTCACACAAAGCCTGTTGGGGCATATCAAATCACTGCGCGACGACGGAATGACCGTGGTGTTCGTAGAACACGATATGGACGTCATCCGAGATATCAGCGACTGGGTCGTCGTCATGGCACAGGGCAGCGTCATCGCCGAATCGACGCCCGAGGAGCTGTCGAACAATGGCGCGGTCGTCGACGCGTATCTGGGAAGTCACCACGACCAGGCGCTGGAATTCGACGAGAACGGCAACCCCGTCGGTGCGACCGCCGAACTGGCCGACGCACTCGCGCAGGCCGAGGCCGAAGAGCTCGAGGCCGGCGGTGACCTGTCGGAACCCGAATTTTTTGCTCCGGACGTCGTTCCGGGCTCTGCTGCCGCTGGCAAGAATGGCAAGGAAGAAGACGACAAATGAGCGAACCCGGTACGCAAAAGTTGACCGCCGCAGAATTTGCCGCAACCCCGGCAGAGCATGCTCGGCTGGCCGAAGGCGCGCTTCTGCGAGCCGACAATCTGGTTGCGGGATACATTCCCGGCGTCAACATCCTCAGCGACTGCAACTTCTTCCTTCGGGACGGCGAGATCGTCGGCATCATCGGGCCCAACGGGGCAGGTAAGTCGACACTTCTGAAGACTCTGTTCGGGCTGATTCCCGTTCGCGAAGGTTCGGTCAGGCTACGCGGTGACAACATCACTTCGGCCGAAGCGCACGTCCTGGTGACGAAAGGCGTCGGATACGTCCCGCAGACGCAGAACGTATTCCCGTCGCTGACCATCGAAGAGAATCTCGAAATGGGAATCTATTTGCGTCCCAAAAAGTTCGCGGAACGTTTCGAGTTCGTCAGCGAACTCTTCCCACTCCTGGGTGAGCGCAAAAGGGTCAAGGCAGGCGCACTGTCCGGCGGTGAACGCCAGATGGTCGCGATGGGTCGCGCGCTCATGATGGAACCATCGGTACTGCTGCTCGACGAGCCGTCGGCGGGCCTGTCGCCGATGTTCCAGGACGAAGTGTTCATCCGCTGCAAGAAGATCAATGCGGCAGGCGTCTCGATCATCATGGTCGAGCAGAACGCGCGACGGTGTCTTCAGATCTGCGACCGCGGCTATGTCCTCGATCAGGGCCGAAATGCCTACACCGACACCGGGACCAATCTGATGAACGACCCGAAGGTGATCGAGCTCTACCTCGGAACGTTGGCAGGAAGCAAGGAGAAGTAACCACACACACCCGCGTTCGACTGCACCCCCGTACTCGAAGTTCTGGTACGGGGGTGCAGTGCTCGCCATGCCGACGCCGAGCAAAGAGCGACCAGGCGGCGAGTTGAAACTCGTTGCCTGGTCGCTCTTTTCGAAAGTACTACCGATCACTCACCAACGACGATGAATCCATCGGTGGTCAGTGTGTTGTCCGGCCCGAAGACCAGGTTGCCGTAGGAACCGGTGGCGGGTTCGCCACCATCGGTGAAGTTCAGCGCACCGGTAATTCCGTCATAGTCGAGGTCGGTTCCGGCCTTTGCCAGCGGAAGACACTGTGCAAAGGTCGTGCACTTCTCGCCACCCTTGGTGACTGCGTTGATATTCGCCGCGATATCTGTACCTGCGGTCGACTTGGCGGCCTCGGCTGCCAGCGCCGAGATCACCACCGCGTCGTAGGACTCGCCTGCGTAGTTGAAGTCCACCAGGGCCGGGTTGATGGCCTTGAGTCGGTCCTGGAATGCAGAGCCGACGTCGGTGAGCGGCGTCGTGCCTCTCATCGTCTCCAGCAACGGCTTTGCCACGGATTCGCCGAGTGCGTTACCCATGTTGCCGTCGACGCCGAAGACAGCCATTCCGTCGGACGGTCCGATGCCGACTTCGTGCATACGGGTGATGATCTTCGCTGACTCCTCGAAGCCGATGATGGCCACGGCATCGGGTGCGAAGGTCTTGACGTCGTCGACCTCGGCGTTGAAGGACTGTGCGTTGGGATCGTAGATGATCTTCTGAATCTGATCCGACGGAATACCTGCAGCCTCGAGATTATCGACGGTGTTGCTGGCGAGACCCGTTCCGTAGGGATCGTTCAGCGCGAGAATGGACACGCGCTGCGCGCCGTCCTCGGCGATGAGCTTCGAGAGCGCCTGTGCCTGCAGCACGTCGGTCGGTGCGGTACGGAAGTACTGCCCCTTGTCGGGGTAGCAGACGAACTGATCGGAAGTGTTGGCCGGTGAGAACTGGACCACGCCTGCACTGGCGATCTTGTCGATGACCTTGAGGGACACCGAGGACGACGCTGCACCGATAATGACGTCGGAGCCACCGGCGAGCAGACGGTCGACGGTCGTCGTCGCAGTATCTGTGGTCGTGTCACCAGAGTCGCCGGGGATGAGCTGGACGGGCTGGGCGAGCACGCCACCGGCCTCGTTCACGTCGTTGATGGCGAGTTGGACACCTGCAACCTCAGGCGGCCCGAGGAACGCGAGAGTTCCGGTCTCGGGGAGCAGAGTTCCCACGACAAGCGGAGTGGTGACAGGCGTTGCGCCCGCAGTGGCCACTTCAGGCGTGCAGTCGGTCGAGACTGTCTCTTCTGCTGCCGAGCTTCCGCCACCGGCAGCGCTGGTGCTGTCACTCGAACTCGAATCGTCGTTCGAGGAACATCCGAACAGTGCCAATGATGCAGCGCCCAACACCGCAGCCGTGCGGACGTAGGTCCGTTTTGCCATCTAGGGTCTCCTTGGTTTGCTCATCGCTATGAAGCACACCTGAGTCATATGAGGCTCTTGTGTGGATCAGACGCTAGCTGTCCGAAGCGATCTGCGATCAGCGAGAACGAGGCTCGTGACCTGACTGTGACCTGAGGGGCAAAAGTTTTACGTCGCCGTAGCCTGAGCACTCCATCGAAGCCGAAAACCGTCGCTCACTCCGTGTTGTCCAGAGTCTCGATGATGATGAGCGCCACGGCTTTCATCGTCGTACGACGGTCCATCGCTGCATGCTGAATCCACTTGAACGCCGCAGGCTCGGTCAGCGACTGAGACTCCATCAACTTGCCTTTTGCGCGCTCGATCAGCTTCCGCGTCTCGAGTCGCTCCTGCAGATCGACGATCTCGCTCTCCAGCGACGAGATCTCCGTGTATCGACTGGCCGCAAGTTCGACGGCCGGTATCAGATCGGCCTTCGAGAACGGCTTCACCAGATATGCCATGGCACCCGCATCCCGCGCCTTCTCGACGAGTTCTCGCTGACTGAATGCAGTCAGGATCACTACAGGTGCGATGCGCTTCTCGGCAATCTCCGAGGCAGCGTCGATGCCGTCGCGACGAGGCATCTTCACATCCATGATCACCAGATCGGGTCGAAGTTCGATGGCCAGATCCACTGCCCGTTGACCGTCGGCCGCCTCACCCACCACCTCGTATCCTTCCTCGCGAAGCATTTCCACGAGGTCGAGGCGAATCAGAGATTCGTCCTCGGCAACTACGACACGAAGTGCGGGCTTGCCACTACCTTGCGCAACAGGAGCATTCATACGTACCAGTCTCCTTCGACAGTCATCGCCCGTCAGTGCTCGAGCCCTTGAAGGGTACCGGTGTAACACCCCCGCGGCGCATCTTCTACACTCGTCAATCGTTGCTTGAAGATGCCAGCCCTCGTATCCCAATTGGCAGAGGAAACGGATTCAAAACCCGTCCAGTGTGAGTTCGAGTCTCACCGAGGGCACCACGTAGTACAGGTCGAAGATCGATTGTGAACCGACATCCGCCCGGGTGTCGTGTTTCGCCCAGTGCCTTTCCCCGCACCGGGTGCCATCCCGATTACCAGGATTCCATCGCGGCATGAGCGGGTTCGGCAGACGCCGTTGCGGCCCGAGCGTGACTCAGAGCCACTCCGATCGGGATGCTCACCATCAGTACGAGTAGCAACAAGCGATAGCCGACCGCAGGTATCCGCCGAAGAGCGTGCCGGGTCGACCGAAGAGTGAGTACCAACGCGATCACCAACGGGACCGCCCCGATGTCGACGAGGATCGGAACCCGCAGCAGCGCACCGACAATCACCAGCAGATTACCCAGATTCCAGCCGGCCAGCCGAATCCATGACAGCTGCGATGTCGGAGCGGGGGCGCCGGTTACCGTGTGGCCGACCGCTAGCGCGCATTGTGCGACACCGCACACCAATACCGAATATGCTGCGAGCCAACTTCCTCGCTCGAGGCCCAGTGGGCCAGTCACCGCAGCGACGAGCCCACCGGCGATGACGAAGCACACGCCCAGAACGTAAGTGACGCGTAGGGCGTCTACCTTCATCCGTCGTGTGTGGCGGTGTTGGACAGCTGTAGTCGCCACGCTTGCGGGCCGCGCTCGAGGTAACTGACCTCGAACCGCCCGGGCGTCCGTTGCTCGATCTGAGCCAGCAACGGCAGCGGATCATGTGGCGCGATCAGAATCATCCCTGCCCCGGCATGCACGGCATCGAGGGCGCCGAAAACGGTGGCGTGACGAATGGCATGCGGAACGGTGCGCACATCGAGTTCGGGCAACTCCGGCTCGTCCACGACCCCGCATTCACAGACATGATCGGCCGGCGGATGAGCCTCTCCTGCAGCGACAGTCGACGTCTTGGCTTCGACATCTGCCCACAGCGTAGCCAAAGATGCCGCTTTCGACTGAGCGAGAGCAGGCAGCACGCGACTTTCATAGGTACACAGGTACTGGCCGAGGTGTACCCGCAGACCCGCGACCTCGGCGGCGCCCTCCGCGGCGGACTGCGCGTCCGCTACTCGGAGGCTCGATGCAACGACCGCGTCGCGCTCATGGACGACTCGGTCTGCCAATGCCTCGTCGATCTCGCGCAAAGCCCGACCGAAATCTGCCGCCTCGGCGTCGAGGAGATCGGCCAACGGACCGCTGCACCACGCGAGGAGTTCGATAGAAGTCCCGACGGCCAAGCCCTCATCCCCCGCACTCGCGGCGTCGATCACACGCGTCGCGTAGCCGGAAAGCGCGCCGGATACTTCAGCGTGCCGATTCAGGACTGCCTCGATAGCGGCGGCATCGGCGCCGGTGCTGGCGAGGACCACATCGGATCGCGCTGGCTGCTGGATGGCTTCTGGTGTCTTCGCCTTCTCGGACGGAGCCCGTTCGAGCAATAAGAGCAGTAGGTGAGCTGGGGTGATCGCTTCGACAGAGTGTGGTACGTGTGCATCGACATGAACTATCGCCCCGGCCGACAAATCGATCCGTTCGCCGCCGATCTCGATGACGGCAGTACCTGAAATAGACTGCAACACAATGGGTACTGCCGCAGTGTGCTCGGTCATCACGGCACCGGAATCGATGGTCAAACGAATCATCGTCACCCCCGGCCCCTTGAAGACACGGCGAGTCTTGACCTTGCCCTTCTCGACCGGACGCACTTGCTGCGCGTCATCGGTATTTCTGGTTACCAACGTGTAAGTTGCCGCTTCCATGAATAGAAAGTATCACAATGCTTTTTAATCACCTAGGATCGACAGCATGATGCGAGACCTGAGAGACCGGCACGACGTCGAGACCATGGTCGGCGAGTTCTACGAACGAGCATTCGTCGATCCGTTGATCGGTCCGATATTCACCGAGATCGCGGTCATGGATCTAAGCCATCACCTGCCGATCATGTGCGACTTCTGGGAAACAGTGCTGTTTCGCGCAGGCAAGTACAAGCGCAACGCGTTCCAACTCCACGTCGCACTGAACGACAAGTTCCCACTGGAGCAGGAACACTTCGACCGGTGGCTCGAAATCTGGGTCGCCAACGTAGACGAGAGCTTCGCCGGACAGAAGGCCGAGGCAGCCAAGACCCAGGCACGCCGGATCGCCTACTCGATTCATCGACGGCTTCACGCGAGTTCACGTCGCGAGAACGAATCCGTGAGTACGCGCAGCGGCCGAGCGGGTCTGTGATGTCTGAATTCACCGGATAGTGATACTTTCAAACAATGGCTGATCGGAGCGACAACGCCCATCACGCCGCGCTCGCATCCGAAACGCGGCGGCAGATACTCGACATGCTCGTCGAGTCTCGCGATCCTCTCGACGCGCTGAGCATAGCCACCAGAATCGACCTGCATCTCACCACTGTTCGGTTTCATCTCGACCATCTCGAAGGCTCTGGAATGGTTCGGCGCCAGCCGGTCTCGGAGAAGCGTCGCGGACGACCCCGAACTTTCTACACTGCCACGCCAGTGGTGCGGAGCGAGAGTTCGCAAGTACAACTCATCGACGTACTGGCCGAAGCGTTGGCGACCCACGACGACGGTGGCCGCGCGAGTGCGGAAGATGCAGGGAGACACTGGGCGGACGACCTCGTAGCTCAGAACACGGTGCCCGGAACGAACAGCGCCGATCTGCTGACGGTCCTCGATCAACTCGGCTTCGACCCTCACACCGATGGCGAGGGAACGATCGAATTGCGAGCCTGTCCGTTTCGTGATTCGGCTACGGCGCATCCACAAGTGGTGTGTTCGGTGCACCGCGGCCTGATCGAACGAATCCTCGAGATCGAAGAAGTCAGCAGCCCGAACGTAGCGCTGCTCCCCTTCGTGCAACCCGACTTATGCGTGATCACAGGGACGAGACGAATAAGCCATACCTAAAAACGCCTGGTAAACGGCCTTGCGGATAGGGCCTATGGTGGGGCCATGTACATACCTAGCAATCTTCGTTGCCATGACAGAGGCGCAGGCACATTATGTGCGGAGCGTGTCACTCACCGGTTCGATGATCCCGCCGGTACCTCGGACGCCAAGTGGGTCTACTACCAGTGCAGTGCGGACACACAACACACCACCGGATATGTCGACCGCCCGGTGACCGACTGACCGAGCTCAGGTTCGTCGAGCACGCCTGTGTTCGCCGGGATCAGACTCAGGACAGGCATTTCGTGACTTTCATCCGTCGAATCGGTCACGGCACCAGCGAGACGTCGACACGGCGTCCAACGCTTCCCGGCGAGACGCCGAGCATTCGTTTGAATGCTCTCGAAAATGCTGCTTCGGATTGGTAGCCGCTACGTTTGGCCAGTTCCGCCACGGAGACATCATGGGACCGAAGGGCATCATGAGCGCTCCGCATTCGCCACTCCGCAAGATAATGCATAGGCGATTCGCCGACTATCGACGTAAATCTCGCTGAGAAAGCCGACCTCGACATCGACACTCTTGTAGCCAGAGACGCGACCGTCCATCGATGGTCGGGTTCTCGATGAATCAAAGCCAATGCGGGCCCGATGCTTACATCCTGCAGTGCACCGAGCCAACCGACCTTCGCCGCTGAATCATGTTCGATCCATGACCGAAGTGCCTGTATGACAAGGATGTCCGACAACCGAGTAATGACTGCCTCTCCCCCGGGCCGACATTGCCGTGCCTCATCAGCGACCAAACCGAGCGTGCTGTGCATCCAGGACAGGTGTGACGACGGCGCGGATTCGACGACGACCAGCGGTGGAAGCGATCGGATCAATCGAGCCGCCGACGGGTGGTCGAGACGTACTGCACCACAGACCAATGTTGTTGCCGCGCCCCCACTCCCGTGTTGAATGACCGCGTACCGATCGCTGAGGTAGTCGTGCGGTAGGTCGTGGACCATGGGCGCACCCTCCGCCGCATCGACGTCACTGGACAGCATGTGCCCGAGACCGTGTGGTATCAGAGCGAACTCACCTGGAACCAAATAACGTGGCTGAGTACCTTCGACGCTGAGCAGGCATCTTCCGCTGGTGACGACATGGAACCACAGACAGTCCTCCATCACCGGCATCTCGAGGCCCCAAGGCTCGGACAGCTCGGATCGGCAATAGAACGTGCCCGTCATCCGGAGAAAATGCAACGCCTCACCCAACGGGTCCGACGATCTCCACGGATCTTCTCCTCGCATACACCAACCGTAACCCAACTTGGACGATCGAGCATGAAACAGCGATCCTGAGTCATAGAAAGTCTTGGACCGGCAGATCAAACTGGATTCCATCCACTAATAGCAACGGAAGGAAACCTCATGATCACGGTGATGGGTGCACGCGGACACGTCGGCAACAAGATCGCACACTTCCTACTCGATGACGGCCTACCTGTTCGAGTGCTGGGAAGAAGCGCGAGGACGCTGGATGATCTCGCGGAGCGCGGAGCGGAAGTGCAGGAATGCGATCTCTTGGACACCACTCGGCTCGCTGAGCTGCTACGCGAGTGCTCCGCGCTGTTCGCGATGGTCCCGAGCAATCCGTTCACCGAGAACTATTCGGCCGAACAGGACCGATTCGGGGTGTCGTTTACATCGGCCATATCCGTGAGCAAAGTACCCACAGTCGTAACGTTGAGCAGCCTGGGCGCCGACCGACTAGACGCACCGGGAGTGATCGGCGCGCTGCATCGCCAGGAGGCTCGACTTCGTGCCCTCACCGGCGTTCGCGTGACGGCCCTGCGTCCGGTGTCCTTCTTCGAGAATCTGCTGGCAGCCGTCGACCAGCTTGTCCAGCAAGGCAGCCACGTCGATTCGATCGTGTCGGATCTACCTATCCCGATGATCTCGACCAGTGATATCGCGGCCGCCGCAGCAGATGCGCTCGTCGACCCCGATTGGGACGGTTATGCCGTCCGCGAGCTTCTGGGTGAACGTGACGTGAGCTACATCGAAGCCACCACCATTCTGGGTAGACACCTCGGCATCGCCGATCCGCGGTATGTCCAACTGTCGTACGCCGACATGGCATCGGTTCTGACAACCATCGGATTCTCGCTCGAGTACTCCCACCACTACGTGGACATGACCCGGGCGTTCAACAGCGGTGAACTGACCGAGCCGGTACCTCGCACATCCGCGAACACCACGGCCACGAGCATCGAATCGTTCGCTGCGTCGTTGTCCGTAGCGGGGAGCCCCTCGTGATCGAACGAACGACCGCCGTCGCAACCATGGTTGCTGCTATCGGCTGCGGCCTCATTGCTGGAGTCATGCTCGCATTCTCGATCTGCGTCATGCCTGCACTGAAGAATCAACCACCGTCGGCGGCAATCGCGACGATGCAGCAGATCAACGTATCGATCGTGTCACCGAGCTTCCTGACCTTGTTTATCGGCAGTGCCGTTGCCGCGATCGTCGCGGCCGCCGGATCCATCTGGTTCGGCATCGGATCGCAGAGCCTCGTAGTGGTCGGCGCAATTCTGTATGTTCTCGGTTGCGTCGTGGTCACGATGGTCGTCAACGTCCCGCTCAATGACACGTTGGCGACAGCAAGTGTAGACTCCCCGGCCGGCGCTCAAGTCTGGTCGGACTACCTGGACAGCTGGACCGTGTGGAACCACGCACGCACAGGCGCAGCCGGAGCCGCCTGCGTCGCATTGACGATCGCCGTCAGATGTCAGCGCTCCCTCTAGTCCTGCAGGCTGGAATCCTGGTGTCGTGCCTTTATCTCCGCTTCGAACCTCTCGATCAGCCGATCCGCCTCGGCCAACGTGTCGTCTCCGGCTCCTTCGTCCATCGAGGCGTCACGCCCCCGCCGGAGTGCAGCCAGTTCTGCGTCGAGCTCATGGTTGTCGAGTACTCGTGGGTCCAACATGATGACCATTGTCCGTCAGCCACTGCTACCCGTGCAGCGCTTTCGCAACGTGAGACTGTTTCGATCATGACCACCATCCACAGCTTTGCGCCGATAGTCTCGGACAATGCGCACACGCTGATACTCGGATCGATGCCGGGAATCGCGTCACTGACTGCCCAGGCCTACTACGCACATCCACGAAATGCGTTCTGGCAGATCATGGGAGAACTGTTCGAGGCCGGACCGAACCTGGACTACGAAGATCGAGTTGCCGCGCTACGACGCCACGGTATCGCCGTCTGGGACGTGATGAAGCTGTGCACGCGAACAGGAAGCCTCGACTCCGCGATCGTCGAATCCTCCATCGAAATAAACGACATCGCCGCGCTCCTCGAATCTCACCCGTCGATCAACCGCATCTTCTTCAACGGCGCCAAGGCCGAAGCCAGCTATCTCCGGTACGCGCCGACGACGGTGCGCACCGCCGAAGTCACGACGGCCCTGCTCCCGTCGACGAGTCCGGCGCACGCATCCATGAGTTTCGACGCCAAGCTCACTGCGTGGGCGGTCGCCGGCCGATGACGAACGCAGCGGCCACCACTGTCCACCAGAATCAACGCTATTTCGCATCGTGTTTCCCACAGCGCTGAACTCGATTGCGTTGGGTCGTCGTTGGTATTCTGGGTCGGTTGTGCGGCTGCTTCTTCGGTGAGGCAACAATGATCGTGCGCCCGGCCGACGCCGAGAGCCAGATCGCACACCCACCAACGGAGCATGCAATGAATGAGAACTACCAGGAGATCGTCGAGCAGCTCACCGAAATCGCCTGGATCCTCGACCACAAGGAGTGGCATCGCCTCGGCGAGATCTTCAGCGAGGACGCCGAAGGCTACGGCCAGCAGGGTCTGCCTGCGGTCACCGCCAACACCATCCGCTACCTCGGCCGCTGCGGGCCCACCCAGCACCTGACCGGCAACTACCGCGTCCGTATCGATGGAGACCGGGCAACCTCGACGAGCTACATCCGGGCCATACACTTTTCCGCGCCTGGGCGCCCGGTGCAGCACTGGGACTTCGTGGGGATATACGACGACAGATGGTTGCGCACGGAGGAGGGTTGGCGGATCACCTACCGTTCGTGTCAGCCCTTGGGCACCCTCGGAGACCTTGTCCTGCCCGTAGAGGACCACGCCTGACGCGATCACGGTGTCCGGCACGGAGACCCCGGCTCTCGGCACAGCCTGACGATCTACGTAGGTAGGCGTTCTTTCTTGGGAAAGTGTCGAATCAGGCCCTCTTGGACGACAGTGGCCAACAACAGCCCGTCCATCGAGAAGAACCTACCGGTGGCCAAACCCCGCGAACCAGCAGCTACCGGTGATTCGGTGGCATAGAGCGCCCATTCGTCGAATCGGAACGGCCGGTGGAACCAGATCGAGTGATTGACGGTCGCCGCAACGATCCGATCGAACCCCCATGAAAGCCCGTGAGTGGTGATGATGGAGTCGAGCACTGTCGTGTCCGACGCATACGCCATCGTGGCCGCATGGTAGATCGACGCATCGGGAAGTTCGCCGTCGGCTTTCATCCACACACGATTGTGCGTGAGCCTCTCACCGGTTCCCTGCATGATCCAGGTCGGGTCGTTGGCGTAACGCATGTCGATCGGCTTGAGTGCGTTGACGAACATCTGCAGGCGATCTTCGTATCCGATGAAGTGATCGCCGAGCGGAGGCAATGCATCCGGGTACGGCACGTCGGGTAGCTCGACGCTGTGCTCGAGCCCCTTACCGAAGTCCTGGAACGCGGCCAACATCACGAACAACTCGTTGCCGTCCTGAACCGCGGTGACCTGCCGGTTGGCGAAGGCGCGTCCGTCGCGCTGGATGGACACGTGATAGTCGATGGGCTTTTTGACGTCTCCGCCACGGATGAAGTGTGCGTTGACAGCGTGCACATCGCGGGTGGTGCCCTCGACCGTCTTACCGGCCGCGATCAAAGCTTGCGCGACCAGTTGGCCGCCGAAAGTGCGGCTGCCCACCTGGCGCGGATGCACCCCCCGGTATACACCGTCACCGATCTGCTCGAGGTCGAGCAACTCGAGAAGCGTCTGCAGATCCGTCTTCACATCGGTCCCAGGTAACGCTGCGGCACCGGATCCCCCCACATCTGCCACTTACCGGTCCTCTTCCCCAATTCGGTGCACATGGATCAAGTTGGTCGAGCCTACTGTGCCGGGGGGCGCACCGGCGACGATAACGACCTGATCGCCCTTGTTGTACCGGCCGAGTTCGAGCAAGGCCTTGTCGACTTCGAGCACCATTGCATCGGTGGTTTCGACTTCCGGAACCAGGAACGTCTCGGTCCCCCAACTCAACGCAAGCTGACTACGCACCTCCGGAATCGAGGTGAACGCGAGTAGCGGAAGCGAGGTGTGCAGACGAGACAAGCGTCGTACGGTGTCGCCGGACTGAGTGAAGGCCACAAGAGCCTTGGCATCGAGACGCTCGCCGATGTCCCGGGCGGCGTAGGAAATGACCCCACGCTTGGTGCGTGGCGTGTGTGTCAACGGTGGAACGCCGTCACCCTCGGTCTCGACTGTTTCGACGATCCGAGCCATCGTGCGCACGGTCTCCATGACGTATTTACCGACGGAGGTCTCACCGGAGAGCATGACTGCATCGGTTCCGTCGAGAACCGCGTTCGCCACGTCGGACGCTTCTGCTCTCGTAGGCCGCGAATTCTCGATCATCGACTCGAGCATCTGAGTCGCGACGATGACGGGCTTGGCGTTGGCGCGAGCGATTTGAATGGCACGCTTCTGCACCAGCGGTACCTGTTCGAGCGGCAACTCGACGCCGAGGTCGCCGCGGGCGACCATCACAGCGTCGAATGCAAGAACGATGGCTTCGAGATTGTCGACTGCTTCGGGCTTTTCGATTTTGGCGATGACCGGCACTCGGCGGCCGACTCGGTCCATGATGGAGTGGACGAGTTCTACGTCGGCAGGCGAACGGACGAACGACAGTGCGATGAAATCGACGCCGAGGTCCAGGGCGAATTCGAGGTCCGCGATGTCCTTTTCCGACAGCGCCGGAACCGATACGTCCATACCAGGCAGGGACACGCCCTTGTTGTTGCTGACCGGTCCGCCCTCGGTGACCCGACAGAGAACGTCGTTGCCTTCGACACCGGTGACGACGAGCCCGACCTTGCCGTCGTCGACCAGCAGGCGGTCGCCTTCCTTGGCGTCCTGTGCCAACTCCTTGTAGGTCGTCGACACCCGATCATGAGTGCCTTCGACCTCGTCGACAGTGATGCGCACCAATTCGCCGGCGGCCCAGGTGGTTTTACCCTCGGCGAATCGACCGAGGCGTATTTTCGGGCCCTGGAGATCGGCAAGAATTCCCACGGCCTTGCCGGTGAGATTCGATGCCTCTCGAACCCTCTCGTAGTTCGCCTGATGATCAGGGTGATCACCGTGGCTGAAATTCAGTCTGGCGACATCCATTCCACTCTCTACGAGTTCACGGATTCGCTCACTGGTAGCGGTCGCAGGTCCAAGGGTGCAAACGATCTTCGTACGTCGGCTCACGAAGAAGAGTTTAGTCGGTGCGTCGTTTCGACTCGTCGGCAGAGGCGGCCAACGAAATTCTACCGATGAGTAATAAGACTGAGGAAGTGGTCAGAACACCTGCATCGGTTCAGATAATGGCGAGCTGGAGCGCCGCGGCGCGCCGCGCCAGCGATGCAAAACGACGGTCGTCGGTGGTGTGCGAACCTGCGCCGCGCGATGCCCGGCCTGACCGGTAGTCACGGCAGAGGCACGGCGAGTTTGTCGGCGTTGCCGAAGCCCTGCGAGATCGCCGACGTTGATGGCGAGGAATTCAGCTCCCAGACGGGCCCCACGCAGATGGGTGCTGAGTCCGACGGCGCCGGCGGCACGGATGGCTGCCGGGTGCAGTAACGGTTGAGCAGGGCCAGGCAGGTGCGGGTGGTGTCGCGATCGTTGACAGGTCGCGGCGCAGACGCGCGGTTTCGGCGATGACGCGTCTTTGGCATCGTTGCCTTCACCGGGGAAGGCTGCGGTCATGCGGTCGACGACCCGGCCGGGGACATAGGTGACCGTCTTCGTTTAGACTCGCGGCCATGTGCGCATCACCTTCGAGTCGCGCGATTGGTTGGACCTGAGCACGAACTACATGCAGGTATATTTCCGTCTCGATAGTTCCTCTTCGCAGCGTCGGCGCGCGTGGTCCGTGAGCTTCTTCGGGCCTGCCCATTACCCACGCGGAGCTGAGGAATCGTGACCGGTCAACCAACTCTCCCCCGCACACTCGGCCTCACCGACGCCGTTATGATCGGTCTCGGGTCGATGATCGGCGCAGGAATCTTCGTCTCGTTTACACCGGCCGCAGCTACGGCTGGTGCCGGTCTGCTCATCGGGTTGGCGATCGCAGCAGTCGTCGCCGTCTGCAATGCCACATCATCTGCGCAACTCGCCGCCCAATACCCAACCTCGGGTGGCAGCTACATCTACGGCCGTCAACAGCTCAGCCATTGGGCGGGTTTCCTGGCCGGGTGGAGCTTCGTGATCGGCAAGACCGCTAGTTGCGCTGCGATGGCACTGACATTCGCCACGTACGCCGCGCCGCTCGGGTACGCCAAACCCGTTGCAGTTGCTGCGATCCTGGCACTGGCAGCGGTCAACTACTTCGGGGTCACCCGCACTGCCGGATTGACGAAGATCATCGTGATCATCGTACTGGTCGTGCTTTCGGTGACCGTCATCATCGGACTCACAGGACCACAGTCTGCGTCGACATCGTTCGGCGACAATCTTTTTGGGCAGGGTCTGTACGGAATTCTGCAGTCGGCCGGGCTGCTGTTCTTCGCGTTTGCCGGTTACGCTCGCATCGCTACCATGGGCGAAGAAGTGACCGAACCGAAACGCACCATTCCTCGAGCCATCTTGACCGCGCTCTCCATCACACTGGCTATCTACGCGGTAGTAGCCGTCGCTGTCCTTGTGGTCATCGGACCGGAGAAGCTGGCTACATCGACAGCACCTCTGGTCGAATTAGTGACCGCCAGCGGACAATCGTGGGCAATTCCGCTGGTGCGAGTCGGTGCCGCCACAGCCGCGCTGGGCGCACTCTTGGCTCTGATCGCCGGGGTGGGTCGCACCTCGCTGGCGATGGCTCGCCATCGAGACTTGCCCAGATTCTTTGCCGCGGTGCACCCTAAGTACGGGGTTCCCCATCACGCCGAGATCGCCCTCGCGGTAGTGGTCAGCATCCTGGTCGTGACAGTCGACCTGCGCAGTGCCATCGGTTTTTCATCGTTCGGTGTGCTGCTGTACTACTTGATTGCCAACCTCAGCGCCTTGACACAAAAACCAGAGAATCGACGCTATCCAAGGATCGTGCAGCTTCTCGGGATCGCCGGATGTTTTGTCCTGGTTGTCACTCTTCCCATCTCCGCGATAGCTACCGGAGTGTTGGTCCTCATCGTCGGGATCATCTACCGCACCGTGCTGACGCGCAGGTTCGACATCAGCACCCCCCATCCGAGTGACTGACCGCGCCGATGTCGCAGTCAGCACACCAGTCTCTACAACGTTGAGCTTGTCTTGGTCCCCACAAGTGCCTCCCCGTCACCGCGAACCGAACGCGCCATCGTGCGAAGCATCAGTCCCGCAGTGGCCGACCGTGCTGATCTCGCACGCTTCCGGTCAGCATCATGATCCCGTCGATCAGCGGCCAGATCCCGCCGATTCCGCACGTCAACCACGTAACTGCGATCTGCGCGACCGCCATGCCCGGCTGATTGAGGTAGAAGCGTCCGGCGCCGAAAGCACCCAGAAGAATTCCGAGCAAACCGGCCGTCAGTTTGGACCTGTCCGAGAACGGCTCACCGGTGACAGGATGCCTACCGTACGGCGCCATGGGATCGACTCCGTACGGTGCTCCGGGATAACCCCCGTACGCAGGTTGCGGCTGATAACCGGGCAGTGGTGGATATCCCGGCTGCGGCTGATACCCGGGCGGTGGTGGAAATCCTCCCGGTGGCGGGCCCGAAGGCGGTGGACCGTAGCCGCCGCCCTGGTACTGGTCGTAATACTGATCGTTGGGGTTCGGCTGCGGGTAGCCAGGGTCCGGAGCCCCGTACACCGGGCCCGGCTGACCGTAAGGAGATGCGCCGAAGCTCTGTTCGGGCGAAGTGTCGCCGTACGACGGTGCCGTGTTCGGCTTGTCGAAGCTGACACCGGAACCTGGCCCGTTGTCGGAGGCGGGGTCGGGGGCGGTGGGAGGTGGGTAGCTCGGCGACTCGCCCCATCCCGGACCGTTGCCGATACCCGAATGTACGGCCCATCCAGGGCCCGAACCCGATCCCGATCCGATTGCGCCGGTCATCGGTCCCGTCTCCGAGGTTGCAGGCTGCTCGGACAACGACGCTTCGGCCGTCGCGTCATAGTCGAACGGCGTGCCGAAATCGGGGGGCGTCTCGATTCGTTCCGTCTCGATTCGTTCCGTCTCGATTCGTTCCGTCTCGATTCGTTCCGTCTCATTGTTGGATCCCTCATCGGAGGATCCACTCTCGGGCTTCTTGTCGGGCTCGCTCACCGGCTACTCCTTGCTCGAAATCGATGGCAGCCAGCACAGCCTGCCACGTCCATACCGTAGGGTCCTTCAGCTCTCGGCGCCCGCCGAGTTTTGCGGTTCGCGGGCCTCACTTGCCCGGGAAATCCTTCTCCTGCCCCGACGTCGGGGCAGAGTCCTTCTCGGGTTCGACCGCCGAATCCGTCTTCTGATCCGATGCCAGCTCGGACTCTTCCGTCTCGGTCTCTTCAGTATCTGCGGAGGCGCTCGTGTGGTCCTTGGACGCGAGGCTTGCCGGATCTTCGCGGCCCTTCTTAGCCAGTACGAAGTAGAGGACCGCCAGTACGAACACGATGGCCGAGGTGAAGGTATTGACCCGAATTCCCGCGATATGCGTGGCGTAGTCGTCGCGTAGCAGTTCGACCCAGAACCTTCCGGCGCAGTATCCGGCGACGTACAGAGCGAACAAGCGCCCGTGTCCGATGGCGTATCTACGGTCGACGACCACCAACAGCACAACGATGACGAGGCTCCACAGAAGCTCGTACAGGAACGTCGGGTGAACGACTTTTTCGATCACACCGTTCGATACCCCTGTCAGAGGATCGAGGCGGCCGGCGGAGTTGACGCGCTCGAAGATCTCGAGACCCCATGCTCGCGTGGTCTCTCGCCCGTACAGTTCCTGGTTGAAGTAGTTACCGATACGACCGATCGCCTGGGCGAGCAGGATCGGCGGTCCGACTGCATCGCCGAACGCGGGCAACGGGATTCCGCGACGACGACAGGCGATCCAGGCGCCGACCCCTCCGAGAAGAACCGCACCCCAGATTCCCAGCCCGCCTTCCCACACCTTGAGCGCGCGAACCGGATCACCACCCGGCCCGAAGTAGGTGCTCCAATCCGTGATGACGTGATAGATGCGGCCACCGAGCAGGCCGAACGGGACTGCCCACACTGCGACGTCGAGCACGGTGCCCTTGGTTCCGCCTCTGGCCACCCACCGGCGATCACCCCATACGACGGCAACGACGATCCCGATGATGATGAAGAGAGCGTATGCACGCAGCGCTATCGGCCCGATGTACCAAACACCTTGCGGCGGACTGGGAATATACGCGAGAACTGCAGTCGAGGGTCCTACGACGGAATTCACAGGGCTACGTTAGCCGAACGGACACCCTCGGCGAGTTCGCTGGTCAAAGCCGCGACGGCATCCAGACCCTTGTCCACTGCGGACACCAGAGCCGAACCGACGATGACTGCATCGGCGTATCGTGCGATCTCGGCGGCCTGCGCACCCGATCGCACACCGAGACCGACACCCACCGGAATGTCGGAATGCTTACGGATCCGGGCAGTAAGTTCAGGTGCGGACGAGCTGACAACATCACGAGCACCGGTGACACCCATGGTCGACGCCGCGTAGACGAACCCGCGGCTGGCCTTCAGCGTGCTGGCCAGTCGCTCTTCGGTCGAAGACGGTGCAACGAGAAAGATGCGATCGAGATCGTGTGCATCCGAGGCAGCGATCCACTGGTCGGCTTCGTCAGGGATCAAATCGGGAGTGATGATGCCGAGTCCGCCTGCACTCGCGAGATCCCGGGCGAAAGCGTCGATGCCGTAGCGCATCACGAGATTCCAATAGGTCATCACGATGGCCTTACCGCCGCTCGCGGAGACTCTCTCGACGACCGTGAACACGTCACGTACCCGGGCACCAGCACGAAGTGCGGTATCTGCCGCTGCTTGGATAGTGGGCCCGTCCATGACGGGGTCGGAGTACGGAATACCGACCTCGACGATGTCACAGCCTGAGGACACCATGGTCTCGAAGACCTCGATCGACTTCTCGACCGTCGGGAATCCCGCCGGGAGATAGCCGATCAGTGCGGCCCGATTCTCGTCTTTGCACGCTCTGAACGTGGCGCCGAGCCTGGAAGGTCGTTCGGTCATGCGGGGTCACCTTTTTCGCCGTCTACGTGCGCTTCACCGTCTGCATCCACCAGACCGAACCATTCGGCCGCGGTATCGACGTCCTTGTCGCCGCGCCCGGAGAGGTTGACCAGCACGATCTTGTCCTTGCCAAGTTCTCGTCCCAGCTTCAAAGCGCCGGCGATCGCATGCGCAGATTCGATCGCCGGAATGATGCCCTCGGTCCTGCACAGCAGCCGAAACGCATCCATGGCCTCGGTATCGGTGATACCCCGATACTCCGCACGCCCGATGTCGTGCAGGTAGGAATGCTCCGGGCCGACGCCCGGGTAGTCCAATCCCGCTGAAATCGAGTGTGATTCGGTGGTCTGGCCGTCTTCGTCCTGCAAAAGGTATGAGTACGTCCCGTGCAAAGTGCCCGGGGAGCCGCCGCTGATGGTGGCAGCGTGCCTGCCGGTGTCGACGCCATCCCCTGCAGCTTCGAATCCGACGAGACGAACAGACGGGTCGTCGATGAACGCGTGAAAAATGCCGATAGCGTTCGAACCGCCGCCGACGCAGGCAGCAATGGCGTCGGGAAGGCGTCCGGTCGACGCTTGAACCTGCTGGCGCGCTTCGAGTCCGATGATCCGCTGAAAGTCGCGGACCATGGATGGAAACGGGTGCGGTCCGGCCACTGTTCCGAAGCAGTAATACGTATCGTCCGCATGCGCGACCCAGTCGCGCAAGGCCTCGTTGATTGCGTCCTTCAGCGTCCGCGACCCCGAGGTGACAGCCACGACGGAAGATCCGAGCAACCGCATTCGTGCAACGTTGAGAGCCTGACGTTCGGTGTCGACTTCACCCATGTACACGACGCAGTCCAAGCCCAGCAGTGCACACGCCGTGGCCGTCGCGACACCGTGTTGCCCGGCCCCGGTCTCCGCGATGACCCGCGTCTTGCCCATTCGCTTGGCAAGTAGCACCTGTCCGAGGACATTGTTGATCTTGTGAGAACCAGTGTGATTCAGGTCTTCTCGCTTGAGCAGAATTCTTGCGCCGCCAGCATGCTCGGACAACCGAGTGGCCTCGAACACCGGGGAAGGTCGCCCGGTGTAATCGCGCTGGAGTCGATCCAGCTCTGCCAAGAATTTCTCGTCACTGCGCACCTTGTCGTATTCGACAGTGACTTCTTCGATGACGCCCATGAGCGCCTCCGGAACGTACCGCCCGCCGTATACACCGAAGTGCCCGCCGATATCGGGATCGTGTTTGCTGCGGTCGGTCAACCCGAGGCTGCTCTCGGGTAGATCTCCGCCCTTGAAACGGGGGCTCTGAAGGTGGCTGGTCACCCGTCCAGTCTGCCCCAGCGACCGCTACGACCGAAATTCGGGGTTTTACTTACCCGCCTTACACGACGAACCGGCGTAAACAAGCGCCGGTCGGTCGTGATTCAGCGCGCAGGCTTAGGGCAGGACGGATGCGTTCCTGCGGTCACCAGATCGGATACGGCAGTACGCGGATCACCGCTGGTGACGAGTCCCTCGCCCACTAGCACAGCGTCGGCACCTGCGCCTGCGTAGGCGAGAAGATCTGCAGTTCCGCGGACGCCGGACTCGGCGACTCGAATGATTTCGCTGGGCAGTCCGGGAGCGATTCGGCCGAAACTGTCTCGGTCGATCTCCAGGGTCTTGAGGTTGCGGGCGTTGATCCCGATGATGGTGGCGCCCGCCTCGAGAGCCCGATCGGCCTCGGCTTCGGTGTGCACCTCGACGAGAGCTGTCATACCGAGCGACTCGGTCCTATCCAGCAGAGACGCGAGCGCCTGCTGCTCCAACGCTGCGACGATCAGCAGAATGACATCGGCTCCGTGGGCACGCGCCTCGTGAATTTGATAGGGCCCCACAATGAAGTCCTTGCGCAGCACCGGAATGCTCACTGCTTTGCGCACGGCGTCGAGGTCGGCCAGCGAACCGTTGAACCTGCGTTCCTCGGTGAGAACGCTGATGATTCTTGCCCCACCAAGCTCGTACGCCTGAGCCAGCACGGCTGGGTCCCCTATGTCGGCCAATGCACCCTTCGACGGGCTCGCGCGCTTGACCTCGGCGATGACGCCGATTCCGTCCTCGTGCAGTGCTGCGGTCGCATCGAGCGGTGTAGGCGCTTTCAAAGCGGCAGCCTTCACAGCAGCGAAATCGACGACCGATTCACGTGCTGCGACATCGGCGCGAACACCGTCCAGAATCGAATCGAGAACAGTCATGGTGACCCGAGTCCTTTCCATCCGTGACCTGATGTGAGGAAACTCATCGAGGTCTTCTCTAGCGTAGAGGGCGGTTTCTGTGTCACGAACTCCGGGTGCCGGACTCGTCGGTAGGGTCCTCGCCCGCGTCGAGGGCATCCCACAGCATTCGTTCGGTCAAGTCTTCTCCCTCCCCGTTCGCCCCAGTGCCGTCTGCCGCCGACTTGGCTCGACGTGCAACTTCCTGGCGGCGACTGGCTGGGGCGTCGTACTTCGAGGACAACCCCTTCCGCGTGGTTGGTTTCCGAAACAGCGCAACGGCTGCGAACAGGGCACTCACGGCGCCGATCAAAGCAATGACAGCGGGCAAAGCGAACGCAACCGTCGAGGTCACTTCCGCACGTGCCGGGAGTTCGGCGATACTGGCCGCCTTGGAATCGGAGACTTCGCCCAGCAGAGATTCCAGTGCCGGCAGGCCCGCGCCGACGGCAACGAGCAGAACGAGAATTGCGAGGACTCTCGACGCAATCCCCTTGACCGCGAAGGACGCTGCGACGGCCGCCAGAAGCGCAAGTGCGAGCGGTGTGGATGCCGCAGCCCACGCACTACCGAGCAGATCCGTCGATCGTTCCTCCCCTAGCCCATCGAACGAAGTGACGTGCACCCACGTCATCCTCGAACTTCCCCACAGGCAAGCTGCACCGACGAGCAGGAAAACGACGGCCACCGCTGCAGAGCGGGACCGACCGCCCTTGGGCGATGTAGCGTCCGAATCGATGGGATTCACGCTCGACGAGTCCGAGCTCGCCTTGCCGGGTGTCGCGTCCTCACTCAACGGTCTGTACCTCCGACCGGGCGGAGCGACTGCGCGGCCGCAATGGCACCGAGTACCGCCATCGCCTTGTTCTTGGCTTCGGTGTCCTCGTACTCGGCGACCGAATCTGCCACGACACCAGCACCAGCCTGCACGTAGGCCGTCCCATCCTTGATGAGCGCGGTACGAATGGCGATGGCAGTGTCGGCGTCACCGGAAAAGTCGAGATACCCCACGATGCCCCCGTAGACGCCGCGTCTGGTCGGCTCCAATTCGTCGATCAATTCCATGGCTCGAACTTTGGGAGCACCTGACAACGTGCCCGCCGGGAAGCATGCCTTGACCGCGTCCAGTGCCTGCTTGCCTTCCGCGAGGCGCCCGGCAACAGTCGACACCAGGTGCATGACGTGGCTGTACCGCTCGATATGCCGATACTCGCTGACCCGGACGGTGCCGGGCGTGCAGACGCGGCCGAGGTCGTTGCGTCCCAGATCGACGAGCATCAGGTGCTCGGCGTTCTCCTTCTCGTCCGCCAGCAGGTCCTTCTCGAGAAGAACGTCCTCTTCCTCGGAGTCGCCGCGCCACCTGGTTCCCGCGATCGGATGTGTCGTCGCCAGACCATCGACGACGGTCACGAGCGCCTCGGGGCTCGAACCCACGATCGAGAACGCCGTCTCACCGTCGGCACCGGGTACGTGCATCAAATACATGTAAGGACTCGGGTTCGAGGCACGCAACATCCGATAGACGTCGATGGGGGCCGCGTCGGTATCTATTTCGAAGCGCTGTGACAACACCACTTGAAAAGCTTCACCGGCCTCGATCTCCTCGACGAGCCGATGCACATCTTTGCCGA
Source organism: Rhodococcus sp. H29-C3 (assembly GCF_030063405.1). NCBI lineage: Bacteria > Bacillati > Actinomycetota > Actinomycetes > Mycobacteriales > Nocardiaceae > Rhodococcus > Rhodococcus sp. H29-C3. Next base: position 530,901 of record NZ_JASITC010000004.1, on the reverse strand, counting down.
AGCCCTCGGACGTGCGCTGCCGCCGATACTCGGGTTTCGGGCGTTCCATGGTCGACACCGTGGACGAGGCGGGCGCTGCCAGATCCGCACACATCCGATCGAGCCGGGCGATCGCGTCGTCGTACGCCTCGTCCACGCGGTCGACGGTGCCGTCCCAGTTGACCGCGTTGGCGATGAGCGTGATCGCACCCTCGTGATGATCGACCGCGGCGATATCGGTCGCCAGCAGCATGACCATCTCGGGTACGTGCAGATCGTCCTGGGCATGTTCGGGGAGTCGTTCGATCCGGCGGACCGCGTCGTACCCGAGGTACCCCACCATTCCACCGGTAAGCGGCGGTAGATCCGGCAAGCGTTCGGAACGGAGCAGCTCGAGCGTCCTACCGAGGACCTCCAGAGGGTCACCACCCGACGGGACGCCGGCGGGGACGTTGCCACGCCATACTGCTTCTCCGTCTTCGACGGTCAAAGCCGCGGGCGTGCCGGCACCGATGAACGACCAGCGCGACCACGAACGACCGTTCTCCGCCGACTCCAACAGAAAGGTGCCCGGACGATCTCCGCCGAGCTTGCGGTAGGCGGACAGAGGAGTTTCGGAATCGGCGAGAACCTTCCGAACTACCGGAACGACGCGATGTTCGGCTGCAAGCGCTCGGAATTCCGCTCGACTGGTCGTCGCCCCCCTGTCGACGCCGTCGTGAGCACCGGGCAGTGTCGTGGTCTCGCCATGCATACCCCCATCTTCTCAGGTGCTGCACTCGACTCTCGCCGCACGGTAGCCTCCGTGCATGAAACCAGGCGACAAAGTCCTCGACTTCACACTTCCGGACCAGAGCGGCACGCCCCGTTCGCTCGATACCCTGCTGAAGGACGGTCCTCTGGTGCTGTTCTTCTACCCGGGCGCAATGACTCCCGGATGCACAGCGGAGGCATGCCATTTTCGCGATCTCGCAGCCGAATTTGCCGAAGTCGGGGCTTCACGAGCCGGAATCAGCAACGACACCGTTGCCAAGCAGGCCGAATTCGCTGATGTGAAATCCTTCGACTACCCACTTCTGTCCGACGAGGACGGTTCCATCGCAACGCATTTCGGCGTGAAGCGCGGACTTCTCGGCAAGCTGTCTCCGGTAAAGCGGTCCACTTTCATCATCGACACCGACCGCACCCTGCTCGAGGTCTTCTCGAGCGAATTCCGGTTCGGAGCGCACGCAGACCATGCCCTCGAATTCCTACGAACTCGAGCGAAGAAGTAGGCCGCCGACACCGAAGAGCCGTGGCGGACACGTTCTGTTTTCACGAAGAGTGACAGACTTGTCTCGACGAGTGATCGTGTTCGAAGGAAGGGCTCACCGCGATGGACAGGTCGATGAACGTGCGGGCAGAGGACGCCGAACCTCGTTGGCTCACCGACGATCAGCAAACTGCGTGGCGATCGCTGGTAGCGCTCCTGACACGGCTCCCTGCCGCCCTCGATACTCAGCTGCAACGAGATTCGGGACTCACCCACTTCGACTACTTCGTACTGTCCGTACTCTCCGAAAATCCGGATCGGCGTATCCAGCTACGAGATCTGGCCAAGTTCGCCAACGCTTCCCTGTCCCGCCTCTCGCACGTGGTCACCAAACTCGAAAAGGTGGGCTGGGTGCGCCGCGAGAGCATCCCAGGCAGCAGAGGTTCGTACGCAGTACTCACCGACAGCGGGATGGACAAGGTCGTCGAATCCGCGCCCGCTCACGTGGCCACAGTTCAAGCATTGCTGTTCGAAGGACTCGGGGACTCCGAAGTCGCTCGACTAGCCGCACTCAGCGAAGTCATGCTTCGGCAACTCGACAAAGGAATTGCCGAAGGAACAGGCAAAGCCTGAGACGCCAGCCCAGCAGGTCGCCAGCTCAGCAAGTCGCTAGCCCAGCAGCAGTCAGCTCAGTAACACGTCCGAGTCGAAGCACGTGTGATCGCCGGCATGGCAGGCTGCGCCTTCCTGATCGACGACCAGCAGGACGGTATCCCCGTCGCAATCGAGGCGCACCTCATGCACGTACTGCGTATGTCCCGACGTCTCTCCCTTGACCCAGTACTGCTCACGTGAGCGGGAGTAGTACGTGCCTTTGCGGGTCTCGAGGGTGCGTGCGAGCGCCTCGTCATCCATCCACGCCACCATGAGCACGCTGCCCGTGCTGCGTTCCTGGGCGACAGCGCTGAACAGGCCCGCCTCGTTTCGCTTGAGACGGGCTGCGATTGTCGGGTCGAGAGTCATCTTCTCCGTTATACCTTTCAGCGAACAACGATGCCGTCGCCGCGCATTGCGGCTTTGACCTGACCGATCGTCAGATCACCGAAGTGAAATACGCTGGCCGCGAGAACTGCGTCTGCACCTGCAGTGACCGCCGGTGAAAAATGCTCCACCGCGCCCGCTCCCCCGCTCGCGATGACCGGGACGTGTACAGCTGCGCGAACAGCCGCGATCATCGGCAGGTCGAAGCCGGCCTTCGTGCCGTCGGCATCCATCGAATTGAGCAGAATCTCACCGACCCCGAGTTCTGCACCGCGCGTTGCCCATTCGATCGCATCGATCCCGGTCCCACGCTTTCCACCATGCGTGGTCACCTCCCAGCCCGAGGGAGTATCCGGTTGCCCGTCGGGAACGGTTCGTGCGTCCACCGAGAGCACGATGCACTGCGATCCGAATCGCTCGCTCAACTCGCGTAGCAATTCCGGACGAGCAAGAGCTGCGGTGTTGACACTGACCTTGTCCGCTCCTGCACGCAGCAAACGATCCACGTCGTCCACGGTCCGCACACCGCCACCGACGGTGAGCGGGATGAACACCTGCTCGGCTGTTCGACTGACGACATCGAGCATCGTGCCCCGATCGGAGGTGGATGCCGTCACATCCAGGAATGTGAGTTCGTCGGCTCCCTGTGCGTCGTATGCCGCGGCGAGTGCCACCGGATCACCGGCATCGCGAAGATTCTCGAAGTTCACACCTTTGACGACGCGTCCGGCGTCGACGTCCAGACACGGAATCACACGCACGGCCACGGTCATCGAACTCGCCCTTCGAGAAAGTCAGCTGGATCTCCCAATGCACTGATCACGTTCAACAATTCTTCGTGCGCACCCGGCGACGCCGCCACGACCGACTTCGACTCGATGGTCCACGGTTCGCCGGCCAGGTCGGTGACCACGCCCCCGGCCGCCTTGACGAGTAGCGCGCCCGCGGCGTTGTCCCATGCCTGATGGCCGAACACGACGCACCCGCCGAGCACCCCGCTGGCGGTGTAGGCCAAGTCGATTCCGGTGGCCCCGTGCATTCGAATGCGAGAGGACACCCGGGAGAGCTCTTCGAGAATCCGGACCCGGTACAGCCCAGGCGTCCGCCCCCGGCTCGCGATGTTGAACGCGCCGAAGCCGATCATCGAGTCCCCGAGCGATCGCTCCTCCAGGCGCGGTAAAGCTATGCCGTTGAGGTGAATCGGCCCATCGACGGTAGCGGTGAAACGCTGCTGAGTCAGCGGCAACCAAGTCAAACCGATCACCGGCACACCGTCGTCGAGAAGCGCCAACAATGTTCCGGCAGAGGGAAGCCCGGCAGAGTAATTGAACGTACCGTCGATCGGATCGAGGACCCAGACCGGGCCATCATCGAGGACTGGGCCGCCGAACTCTTCGCCGTGAACCGGAATCCCGGTCTGCTCGAACAGCTCTGCACTCAGCCGTCGTTCCAGCTCGAGATCGACGGCCGTGGCAAAATCATCGGGCCCCTTCTGGATGGCGCTGGGGGCACCGACACCGGCGACGAACCGATCGTGTGTGCCGTCGAGCAATCCGCTTGCGATCCTCAGCAGTCGCTGCGGGTCCAGAGGGAGGCTCATGCTGCTATCCGGATACTGCCGCGAGGGCGTCCGGCAAGGTGAAACGTCCTGCATACAAAGCTTTTCCGACAATCGAACCCTCGACACCGATGCCGACCAAATCCGCGATAGCGCGAAGATCATCGATGGTCGACACGCCGCCGGAGGCTATGACGGGTGCGTCGGTCTTTGCGCACACCTGGCTCAAGAGTTCGAGGTTCGGTCCGGTGAGCGTTCCGTCTTTGGTCACGTCGGTAACGACGTACCGCGAACATCCGTCTCGCTCGAGCCGCTCGAGAACCTCCCACAGGTCACCGCCGTCGCTGACCCAACCGCGGCCTCGCAACCGGTTCGAACCGTCGACGACGAGCACATCGAGGCCGACTGCAACACGATCACCGAACTCGCCGATGGCACGCGAACACCACTCGGGATCCTCGAGCGCCGCAGTGCCGAGGTTCACCCGTGCACAGCCAGTGGCGAGCGCGGCTCTCAGTGACTCGTCGTCGCGGATGCCTCCGGACAATTCCACCTTGACGTCCAGCTCACCGACGACGTCCGCGAGCAACTCGCGGTTGGAACCACGACCGAAGGCTGCATCGAGATCGACGAGATGCACCCACTCGGCACCGTCCCTCTGCCACGCAAGTGCGGCATCCCGCGGGGATCCATACTTGGTTTCGCTCCCCGCCTCTCCCTGAACGAGACGGACAGCTTCGCCGCCTGCGACATCTACAGCAGGCAATAGGACCAGGCTCACGTGCGGTTATACTACTGGTTCGTCAGGCTCGCCCGAACGTCGGGGCGGACCAGAGCCGCGTCGAGCCCGCGACTCTCATTCGTCGGGGCCGAGCCATTTCCGCGTCATCCGTGTCGAGACGACGCCCATCGCCGTGATGGCTGCCGCAATACCGATCGCCACGATGAGCAGACCCCACCCCGGGCCCGGACGAAGCAGCGCGACGACCACTGTCGTGATCACCAACATCAGAGTGGCGCTGCCGAGAGACGCGATCGCGAGACGTCCGAACGAGAACTCGCGATCGCGCTTGCTCACAGCGAATCGACCCAGTTCTTCAGCAGTGCAGCCCCTGCGTCCCCAGACTTCTCCGGATGGAACTGAGTGGCCGACAACGGCCCGTTCTCGACCGCGGCGAGGAAGTCGCCACCATGGTCGGCCCAGGTCAGCAGCGGCGCTGCCAAGACCTCCGACGGCTCGAGTTCCCAACGCTGCGCCGCATACGAGTGAACGAAGTAGAAGCGAGTCTCGGCATCGATACCGTCGAACAGGACACTCTTCTCGGGAGCGCGGACGGTATTCCATCCCATGTGGGGCAAAACCGGCGCCGCAAGCCGGTCGACGGTGCCGGGCCACTCCCCGCAGCCTGCCGCCTCGATCCCGAATTCGACACCCCGTTCGAACATGATCTGCATCCCGACGCAGATGCCGAGCACCGGGCGCCCACCGGCCAACCGCTGACCGACGATCCGATCACCTTTCACCGCCAGTAGGCCTTCCATGCACGCCGCAAACGCGCCGACCCCGGGAACGACGAGGCCATCGCAAGCGAGCGCGGCCTTCGGGTCTGCAGTGACGGTGACGTCCGCACCGACTCGATCCAGCGCTCGCTTTGCGGAGTGCAAATTGCCCGAGCCGTAGTCGAGCAACACCACAGATTTCATGCCGCGAGTCTATCGGTCGCTCTTCGAGCCGATATCGCCACCGCTACCGCCATGATCGCAGCCACGGCTGCGGCCATCCCGAAACCGGCGGAGTAACCGGCTGTTCCGACGATGAGCCCCAGCGCCAATGCCCCCGCCCCGGTACCGGCATCGAAACCGATGTTCCAGGCTGCGCTGGCTTGGCTGTAACGCTCCGGTCCGGCAGCGCGGAACACCATCACCAAACTGTCGTTCTGAGTGGCTCCGTATCCGATACCGAAAACGACGGCGGCGATCAGAAACGCCGCCGCTGGCGTACTGCCCGACACCGCGAAGGCGAAGACCGCCACGCCCAGCGCAACTGCCACCAATGCGGGCGCAAGCGACCGGCCGATTCCGATCCGATCGGCTACCCAGCCTGCCCCGTAACGACCGACGAGCATCGCCCCACTGATAACCGAGAGCGCGATGCCGATCAACGAAGCGCGCTCGGATTCGGCGATCGGCAACAGAGTCGTCAGTCCCCCGAACGACGCCGACGCCGCTGCGATGGCGAGGCACGGGATGACGAACTGCACTGTGCTGGTTCGAACCTCGGCATGGAACCCTCTCGACGGAGGTACCGGACGAATTCGAGGCAGAAATGCGATCCCGATCAATCCCAGCATCGGTACCAGTGCCCCAAGGACGTACACGAGCGTCGGGGCAACGGAGAAGACAGCAAGACCCACGGGGAGAGTAACCATCTGAGAGAACGCAATAGCAATTCCCTGAGCACCCGTTGCTCGACCCAACTGCGCCGCCGGAGCAAGCTCGGCGACCAAGGCTGCACCCGCAACCGTCAACATTCCGAAGCCGATACCGCGCACGGCAGAAATAGCCAACGCAGGTCCAGCAGCGACGGACACGGCGAACACGATCGCCGGCAAACCCAGCAGTGCGCAACCGGCAGCGAGGACGAGTCGATGACCGAAGCGCCGCAGAAGCCGAGGAACCAATAACTGCGTAGCCACGGTGGTGGCCATGAAGATCGCAGTGCTAGCGCCGGCCAACGCATCCGAACCGCCGTTTTCCGAAATCGCCAGTGGAACTACGGGCAGAAGAAGACCGAATCCACCGAACGCCGCTGCGCCCATCACCATCGCTGCGGGAAGCCCGCGGATCGCGAACAACGAACTCAAACCGACATCACAAAGTGCCCTTGGTGGATGGAATTCCGGTCATCCTCGGGTCGTACTCGACTGCTTCACGCAACGCTCGAGCCACGGCCTTGAACTCGGCCTCGGTGATGTGATGCTGATCGCGTCCGTACAACACACGCACGTGCAGCGCGATGCGCGCGTTCATCGCCAGCGACTCGAAGACGTGACGATTGATCACCGTCGCATAGGGAACTCCGGGATAGCCGCCGATGATCGAATGGACCATGTAGTCGGGCTCGCCGGTGTGCACGCAATACGGCCGGCCGGAAACATCCACGGACGCATGTGCGAGCGTCTCATCCATCGGAATGAACGCATCACCGAATCTGGTGATCCCCGCTTTGTCACCCAACGCCTGACCGAGTGCCTGACCGAGCACTATCGCGGTGTCCTCGACGGTGTGGTGGGCTTCGATCTCGACGTCACCTTTGGCGTGCACCGTGAGGTCGAACCGGGCGTGTGTGCCGAGTGCGGTGAGCATGTGATCGAAGAACGGCACTCCAGTGGAGATGTCGACGACACCGGTGCCGTCGAGATTCAGTTCGACCGAAATATCGGACTCTTTCGTCGCGCGTTCGATACGCGCAATCCTGGGCGCCGTGGTCATCTGGTGGACTCCACTTCTTCTTCGGTCTGCAGTTCGGCGCGTGCGAGTCTCGCACTCACCTCGAGGAATCGATCGTTTTCGGCGTCGAGGCCGATCGTGGTGCGCAGAAAGCCGGCGATGCCGACGTCCCTGATAAGCACCCCGTCGTCGAGATAGCGGTGCCACGTCGCCGCTGCGTCGGCAAACCGGCCGAAGAGAACGAAATTGGCGTCGCTCGGAATGACGTCGTATCCCATATCGGTCAGCTCAGCCATGACCCGATCGCGTTCGGCCGACAGACGCGCAACACTGCCGAGGGTTTCCGCTGCATGCCGAAGAGCCGCCAACGCCGCGGCCTGGGTGATGACAGAAAGGTGATAAGGCAAGCGCACCAACAACATTGCCTCCACCACGGCCGGCGCTGCAGCAAGATAACCGAGTCTGCCACCGGCGAAAGCGAAGGCCTTACTCATGGTCCGACTGACCACGAGCTTGCTCGGATAGTCCCCGATCAGACCCAGCGCACTCGGCAATGCCGAGAACTCCGCATACGCCTCGTCGACGATGACGATGCCATTCGCAGCGTCGAGTATCCGTCGTAGATCCGCTTCGCCGATGCTGTGCCCGGTCGGATTGTTGGGGCTCGTCACGAAGACGACATCGGGGTTACGGTCGCCGATTACACTGACGGCGTAGTCGATATCGAGCGAGAAGTCGTCTCGCCGATTCGCCTCGACCCAATCGGTCTGAGTTCCGGACGCGAGGATCGGGTGCATCGAATACGACGGCACGAAGCCGAGCGATGTTCGCCCCGGCCCGCCGAATGCCTGCAGTAGCTGTTGAAGTATCTCGTTGGACCCGTTCGCAGCCCAGACATTGGCAGTGTCCACCGCAATGCCGGTTTGCGAGGTCAGGTACTCGGCAAGGGCGGTACGCAGGGCGACCGCGTCGCGATCCGGGTACCGGTGCAGCTGAGCAGCTGCAGCACGGACCGACTCGGCTACATCGTCCACCAGGGCCTGAGTAGGCGGATACGGATTCTCGTTGGTATTGAGCTGCACCGGTACGTTCAGCTGCGGCGCGCCGTACGCCGACTGTCCGCGCAAGCTTGCCCGTAACGGCAGATCGTCGACGGTGATCGACTGCCCAGCGACAGCGTTCACGAGGACAACCCTTCGAAACGAAGCCGGACTGCCTCACCGTGCGCTGGAAGATCCTCGGCATTGGCAAGCGCAATCACATGACCCGCCACATCCTTCAACGCAGCTTCCGAGTAGTCGACGACGTGGACTCCACGCAGAAACGTCTGAACACTGAGTCCGGACGAGTGACGGGCACAACCCGCCGTCGGGAGAACGTGATTCGAGCCCGCGCAGTAGTCACCCAGACTGACCGGAGACCAGGCGCCGACGAATACAGCGCCCGCACTGCGCACCTTCGCAGCGACAGCAGCGGCATCGTTCGTCTGAATCTCCAGGTGCTCGGCCGCATACGCATTCACGACGGCAAGGCCCTGCTCGATGTCGTCGACGAGGATCGTTCCGGACTGCTGGCCGGACAGTGCTGTCGCCACGCGCTCGGCGTGCTTGGTGAACGCGAGCTGTGCCTCCAGAGCTTCATCGACGGCGTCGGCGAGCTCCGGACTCGTGGTGACGAGAACACTCGCTGCCATGACGTCGTGCTCGGCTTGGCTGATCATGTCGGCGGCGACGTGTTTCGGGTCAGCGGAACCGTCGGCCAGAATTGCGATTTCGGTGGGGCCGGCCTCGGCATCGATTCCGACGAGTCCGCGACACAGCCGCTTGGCCGCAGTGACGTAGATGTTGCCGGGTCCGGTGATCAAGTCCACCGGTGCCAGTTCCGTTCCGTCGGTGTCGGTACCGCCATAGGTGAGCAACGCGATACCTTGCCCGCCGCCGACTGCCCATACTTCCTCGACGCCGAGCAGTTGCGCGGCGGCCAGAATGGTCGGGTGCGGCAAACCGCCGAACCCGGCCTGGGGTGGGGACGCCACGACCAGGGAACCGACACCCGCGGTCTGAGCGGGAACGACGTTCATGACGACCGAGGAAGGATAGACGGCATTGCCGCCGGGAACATAGAGGCCGACACGGTCGACCGGGATCCACCGCTCGGTGACCGTTCCACCGGGGACCACAGTGGTGGTGGTGTCGGTGCGCCGTTGTTCGGCATGCACCAATCGTGTGCGCGCGATGGCGACTTCGAGTGCCTCGCGCACTGCGGGGTCCAACTCGGCAAGAGCGTCGACGATTGCCTGAGCAGGGACGCGAACCCGGTCCGGGCGGACGCCGTCGAACTGCTCGGAGTAGTCGAGTGCGGCGTCGGCGCCACGATCGCGAACTGCCTCCACGACAGGGCGCACCTGATGCAGAACAGCATCGACATCCACTCCACCTCGTGGGAGAGCGCCGCGTAGTTCGGCGGTGGATGGAGTTCGACCGCGTAGATCCACGCGAGCGAGCTCGATGCGGGCAGACATAGTGTTTCCCTTCGAGGGTCGAAAGATTTCGGTTGCGAACCTCCAGGATAGTTCCCCCGGATTCGGCTACTACTTCACGTCCGGCGCTCGACTACAGCTTCGTGTCGAGCACCCTCGGATAAGTCCGACCCTAGAGCGTGGAGAACCTGTGCCGCGAGTTGATTTCTGTCGAACACCTCGATGGCGGACGGCAGCACCGAGTAATAGAAGTCGTGTCTTCAGGTGCCGAGCTCAGATGCCGAGCGAATGCGCCAGCATCGGCCACGACGCGTGGAGGTCGTCCTGCCAGTAACCCCAGGAGTGAGTTCCGACGGGACGGAAATTCACCTCGGCAGGAATTCCGAGTCGATACAGCTCCTTGGCCATGTTCGATGTGCAGAAATTCACGACGGCCTCGATGCCGCCGCCGACCAGTAGCTGGTCCGGGAACAGTGTGGCCTTGTCTTCCGCGAATCGAGGATTCAGCGGAGTGTCGTTGGGGATACCGGGTAGCCCGGTACCGGTGCTCATGTAGATCTCGGTGCCACGCAGCTTTTCAGCGTTGAGCAGTGGGTCGTTTTCACGCCATACCGGTCCGTCGAGCGGTCCCCACATGTTCTCGACGTTTCCGCCGCCATACAACTCGACAACCAACTTCACGAACTGTTGCCCGAGCGGGTCCGATGTCTGCGCGCATCCGCTGTAGGCAGCCACACCCTTGTAGAGACCTGGATAGGCAATGGCCAAGTTCAGAACCGAGGTGCCGGACATGGAAAGGGCGGCTATCGACTGGGTTCCGTTGGTATCGAACTGTCCATCGATCAACGGTGGTAGTTCCTCGCCGATGAAGGTCTGCCACTTGTTTCGACCGAGGACTGGATCATCGCTTATCCAATCGGTGTAGTAGGACCATTTCCCGGCCTGCGGCGTGACTACGAAGGCGTTCTTGTCGGCAAAGAATGCGGTCGCGTCTGTCTGGGACTGCCACGTTGCGGAGTCCTCGCCCCCTCCCGCGCCGTTCAACAGATAAAGGACGGGCCGTGGGACGGAGCCGTCGGCGGGGGTCATCACCTGAACTGGGATGTTCTTGTCCATGGCCGCCGAGTAGATCTCCAACCTCGACTGCCGATCATCGATACGGGTGGCCGACACGATGCGCGAACCGTCGCCGGAAATCGCCGATGTCACGGGCAAATCCTCGGCGGACGCGACGCTCACGCCTACTGCGGACGGTGTCAACACACACAACATCACTGCTGTGCATGTCACGATTGTGTTCTTGATCTTCACGCGTCCGCCCTCCGGCGATGTCTTTGACGTTAGTTCGGCGAACAGTATCACTACGACTTCGCGCGATACCGACAATCAACGACCCGGAACCGCTGCGGGTTCAGTCCTCACATACATGCCACCCGACGAGCAGGTCAGGAGTACTGACGTGCCAGATTGTTCAGAGTCGCGCTGATGCCGTCCGCATTCTTCCGCGGCATCCCGAACATCTCCAGCATCTTCGGCGCCATGGCGGTTGCGTAGCGGAACGATTCCGTGACCGTGGTCGTACCCGGTGTCTTCTCCTCGAACTCCCACCGCCACGTGTGCCCCAGGGGGTGCCGCCATTCGATTGCCTTGCTGCTACCGGAATCAGCGAAGTCTGTCACCGTGCTGGTAATGCGGTACGGAACGCCGTACTGCTTCATCCCGACCGAGAATTTGGCACCCTGTTTCAACCGCACCGGTCCCTTGACCGTATCTTTCACCGTGCCCGAGCCGTCGAGTTCACCGTGTCGATGTGGGTCCGCGACAATCGCGAAGAGATCGGCGGCGGGCGCTCTTACCTCGATCCGACGAGCAACGATGCGATGTCCTTGGTCGACGTTCTGTGTGGAAACCATGTCGTGCTCATACCCGTATTCGGCCCATCCATGCGAGCCGCGACGGATCGAGGATGTTCAATGGACCGATGACCGCAGCGAAGACCATCGATCAGGGCGAAATCAACGTAGTGTCGACATACATCGAGGCTTTCGAAATATGAGTCGCAGTTGCCCATGTCTGCGCGGTGAGCCCTTCGACCGCTGTTGCGAACCGTTCCTGATCGGAGCAGCAACCGCCCCGACGGCAGAGCACTTGATGCGATCGCGCTACAGCGCCTTCAGCGTCGGCGACGGCGAGTACCTGCTGAACACCTGGCACAGTTCGAGCGCCCCGGCCGAGTTGACGCTCGACCCGCAGCAAAGCTGGTACCGATTGGACATCCACAGAACCGCCGAAGGAGGGCTGATGGACCAGACAGGTGAGGTCGAGTTCAGTGCGTTCTATCGCCATCCCGAGGGCAATGGGGTGCTCAGAGAATCTTCTCGATTCGTTCGTGAGGACAACCGGTGGGTCTACCTCGACGGCGTCCTGGCGCAGTAAGCGCCTGGGCTACCGCTGTTTCTGAGGCCGGTTGGTAGCGGCCCGTCGAGCCTCGTCCTTCGCCTTGACCCGCGCGGCTTCCGCACGGACGTCGTCCTGTGTACGACGCTCTCGAACCAGCCACTCGGGCTGCTCGTGGAGAAGCTTGTCGATCTCGGATTCGGTCAAAGCGCCGGTGATCTCGGCTCGCGCAAGACCCGCGATGGACACCCCGAGCTTGCGCGCAATAACGTCCTTCGGGAACGGGCCGTTATCTTGGAGGTCGACAAGCCACTGCGGCGGTTCTTTGCGCAATGCGTCCAGTTCGGTGCGGGAAATGGACGCGGCCTGAAACTCTTCCGGCGCTGCGGGAAGGTAGATGCCGAGCTTGTTCGCCGCGGTAAGGGGCTTCATCTGCTGTGGTTTATTCTCCGGGCTCACCCCGACAGCCTATCTGCCCACAGTTGGGCCGGACGCCACTGTCCAGGACAACGGCCCGAGTCGCCTACTGTTGAGATGTGAATTTCGACGTGCAGTCCCTCCGCTGGTACATCGCTGTCGCGGAAGAATTGCATTTCGCCCGCGCTGCCAAAACCTTGAACATCGCCCGGACACGGTTGAGTGCCGCGGTCATCGAACTCGAAACCGAACTCGGCTACTCGTTGTTCGTCCCCGGCGCGTCGCCGACCGAGCTCACCGATCGTGGCTCCGAATTCCTCCAGACCGCACGCGTGATGGTCGCCGAAGAAGACGAACTGCTGCGTGCCGACGCGTCGAACGAGCAGTCCGCCACGCTCACCGTCGGTTTCACCGAAGGCGTCACGCCGACCAAGTGGACCCGAATCTGGTCCGAGCGATTTCCCGACATCGCATTGGAACTGATCCCCACCACAGCCGACACGCAGGAGTCTTCGCTTCGATCGGGCGTCATCGATGTCGGTTTCGTACGACTCCCGGTCGACCGGAACGATCTCAGCGTCATCAGCCTCTACGAGGAAGTGGCGGTGGTGATCGTTCCCAAGGATCACCCAGTCGCCGCGTTCGATCGAATCGCCGTGACAGACCTCGCCGACGAGCACCTGCTGCAGAAACCGTCGGCGGTACCCGAGTGGGCGTCGATTGCCACCGAAATCGCGGACGGCACGAGACTGGCACCGCCGCAGGTGAATTCACATGCCGAACTGGTCGAGTACGTTGCCGCTGGGCTGGGCATCGCCGTTCTGCCACAGTCGATCGCTCGATTGCACAGCCGCAAGGACCTCGTGTATCGCCCGATCGACGGCGTAGCGGGCTCCCCCATCGCCATTGCATGGCTCGTAGACAAGACCACCGAAGAGGTCGAGGACTTCGTCGGCATCGTCCGCGGACGCTCGGTCCGAAGCTCGCGGGGAACTCCGACGCCACCAACCAGTGCAGCGAACCGCAACAACAGTGCGGCAAAGAAGAAACAGCAACTGGCCGCGAAGTCGAGCCAGCCGGCGAAGGGCGCGCGCGGAAGCAGGAAGAACCCTTCCGGCAAGCGCCCGAGGCGGCCCTAGTCATCGGGCTATTTGCATAGCCCGATGACCAGGGCCGACTACCTTCTTCGCGGGGCTACTACGACTTCCACGCCGTCCCGAAGAGCGCCATCGAATTGGAGGAGCCCACCACTCCATGCACGGTGGGGTTCCACACGACGAACTCAGCGAAGGAACTGTAGACCAAGAAGGGCACGTCCTTGTTGACCTGCTGCTGGATCTGGTCGACCAGATCGGCCTTCTCGTCCTTGTCGGAGGCCAACTGCAGATTGTCGATCAACGAGTCCATTTCTGGGCTGGTGTACATCCCATAGGTTTGCTTGCCTTCGCTGTGCATCGTTGCCTGCATCTTTGGAAATGGGTCGGCTTCGCGATAGGACAGACCCCACGCCGCAAGATCGTAGTCACGTTCCTTGGCGATAGTGCGGACTTGGTCACCGATTGTCGGCATCAAGTTGACCTGGACATCGAAGCCAACTGCTTCCAGTTGCGCTTCGACGGCGAGCGCAGTCTGCTGCGAGGCCGGGTCTGATGCGTCGATCACTTCGAGTTTGCCGTTGTAGCCGTCTGCCATCGCCTCGGCAAGCAATTGCTTGGCTTCATCAGGGGCAACGGGCGTGGACTGGGTCTGCGTGTGCCAGCGCGAGTACTCCGGGAAAATCGTGCCGTTTCCCAGGTCGGGATCGTCGAATGCGCGCTGGGTGATGATCTGCGGATCAACGGCAAGTTGCATCGCCTGACGCACGCGTGGGTCAGCTCCGGGACGGCCCTCCGAGGCATTGATGAGCGCGGCGTTTCCGGCGGCGGTCATGTTCACATAGCCGCTCATCCCGCGCTCCACGACCTCGTTGACCTCGTCGGGTTCGCGGACGAACGTCGAGTCGATGCCACCGTTGTACATGGTTTCCAGTCCGACCTGCGTCCCAGGAAGGTACACGATGCGCAGCGCATCCAGATTCGGCTCCCCTGCCCAGTAGTCGTCTCGTGCCGACAACGTCATGCTGTCAGCCTGAGCCCAGGCAGCAAGGGTGAAGGGTCCTGCCCCGATCGGCGTGAACTTTCCGTCCGGACCGTCCGACTCGGTGGAGACGATCATGCCCGGACCGGTTGTGAGCAACCCGGGAAAGTCGGACCAGGACTTATTGAGTGTGTAGGTGACGGTCCGATCGCCCGATGTCTCGATGCTCTCCACGCTGTCGTTCCATAGCGCTGCCTCCGGAGCCGGCTTGGCCGCATAGCGTTCCTGGCTCGCTTTCACCGCCGCCGCATCTACTGGCATGTTGTTGGAGAAACTCACGCCTTCCCGCAACGTCAGGGTCCAGGTTCGAAAGTCGTCGTCGTGGTCGAGGCTCTGCGCCATCTGCGGAACGAATTCGTTGGACTCGGTGTCGAATCGCAGCAGTGAATCGTAGATGTTCAGCATCTCTACGCCACCGGTGGTGACCGCCGCGATCGCCACTGCTGGGTCCAGCGCCGCCGGTTCGGAATACGCCCCGAAGGAAAGAGTGCCGCCGGAGACGGGATCACCACTGTCGGTGGACCCCCTCATGCCCTCGCTCAACTCGTCGGTGGCGGCCCCGCTACCGTTGTCGGCCCCGCTGGCGCAGCCGACAAGCAGCAGCGTGGCCGCGACGGGCACCGCGATCGACTTCCACAGCAATTCCTTGTTGCGATACATAGAGGACTTCCTTACTTTCTCGATGGTGATTTCCTCTCTATGGGGTCGCTCTGCGGCGATGCGAAACCGCGAAACGCTCGACCGATAGCTCGGGAGACGCTGAGCGCGGCGGTGCGCACCGGCGGCGCGGTCCGAGTGATGGCCATTGCATCGGGCACTGAGAGCACAGTCGGATCAGCTTTCAGCGGCCCGAACCAGAGCGCTTCTTGAGCAAGCGCTTGATTCGACCGTAACAGCAGTCGGTCGAAAAGAAAGCGATAAAAGTGAAACCAGTCACAGATGCATGTTCGTGTACTTTTTCGACATCGAGAACGCGGAACGTAGATCCGCGGAGATGAGTGGAACCACACCCTGAAGACCAGGACCAGGCCTTTCAGGACATCAGCAAGGTCATGGGATCGACGAGGCCGCAGGCTCACTGGTGATCATCCGCTTCACGCGCAGCGCTGTCAGCTACGCAGCACGGTCAGCGAATCGTCATCTGGCCGCCGTCGATGTTCCACGACTGCCCAGTGATCCACCGTCCCTTGTCGCTGGCCAGGAATGCCACGGCAAACGCAATTTCTTGCGGGGTGCCGGCTCGGCCCAGCGGCACTCGCTCCGCGATCAGCACGTCCCACTGGTCGGCCGTCAGATCGTCCAGACGTGAAGTAGACACGATCCCCGGGCACAGCGCGTTGACCCGAATCTGGTCACTTCCCAATTCCTTGGCCATCGACGAGGTCAGTGACTGCACCGCAGCCTTCGAGGCCGAGTACGCCGCCGCGTTGGCACCGCTGATCTTCCCCGCAATGGAGGAGATGTTGACGATCGTGCCGCCACGCCCCTGCGCAACGAATTGGCGAGCGAATGCCCTGCTCATCAGGAAGGTCCCGCGCACGTTCACCCGCATCACGAAATCCCAGACGTCAGCCGCCAGGTCCGTGACAGGGACGCGGTCCCCAGCGCGAGCAGCCGCGGCGTTGTTCACGAGGACGTCGGCTCCGCCGAACTCCGCGACGACCTTGTTCACCAACCCGTCGACTGCGGCCTCGTCGGAGACGTCCAGTATCGCGGTGAGGGCGCGGACCCCGAGGCCCCGCGCCTCCTCCGCTACCGACTCGATGTCCCGCCATCCGCTGGCACGTTCCTCTTCCGTGTACCGGTCGGGAGTGCGCCCCGTGCCCGTGAGCACCAGATCGCAACCCTCGCGCGCGAGCTCCATCGCGATGGAGCGGCCGATGGATCTACTGCGGCCTGCACCCGAAATCACCGCCACCTTGCCCGCAAGCCCGCTCGCCTGCGCGCCGCCCGTCATAGCCGCTCGATAATCGCGGCGCTGGCCATGGCTCCACCCGCACAGACTGCGATCAACCCGAATTGCTGGTCGCGAAGCTCGAGTTCGTCGATGATCGCCGCGATCAACCTGATGCCGGTCGAGCCCACCGGATGGCCCAGAGCGATTGCGCCGCCGTTGACATTGAGCTTGTCCGGGTCCACCGCGTGCACCTGCGCCATCGACATGGGAACCGAGGCGAAGGCTTCGTTGACCTCGACCAGATCCATGTCGGACATGCTCATCCGGGCCCGATCGAGCACCCGCTGGGCAGCTTGCACAGGCCCGTCGAGTAGGAACTCGGGCTCGGCACCGATCAGGCATTGGCTCACCATGCGGGCGCGCGGACGCAGTCCGAGGTGCCGGGCGCGGGACTCGTCCATCAGGATCGCTGCGGTTGCACCATCCGAGATCTGCGAGGCGGTGCCTGCGGTGTGCAGCCCACCGTCGATCACTGGACGCAACGTGGACAGTGCGTCCACGGAGGTTTCTCGCAAGCCCTGGTCGCGATCGATGACAGCGGAGCCGTCGGGCCCGGGCACGGTAATCGGAATGATCTGACGATGAAAGCGGTCCTCGCTCCACGCCGCAGCCGCGCGCTGCTGCGAACGCAGCCCGAACAAGTCCAGATCCTCACGGGTGAAAGAGCGCCGGCGCGCGATCCTGTCGGCACCGACGAACTGATTCGGAAGGTCCAGCGTCCAGTCGGCTGGCTTCGGCCCACCGAGACCCTCGGGGATGTTCGACAGCAGCGGCACCCGCGACATCATCTCGACCCCGCACGCCATACCCACGTCTATCGCGCCCAGCGCGATTTGACCGGCGATCAGGTGCGCGGCCTGTTGGCCCGAGCCGCATTGGGAATCAATGGTGGTTGCGCCGGTCTGCTCGGAAAGCCCGGCATTGAGCCAGGCCGTGCGGGTCACATTGGAGGCCTGCTCACCAGCTTGGGTGACGCAGCCACCGATAGCCTGCTCCACCAGTTCGGATTCGACACCGACGCGTTCCAGCGCCGCACGTTGAACCTGACCGAGCAGTTGTGCCGCGTGCAAGCTGGACAGCCAACCGCCGCGTTTTCCACTGGGCGATCGGGCAGCATCGACAATTACGGGGGTGCCCATCAGGCCTCCTATCAATGATGAAAGCAGGGGCGCTTGCATCAACGGCGACTGTAACCACGGCGAAGCGCGCGCCATCGTGCCGATCTCGCTGGACGAGACACGGAGCCTCCCGCCGCGCTCGGCGTCTCGTCCGAGCTACTCGTCTAGTACGAGGCAGAATCCGCTGAAAAATAGCGTCGTCATCAGCTCGGAGAACTCTGCCAGCGTGTATTGCTTTCGGTCCGGCCAATGCGTGGTCGACCAGAGAGTGTCTCGCACGGTCCGGTAGAAGATTTCCGGCGCGATATCGACCCGGAACGCACCCTCTTCCGCGCCCCGCCTGATCGCCTCGAGCCAGTGCTCGCGGATCCCGCGTGACGCACGGTCGACCGGTTCCAGTAGTTCGTGTGCACGAAGGTAGTTGCGATCGTTCTGGTAAATCGCGGTCGCGTACGGATGCAGCTCGATCACCGTGAGCGTCTCACGGATCAGCCCGCGAATGATCTCGACGGGACTCGATGCCGTCGCCTCGATCAGCTCGAACCTTGCCGCAATATCGCCCATCAAATCAGCGAGTAATTCGGCCACGATCGCGTTCTTCGACTTGAAGTAGTGGTACAGGCTTCCGGAGAAGACTCCAGCCGCCTCACCGATGTCGCGCACGGTGGTCCCCGCGACGCCCTTCCTGGCAAACAACTCCGCCGAGCTATCAAGGATCTGCGCCCTGCGGTCCGGGGTCGTTGTTGTCAAGTCATCACTTCTTGTCTGTTGTCGGACACAATCACGCCGATACCCCGGCGTCATGAATTCTTGGTGGTTAGTGCCAGCGAGATGCGCCCTGGCACGAAGGGGTGCCGCAGCATCATCACGACGACGGCCGCAAGAACTCGATGGCTAGGTAATTCACCCCTCGCTAGCCTGCGACGTGGCCTCAGCGTAACCGACTGGACGGACTGATCTGCCCCGTGGGCCCCTCTCTCGGACCATGGTTTTCATTTCTGCGAGGCGCTGATACTCTACAAATCAAGCGCTTGCTCAAGTATGAAATTGCGGAGGGCATCAGTGGAACACTTGGAAAAACAATTCGCCGACTTCATCGGGGTGGAAGCCGAGCCGCCCCGCGTGGCTCGCTATGACGTCAATGCCGCCATGATCCGCAACTGGGCCGAGGCCCACGACGACTTCAACCCGATCTACGTCGACCCTGAGGCTGCGCGCGCAACCGGCCGTAGGGATGTCATCTGTCCACCCGCGATGATCTCTACCTGGGTTATGGCCGGATACCGCCGATACCGCGAGGTGCAGCGTCTCCGCACGGAAGGCGCGATCGAGGATTTCGCCTACTCGCGGCTGCTCGCGATGCTCGACGAGGCGGGCTTCACCTCGGTGGTGGCCACCGACGTCGAGCAGGAGTACCGCGCGGAGCTGCACCCCGGCGACCACGTCACGGCGCTCTTCACCATCGAGTCCATCTCGCCGTTCAAGCAGACCGGCCTCGGCCAAGGCTGCTTCATCACGCTGCACAAGAACTACGTCAACCAGTCGGGCGACACCCTGGTCGAGGAGCGCTTCCGCATCCTCCGGTTCAACCCCACCAGTCAGGAGACCAACGCATGAGCGAGACAACCGAACCGGTCCGGCACACCTCGGTCCCCCGCCTGACGGTGACCCAGGACAACGACTTCTTCTTCAACGCCGCGAAGGAGGGCCGGCTCGAGATCCAGCGCTGCGCCGCCTGCCAGACGCTGCGCCACCCGCCGACCCCGGCCTGCCCGTCCTGCCGCTCCTTCGAGTGGGACACCGTCGAGTCCACCCGCAAGTGCACGCTGCACAGCTTCACCGTGCTGCACCACCCGAAGGACCCGGCGTTCGAGTACCCACTGGCCGTCGGGTTGGTGGATCTCGAAGAGGGCACACGGCTGGTTGCCGATATCGCCGGCATCGACCACGACGAACTCGAGTTCGGCATGGAACTCGAGGTCGCATTCTCCGAGCACGCGCACGGAGAGATCCTGCCGCAGCTGCGCCGCCGCAGCACAACTGGTCTCGACGGGGAGGCCCAATCATGAGCATGCCAAAGTGCCAGATCGGCTACCAGCTGCCCAAGCTCGATCTTCCCCTGGACCGGACGCTGATCGTCGCGGCCGCGATGGCCTCGCAGGACTACGAGGATGTCCACCACGACCCGGGCGCGGCGCAGGGTCGCGGCACACCCGACATCTTCATGAGCATCAACTCCACGAACGGGTTCATCGACCGGTACATCACCGACTGGTCCGGGCCCGCCTCCCGCATCAAGAAGACTTCCCTGCGCCTCGGCGTGCCGAATTTCCCCGGCGACACCATGACGTTCACCGGCGAGGTCACCGCGGTCGACGGCGACGCAGTGACCGTCAAGGTGATCGGTAGCAACGCGCGGGGTCCCCATGTGACCGCCACGGTGACCGTGGAGCCGACCCCACAACAAGGAGAGAGCACATGACCCGCGGATTCTCAGGCGCCACCGCCATCGCCGGTATCGGCGCGACAGAGTTCTCCAAGAACTCCGGACGCAGTGAGTGGCAGCTGGCCTGCGAGTCGGTAGTCGCCGCACTCGCGGACGCACAGATCGGAATCGAGGAGGTCGACGGATTCTCCCTTTTCACCATGGAGAACAACCCCGAGATCGCCGTCGCCCGCGCGCTCGGCATTCCTCAACTCAAGTTCTTCAGCCGCATCCCGCACGGCGGCGGCGGCGCGTGTGCGCCCGTGCAGCAGGCCGCGCTCGCGGTAGCGACCGGGGTGGCCGACGTTGTCGTCGTTTACCGCGCGATGAACGAACGGTCGGGACACCGATTCGGCCAAGGCCCGCCCGCCTTCGCGTACAACCAGAACACGGACCAGGAGTACCGCAACTGGATCAACCCCTACGGATTGCTCACCCCCGCCCAGCAGGAGGCGTTCCTGGCCAAGCTGTACATGCACAAGTACGGTGCCACCAGCGCGGACTTCGGGGCGATCTCGGTGCTCTCGCGCAAGCACGCGGCCAACAATCCGAAGGCCTGGTTCCACGAGCGGCCCATCACCATCGAGGACCATCAGAACTCGCGCCTGATCGCTGATCCGATCCGGCTGCTCGACTGCTGCCAGGAGTCCGACGGTGGCGTCGCGCTGGTCATCGTCAGCGCAGAGCGTGCGCGCGACCTGCCGCACAAGCCTGCCATCATCACCGGCGCAGCGCAGGGCGTAGGCCCGCAGCAGATCTCGATGAGCAGCTACTACCGTGACGACATCGACTCCATGCCGGAAGTCGAACTCGTCGCCCAGCAGCTCTGGAGCCAGTCCGGCCTCAGCCCGGCCGAGATCGACGCCGCGATCCTCTACGACGCCTTCACTCCGATGGTGCTGCTCCAGCTCGAAGAGTATGGCTTCTGCGGCAAGGGCGAGGCGAAGGACTTCATTGCCGACGGCAACCTCGAACTTGGTGGCCGCCTGCCGATCAATACCAACGGCGGCCAGCTCGGCGAGGGTTATATCCACGGCGTCAACGGCATCGCGGAGGGCGTGCGCTTGATCCGCGGCACATCTGTGAACCAGCCCAACAAGACCTTGGACAACGTCCTGGTCACCGGCGGCTCCCCCGTGCCCCACAGCGCTCTCGTGCTCTCAGCCGACCGCTAGCACTCCCCACCTTCTTGTTTCACGATCAGCCATTTAGGAGTTTCCCATGACCGACCGCATCACCTACGCCCGCGCGACCCACGGCGAGGAAGAGATCCAGGCAGTCGTCGACGTGCTGCGCAGTGGCCACCAGGGCCTGCGTATAGGTAAGAATGTCGCCGAGATGGAGCGCCGCATCGCGGAACTCAGCGGCAAGAAGTTCGGCGTGATGGTGAACTCGGGCTCCTCGGGCCTGTATGTCGCCGTCGAACTGCTGGACCTGCCCAAGGGCAGCGAGATCATCACCTCGCCCCTGACATTCTCCACTGATATCGCGCCCATCGTTCGCGCCGGTATGGTCCCGGTCTTCGTGGACGTGGAGCCCAACACGGTCAACATCGACGTCAGCAAGATCGAGGCGATGATCACCGAGAAGACCGGTGCCATCCTGTTGCCGAACCTCGCCGGCAACTGCCCCGACTGGGACGCGATCCGCGAGATCGCCGATCGCCACGGCCTCAAGATCGTCGAGGATTGCTGCGACGCCATCGGCCCGACGCTCCGCGGCACCCCCACCGGCGCCCGCGCCGACATCAGTGTCACCAGCTTCTCGATGGCGCACATCATCACGTGCGCAGGCACCGGCGGCATGGTCTTGGTCGACGACGAGGCAAGTCGCGACAAGGCGCTGCTCCTGCGTCGTTGGGGCCGGCGCAGCGAACCGAACCTGTTCGGCAGCGGCAAGGATGTCGGCCGCGTCTTCCGTGAGCAGCTCGACGGTGTCGACTACGACAACGACTTCATTTTCGACGCCGTCATGCCTTGGAATTTCGAGCCCTCCGAGCTGGGTGCCGCGTACGGCGTCGTGCAGCTGGACAAGCTCGCCGACAACTACAAGACCCGTAAGGCAACCTGGGCCGCCTACACCGAGGCCTACAGCGCGTTCCCGAAGTTTTTCACCACGCCCGTCGAGCTCGAAGGCCTGGACACCGCGTGGCTCTGCTATCCGGTGATGATCAACGCCGACGCACCCTTCACCCGCAGCCAGATGCAGGAGGCTATCGAGGGCGACGGCATCGACACCCGCACCGTCTGGAGCGGCAACATCACTCGACACCCGATGATGAACAACGTCGAGTTCCGTCAGCCCCCCGAGGGGTTGCCGGTGGCCGACGAGGTGTTCGCCCGCGGCATGACCTTGGGCATGAGCCACGGTCTCACCGATGAAGAGGTAGTTCGCATCGGTCAGAGCATCCACCGTTTCGCCTCGAAGTTCGAGTAAATGGTGGGCATGCGATTCGAGGGACGACGCGCGGTGGTCACCGGTTCCAGCCGCGGGATCGGCGCGGGCGTTGCGGAGCGGCTTGCCGCCGAGGGTGCCGACGTGGTTCTCGTCGCGCGCACTCTCTCCCCCGGCGGGCAGCTACCCGGCAGCTTGGAGGAGACCACCGAACGGCTGCGCCGATACGGTCGCAGGGTCGAGATGGTCGTCGCCGACCTGACCGACCCCGAGGACCGCTCGCAGGTGATCGAGAAGGCAGCCGAGTTGCTCGGCGGCCCGATCGACATTCTGGTCAACAATGCGGCAGCTGCGATCTACCAGCCGCTCGTGGACTACCCGCTGCGGCGCCGCCAACTCACGTTCGAAGCGAACGTGCACGCTCCGCTCGACCTGATGCAGGCTGCGACCCCCTCGATGGTCGAGGCCGGCGCAGGCTGGATCGTCAACGTCTCTAGCGCAACGGCCCGCCACCACGAGGGTCCGCCATTCGACCTGGTGCCCCCTGGCACTTCGATGGCGGTCTACGGCGCATCCAAAGCCGCCCTGAACCGGATCACGCACGGCATGGGCGCGGAGCTCTACGGCACGGGGGTGCGGGTCAATACTGTCCAGCCGCGTGCCGCCGTCCTCAGCGAGGGCGCCACCGCATTGGTCGGTGCCACAGTCCGTCCGGACCAGATCGAGGCCATCGAGGAGATGGTCGAGGGCGTTCTCGCGCTCTGTGACTGCGCCGCCGACGTGACGGGGCAAGTGTGCGTGAGCCTGGACCTGATCGACCAGTGGAACCTGACCACCCGCGGGCTGGACGGTAAGTCCTGGGACAACCCCGGACGGAACGTCTCGGATGAGCATCGACGGAACGTCTTGAACAAAATTGAGGAGCTGTCATGACACCGGTAATCGTCGACCTTGCCAGGACCCCGTTCGGCAAGCGCAACGGTTGGATGTCCACGGTCCACTCTGCCGAACTACTCGGCTTGGCGCAGCTCGGAGTGCTCGAGCGCACCGGGATCGATCCGGAGATCGTCGAGGAGGTCATCGGCGGCTGCGTTACCCCCCTGGGTGAGCAGTACGGCAACATCGCCCGCACCTCATGGCTGCACGCCGGTCTACCCCCGCATACCGGCGCGACCACAATCGACGCCCAGTGCAGCACCGCGCAGCGCGCTGTGCAGCTACTGGCTGGTCAAATCGCTGCCGGCGCAACGGATGTCGGCGTCGCCTGCGGCGTAGAGCTGATGACCCGTGCACCGCTGACCGCAAAGGTCGGCACGGGCCTGGGCACGCCGCGGCCCGAATCCTGGTCGGTCGAGTATCCCGACCAGTACACGGGTGCGGACCGCATAGCCCGCAACCGCGGGTTCACACGAGAGGATCTCGACGCGTTCGGTCTGCGCTCGCAGCAGCTCGCGAAGGCGGCATGGGACGCGGGCCGGATCGATGCGCAGATCATCCCCGTCACAGTTCCGAGTCTCGAGCCGGGTCAGAAGCCGGTCCGCGTCACCCGCGACCAAGGTCTGCGCGATTCCACCCTGGAGGGGCTGGCACGCCTGCAACCCGTCCTCGATGGTGGCTTGCATACGGCGGGCAGTTCCTCGCAGATCTCCGACGGTGCCAGCGCTGCCCTGCTGATGTCCGCCGCGCGAGCTCGCGACCTCGGTGTGAAACCCAGGGCACGGATTGTTGCCCAGTGCATCATCGGAGGTGATCTGGAGTACTTACTCGACGGCCCGATCGACGCAGGCCGCAAAGTGCTCGAGCGCAGTGGCATGACCATCGCCGACATCGACCTGTTCGAAATCAACGAGGCCTTCGCGTCGGTCCCGATGTCCTTCGCCCAGGTGCACGGCGTGAGCGAGGACCGGCTGAACGTCAACGGGGGCGCGATCGCGGTCGGTCACCCCGCCGGTGCGACTGGCATCCGGTTGCTCGCGACGGCACTCGACGAACTCGAGCGCCGCGACGCATCCACGGCGATGGTGGCCATCTGCGCCTCCGCGTCGACAACCGCGCTCATTCTCGAGCGGATCTGAGGGGCACATCGTGGCATTAGCACTCGAAGAGGAACATCGGCACCTCGCCGACTCGGTGGCTGCGTTCTGCGTGCGCGCCGACGCCATCGCGCACGGCCGCGCGAACACCGCCGGGCTTGCGGCCGGCGAGCGACCGGACACCTGGGATCATTTGGTGCAGCAGCGCCTGCATGCCATCCACTTATCCGAACAGAACGGCGGGGATGGGGCCGGTATCACCGAGTTGGCCGTCGTTGTCGAGCAGCTGGGCAAAGCCCTGTATCCGGGGCCGTTCCTACCGACCGTCATCACGAGCGCGATTCTTGCGCGCGCCTTCGGCCCCGCGGGGAATTCGGGAATTTCGGTTGGGTTGCTCGAAGAGTTTGCGGACGGCGCGACGGGCGCGACCGCCTTCGGCTCTGGATTGACCGCTGAGCGCACCGATACCGGCTGGCTCGTGCACGGTGCGTCCGAGCCCACACTGGGCCTGCCCGGTGCGACAATCGTGCTGGTCCGCGCACTCGACTCCGACGGTTCGTCGGTATGGTTCCGGCTGGTGTCGGGCGAGACTGCTGCTGTCACCGCCGAGGACGGCGTCGACCTGACCCGTGCCATCGGGATACTCACGCTCGACGGGCACGAGGTTGCGCAGGCCGACGTGCTGGGTGACATCACTGATGCGGATGCAGAGTGGTTGCGTAACACCCTGTTCGCTGCCGAGGCGAGTGGTATCGCGTCGTGGACGCTATCGACAGCCGTCGACTACGTGAAAACCCGTGAGCAGTTCGGCCAGGCCATCGGCACCTTCCAGGCCGTCCAGCACAAGTCCGCGATGATGCTGGTGCGGGCGGAGGTGGCGTGTGCTGCGGCATGGGATGCCGCCCGCGCACAGGAGCATGATGCCGACCAGCGTGCGCTCGTATCCGCGCAGGCGGTGGTCGCCGCGCTGGCGGCAGGCATCGACAACTCCCTCGAATGTGTGACGCTCCTGGGTGGGGTCGGCTTCACCTGGGAGCACGATGTGCACCTGTATTGGCGTCGCGCGATCAGCCTGGCCACCCTCGCCGGTTCCGATCAGATGTGGGCCAAGCGACTCGGCGAACTCGCGATCACCACGACACGGGACTTCTCCTTCATCGGAGCGGACACCTTGCCCGCGCTCCGGGCAGAGGTAGCCGCCGTGCTCGACCAACTCGACGCACTGCCCGACGACGCTGTGCGCAGCGAGGGCTGGGCGCCGGAGCGTGGTGGCAGTCGGCGCGCTCTACTCGCCGACGCGGGCCTGGTGGCGCCTCACTACCCGAAGCCGTTCGGTCTCGGCGCAGGCCCGGAACAGCAGGCCGTCATCGCGCAGGAATTCGCGGTGCGCGGGCTGAAGCAACCGACAACCGTGATCGGTGAGTGGGTCTTGCCCACGATCCTCCAATACGGCAGCGCTGAGCAGCAGCAGAGGTTCGTTCATTCGACGCTGCGTGGCGAGATCGTCTGGTGTCAGTTGTTTTCCGAACCCGGCGCGGGTTCGGACCTTGCAGGGCTGTCCACCGCGGCCCGCAAAGTCGACGGTGGCTGGATTCTCTCGGGCCAGAAGGTATGGAATTCGATGGCTCACGAGGCCGACTGGGGCGTGTGCCTGGCGCGGACGGATCCGGATGCGCCCAAGCACAAGGGTATTTCGTACTTCCTGGTCGACATGCGCAGCACCGGTGTCGATGTGCGTCCGCTTCGGCAGGCCACCGGGTTCTCCGAGTTCAACGAGGTCTTCCTCGACGAAGTCTTCGTGCCCGACGAGTGCCTGGTCTCCGAACCGGGCAAAGGGTGGCGCCTCGCGGTGACAACACTCTCGAACGAGCGACTGAGCATGGGCGGAGCCCTGGACCACGGCTCGAGCAACCGCTTCCGCGATGTCTTGGCGAAGGGCGCGCACAGTTGCTCCCGTGAGGACGCCGTACGTGCCCTGGGTTACAGCACGAGCCGCGAGCTCGCGCTGTCTGCGCTCAATCTGCGCGGTGTGTTGGCTCGGCTTTCCGGTCAGAGTCCTGGGGCGGAGATCAGCGTCGCCAAGGTCTACAACGCACTCGCCCAGCGCGAGGGTTCGCGGGAACTGCTTCGGCTGCTGGGCCCACAGGCTGCGGTCTTGGATCCGGACGCCGACCACGTGATCGACCACATCGGTCTGCCCGCTGTCCTCTTCGGCGGTGGCACCGTGGAGATCCAGCTCAATGTGATCTCACAACGAGTACTGGGTTTGCCACGCTGACGACCCACCCTTCACAAACCCCATGAAAACTCCGTAGAAATTCCTGAACAGGAGACACCTACATGTACTTGGACTTGTCCGACAATTCGAAGGCCCTCCGCGCGGAGCTTCGCGCGTACTTCGCCGCAAACATCAACGAACAGGACCGCCGCGACTTGGTCACACAGACCGAGGGCGGACCCACCTTCGATCGCATTCTGCGCAAGATGGGTGCCGACGGCTGGCTCGGCCTCGGCTGGCCCGAGGAGTTCGGCGGCCGGGGCGAGGACCCCGAGGCGCTCTACGTCTTCTACGACGAGGTCGTGCGCGCGAACGCCCCTCTGTCGCTGGTCACGCTGAACACGGTCGGCCCCGCGCTGATCAAGAACGGCACCCAGCAGCAGAAGGACTTCTTCCTGCCGCCGATCCTGGCGGGCGAGCTCATTTTCGCGATCGGCTACACCGAGCCCAACGCGGGCACCGACCTCGCGGCTCTGGAGACCCGGGCGCGCGTCGAGGGCGACGAGCTGGTCATCAACGGCAACAAGATCTACACCAGTGCCGGAGTGTTCGCCGACTGGGTGTGGCTGGCCGTGCGAACCGACCCCGACGCGCCCCGACACAAGGGCATCTCCGTGGTGCTTGTCCCCACCAGCGCACCCGGGTTCTCGGTCACCGAGATCCACACCGTCGGTGGCATCAGCACCTCCGCCACTTACTACGAGGACGTGCGAGTGCCGCTGTCCAACGTGGTGGGCGAGCTGAACCAGGGTTGGGGCCTGATCACCAACCAGCTCAACCACGAGCGGGTGGCACTGGCCGCGCGCGGCGGCATCGCCAACGAGATGTTCGCCGAGGTCCTCGCGTGGGCTAAGGCCGAGCCCGCCGGCGAAGGCGTCGTCTTCGATATCTCCTGGGTGCGCGACAAGATGGCCGAGGTGTACGCGCTGCTCAGCGCCGCGGACCTGATGAACCTGCGCCTCGTCGCGGACGTCGCCTCGAACACCTTGGGCGGCGGCGACTCCGCAGCCGCCAAGGTCTTCGGCACCGAGGGCGTCGTCAGCGCCTACGGCATGCTGCAGGAGGTCCTTGGTGCCAAGGGTCTGCTGCGCCCCGGCACCCCGGGCGCGGCCCTCGAGGGCCGCGTCGAGCAGCTCGGTCGGCGTGCGCAGAACAACACCTTCGGCGGCGGCACCAACGAGGTCATGCGGGAGATCGTCGCGGGCAAGACCCTCGGCATGACGATGGGTGCGCGTCGCCGCCCCGACGCCGCCAAGACCGACGCCACCAAGACGACAACGGGAGCGAAGTAACATGGAATTCGAATTCAATGAGGAATTGTCCGACGTCCGCGGCCTGGCAGACCAGATCTTCTCCGCCCAGTCCGATGTGACGCACCTGCGGATGGTGGAGCAGAGCGGTGGCCACGACGCCAAGTTGTGGAAGAGCCTTGCGGACTCCGACCTACTGGGCATCGCGTTGCCCGAAGAAGCTGGCGGCGCCGGTATGGGCATGCTCGGGCTGATGGCCGTGCTGGAGCAGCAGGGTCGCCGCGTGGCGTCCGTGCCCCTCTGGTCTTCGATCGCCGGCGCGGCGCTGCCCATTGCCGAGTTCGGCAGCCCCGAGCAGATGTCGGCCTGGCTGCCGGGTCTGATCGACGGCTCCCACATCGTGACCGGCGCGCTCGAGACGGGTTTCGGATCCGACGTCCCCGTGCGCGCCGAGGCCGATGGTGACGGCTGGCGCCTGCACGGTGAGATCGCGTCAGTGCCTGCCGCCGACGTGGCCGCCGCGCTGCTGGTGCCGGTCCGACTACCCGACGGCGGCGTCGCCGTTGTGCTGGTGCGCACCGACGCCGACGGCCTGGCCCGCACCCCGCTCAGCGTCACCAGCTACGAGAGCAGCGCAGCGGTGAGCTTCGACGGCGTCTCCGTGGCCGCCGGCGACGTTCTTCCCGGCGACGGCGCGCAGATCCTGGCGTGGACGGTCCGCCGTGCACGGGTCGCACTCGCGTCGATCGCCATTGGTGTGTGTTCGGAGGCGCTCGCGCAGACCGCGGCCTACACCTCGCAGCGGGTCCAGTTCGGTCGTCCGCTTTCGACGAACCAGGCCGTCGCCGTGCGCGCCGCTGATGCTTATCTCGACACCGAGAGCATCCGACTCACGACCCAGCGCGCCGCCTGGCTGATGGACCTCGGCAAGGAGGACGAGGCGGAGGCCGCGGCCCTCGTCGCGAAGTACTGGGCCTCGAAGGGCGGCCTGCGTGCCGTCCACGCCACCCAACACCTGCATGGCGGCATGGGCGCGGACATCAGCTACCCGATCCACCGCTACTTCCTGTGGGGCCGGCAGATCGCGTTCAGCCTCGGCAGCGCGGGAGCCATCGGCACCGAGCTGGGCGACGCGTTGGAGAAGGGCGCGTCGATCGGCTCGCCTGAGTGACCAGGCCCGAGAACCTCGCGGTGCGCGTGCTGCGCGCACCGCGGGGCCTCCCCCAGCCGGGGGATTTTCTGGTCGAGCCAGTGGAGATAAGCACACCCCGGGACGGCGAAGTCGTCTTCCGGGCGTGCTATCTCTCTATCGACCCCAGCGCGCGCCGCCGGCTACCCGCCGCAGATTCCGGGCCTGGCCCCCTCGGCCAGGTCGCTCGGGTCGGCGATGTCGTGCTCGCCGGCGTAGTGCCGCCGCGCAATGGCCTCGACGGCGCCCTGGTCGGAGAGGTCGTAGAGTCGCGCGACCCGCGATTCCGGCCTGGCGACCTGGTGCGCGGCGGCAACTCTTGGCAGACCTACCACACCGTGGCCGGCGACCTGCTGGACAAGCTGACTCCCGTCCCCGGCTTCCGGATGGCTGCCGAGCTCGGCGTGTTGGGGCGACCGGGATTCGTGGCCTACTGCGGACTGAAGTTCGCCGCCACCGTCCGGCCCGGCTCCACGGTGCTCGTCTCCGCGGCCGGCGGCGCCGTCGGCATGGTGGCCGGCCAGCTGGCCGCGCTGGCTGGCGCCCGAGTCGTTGGCATCGCCAGCGCAGACAAGCCCGGCTATGTGGTGCGCGAGCTCGGCTACGCGGACTGCGTCGACCGGTCCGCCGAGACCATCCCGGAAGGCCTCGACCGAGCGTGCCCCGACGGCGTCGACCTGTACTTCGACAATGTCGGCGGCCCCGCCTTCGACCCCGTCTTCGAGCGCCTCAACGACTTCGGCCAGGTCGTGATCTGCGGCATGGCCAGCGAGTACAACGCCGCGGAGGCAGAGCACGGTCCCGCGCTGCGGCCCGTGCTGCGCAAGCGCCTGCGAATCCAGGGATTCGTGGTGCACGACCACTACGACGAATACCCGGTCTACCGCGAGCTGGCCCTCGGCCACATCGCAGCGGGCCGGCTGCGGTATCGCGAGGACGTGATCGCCGGCATCGAGAACGCCCCACGAGCCCTCGCGGACGTCCTGACGGGCCGCAACCAGGGCAAGCAGATGATCCAGGTCGGCGCCCTCCCCGACGCGCTGCGCAGTCGACACAGCTTCTAGAGATTCTGTTCACCAACCCCCAAGAGATAGGTGTGCACATCGTGACAACTCAGGATCACAAGCCGGGCCTCGCGCTGGTCAGCGGTGCCAGCCGCGGGATCGGCCGGGCCATCGCGCGACGCTTCGCGGCCGAGGGCATCGCCGTGGCCGCGGTGTCCCGCACCATGAGGGCGGGCGACGGCGCGCTGCAGGGCTCGCTCGAGGAAACCGTCGAGCTGATCTCCTCCGACGGCGGCAACGCCGCGGCCTTCGCCGTCGACCTCGGCAACCCCGAGCTGGACCGCGCCGCCCTGATCGCGGAGATCGAGGAGAGGTTCGGCCGTCGGGTGGACGCCCTGGTCAACAATGTCGCCGCG
The DNA here is from genome assembly GCF_030063405.1 of Rhodococcus sp. H29-C3. Taxonomy (NCBI): domain Bacteria; kingdom Bacillati; phylum Actinomycetota; class Actinomycetes; order Mycobacteriales; family Nocardiaceae; genus Rhodococcus; species Rhodococcus sp. H29-C3. Next base: position 500,068 of record NZ_JASITC010000004.1, on the reverse strand, counting down.
GCCCGCCGCTACGACACGCTGTTCGCCGATATGTCGCGCGAGTGGTTCCAGGACTCCGTCGAGACCAACCTGTGGAACACCTGGGACCTGATGAAGGCCGTGATCCCCGGCATGCGCGAGAGCGGAGCCGGCTGGATCGTCAACATCTCCTCGCGCCAGGCCGGCCCCCGCGTCGGGCCGCCGTTCGCCTTCCATCCGCTGGCCGGCTCCGTGCTCTACGGTGGCACCAAGGCCATGCTCGACCGCATCAGCACCGGCTCCGCGATGGAGCTCTACGAGGACAACATCGCGGTGAGCTCGCTCGCCCCCAACCGCGGCGTCGCCACCGAGCACGCCGCCGGCGCGGTGCCTGGCTGGCCGTCGGAGCCCGAGGACACGATGGCCGAGGCTGCACTGCTGCTCGCCAGCTCGAACCTGGAGCGGATCACCGGCCGCGTCGCCTACAGCCTCCCGCTGCTCAAGGAATTCGGCCGTCCGGTCCAGTCGCTCGACGGGACGGGCCTGCTCGAGGGATGGCAGCCGGCAGACTTCGATGAGGAGACCTTTCTGCTGCCGTACCTGAACTTCAATCCCCCGGGCGCGGTTCCTGAGGGCCTGCTCGAGAAGGATTAGCCGGGAGCAAACCATAGCCCCAGAAAATTTGTTCAATCCTGGTGCCGCCCCATCCCTGGCGGCGAGCGCCACAATCATTTTGGAGTGTGCACGTTGGAAACATTCACCGAGATCGTCCGGCTTCGCGCCGAGGACGACAAGGTCGGGCTCCGGTTCGACGACCAGTCCTGGACATGGCGCGAGGTCGTCCAGGAAGGCGCCGACCGCGCAGCAGCCCTCGTGGGTCTCGTCTCGCCCGCGCCGGCTGACCGCCAAATCCACATCGGCGTGCTCCTGGAGAACGTGCCGGACTTCGTCTTCTGGCTCACCGCGGGGCCGCTCGCCGGCGCGGCCGTCGTCGGCATCAACGCCAGCCGCAGCGGGCCCGAGTTGGCACACGACATCCAGCACGCCGACGTCGACATCATCATCACCGAGGACAAGCTCGCACACCTGGTGGAGGGCACCGGCCACGGCGTACCACCGGAGCTGGTCCTCAATGTCGACCAGCCGTCCTACCTGGAGACGCTCGCCCCGTACCGGGGCGCAGGCCTGCCCGAATCCATCACGACGCCAGATCAGCTGGCATTGCTCCTGTTCAGCTCGGGCTCGACCGGCGCACCCAAAGCTGTCATCGTCGGCCAGGGCAGACTGGGCCGTCTGGCTGAGGTACTCGTCGACCGGGTGTCGATGCGCAGGGATTCGGTCACCTACTTGTGCATGCCGCTTTTCCACGGCAACGCCGTGATGATGAACCTCGCCGTCGCCATGCGAGTCGGCGCGACGGTGGGCATGACCAGAAAGTTCTCCGCCAGCAGGTTCGCCGACGATATCCACCGCTTCGGGGCGACCTACGTCAACTACGTCGGTCGGGCACTGTCCTACGTCCTCAGCCAGCCGGAGAATCCCCGCGACCGGACGGGCACCCTCGAGCTTGCCTTCGGCACCGAGGCCTCGGAAGCTGATGTCGCACGCTTCACCGAACGGTTCGGTTGCGAGGTCATGGAGGGCTACGGGCTCAGCGAAGGAGTGTTCCGCCTTGGTCGCACCCCCCATTCCCCGGCCTATTCTTTGGGTAGGCCTCAAGGAGACCTCGACATCCGGGTGCTCGATGAGCAGACCGGGGAGGAGTGCCCGCGGGCGGAGTTCGACACGAGCGGCCGACTCACCAATCCCGCGGCGGTCGGCCAGATGGTCGCCGTCGGCCTTGCCCACACGTTCGAGGGCTACTACAAAAACCCCGAGGCGATGAGCGACCGCGTCCGAGGCGAGGATTTCTGGTCCGGCGACCTGGGCTACCGAGATGCGGCGGGGTACTTCTACTTCGCCGGACGGTCCTCGGATTGGCTACGGGTCGATAGCGAGAACTTCTCCGCAGCACCAGTGGAGCGAGTTCTCCAGCGCGTCCCCGGCGTTGCTTCGGCACCCGTATTCGCGGTGCCCGACCCCAGCACGGGTGATCAAGTGATGTGCGCAGTGGAGATGGCCGCGGGCGAGCAGTTCGATGCTGCGGACTTCGGAGCGTTTCTCGCGGAGCAGCCGGAGATGGGTGTCAAGTGGTGGCCCACCTATGTGCGGGTGATCGACCAGATCCCGTTGACCGGCAGCGGCAAGGTCAACAAGGCACCGCTTCGCAATGCCGCGTGGAACACCCACGACCCTGTCTACATCCGGGTCGGCAAGACCAGCTCCTACGGCAAACTCGATGACGTTCAGCGGGCAGCGATCGAGGCCGATTTTCTCAGCCACGGCCGCGCCGCACTCTTGCCTGCCCACCTACCCGAGGCCGCACCAGCAACGAATTGACATAGTCGCAGGTCGAGCGGGGCATCGTCGGACAGCTCCGCTCGACAGCCGAATCCGCCAAACAGCGTTGGGCACGTAGTGCCCTTGTCGAATCGTTGAAATCCGAAGGAAATTGATGAAGGTTTTGATTATCGGTGGTACCGGCATGATCGGTACCGCCACCGCCACATACCTGCGCGAGCAGGGCGACGACGTGACAGTGGCCGCCCGCACTGAGCCGGCGCCGGGCACGGTCGCCAACGAGTTCCCCGTCCTGCTCGGCGACTACAGCGAGGGAGGCTTCAACACCTCGGACCTGGCCCCGTTCGAGGGAATCGTCTTCGCCGCGGGCAACGACATCCGACACATCCCCGCCGACGCCGACCGGGCCGAGTTCTGGGAGAAGATGCAGATCGGTGGCGTGCCGCGGTTCGCCGCACTAGCCAAGGAGGCGGGCGTCCCGAACTTCGTCCAACTCGGAAGCTACTACCATCAGGTCCTGCCGGAGCTAGTCGAGACCGACGACTACGTCCGCGCCCGCGCGCTGGCCGACGAGCGCGCTCGAGCCCTCGGCGACGACCAGTTCACCGTCTCCACCCTCAACGCGCCCAACATCCTTGGCGTCACCCCCGGCCCCTCGATGGCCCGCATCGGCCGATTCCTCGATTGGGCCGACGGCAAAAAGCCCGAGATCCCGAACTTCACCCCCGCGGGCGGCACCAACTACATGTCGGTGCACTCGCTCGCCGAGGCGGTCGGGGGTGCGCTGCGCAACGCCGAGACCGGCACGGCGTACCTGCTGGGCGACGCGAACCTCGCCTTCCGCGAGTACTTCCAGATGATTTTCGACGCGGCGGGCAGCACCATCACGCTCGTCGCACGCGATGAAGAGCACCCGATGCTGCCCGACGCGTTCATCGTGCAGGGCCGCGGCAACACGATCTCCTACGAGACGGATCCGGCCCAGACCGCGGCGCTCGGCTACACCCAGGGCGACGCCCCCCGCGCGATCGCAGAGATGGTCGCCCAGACCCGCTCGGGCCTGGCATGACCGACACCGACGCGCTGCTCGGGCCGCTGCTCATCGGCAAGTCGGCAATTGTTACCGGTGGGGCACAAGGAATCGGGGCCGCAATCAGCCGGCTGTTCGCCGCGCACGGGGCGGCGGTGGTGGTGGTCGACAACGATGTGGCGGCCGCCGCATTGGCCCGCGAGGTGCCCGCCATCACGGCGGTCATCGCGGACGCCACCGATCCGGCCGTGGCGCTCGATCTCGCCGCGCATCAGCCGGACATCCTCGTCAACAACGTCGGCCACTTTCTGCGGCCCCCGATCACCTTCGTCGAGGCCGACCCCAGCGAGTGGGTCCAGCTCGGTGAGATCAATCTCGGCCACGCCATGCGCGCTACGCACGCGGTGCTGCCGGGCATGATCGAGCGTGAACGAGGCGGGTCCATCATCAACCTGACCACCGTCGAAGCACACCGCGGCATCCCTGGCCACACCGTGTACGCCACCTACAAGGCGGCGCTGCGGCACTTCACCCGCAGCCTCGCACTGGAGGTGGGCCCTCATGGCATCCGGGTCAACAACATTGCGCCCGACCTCATCGAAACCCCGCAGGTGCCGTACACGAAGTTGGTCGCCGAACAGGATCGGCACCGCTGGCCTCGGTGGGCCCCACTGGGCGGCCCGGGTACCCCGCACGACGTGGCGGGGCCGGCACTGTTTCTGGCCTCGGAAATGTCCCGGTACGTCACCGGCACCACCCTGCACGTCGATGGCGGTAGCGATGCTGCTGGTGGCTGGTTCGCGCGGCCGAACGGGACTTGGACCAATCGACCCCTGAACCCCTGAACCCCGGAGCTGGTTCCGTCGACGGCAGCGGCGGGAGTCGTTCGCTGTCCGCGTAGCAATTGCCAACGTGGGAGTCCACTCGATCGACCCATCACCACCAACCACGATGGTGATGGGTCGATCAACTCTTGCTGCAAGTCGCTTCGAGGTGGCGGATACTGCCTGTCGAAAGGCCGACTGCGCTGGTCGCCCGTGCTACTGGCCCCCTGCGATCGCTCCAGTGGTATCCAGCGCGTTGATGTTGGTCGCCGCGTAGCTCTGTCCCTCCGGAAGATCCTCTATGTACGGGACGACTTGCTCTGCCAATTCAGCCACCGAGAAACTCCCGTTCGCAGCCACGAACTTCTCCTGCACGACGGGTGGTGCCATGAGCGCGACCATGTCGCCGTAGACGATGAAGACCTGGCCGTTGACCTTCTCCGCGGCCGGGGCGGCGAGGAACGAGACGCACGTGGCGACCCGCTCGGGGGCCATGATGTCCAGACCGTCGCGTTCCGTGCCCTCGCCGAAGACTGCGGCCGTCATCTCGGTGCGAGCGCGCGGACAAATCGCGTTCGCCGTCACCCCGTAGCGCGATAGCCCACGGGCGGTCGACAGCGTCAACGCAACGATGCCGGCCTTGGCCGCAGCGTAGTTGGCTTGGCCGGCCCCACCCAAGAGGAACGCCTCCGACGCAGTGTTGATCACACGGCCGTACACCGGTCCGCCGATCGCCTTCGAGGCTGATCGCCAGTGCACAGCTGCGGCGCGGGAAACCGATGCATGTCCCTTCAAGTGGACGGCGATCACGTCGTCCCACTGCTTCTCGGTCATGTTGAACAGCATCGTGTCGCGCGTAATGCCAGCATTGTTGACCACGATGTCCAGGCTGCCGAAGTTCGTTACCGCGGCCTCGACGAGTCGCTCTCCGAGTGACCAATCACTGACGTCGCCGAGCACAGCGACGGCCCGACCGCCCGATGTCTCGATCTCGCGCGCTACAGCTTCGCCCGCTGGGCCGACGTCATTGACCACAACGCTTGCGCCCAGTGCTGCCAGGCCCAACGCTTCGGCCCGGCCTAGACCCGACCCTGCCCCGGTAACGATGGCAGAGCGGCCTGAAAGATCGATGTTCTGCATGCTTTGTCCTCTTGCTGGTAATAAACCATTGGTCTCGGAGCCACTTATGTCTTACGGCCAACCGCAACGTGGGGCCTAGCGTCTTCGCGACCCTGTCCGGGGCGAAGCCTCGGTAGGCGACGTCCTGAGATGCCCCAGCGCCATCCAGCGGCGCAGCAAGTTCAGTTGGCATTCATCTTGACGATAGTAGCCATCGGCGGTGACGAAGTTGAGAGCTGTTTGCTCGTAGCCACTCATGCCGAAGTTGGACGGTCATCAGTTCGTGCGCACGCCTCCGTCCGGATGCTATCCGTAGGATTTCGTTTATCCCTCGGCATCCCACTGTTTTTGGTAGCCTTCTGCTGCTACAAGACAATCAAGCGCTTGATCAAGTGGAAATCACGTGATGGACCGCCCCGAACGAGCTGGAGGAGCACGATGCTATTTCCTGGCAAACGACGATTTGGCACTATTGCCATCGCCACCATGGCCAGCGGCCTGTTACTCGTAGGCTGCACGAGTAATAGCGACAACGACGGCTCTGGTTCGACCGACGCCCAGTCCGCGCCCGGGTCTATCGGCATTGTTGGCGATCAAGGCAAGGGCGGCGATCCGGTTGAGGGCGGCACGCTGAGCTTCGCCGGCTACTCCCCAGTCTCCACGCTCGATCCCGCCAAGACCCAGCCCGCGGGTTCCACGGGCGGCACCGAGATGGCGGCGGTCTACGACCTACTTGTCCGCTACGACGCAACCACCGAAGCCTTCGAGCCGCAGTTGGCGAAATCACTCGACGCGAACGACGATGCGACGGTCTGGACCCTGAAGCTCCGTGACGGCGTCAAGTTCAGCGACGGCACCCCGCTCGACGCCGAAGCCGTCGTCGCCAGCACCAACCGCTTCAACACGAATCGCGGCGGTAACAGCCAGGCCTTCACCGCCGGCGTCAAGTCCGTCGAGGCCACCGACGCCTCCACCGTGACCTACACGATGAACCAGTCATGGACCGAGTTCCCCTCCATGCTCGCCTTCGGCCACGGCATGATCGTCGCCGCCGGCTCGGATCAGCCAGACGGCACGTTCAAGCCGATCGGTGCCGGCGCGTACACGATGGAGAGCCTCACCCCCGGTGCCGACCTGGTGCTTCAAGCCCGCGAGGACTACTGGAACGGCAAACCGAACTTGGACACCCTCAAGTTCGTAGCCATCAAGGATGACCAACCCAAGATCGACGCGCTCAACAGCGGGGGCATCCAGATGGCGTTCCTCATCAACGACGACGCCGTGGACACTGCCATGGCCACCCTGCCCGGATACCTCGAGACCGTCAGCCTCGGCAACTCCATTGTGCAGATCAACCAGCGCGAGGGCCGTCCCGGCGCCGACGTACGGGTGCGCAAAGCGATGCAAATGACCATCGACCCCACCGTCGTCGACACGCGCGCCAAGAACGGTGAGGGCATGCCCGGCACCGAGATGTTCCAGTCCTGGTCCAAGTGGCACAACGACATCGCCCCTGTGCCGCTGGATACCGATAAGGCGAAGGCACTCGTCGACGAGGCAAAAGCAGACGGCTTCGACGGGAAGATCACGTACTTCACAACTCAGACGCAGTCCGGACAGGCCACGGCTCTTTCCATTCAGGCGATGTTGCAGCCGGTCGGTATCGACGTGACCATCGAATACGGAGCATCGGTCACCGATGTCGTCAAGCGCCTTTACGTCGACAAAGACTTCGATATTTCCACCGGCTCGTACAGCATCGCGGATCCAGCCCCATTCACGCGCCTGTACAGCGCTTTGAACAGCACCTCGAGTAACAACATCATCGGAGTCAACGACCCGAAGATGGACAAAATCCTGAGTGATGTCCAGACAGCGAAGGATGACGATGCGAAGCGCGCGGCACTAGCCGACCTGCAGACCGAGGTCAATTCGACGGCTCCGTTCCTGCCGCTCGCGGCTGGTCACAGTTTCGTGCCATGGACCGACAACGTCTACGGCGTAGTCCCGTCGCTCGATGCCATCATGTTGCTCGACCAGGCATGGATCGAATAGGGACCCCGAGGCGAACGCCTCGAATTCCTGCGCCTTCGTAGAGAGGGTAGGGACTGCCCCGGTGCGGTCGACGGAGAGTCGACTGAACCCGGGGCAGTCCCGTTGGCACCTGTGGTCGAGTTGGCTCGGTGCATATGCCGCTGTCGCGCTGACCGCGCACCCTTTCTGGTAACCGGGGCCGGTTGTTCTCGGAAGAGCTTGGGGGTTCACTCGATAAAAAAGGTGTTCACTCACCCCGGCGATAACTCGTTCACTCTCACAGCAGAGTGAAGTCGGTCGACTCCGAGCGCGGTTTGTCGAGCGCTCGGTGCTGCGCTAACCCGGACCGCCCCGGCGGTCACATTCAGGGCGCGCCCCGTGTACGGCCCGTCATTCCCCACCACCCGCAAGTCCGACAGGGGGATCGACACGCCACGCAGATTGGCTTCGATCGTCGTCGACCCGACGTATTCGTTGGGGACGTCCGGTGCCCGACCTCCGCGTTCTGGTGCCGTTTCGGAGACAAACCAAATCGTTAGAATACAACTTGAAATAGTTCCGCTCACATACCTCGAAGCTTGTCGAGGTCGCGTCTCTCGCGTTTGGTCGGTCGGCCTGCGCCGCGGTCTCGCCGCGGTTGCGAGGCGAGAACTTCCTTCGGCGGTGGCGGTGGGCTGCGGTCGATCATGCATTCCGCCACGACACCGGCACCGACACGTTTGGCGATTGCACGCGTAACCACAACGATCTTCTCGGCGCCGTCGACTCGCAAGCGGATCTCGTCGTCAGGACCGATACGTTGCCCTGCCTTGGCTGGGGTGCCGTTGACGCGGACATGACCGGATCGGCAGGCTGCCGCAGCAGCCGACCGCGTCTTGAACAGGCGGACCGCCCAGACCCAGCTGTCGACCCGCACACTCTGTGTTTCGACCATCGACAACACAACCTACATGTCGAGTCCGAGGTCGAGAACCGTCACCGAATGGGTGAGACCCCCGACCGCAAGAAAATCGACACCGGTCTTCGCATAATCGTGCGCTACATCCAGGGTGAGTCCACCCGAGGACTCGAGCTTGGTGAGCGGTGAGAGTTTCACGCGTCGCTGAACCGCCATCTGGGTTTGCCACAACGCGAAGTTGTCGAGTAGCACCAGTTCGACGCCCTCGGCGAGTACTGCGTCCAACTGCTCGAGGCTGTCGACCTCGACTTCGCAGTCGATATCGGGCGCGGCAGCGCGAACTGCCTGCAGCGCGGCGACTATCGAGCCCGCAGCGGCGACGTGGTTGTCCTTGATCAGAGCAGCGTCGCCAAGGCCCATGCGATGGTTCACTCCTCCCCCGGCGCGGACGGCGTATTTCTGCAGGGCACGAAGACCGGGCAAGGTCTTGCGGCTGTCACGGATCTTCGCGTCACTGTCTGCGACCTCGGCAACCCAAGCCGCAGTCGTGGTGGCGATGCCGGACAGATGGCACATCAGATTGAGCATCGTCCGTTCCGCGGTCAGCAGAGAACGCGTCGGCGCTGCCAGGCTCAGAACCGACTGTCCGGCTTCGACTTCGGTTCCGTCTGCAACTCGATCGACGAGCTCGTATGCCCCTTCACCGATGACCTCGTCGAGGACGAGCAGCCCTACGTCGATCCCGGCCACAGTTCCGGCCTGGCGGGCGACGACGGATGCCGACGCGACGGCGTCGGCGGGGACGGTCGCAATGGTGGTTACGTCCGGCCCGTAGCGCAGGTCCTCGTCGAGGGCGGTTCGGATGAGTGCACGCACCTCGTGTGGGTCGAGTCCCTGTTCGGTCAGTGCGCTCACTGTCAACTCACTCCTGTCATGGCCGGTGGCCGTATCTTGTTGGAGGACAACACGAATTCGAGTGAACCGTCCTCGGCCCGACGAATTCGCGTGCTGCGCCGCAGTGCGTCCGAAGCCGTTGGATGGTCCCTGCGGGTATGGCACCCACGACTCTCGGGTCGGGCAGTTGCCGCCTTCACCAATGCCGATGCGGTCACCGTCAGTGCTGCATCTTCGATCAGAGTGACGGCATCGTGCGACAGGGCGGTGTCCGGCCATGCCAGGTCCACTGCCGAGCCCAGCACCGACGCCGTGTGGGCCAGGCCGTTATCATCACGGACAACTCCCACGTGCTCGGTCATCAGAGCCTGTAGATCGCGCCGCGGCACTGTGCGCATCGACGGCAGGATTGGTTCGGCATCGACGCGGGGGCTGCCGAGTCGTTCCAGGGCTGCAATTCCAGCACGTCTGCCGACGACCAGTCCCTCGAGAAGACTGTTCGATGCCAATCGGTTTGCGCCGTGAAGACCGGTTCGCGCCACCTCGCCGGCAGCGAGAAGTCCCGGCACAGTTGTGCGGCCCCACACATCGGTGACGATGCCACCGCAGGAATAGTGCGCCGCGGGGGCGACTGGAATCAGGTGCTCGACGGGATCGATTCCGGCTGCGAGACACGAGGCGGTGACGGTAGGAAACCGTCTGGAAAACCCGGGGATCGCACGTGCGTCGAGCAGGACATGGTCGGTACCGGTGATACGCAGTCGTTCGGCGATAGCTCGCGACACCACATCGCGTGGAGCCAGGTCCCCGAGCGGATGGAGACCGTCCATGAACCGGATGCCGTCGAGATCGACAAGGTGCCCGCCCTCGCCGCGTACAGCTTCACTGACCAATGGTCGTCGTCCCTCCGAACCTGGAGCGAACAGCACCGTCGGGTGGAACTGTACGAACTCCAGATCCGACACTTGAGCACCAGCGGCGAGCGCGAGCGCAATTCCGTCGGCAGTCGAGCCCGGCGGGTTGGTACTGCACGAGTACAACTGGCCCACACCACCAGTGGCCACCAGTACGGCAGCGCAATGGATCACGCCCATTCCCTCGGCAGAGGATGCGAGCAGTCCGCTGACCTCGCCTCGCGCCGTGAGCACGGACACGGCAGCAGTGCCGAACAATACAGCTTGACCCGAGACATCAAGTGCCCGTTGCACTTCGGCGCCAGTCGCATCGCCTCCCGAATGAATGATCCGACTTCGCGAGTGTCCGCCTTCGAGTGTCCGCGCCACCTTGCCATCGGCGCCTCGGTCGAAGACCGCACCCAATGCTTCCAACGCCGCTACTGCGTCGGGACCCCCGGAGACGATGGAACGAACCGAAGGCTCGTCGCACAGGCCTGCTCCGGCCACGCAGGTATCGGCAACATGATCGTCGATGGAATCACCGGAGGCGTCCGAACCTGGGACTGCGATCCCGCCTTGGGCGTACTGTGTCGCCGTGTCCGCCGAACCGCCCTTGCTCACGGTGATGACGCGCAGTCCCCGCCGGCCGGCTGCTATTGCTGCACTGAGGCCCGCGACGCCACCGCCGACCACCACGAGATCGGCCGAAGCCTCCCACGTGATCGAGACCGGCGTGGTCCCTCCCCCGAAGGACAGTGTCACTCGCCGCCGCCAGAGTTACCGATCTCGATCATCCGTTGTACCGACTTGCTCGCGGTGTGTGCGGTCTCGGGATCCACATGCACTTCGTCCTTACCTTCGACGAGGCAGCGCAGCAATGCAGCCGGGGTGATCATCTTCATGTACCCGCACGATGCTCGATCGTTGACTGCCTGAAAGTCGACGTCCGGCGCTGCGCGCCGCAGTTGATGCAACATCCCGATCTCGGTTGCAACGAGTACCTGCTTGGCCCCGGTAGTGCGCGCGGCGTCGAGCATCCCGCCGGTGGAGAGAATCTTGACCTTGTCCGGCGTGACGAAACCTTCACCTGCCAAGTAGAGAGCCGATGTGGCACAACCGCATTCGGGGTGGACGTACAGTTCTGCGTCAGGATGCATTCGAGACTTCTCGGCGAGTTCGTCACCATTGATGCCGGCATGGACATGGCATTCGCCTGCCCAGATGTGGAGATTCTCTCGACCGGTGATCCGCTTGACATGCGCACCGAGAAACTGGTCCGGCAAGAACAGAATTTCACGGCTCGGGTCGATCGATTCGACTACCTCGACGGCATTGGAGGAGGTGCAGCAAATATCGGTCAGTGCCTTGATCTGTGCGGTCGTGTTGACGTAGGACACGACGACGGCGTGCGGGTAGTCGGACTTCCACTCGCGGAGCTGGTCGGCGGTGATGGAGTCCGCAAGCGAGCAGCCGGCACGCTGATCCGGAATGAGGACGGTCTTGTTCGGGCTCAGAATCTTGGCAGTCTCTGCCATGAAGTGCACGCCGCAGAAAACGATCTCGTCTTCTGGAACTTCCGCGGCCAGACGCGAGAGTGCCAGTGAATCTCCGACGTGATCGGCGATGTCCTGGATGGCGGGAACCTGGTAGTTGTGAGCCAGAATGGTGGCTCCCCGCAGGCGCGCAAGCCGTTTGATCTCGGCTGCCCACTCCTGCGTCGGCTCCACGCCGCCGTATCCTCCCGGTCCGTCGACGATGTCGGACACTCCAGCCCAGCTCGATTCCAGCTGCATGGAACCGCTCATTGTCGACACATCGACCGTCGCAGCAGTGGCCGTAGAGCCTTTGGTCTCGTAGCCGGTTGCACTGCTCGCCATGGCGGTACTCCTTCGCCGATTATCCGGCCCGAAAAGTCCGGATTTCCTATGATGGGGTTTTCGACTTATGATCGAAAACATGATTCATCGTAGCACCGTCCACGAAGTACTGATCGCGGTGTTCCAGGTTCGGACCTTCACCGCAGGCCAGAGCCCCGAACTCGGAGTCCTGCTGTGGCAGCGCGCACTCGAGCCGGAGTTGGGCTCGTGGTCGCTTCCCGGTGGTGTCCTCGAATCCGACGAGGATCTCCCCTCCTCCGCTCGTCGCCAGCTCGCCGAGAAGGTCGACGTCCGAAAAGTCGCCCACCTCGAACAATTGTCCGTCTTCAGCGACCCCGATCGGGTACCCGGAGACCGACGGATCGCCTCGACCTTCCTGGGCCTGGTCCCGATCTCCACGGACCCGAAACTGCCGGTAGACACCGAGTGGCATCCGGTCGCGCGGCTTCCCGACATGTCCTTCGACCACCGGACCGTCGTTCGACACGCACGAACCCGATTGGTAGCGAAACTGTCCTATACCAACATCGCATTCGCGCTTGCGCCAGTCGAATTCGCTATGTCCACGCTGCGCGAGATATACGCCGCTGCCCTCGACTACCAAGTGGATGCGACAAATCTCCAACGCGTGCTCGGGCGTCGAAAAGTGTTGGAGGCGACGGGCAAGACTTCACCGTCCGGCAAGGCAGGAGGTCGCCCACCCGCTCTCTACAGATTCGCCGACGCTTCCTTGCGCGTCACCGACGAGTTCGCCGCTTTACGTCCGCCCAGTTAGATCAGAATGTTCGTCGTTCCATAGTGGACCCCGGGCTCTGTTTCCGTCCTCGGCGACAGAATTCGCACTGGGCTCTGATTCCTCGTCGTCCAGCGTGAATCGAAGATTGTCGTGCGGGTTCATCGCCGCAAGGAGCAGCACGACGAACGAGGTCGCCAGTGCCTGCACGATCAGCACCAGCGGAGATTCCACGCCTGCAGCCCGCGTGACAACGGATCCGACGGCGGGATCGTCCGGTCGACTGTGCAGGATTCCGGAGATCCACACCCCGAGGCTCAGCGTCGTTGCCGACCCCAGAAAGGAACCGAGCACCAACCCGAGGGCCATTGCCGGGCCGCGGCGCTCGGTCCACATCCAGAATCCGACCGGGAGAAGTACCCCTGCGACGAGGGTGATGCACAAGAAGATGGCGACCGAATCGAACCGGTGCAGGCTCTCTCCGGTCAACGGTGCACCCCGTCCGGGTGCGAGAACGACGAGATGTTCTGCCGGGGCCAGAAGGGCCCAACACACGCCGGCGAGAGCTCCGACCCCGACAGCAACGGCGACAGTTATGGCCAAGATCCGGAACCGAGGTATCGGTGCCGCGTCCCCGTCGAAGGCGGCGCGGTCCGATTCCATCGTCGAATCCACTGGTCCTATCGCCTTCCCGAAGTCGCGGAGTCGTTCGATCCGTGACGCGAGCACTTCGAGGTCCATCCGTCCGGACGAATCTGCACGACCATGCGTCGACCACACTCGGCGCAGAACCGTGGCGGTTCCAGACCGAGCCGAGCCGCCTCGGTGACAGTCTCGTCCACACCGGGCACCACGGGCTTGCCCGTGTGCAGGCTGTAGCGCTGATCGGTAGTCACGCCTCCACCTTAGATGGTCGAGTTCAAGGCTTTGATCGGCATCCGAAGCTCACCGAGGAGGTCCAGATCTTCCTCCGCAGGCCGTCCCAGAGTGGTCAGGTAGTTGCCGACGATCACGGCATTGATGCCACCGAGAATGCCCTTTTGCGCGCCGAGGTCACCCAAGGTGATCTCGCGCCCACCGGCGAATCGCAGAATCGTCCTCGGCAGAGCCAGTCTGAATGCGGCAACAGCCAGGAGCGCCTCGGACGGTGGTAGTACGTCGAGGTTTCCGAACGGAGTTCCCGGTCGCGGATTGAGGAAGTTCAGTGGCACCTCGTCCGGTTCCAGGGCAGCCAGATCCGCGGTGAACTCCGCTCGCTGCTCCAGCGACTCCCCCATCCCGAGAATCCCTCCGCAGCACACCTCCATTCCTGCCGCTCGCACCATCTCCAATGTGCCCCAGCGCTCTTCCCACGTATGGGTGGTGACAACCTGCGGAAAATACGAGCGGGCAGTTTCGAGATTGTGGTTGTAGCGATGAACTCCCATCGCAGAAAGCTGATCGACCTGCTCCTGGGTCAACATGCCGAGCGAGCACGCGATGTCGATGTCGACTTCGTTGCGAATCGCCTCGATGCCTGCTGACACCTGAGCGAGCAGTCGCTCATCCGGACCACGAACTGCAGCGACGATGCAGAACTCGGTGGCTCCGGACTTGGCCGTCTGTTTGGCAGCCTCCACGAGGGAGGGAATGTCGAGGCGCGCAGCGCGAACCGGTGACTCGAACAGGCCTGACTGCGAGCAGAAATGGCAATCTTCGGGGCAACCGCCAGTCTTGAGACTGATGATCCCTTCGACCTCGATCTCGGGACCGCACCAGGCCATTCTCACCTCGTGCGCCAGCGCCAGCGCTTCCTCCAACCTTTCCTCCGGCAGCCGAAGGATCTCGAGCACCTGACTCTGCGTAAGCCCCTCACCGTTCTCGAGCACTTGCGCACGCGCCCTGTCGACAATGTCGGACTGCACAGATATCTGGGTCACGAACTACTCCTTCGGTCATACGAGCATAATTGAACACCGTTCAAGTTGAACGGCGTTCAGGTTATGCTGGCGGTCGGATACTGTCAAAGCCGAACCGAAGAACAGGAGTGCCGAGTGCAACTGCGAAGAGCGGACGTCCTCGACGGCGCGATATCGATCCTCGACGAATACGGGCTCGGCGATCTGACGATGCGCAGGTTGGCAACGTCTCTGCACGTCCAACCCGGCGCGCTGTATTGGCACTTTCCCAACAAGCAGACACTCCTCGGCGCGATCGCCGATCACCTTCTCACCGACGTCGATGCACCCCCGACCCGTGCCGGATGGGATGAGCAGGTGCGCGAACTTGCCCACCGCCTACGCGATGCCTTGCTTTCACGTCGAGACGGCGCCGAACTGGTTGCCGCGACCTATGCATCGAGACTGACTACCAACCGAGTTCGCGAGCGCATCGCCGCAGTCTGCATCCGAGCAGGTTCGAGCCGCAGCGACGCCGAGCTCACTGCGGACACGCTGCTGTATTACGTACTGGGCCAGACTGTCGACGAGCAGTCACGTATGCAGATGGACTCCGTTGGCGCCCTCACCGAAGAAGCGTCCCCGCTGTTCGAAAGTCCTGATTCGACAAGCAGATTCGATTTCGGCCTGGGGCTGTTCATCGACGGAGTCCGGCACAATCTGGGTGCCTCCGCTCGGCTCTAGACGCCGAAGACGGCTCCCAGTCCGGCGCTGTTGCCCGCACTGGAGGCAAACGGATTGTCGTGCACCATGTACGTCCATGTCGACGTCGGGCGTTGCAGACCCGCATTGTCGAGATCGATTCCCTCGGAAGTGATCTCGGCCGTCTCGAACGTCACATGAGCTTGTTCCATCGCCTTGTCCGAGACGGTCTTGAACGCCTCGACAGCGATTCGGTGATATTCGTCCAATGGGTTCTCTCGACCGAGCGCGCGCAGGTGGATACTCTCGCGCACATCGGCGAGGTGTGCCAAGTAGTCCGACCACGCCCGGTCGAGATGAAACAGCACGATTCGACGGGCCGCGACGACCAGTGTGTCCTTCGATACCTCGGCGCGGAGCTCCGAAGCACGTTCCGGTGCAGCGGAAGTGAGAAGCTCCAACGCGTCAGCAGTGGCGAGCAACGTCGTACGTCTACGGTCGAGGATGTCGCGATGCGCAGCGGTGAGCTGGTTGTACCGCCACGTGCGTGAATGCACTTCGAGCATCGTGCCCTCGGCTATCCGCTGCGCATGATCGATCTTTCCGGCAACACCCGCCGAAGTGATCAGCCCGGTGTCGTCGTGCTTCCTGGGCTGCTCCTTGGGTCCGATATTCGCCGTCACGACGTCGTCCTCCCAGCTGGAGAAGAACACCGAACGTCCCGGATCACCCTGGCGGCCTGCGCGGCCACGAAGTTGATTGTCGAGCCTCTCGGTCGTGTGCCGACCGGTTCCGACCACGAGGAGCCCGCCGAGTTCGGCCACTCGGTCCTTGGCGGCTTTCGTATCGGAACCGGGTCCACCGAGCTTGATATCGGTTCCTCGTCCGGCAATCTGAGTCGACACTGTGACCGCTCCGATCACGCCGGCAGCCGCGATGACGCCGGCTTCCTCGGCGTCGTTCTTCGCGTTCAACACGACGACCGGAACTCCCTGCTTTTGAAGCTGCTCGGCCAGGTCCTCGGATTCGGCAACGTCGTGAGTGCCGATAAGAATCGGTTGTTCTCGCTCGTGAACCTCCTTCACGAAGGCCACCACCGCCGCATTTTTGTTCGAGGCAGTGTCGTAGACACGGTCGGCCTCGTCGATTCGAATGTTCGGCCGGTTGGGCGAAATCAGCGAAACCCCGAGCCCATAGAACTTCTTGAGCTGTTCGCCGGCGGCCAGCGCAGTACCGGTCATTCCGCACACCGTCGGATATCTACCGATCAGAGCCTGCACGGTGATCGTGTCGAGAATCTCCCCTGTCTCCGTCGGCTTCAGTCCTTCCTTGGTCTCCACCGCAGCTTGGAGACCGTCCGGCCACCGTTGCAACTCGGCAACGCGCCCACGTGAGGCATTGATCAACTGGACCCTCCCGTCCCGGACGATGTAATGCACGTCGCGCTGGACCAACACCTGAGCGTGCAGCGCGACATTGACCGCAACCAAGGTGGTCCCGACATGCTCCTCGGAGTACAGGTCGATATCGCCGAGTTCCTTCTCCAACCGGGCAGCGCCCTCATCGGTGAGAAAGACGTTTCGGCCGTCGGCGTCGGTGTCGAAATCGGTGCTCTTCGCCAGGCCGCGAATCGCCTCGAACACCTTCGACGCAGGCACATCCTTCTGTACCGATCCTGCAAGGACCAAGGGAACGAGTGCTTCGTCGACGAGTACCGAATCGGCCTCGTCTATCAGCGCGACGTCAGGAGTCGGCGCGACCAGATCGGCGATGTCGTCGACCAGATGATCACGAAGAACGTCGAATCCGATCTCGTTGACCGATGCGTACGTGACGTCACAGGCATATGCCTTCCGTCGTTCCTCGGACGTCGAGGATTCGGTGACCCACCCGACCGTCAGCCCCAGCATCTCGTACAACGGTGCCATCCAGGCGGCGTCGCGTCGGGCGAGGAAGTCGTTGATGGAGATGACATGCACACGACGACCGGAGAGCACATATCCGCCTGCCGCGACCGCGCCCGCAAGAGTCTTTCCTTCACCGGTTGCCATCTCGACCACGTCGCCCGCCATCATCCGGACGGCCGCGAGCAGCTGAACGTCGAAAGGCCGCAGCTCGACGGCCCGATCGCTCGCTTCACGAACGAGCGCCAGGTAGCGCGGAACGTCGAGGTCTTCGCTTCTGTCGACGCGAAGCGATATCGCCGCCGCGGTGAGCTCGGAGTCGGTGAGACCACGCGCCCAGTCCTCGTGTTCGGACGCCAGGTCCACCCGACTTCTGGAGCGAGCTTGACCCTTCTGCGCCGAACGGCCGAGTACTCGCCAGAGTCGATCAGAACCCAATGCCATCTACCAATCCCTACTTGCGAAGAAAAATCAACGGTGCCTCAGTACTTCTTTCTCCCAGACTACTGAAGCGACGAGCTCGACCGGATGAACCGGATGACACGGGAATTATGCAAAGAGACAGTTGTTGATTCATTTGGGTTCTTCAGCGAAGAGAACCGCAGGAAGGACGAGAAGATGTCGCATTCGTACAGCAAGGACGAGCAGTCACTCGATCGGTTGACTCCCGAGCAGTTGCGAGTAACTCAGAAAAACGGCACCGAGCGAGCTTTCGACAACGAATACTGGGATAACCACGAGCGCGGTCTGTACGTGGACGTCGTAACGGGCGAGCCGTTGTTCTCCTCGGCGGACAAATTCGAATCTCACTCCGGGTGGCCGAGCTTCACCAGGCCCGTCGAGCCGCAGAATGTGGTTGCGAAGCGAGATTTCAGCCACCTGATGGTTCGCACCGAAATACGGTCCGCGAACGGAGACTCTCACCTGGGACACCTTTTCAAAGATGGTCCGAAGGTCGATGGTGGCTTGCGGTACTGCATGAACTCGGCAGCGCTGCGGTTCATCCCCGTCGATCGCCTCGAGGCCGAGGGTTACGGTGACTATCGCGCAAAGTTCGACAGCATCGAAGATAGTTCAGACGAAGGAGCGCAGCAGTGACTACATCTACCGAGACCGCCATCCTCGCCGGAGGCTGCTTCTGGGGAGCACAAGAACTGATCAGGCATCGGCCGGGTGTTGCCTCTACTCGCGTCGGATACTCCGGGGGTGACGTCGCCAACGCGACCTACCGCAATCACGGAACCCACGCCGAGTCCGTGGAAATCGTTTTCGATCCGGAGCAGATCTCCTACCGCGACATCCTGGAGTTCTTCTTTCAGATCCACGACCCTTCCACGAAGAACCGTCAGGGCAACGATGTCGGTGTCAGCTACCGCTCGGCGATTTATTACACGAGTGAGGAGCAGAAGCGCGTCGCCCTCGACACGATCGCCGATGTAGATGCGTCGGGTCTGTGGCCGGGCAAGGTCGTCACCGAAGTGGAGTCGGCCGGACCGTTCTGGGAGGCAGAGCCCGAGCATCAGGACTACCTGCAGAACTACCCGAGTGGCTACACGTGTCACTTCGTTCGTCCCGGCTGGAAGCTTCCACACCGCGAAGCCGCCACCAGCTGACGAGCACATCTTCACGTGTTGTGGCCCCGAGCTCGAGCTCGGGGCCACTTCTCGTTCGGCGCAATACTCGAGATCCGGGTGACGGTCCGCTGATTGCTCGTCTCGTGGGGTGGACCAGTATCGTGGGCGCCAGCAGGCCTCATCGACGATCAACGACCGAGTACCGCCGAAAAGTCGGAGCATTCAACTTCCCATGCATGTCCAGCCCCAATTTCTCGCCGGCGACGAGAACGAGGCGACGAACCCACCGCGCCCGACCTCGGCCTCCGAAGTCCGAGTCGATCTCAACGGGCTCCGTGGGATCGCTATCGCCCTGGTGGTCGTCTTCCACATCTGGATGGGACGGGTTTCTGGCGGCGTCGACGTCTTCCTGACGTTGAGCGGTTTCTTCTTCACCGCCTCGCTCATTCGCACCGCGCAGTCCGGCGGAAGTATCGATCCGATCACGCGGGTTCGGCGAATTCTACGCAGGCTCGGACCCCCACTGATAGTGGTTCTGGCCGCTGTCGCCCTTGCCACCCTGGCTCTTCTGCCCCGCACTCGATGGGCAGACGTAGGCGATCAGCTGATATCTGCAGTGTTCTTCTACACGAACTGGGAACTCGCGTGGACGGCACAGGACTATCTGGCAGCGGACCAGAGTGTCAGCCCGGTTCAACATCTCTGGTCCGTAGCCGTGCAGTTCCAGTTCTATCTGCTCGCGGTCGCCGTCGTGTTCGGCCTCGCTTGGATCGTCCGTCGTTCCAGGGGTGGGCGGCAGGTGAGCCCGCCTGCCGGTCTCTACCTCGTGTTGTTCGCAGGTGCCGCGCTTCTGTCCTTCGTCTACGCCGCAGATGGCACCAGCGAAATGCAGTCGTGGAACTACTACGACACCGGAGCACGCTTGTGGGAGATCCTGATCGGAGCGGCAATCGCAGCGATGTTCGCGGCCCGTCAAGTCCGCGACCGCCCGGCACACCGATGGCGGGACGGGCAGTCGTGGGTCGGTCGGTGGGCGCGCACGCTGCTCGCCGTCGCCGGACTGACGGCCATCGCCCTGTGCGGGTTCGTTCGCGACGGCGTCCGGGAGTTCCCCGGCCCGTGGGCGCTGCTGCCCGTCTCGGCGACCGTCGCGCTGATTCTCGCCGGCCCGGCGACCCCCGTCGCGCAGCTGATGAGCACTCGGCTCGGAGTGTGGCTGGTGTCAGTTTCAGAAGACGAGTGCACGAGTTCAGAAGTGGACTGCACTGGACTACCAAACAAACTACCCAGGAAGAACAACACGCTGTTCAAGACCTCCTCCGTAGCCGTCATACCGGTGGCAGTTTCGGCGGGCATCTCGTCCGCGCACTGGACGTTCTTGTCAGCGATCCAGGCACAAGCGGCGGCTTTGCCGCGATAGCCTGAGCACCATCGTTCTGTGCGTCGTTTTCTACCTCGTGTTGGCGGCGCTCGCCGTAATGTACTGCCGGCTAGGGCGCGCCCCCCCGACGACCCTCGACGCAGCTGACGTGTCAATCGCTGAGGAAGGGTCGATTATGCCCTGGGTGACGTTTTCCTGGCAGGCCCCGGGGATCAGCATCGAATGCGGTCATGAGACGTGGGCACCCCGGGATGAACGGGAATTGATCTCATGACCCCTGCGTCCGCAGCAGCTGAGCAACACGCCCTAGGAGCCTGCGAAGCTGTAGCGCTCACCTCGCCGGCCAATCTGTTCCGTAGCGGTCGGAGACGACCTCGTGGTCGCGGTAAAGCTGTTTGCGTTTGCGTTTGGATAGTCGGTCCCCGAACACGATCCCGTTGATGTGGTCGGTTTCGTGCTGCAAACAGCGTCCAAGGGTGCCGCCCGCTCTGAGTTCGATCGGGTCGCCGTATTGGTCTTGGCCACGACATGTCGAGGAATCGGGCCGTGCGAGGTTCACGTATGCGCCGGGTAGTGACAGACACCCTTCCTCGAAGTCTATGAGCCGCCGATCATTCCCCTCCGGCAATGCGACGACCGGATTGCAGACGACGCCGGTGCTCCGTCGCCCGGTCTCGTCGTTGCAGTCATAGATGAATACGGCGAGGTCCGATGCCGACTTGCTGGGCCGCTAGACCCGCGCCGTCAGCAGCCGTGTTGGTTGCGAACATGTCGGCCAGCAGTTCTTGGAGTTCGCTGCCGAAATCAGTGACCGGTCGAGCTGGTGTATGCAGAACTGACGTGCCCCAACGGGCGATAGGGCGGGCGTTGCCGAGGCGGAGAAGTTCAGAGACAGGCATGACGTTCATGTTCCACTCTGGTTCTGGATGTGGCAACAACTGGGGCATTCCGCCGGTCTACGTTAAGTGACATGCAAAAATTGGGAACTCGATGGTTATATGCGGGTTTCGACATCCACCGGCCACGACGGTCCTGTGACGATCAAGAAGATCGCTATCGCGCACAGTAGAAGCACACCGAAGTTTTCTATCGGGATCACCGAATCACTTGACGTGTATCGCACTTGCTCCCAGTAATAGCTTTGACCGATCTGGAAGACGGCCAATACGGATACGAAAACCGCCGCCCACCTGTTACGCCAACGGGACCCGAACAGCAGAAACGCAACCGTCACTTCCAATACCGCCATGACAGCAAACGCGATCCACATCGATTTCTCGAAAAAGCCTAATCCAGTAAACGACACGACAGTAACGAGTACAAGTCCTGCAATGATCGAGAATTTCATCGTACTCCTTTGACCGGAATAACCCGGGGTGATCGGACGCAGTCCCACGGCTCGCCCGCCTGGTCCAGCGCACTGGTGGAACAGCATCCCTTGCCGACCCGAGCGAGCCAGCAAAGTTGCGGCGTCAATGGTTGTCATTTCTGCATAACCAAACACTCGCATGCCATCGCCGCGGGCGACAGAGTAGAAACCCCTACGCGTGCTCCGACACCGGACCACGCGCCGAGCTGCCGAGGTGAGATGGCTCGACGGGCAGTCTCTCGATCACGCGTGTCGGTCCGTGAACTCCAAGACCAGATTTACATGAGTAACCCGTAGACAGCGGGCAGCGAACGAGTAGTTGTCGACAGCGATCCACGACCACCCAGCGCGAGGCCCCTGTTCTGCCTCTGCGCGCGCATCTCCTACCGTGACGACCCCGGTGTCGCGGCACCGGAGAACAACCGCATCGTCCGCTTAGTCGCGAGCGCGACCGCCCGATCGAGCGGAATGTGACGGGCGATAATGTCCGCGGCCCCGGTCTCGTAGACCGCTTAGGGCTGGACTCTGCGCCTGGAAGGCGTTGTGGATCGTGCCGTACGCCAGTGCAGCGTCGAAGCGTATCGATCCAGCATAAGACGCCTGAGCGCCCCTGATAATGCCAGATGCTTCTCGCGGCCGCAGTATTGTTGTGCGACACCGTCGGACTGGAACTACACGACACGGCTGCATTCACTTGTCGCATACATGCCCCGATCGAGTACGAACCTCACCACTATTCTGACCTCACCGCCGATGATCAGCTCCAAATGGAGGCGGCACAGAATCTGGGATGATTTAGTGGCCACGACTCGTAACGGCGGACATCGAGAGAGGACGACCAGCATGCGAGATAACGACAGACCCACTGATTGGCGCGGAATAGCTGGCAGCAGAGTTCTTGCGGCCGTTTTCGCTGCATTGACAATCGCGTCGATCATTTTATTGTTTTACGTGGGCAATTGGGCGTTGATCGGTCTGGTGTTCGCGATGATCGTGGCAGGCAGCTTGACTTTTTGGTCGGTTGAGGTTTCTGAGGGAGCCATCGAAGCGCGGGCGACATATGGATGGCCACGGATGCGGATCAGCGCCGATGAGATAGACAGTGCGTCTGTCACCGACGTGCGCCCGATGCGCGACTGGGCTGGCTGGGGTCTTCGATTCAATGCCAAAGGCGATACCGGAATTGTGCTGCGCTCCGGGGCCGCCGTGAACATCAAGAAGAAAAATGGTAAACGGACGGTAATTACTGCTCGGGATCCCGAGCAGGCAGTCGCCGCCCTGAACAAGGTCCTCGATCGAGGCTGAACACGGTTTCGCCCCATCGGGCATACGGACCGCGGTCTGCTCCGGCTCCCCACCCGAGCCATAGCCGCGGTCACGTCAGCACTCATCCGCGTCTGCGAGGTCGTCGAGGAGTTCGGAGAGCGCAGCGAGTAGAGACGTTGCTCGGTCTTCGACGTCGTCGAGGACCGAGGTGATCGAGCCGAGATGTGTATGGGCGGCGGCACGAGCTGCGATTCCTCGTTTGTAGTACTGCGTGTCCAGACGCACTGCCGGAGAATATGATCCGCTTGCATCAAGCGCGATACCGGACTCGATCGAACTGCCGGTTGCTCGTGCCGGCAGGAGGTGGTCGGGCGCTGCATCGCGCAGGTGCGCGGTAACGATGTCAGCGACAGCGTGGGCACTGATGGTCGGAGCGATCAAGGGGGTGTGGCCCCATCGATCGATCGAAGTCAACAGAGGCCGATCACCGTGCGGGAGAATGCCCTGGTCGTATCCACTCAGTGCTGTCTCGCTACCCGCCCGAAGCCGCTCGGCGAGCATGGTCGTGCTCGGATACCGGTTCAGGAAGCCGAGGACTTCGCACCACCGTCGAAGCACGAGAACCGGTGATACCCCAGCTGCGGCGACAGCACGCGGAGTGCGTGCGCAGATACCGGTCGCTGTGTCGACGTACAGGACATCACCGGTCAGGTCGTAGCTGACATCACCGACCCGTAGATCCGTGATATGCGTGTACGGCAGACCTGTCGAGGCGAGCACCAGTATCAGTGCGTCACGGCGTCCGAACAATGCTGCAGGCCAACCGGATGTTGGAAGCTGGGCGACGATGTTGCCGAGCTTGGAGGCGAGCTCGTGCACACGCTCAGTGCGTGCGATGTCGAGGGCGGCGCGGACGGCCTCACTTCGTGCCGGCGACGTCAGACCGTACCTGTCGTGTGCGGCACCGACGACGGCGACGCGTCGACGGTGTGTGGTGTTCGCGGCGGGGTGTGCGCCGAGAAAAAGCGCCAGCGTCTGCGGGGTCGCAGGCAACGCCGACAGATCGTGAGCGGTACACCAGTCCTCGAACAGCGTCCAGGTGTGCCGATCCCTTTGCGGGAGCATTGATGTGGCGGTCACGAGTCAGAGTCCGAGATCGTTCACGGCGTTTCCGATCAGGGGTGCGTTCTCGCGGGCGTAGATCTCGACCATCCCGGGGGTGGTGTGCCCGGTCTGGCGCATGATCGCGTGAGCATCTGCTCCATTGCGGAAGGCTTGGGTGACGAACCCGGCCCGCAGCGAATGCCCACCGAACTGGGCGACGAGTTCGGGGTCGTAGCCCGCTTGCTCTGCGCGGCGACGGATCACCGCATGCACTGCCGCACCCGAGAGAGCCGACTGAGACAGGTTGCCGTTCTTGGCGATTGCGCGGAACAACGGAGAGTGTGCCGCGGTCGACGGGGCTGTGTTGCGGCACACGTGGTGATCGAACGGTGCCGCACGGGCGAGGAGCCGGATGACACCGACCCGGCCCGCGGTGTCGAACGCGGCGACGATCTGTGCCCACCGATACCAGGCGCACGGCGGGCAGTAGTCGTGCCGCTCGGTGAACGGTAGAGCCTTCACTGCTCCGGTGCCGTCCTGATCGGTTTTCGAGCGCCGAAGTCGAACGTGCACACCGTCGAGACGGTTCATACGCACATCCCCGCAATAGAGCTCGACGAGTTCACTGCGCCGAAAGGCTCCGGTGTAGCCCATCAGGATCAGGGCGGTGTCGCGGCGCTCAAGTACCTCAGCCGCCCACCCGGTCGCTCGATCGCGTGCAGCCGCGATGATGGCGGTGATGTCGGCGGTGAGCAGAGGTGCCCGAGGAGTGCGGGGCCGATCCCCCGCTGCGGCGTAGTCACGTCGGATCCCGGCGAGGGTGGCACGCACCATCTCATGGCTGCACGGGTTGTCGTCGCCGGCGGTGCGGTGGCGGTCGGTGATCGCGGCGACCCATTTGCCGAAGGTGGCCGGCGAATACGCCCGGATGCCGCCTGTGGTGATCGTGTCCGCCGCGGCTACGAGGTACGCGGCGACCGTCGCCGGGTGCGCCGGCAGCGCAGTGTGTCCGTGGACGGCGGCCCAGGTCTCGAAACGTCGCCACGCCGAGGCGTACGCGCGTCTAGTCCCGGGTGAGCGAGCGGACTCGATCGACCGACCGATCCGGGCCGCGACATCGCCCGTCAGATCCGGGAAAACCGCCACACCCTCCATCGGGGAGGCCGCGGAGGTCAGCGGCCGGGCGGTGACGTGCTCATTCGTCATGGTTCGGACTGTATCGGCTGATACCGACACCCTTCTCCGACCTCGAAACTGTGCTGAGCTGGTATTTCACCGGACATGCTGCGGGAAGGAAAATTCTCGTTGTTCACCGCACATAAACTGTGGGTGACTACGATTCCGGCCAAAAATCGGTCTTCTGGGCTGTCGACGCGTGTGCGTTGCGGGACGAGCCTCACCCCATCCGGAGAGCTACGTCGGCGGATGTTGCAACGGGATCCCGTGGTCGACGAACAGTTGCACCGTTTCATCCAGCTCCCTCGCTGTGCGGCATCCCCAGCGCAGGAAGTTGTACAACGACCTGGCTGATGTGGGATCGACGCGGGCTGCAGCGATGGCTGCCTCGGCCGCAGCGTGCACCTCGGCCCAAGCATCGCGCTCAGGTGCGGGATAGTACGAGCGTGTAGGAGCCGTTCCAGGATCGACCGGCTCGTACGGACGCGGGCACAGCAGAGATGCGTGCGCACCGCCCGCGTCGATCTCACCGTTCTCGATCATCGTGACGGCGGCAGCGGCGGCGCCGAGCACTTTCGCCTGCTCGTCCCCGCGCAGGCCTTCGAATGGCACCCGTGCGGTCCTCGGCGGCCGCGAGTAACCAGCGGCCCTCCAGATCGCCACGAGTCTCGTGGCCCAGCGGCCCGTGCGGCACAAGGGCGTGGACACTTCGTCGACGACAGTGCGGAGAAGCCGAAACCAGACTGCGGCATGAACCCGGCCTGGGCGAAGGTCCACCCATCCCGTTGTCAGAGCCGCGGTGGTACGCCGATCCATTTCCGTGACCGCTGCGGGCACTGGAACGGGTGGCACTCGTTCGTCCGAACCGAACCGGACCTGATCCCAGAAGATTGCGTGGCCGGGGAGGACAGAACAGGGTTCGAGTCGACAGCGGTGGTCGAGGCAGCTGCTCAGCACCGAGGTTTGCTGCAGCAAACGCACTGTGATGTCGGCGGAGGATTCGAGGCTGTCGATGCATGTCGGGCATGCCCGGTTACCCATAGCGCTCACCCAGGGCAGCCATGCGTCGTCTGTGGGTGTCCGGCGTCGTCGATCCTCCATGCTCAGATCAGCTGGTAGCAGGATCGAGAACTGGTGGACGTAGGTATCGAAGTCGCAGCCGACCGGGTCCGTACTGTCGAGCAGCCACGGCGTCCACCCCGCCAACGTCATCAGCCGCAACCTCTCCACCGGGACCGCGCCCCGTCCGGCCAGCACGGTCAATATCGGCTCGGCTGTGTAGCGGTCGAGGTCGCGTGCTGCGATGTCGAAGCCTGTGAGCAGGTGGGCGGGGTTGGTCAGCGAGTACACCTCGCACGTGCGGCTCAGCCACGACGTCAACGATTCGCCGGGCCGTGGCGCCGGGTGTAGCGGCCACGGGCGAATACGGTCATCCCCGCATTCCGTTCTTGGCCGTGCTGTCACGCCAAGTGGCGTTCGAATCGGCGACGTCGCTCGGTGGGCCCTACGTACGGAGTGCGCGCGAGGACTGAGGAGTTGATTGCTTCCTCTCCGTTGTCGACGGCGGTGACAGCGGCGGCCGTGAGCAAAGTTGCCAGTTCGCCGATGGTGCCCTCGCAGCGGGTGAGAAGGTAGTCGGTCATCTCCGGGGATGTCAGGTGCGAGGGTTTGCGGAGGGGAAAGCTCGCGGTGAAGCTGGCCAGCAGCAATCTGGTGTCGGTGGTGTTAGACCATGTCGGCAGGGTCATCGGGTGGAAGCGGTTTTCCAGTTGGGGGTCGGTGCGGATGGCGAGGTAGGCGTCGCGGGTTCCGACGCCTACGAGTGGGATGCGGAGTTCGTTGCCGAGGAAGCGCAACACGTTGAGAAATTCGCGGCGGACGTTGTCGCGGCCGGCGAGAACATTGTGGAGCTCGTCGATGATCAGCATGCGTACGCCGGTGGCGCGAAGCAGCGTCAACGCTTGCTGTTCGAGTTCGTGGACCCGATTGCGTGGACGGGTCGGTGTTCCCAACGCGGTATGCAGTGCGAGGTAGAACCGACCAGGCGAGGGGTCTGGGGGCATCTGCATGCACAACACCGGGATTTGCTCTCGGTCTGACAAGCTAGCCGCTGGGTGCGTGCGCCGAAATTTTTCGATGATCATCGACTTGCCGTTGTTTGTCGGACCGAGCAACAGCAGGTTCGGCATCCGTTGCCGGTCCGGCCAAGCAAGCAATGTCTCCAACTGGTCGAGGACGGCGCGGGCCTGCGGATACCCGATCCACCTCTCGGACCGGATCATCCTGATTCGGTCCGGCCCGTCGAGGGCCGCGAGCGGGCGGACCGCTTCCCTCAGGTGACCTAGAACCGCATCGGGTACCTCTGCCGGTTCAGCGTCGCTCGTCGGGCTGGACGTCATGAGCGCCTCACCATTCCTCGATGTCACTGAACACCGGCACTACGTTTGCGCCGTCCATTGGCCGGTTGTCCGGCGGGTGCACCACGGGCCCCGGTACATCCGCGGTATCGGTGAAGTGCGCGCGACGCGCGCGGTTGCGGCGAGCTCTGCGGGTGGCTTTCTGCGACCGGTCGGCGATCTCGCGCATCTGCTCGATCGTCGCAAACAGTGCACTCTCGTCGACGTTCGACTGTCCCTGCTCACGAAGCCTTGTGGTGGCAGCTCTGTGCTCCCACAGGGTCACCGCTGGGTGTGACATCGTCCGATACGGCACCTCGACATACCCGACGCCGTCGGGTTCGAGGACCCAGATTCTGCTCAAATCGCGTGGGTCACGCCGAATGATGAACCGTCCCAGCTGCTCTCTTCGTGCGATCCACGGTTTGAGCGTGTTGGAGAAGTAGTGCACGTGATCGAGGACGAACCCGGTGCGGGTCAACCGTCGCCGGATGACGGGAAGAAAGTCCACCAAGAAGGCAGTCTCGCCGAGCACTGTGAGAGGGGCGCGACCGTCTGCGGCGACTCCGCTGTCCCACATCGCTGCCGGGGTGCGCCCGAGCCCCGAATGGACGGCTCCGTGATACGAGGAGACGGCCAACACTAGCCAGCGCTCCAACTCGCGCAATGTCAACGCCGCGTGCTTGTCCGAGTCGTAACTTCCTCGGTCCGCTGGATTCGAGAAGGTGGTCCCAGGCAGCTCGTGCACAGCCGTCATGGCCGTTCCGATAATGCGCTCGACGATCCCGCCGTAGTGCGGCCGGCCAGGCGGACGGTACTCGAGGGCGATCGCATGCTGGGCGCATCCGCGGCGCAGCGCTTCGCCTTTGAACTCGGCGGCGTTGTCGAGATATAACTGCTTGGGCTTACCGGCCATCGGCCACTGCACCTGCTCGGCCAGCTCGCATGCCTCCAGCCACGTCTGTTTCTCGCTGCACACACGTCCGAGGCACAGTCCGACCGACACCGCCGACGGCGGCTCCAAGGTGACGACGAACCCAAGAACCGAACGGCTGCAAACATCGATGGCGATCGTCAGATAGGGGCGACCGATCGGCTGGCGTTCGTACTCGTCGACGATCATCACATCGACAACGGTGTGATCGATCTGAACCTGATCGAGGATGCCTGTGACCGGCGGTGGAACGTCGCCGGCGGACTGACGCGGGCGGGCTGCGTCCGGTCCGCCGCGTGAGCGAGCCACTGATGCCGGATGCAATGCAGTGATGCGCGCGTTGACGGTGTTCCGGGCTGGCACAGGCAGACCAGCGCGGTGGCAGGCCAGCGCGATTCGTCGATGCAGAGCAGCAACACTGAGCTTTTGACGGTGCAGGAAGTACCGGGCGATGTGATCGCCAATGATCTCTTCGACTTCGGCGGGCAACCGGCCACTGCCTCGACCACCCGGTGACACGTGTGTTAGCAGGTCAGTAACCGTACCCGCCCCGTTCCGAAGCCTGGCGAGCAACGAGTAGACGTGTCGCCGCGACAGCCCCAATTGCTGCCCTACATCATCGATCATTTCCAGACGCACTGGATGCGTTTCCGACATCGGTGCCAACACGGCGAATCGAGCCTCGGCCCGTGCCCACCGCTCCCCTGACGCCGTCAGCACACCGGTCTCCACGACATCGAGCTTGTCCGGGTCCACCACAAGCCTCCCCGCCACCGATAGCTTCGCGTGACCGTGCACCGCACTTCTGACATCAGAATGTCAGAAGACGAGTGCACTCACCTACGAAACGCCTGCAATCAGCGCAGTCGTCTTCTGAAACCGACAGCTGGGCTCGATTGCCTTCCCCCTGTACCTGTGGCACTGGCCGATCCTGATCTTCGCACTGTTCTTGACCGGCGAGCCATCCGCCGGCCCGACTCTGGGGTTCGTCGTCGTCGGCTTGTCGGTCCTTCTCGCAATGGCAACAGTTCGGCTGGTCGAGAAACCCTTGCAAGCGCCGAATACGTCGATTCCCAAGGTGTTGATCACCGTCGTGGCAACAGCGACGGCAGCGGTCGTGATCTGTGGTTCGGTGGGATGGAACTACTACATCGACCGCTCCGTCGCGGACCTGCAAGCCGGCGCCATCGTCGATGCATCTACGCATCCGGGCGCACTCGTTCTCACCGACAGCGCACTCGCCGAGGACGCCGAGGTAGTACCCGCATTGTTCTCCGCGCCTGCAGACCTCCCCATCACGACGATCGAGGGATGCATCGCGGACTTCGATACCCGTGACGTCATCAGCTGCGAGTACGGGAACAAAGGTTCCGAACGGACCATAGCCCTGGCTGGAGGTTCGCACGCCGAGCAGTGGATTACCGCCCTGGACCAACTCGGACGCGAGAAAGGGTTTCGTGTAGTCACCTATTTGAAGATGGGCTGTCCACTCACCGTCGGAAGCATGCCGATGCTCGGTGACAGCGAATACCCCGGTTGTCTCGACTGGACCGACTCCGTTCTCGGCGAGATCGAGCGGAACAAACCCGACTACGTCTTCACCAACTCGACGCGTCCACATCCCGACGACCACGGCGACGTCACCCCGGATTCGTACGTACAGGTGTGGGCCCAGCTGGCCGATCACGGCGTACCGGTTCTCGGCGTCCGCGACAATCCATGGCTCGATCGCGACGGCGTTGCGTACCGAGCGGCCGACTGTTTGGCCGAAGGTGGAACCTCTACGTCATGCGGAGTGCCCCGCCAGAACGCTTTCTCCCCACTCGACCCGGCGCTGGCCGCGTCGTTCCGTTACCCAGGCGTACATCTACTCGACCTTTCCAACGCACTGTGCGACGGTCCGGTATGCCGGGTGATTCAGGGGAACGTCCTCGTCTATCGCGACGAGCATCACCTCACCGCAACGTACGTTCGCACTCTGACAACCGAGTTGAGTCGGCAGATTGCGTCGGCGACCGGTTGGTGGTGAGCCGGCTACACCGGGCCACAGTAAGGTTGTCCCATGCCTGAGGACGCTCCCACCGAAACATTCGAGATCGCAGTCTGGCCGGGCTCCGCCTATCCACTGGGAGCAACCTACGACGGGGCGGGTACCAACTTCGCACTCTTCTCCGAGGTCGCCGACGCTGTCGATCTATGCCTGATCGCCGACGACGGCACCGAAACTCGAGTCCGTTTCGAGGAGTCCGACGGCTATGTCTGGCATGGGTATCTGCCCTCGGTGGTACCCGGGCAGAAGTACGGATTCCGCGTTCATGGACCGTGGGATCCGAGCAACGGGCACCGGTGCGATCCGAGCAAACTCCTCCTCGACCCGTATGGGAAGGCCTTCGAAGGCGACTTCGATGGTGACCGCTCGTTGTTCTCTTATAGCCTCGACGCACCCGAACCCGAAGCGGAAGCTCCCGCGGAACCGGCGGCAGAGAGCGTCGGCACAGTCTTCGAAGACGAGACCGATCTCGACGATCCAGACGGTGAAGTAGTCGAAGAAGACCCGATCGCGCACGACGAGTCACCGAGCGAGGACTTCCCGCAGTACGACTCGCTGGGCCACACGATGACCACCGTCGTCATCAACCCGTTCTTCGACTGGCAGTCCGACAGAGCACCCAAGCGGCCGTACCACGAGACGGTCATCTACGAAGCCCACGTCAAAGGTATGACGGTGGCACATCCCGACATCCCGGAGTCGCTTCGCGGCACGTATGCGGGGCTGGCGCACCCGGCGATCATCGACCACCTGCTGAACCTCGGAATCACCGCGATCGAATTGATGCCGGTCCACCAATTCATGCAGGACCAGACCCTGCTCGATCAAGGCTTACGAAACTACTGGGGCTACAACACCTTCGGATTCCTTGCACCGCATGCCGACTACTCGTCCAACCCCACCGCAGGTGGCGCAGTGACGGAGTTCAAAGCGATGGTTCGGGCGTTCCACGACGCCGGCATCGAAGTCATTCTCGACGTGGTCTACAACCACACCGCCGAGGGCAACCATATGGGCCCGACCATCAGCTTTCGCGGCATCGACAACGCCGCCTACTATCGATTGGTCGACGGCGACGAAAAGCACTACATGGACTACACCGGCACCGGCAACAGCCTCAACGCCCGGCATCCACACACCCTGCAGCTCATCATGGATTCGCTGCGCTACTGGGTCACCGAGATGCACGTCGACGGTTTCCGATTCGACCTCGCGTCGACACTTGCTCGTGAACTCCACGACGTGGACCGGCTGAGCGCGTTCTTCGATCTGGTGCAACAGGATCCGGTCGTCAGTCAGGTCAAATTGATCGCCGAGCCGTGGGATATCGGCGAAGGCGGATATCAGGTCGGAAACTTCCCGGGCTTGTGGACCGAATGGAACGGCAAGTACCGCGACACCGTGCGCGACTATTGGCGCGGCGAACCCGCCACCCTCGGTGAGTTCGCATCGCGACTGACCGGATCCTCGGACCTGTACGAGGCGACAGGACGCCGCCCAGGGGCGAGCATCAACTTCGTCATCGCGCACGACGGCTTCACGCTCAACGACCTCGTGTCTTACAACGACAAACACAACGAGGCCAACGGCGAAGGCAACAACGACGGTGAGAGTCACAACCGTTCGTGGAACTGCGGAGTCGAAGGCCCAACCGACGATCCCGAGGTTCTCGAACTTCGCAGTCGCCAAGTCCGCAACATCATGGCCACGCTGTTGCTCAGCCAGGGCACGCCGATGATTGCGCACGGCGACGAACTCGGCCGAACGCAGCAGGGCAACAACAACGTCTACTGCCAGGACTCGGAGTTGGCGTGGATGGACTGGTCGCTCGCCGAGACCAATGCCAATCTCATCGAGTTCACCCGCAATGCCATCGCGTTGCGCAACGACCATCCGGTGTTCCGCCGCCGTCGATTCTTCGAGGGTCGCCCGATTCGTAGCGGTGAGCAGGCACGCGACATCGCGTGGCTGACACCTTCCGGCGAGGAGATGACGCCGGAGGACTGGGACAGCGGATTCGGCAAGAGCCTGACGGTGTTCCTGAACGGCGAGGGCATCCCCGAACCGAATCAGCGCGGGGAACGAGTGGTCGACGACTCGTTCCTGATGTGCTTCAACGCCCATCACGAGAGCATCGAGTTCGTCACACCCGATGGGAACTACGCGAAGGAATGGACCGTCGCGCTCGACACTGCCACGCCGACCGGGGTGAGTGAGAATGTCATCGAAGCGGGTACACCGGTCAAGGTGGCCGCCCGGTCGCTCCTCGTTCTACGAAAGACGGACTGACCTATGCCGATCCCGTCCAGCACGTATCGACTTCAACTGCGCGGGGATGGATTCACTCTCGACGACGCCCGAGACCTCGTCGACTATCTTGACGATCTCGGCGTCACCCATGCGTACCTGTCTCCAATCCTGACAGCTACCGAAGGCTCGACGCACGGGTACGACGTCGTGGATCCGCAGACGATCTCTGCTGCTCTCGGTGGTCGGGGAGCATTCGAGGCGCTCGTGGCCGAGCTTCACTCACGGGGAATGGGTGTGATCGTCGACATCGTGCCAAATCACGTCGGTGTCGAGGACCCGCAGCAGAACGCATGGTGGTGGGATGTTCTCGCTTGTGGCAGAGACTCCGACCACGCCGACTGGTTCGACATCGACTGGCGCAGCGACAACGGCACCGATGGAAAGATCGCCCTCCCGGTACTCGGATCCGAAGAGGACACAAGGGAACTGGCGATCGACCGGTCCGGTGACAAGCCTCTGCTCGCGTATTACGACCACAGGTTTCCGATCGCCGAGGGAACCGAGGACGGTGACGCCGAGCAGGTACATGCCCGTCAGGCCTACCGTTTGGTCAGCTGGAAGGCGGGCCTGGTCGGCTACCGACGATTCTTCTCGGTCAATGGCCTTGCCGGACTTCGCCAAGAAGACTATGACGTCTTCACCGCCTCGCACCAGCAGGTCAGCAGCTGGATGTCGGACGGGCTCGTCGACGGGCTGCGAGTCGATCACCCGGATGGCCTCGCCGATCCGGCCGGTTACCTGACCGAACTCCGAGAGGTGATCGGTCCGGACCGTTGGCTGGTAGTGGAAAAGATCCTCGCGCGCGGCGAACCCCTGGACGAATCTCTACCGGTCGACGGAACCACCGGATACGACGCTCTAGCCGATCTCGGCGGGGTGTTCATCTACCCGGACGGTGCGGAGGCCCTCGGCGAGCTGTCGCGGGTCTACACGGGTGTAGTCAACGATGCGAGCTGGCTTCACAAGACCGAGCGGGCCTTGAAAGTCTCTGTCGCACAAGGTGATCTGGCGCCCGAGATTTCTCGCCTGAGCCGTGCGATCGCGCGAGAGTCTTCAGCTGCCATCTCTCACGAAGACATTGCTGCCGCGGTGGTCGCACTGGTGTCTCGGATGCCGTACTACAGATCCGATTACGCCCCTCTCGCCGGCACTGTCGCAAGAGTCGTCGGCGAGGTCCGCGCGAACGACCCGGCCCTCGACGCCGGCCTCGATGCGGTGACAACCGCACTGATCAGTGGCACCGAATCAGCCGCTCGGTTCGAGCAGGTATGCGGGGCCGTGACGGCCAAGGGCGTCGAGGATTGCCTGTTCTATCGCGCGACTCGACTCATCTCGCTGCAGGAGGTCGGCGGCGATCCCGCCGAATTCGGCATCAGCCCAGCGCAGTTCCATCTCGCATCCGCAGACCGAGCAGTACGGTGGCCCGCCGCGATGACGACGCTGTCCACCCATGACACCAAGCGCGGCGAGGATGTTCGTGCCCGCATCGGCGTGCTGTCGCAGACGCCCGAACTATGGGCGCGCTGCCTGACGGACTGGGAACTGCTCGCACCGAGCCCGGACGGGGCAACCGGACTGTTCCTGTGGCAGAACGTCTTCGGGGTATGGCCCGCTGACGGCACGATCACCGAAGAATTTCGAGCCCGGCTTCACGCCTATGCCGAAAAAGCCGTCCGCGAAGCCGGTCTCCGCACCGGCTGGAACGACGTCGAGACTACGTTCGAATCCTCGGTCCACGATTGGCTCGACTCCATCACGGCGGGGTCGATCGCTGAATCGGTCAGCATGCTGGTCTCGCGGCTTGATCCCCACGGCCGCAACGACGCACTCGGACAGAAGCTTCTGCACCTTCTCGGACCTGGTGTGCCCGACGTCTACCAAGGCACCGAACTGTGGGAGGACTCGCTCGTCGACCCGGACAACCGGCGCTCCGTCGACTACTCGGTGCGACGTGAACATCTCGCAGACACCGGCATACCCGTCGTCGACGGCAGCGGTACTGCGAAATTTCATATCGTCCGCACCGCGCTCCAACTCCGGCGTGAGCGGCCCGATAGTTTCGTCGGCGGAACTTACGCGCCCGTCTACGCCGTCGGATCCGCTGCAACGCACGTTCTCGGATTTGCCCGCGGATCGGTACTCGCCGAACCAGATGTGATCGCGCTTGCCACCCGCCATTCGCTGACACTCGCATCACAGGGTTGGGGATCGACAGCGGTGGTACTCCCCGACGGACAGTGGCGCGATCGTCTGACCGATTCCGTGTTCACGGGCGAGATTTCCGCGGAGGTGCTCTTCGCTTCGCTGCCTGTGGCATTGCTGGTACGCGAGAACTGAGGAGCTGCACCCATGATCCACTGTTTCCAAGTGTGGGCACCGACCCCCGAGAAGGTTCGACTGCATCTGGACGGCGAAGTCCACGACATGGACCGTCGGGCCGACGGTTGGTGGTTCACCGAGAAGGAAGCTCAGCCGGACAGCCGATACGGGTTCCTTCTCGACCAGGACGACACGGTGATTCCGGATCCCCGTTCCCCGCGTCAACCGGACGGGGTGCACGCTCCTTCGCAGCTGTACAGGGTGGACGAGTCGAAGTGGACGGATTCGACATGGACGGGCCGACAACTGCCCGGTGGCGCACTGTACGAGTTGCACATCGGAACCTTCACTTCCGAAGGCACATTCGACGCTGCCATCACCAAACTCGACCACCTCGTCGACCTCGGTGTCACCTTCGTCGAGGTGATGCCGGTCAACGGGTTCAACGGCACCCACAACTGGGGTTACGAC
This sequence comes from Rhodococcus sp. H29-C3, assembly GCF_030063405.1. Classification (NCBI taxonomy): domain Bacteria; kingdom Bacillati; phylum Actinomycetota; class Actinomycetes; order Mycobacteriales; family Nocardiaceae; genus Rhodococcus; species Rhodococcus sp. H29-C3. Next base: position 464,572 of record NZ_JASITC010000004.1, on the reverse strand, counting down.
GGTGTGCTCTGGTACACCGTTCATGAGCCGTACGGTGGGCCGGAAGGTTTGCAGCGCTTCGTCGATGCCTGCCACCGACGTGGACTCGGAGTGGTACTCGACGTGGTCTACAACCATTTCGGCCCATCCGGCAACTACCTCGACCGCTTCGGACCGTATCTCGCTCAGGGGTCCAATTCGTGGGGCCAAGCGATCAACTACTCCGAGGCCGATTCGGGGCCGGTGCGGCGCTACGCAATCGAGAACGCGCTTCGATGGTTCTCCGAGTTCCACATCGACGGGCTCCGGCTCGATGCAGTCCATGCCATCGTCGACCACACTGCCGTCCACCTGCTCGAAGAATTAACTGTGGACACGCGTCGACTGTCGGCTCATCTAGGACGCCCACTGACTCTGATCGCCGAAAGCGACCTCAACGACCCCAGCCTCATCACTGCGCGGTCCGGCGGCGGTTATGGCCTGGATGCGCAGTGGGACGACGACATTCACCATGCGATCCATGCTGCGGTGTCCGGTGAAAGACAGGGGTACTACGGAGATTTCGGTTCGCTGCAGACGTTGGCGAATACCCTGCGCCACGGATTCTTTCATGCGGGGACGTACTCGAGCTTCCGTGGCCGGACGCATGGCCGTCCCATCGACACCCGCCGAATTCCGGCGAGTTCGTTCGTTACCTACACCACGACGCACGATCAGATCGGCAACCGTGCGACCGGTGACCGACCGGGCTTCTATCTCGATCCCGGTCAGTTGGCAGTCAAGGCCGCATTGGTGTTGGCCTCCCCCTACACACCGATGTTGTTCATGGGTGAAGAGTGGGGCGCGTCGACACCGTTTCAATTCTTCACATCACACCCCGAACCCGAGCTGGGTAAGGCGACTGCCGAGGGCCGCAAAGCGGAGTTCGCCGAGCATGGTTGGGACCGCGCGGACATTCCCGACCCTCAGGATCCGGAGACATTCCAGCGATCGACACTGGACTGGTCCGAACTCGGCGCCGGCGACCACGCGCAGCTACTCCAGATCTACCGCGATCTACTGTCCTTACGTCGTGAATACCCAGAGTTGACCGATCCGTGGCTCGAGAACTTTTCCGTCGACTACGACGAGGACGAGCGCTGGATCGTACTGCACCGCGGATCGCTTCGACTGGCCTGCAACCTTGCACCGGACGAGGTTACGGTCCCGGTCGGCGGCACCCCTCTCCTGTCCTGGAGTCCGCCGACCTCGAACGAAACAGGCTCGGCCACAACCATCCCCGGCCATTCGTTCACCATCCTCGCAACCAACGCGCCTGCGGCTACGAAGTCGTGAACGAGACCGCAGACGGTTGAGCCGACCCGTCATGCATCCGTTGTGGTGCCTCGCAGCTTGACGAATACCGCAATCGAGGTAGCAGCCATGACAACAGCGGTAGCCACCGACGCAACGTGCATGCCGCTGATGAATGCCGCGTCAGCGGATTCGGACAAAAGTTCAGCGGTTCGAGCAGGAAGCGTGCGGGCGACGGCAACCGATCCGCCGAGCGTTTCCTGGGCGGACAACGCCTGAACCGGATCGAGGCCGGACACGTCGAGTCCTCGACGGAAGTACGACATGACGACCGTTCCGAGAATCGCAACGCCGAGCGCGATGCCGAGCTCGTACGCTGTCTCCGATACTGCGGACGCAGCACCTGCACGTTCGGGCTCGACCGCGCTCACGACCAGGTCCGAGGTGAGGGTCAGCGCTGTACCTGCGCCGGCACCGACAAGGACGAATCCTGCGATGAACAGTCCAGGTCCACCGTCGGCCCGAAGTCCTATCAGAAGAGCCGCACCTACTGCAGCGACGGCCAACCCGGCTCCGAGCACCGTCCCCGGTGACCAGATGCGAACCAGGTAGGCCGCGATCAATGAGGTCACGATACTCGAGACAGTGCCGGGTAATAGCAGCAGACCGGCCTGGAGCGGGCTGTTGCCCAAGACGAGCTGTAGATATTGAGCACCGAAGAACAGGACTCCGGCAAGTGCGAACACCGACAGGAAGTTGGTGAACACCGCCGTCGAGAATGCAGGCTTGGCAAAGAGACCAAGGTCGATCATGGGTGATTCCAACGTTCGCTGACGTCGCACGAATGCGATACCTGCAGCGATGCCAACGGCTGCAGCGACGGCGTTGACCGTATCGAAACCATGCGTCGCGGTCTCCTTGATTGCGAAAACCAAAGGCACGAGGGCAGCCAGAGACAACGCCGAGCTCACGAGGTCGAATTTGCCGGGGTTCGGATCCTTCGATTCTGGGATCACCAGCGGTCCCAGCGCAATCAGCACGAGCATGACCGGAATGTTGATGAGGAACACAGATCCCCACCAGAAGTGCTCCAGAAGCCACCCGCCCACGAGCGGACCAGCGGCAGCACCGCCGCCTGCCATAGCGCCCCAGATCCCGATCGCCATAATCCGTTGACGCGAGTCGGTGAAGATCGTCCGAATGAGGCCGAGAGTCGCGGGCATCAATGTCGCACCGGATACGCCCTGAAGTATCCGCGCTGCGATGAGCATCTCGGGGCTGACGGAAAAGGCAGCGATGATCGATGCGATGCCGAATCCAGCGGCACCGATGAGCAAAAGCCGACGACGGCCGATCCGATCGCCGAGGGTGCCCATCGTGATGAGCAGACCTGCCAACACGAACGAGTAGACGTCGATGATCCACAGCAGTTGATTACTGGTCGGCGCAAGGTCGGCGCTGATGAACGGCAGCGCAAGGTCGAGCACGGTGCCGTCGACTGCGATCAGAAGCACCGCGAACGCGAGCACCACCAGGCCGAGCCAGTCCTGTGTGGTGGCCCGGCGGTCAGGGGTGGATTGCATGCTGGGCATGCTCGACTCGTTCAAGAACTTCTCCTCGGTTCGACAGTCCTCTACTAGACCGTCCAGACGGTACAGTTAGCCAGAATAGCAGTTCACCGTCCAGTCGGTACAGTGCTGGATATGTCGTCTGACACACGTGATCGAATACTCGACGCCCTCGAGATGCTGCTACTCGACGAAGGATCCACGAAAGTGACACTCGAGAGTGTCGCCGCGTCGGCGGGGGTTTCGAAAGGCGGATTGCTCTACCACTTCAATACCAAAGACGCGATGATCGCCGCCATGGTCCGCAGACTCGGCGAGCGTTCGGACACGCAACGAGCCGAAGCCGAACGCGGAGGATCCACCGTCTCCCACTGGTATCTGCAACCACCCGGAACGATCTCCGACAAAGAGACGGCCCTCTACCGTTCGACCCTCGCCGTACTGCGTAGCATCGACGGCAAGCCTGGAGAGATACAACAAGCCGTCATCGACATGATGCGACTCTGGGACGAGAGCCTCCAGGCCGAGATCGAGGACCCGGTGCACGCGGAGATCGTGAGACTCGTCGGCGACGGCATCTACCTGGGCGCGCTATTGAATCTGCCGCCGGTGGATCCGACACTGCACCAACAGGTCGTAGAACGGCTACTCGGATCCGATCACGTCAAATAGCGATATGCGGGTGTTCCGGGCTCCAACTGCTCGACCTGCAGATGAGACGAACGCATACGTTCGAGAAGCGAACTGAGTCCTGACGCGACCCCGAGTTGAATACCGACCAACGCCGCGCCGGTCTCACGGTTGTTTCGCTTCACGTACTCGAACAGGGTGATGTCGTCGTCCGGGCCGAGAACGTCGTCGAGAAAACGACGAAGTGCGCCTGGTTCCTGCGGAAAGTCGACGAGAAAGTAGTGCTTGAGTCCGAGGTGCACGAGGGAACGTTCGAGTATCTCGCCGTATCGCGACACATCATTGTTGCCACCCGAGATCAAGCACACCACGGTACTGCCGGGCGCGACCGAAATCTGATGCAGCGCAGCGACACTCAATGCGCCGGCCGGCTCGGCAATTACACCCTCGTTCTGGTAAAGGTCGAGCATCGCCGTGCAGATGGCCCCCTCGTCGATCTGCGTGACGAGAAACGGACCGGCGTCGAGGGTTCCCGGCCGAAAAGCAGGCATAGCCATGAGCGGTAACGACGCATGCGAGACAACCTCGGCGCCCAGGTTCTGCAGAGCCGCGTACGGTACGTCACCGATCCGACGGACTGCGGCGCCGTCGACGAAGGGATCGATCTCCGCCAGCGTCACCGGCCCACCTGCGACGAGTGCGGCCGTCATCGATGCGGCTCCGGAGGGCTCGACCCCGACCAATGCGGACGCCGGGGAGCGCTCGCGCAGGTACGTCGAGATGCCTGCGATACATCCACCACCACCCACTGGCATGACCACGGTGTCCGGAGCAGCACCGAGCTGCTCGATGATCTCGGCTGCAATTGTTCCCTGCCCTGCTACTGTCCGCGCATCGTCGAACGGTGGAACCATCGTTGCGCCTGTTCGCGCGACATCGGTCGCGGCAGAAGCACTGGCAGCATCGAACGTGTCCCCGGTGACGATCAGTTCGACGAACTCACCACCATGGACGCGGATACGGTCACGCTTCTGTTTGGGAGTGTTGGCAGGAACATAGATCCGGCCGTGCACCTGCATCGATCGACACGCGAATGCCACACCCTGCGCATGGTTCCCGGCGCTGGCAGTCACTACCCCGACCGCCAGCTCTTCCGGGCTCAGCTGCGCCATCAGATTGTAGGCACCACGGATCTTGTACGAGCGAACGATCTGGAGGTCCTCGCGCTTGAGATAGACCTGCGCACCGGTAACGGCAGAGAGTCGTTCGCAGTATTGCAGCGGCGTCGCGGACACCACGCCCGAAATTCGTCGCGCAGCCGTGTCGATATCGTCCGCAGTGACTGCGAACGTGTGACTGTTGGTTACGACTACATCAGGCGAGTTGGACACTGGTCCATGCTGCCACCAGCACAGTTCCCGATTCGAACCGGGCGTGCATTGCGCCATCGAAGACCTGCTGCGGCCGACCCCGAGCGTCTCGGAGTCGGCCGCAGCCTGTGTGGGCTCAGCCTGTGGCTTACAGAGCTGTGGCGACCTTCCAGGCCGTATGAATCGCACCCTCGATGTAATCGACCGAGACAGCGTCACCGACAACCTGCACATCGGCAACTACACCCGCCAGCGCTTCGGCGAGCGGAGCCTGCGCCGAAACACCCGAAGCGACGACGACCATGGCGGCCGGCGCAGTCGACGTCTCGTCACCGACTCGGAACTCGACGTGGTCCTTGGTAATTCGCTGCACGGTCGCGTTGCGGTGGATCACCACACCGTGCTCCTTCGCATGGCGAACCGCAGTCCAGCGACGCGGCATCGCCATCGGCACGCCGAGCTGCTGCCCTTCTTCGAGCAACGTCACATTCCGTCCACGCTCGGCCAAGAACTCTGCGAGCTCGAGCCCCACGAGCGAGCCACCGACCACGACGACGTTCTTGCCCATCGGCAGGAACTTACGTGTCACGGTTCGGATTGCGGCGGGGCTCTTGGTGATGCCGGAGAGCTTGCCCAACTTGGCCATGATCCGAAGGAACGGTGGCACCTGTGAGGTGTCACCGGCACCGGTCATCAAGGCGCGCAGCGTGTCACCGGTGTGTACGTGCGGCAAGTCGCCACCCGGAACGCTGGGCCGATCACGAACTGCGCCGGTGGCCACCACGACCACATCCGCATCCAACGCCTTGATCGAGGCGACGGTGGCCTCGGTATTCAACCGGATGTCAACACCCAAACGCTCGACCTCGACCTTCAGCCACTTCAGCAGACGCCCATTGTCCGGAGTCGTAAGGCTCGAGAACCAGAGTGTGCCGCCGAGACGATCGGACTTGTCCAGCACCGTAACTCGGTGTCCGCGCTCGCTGGCCACGCGAGCAACCTCGAGTCCGCCGGGACCTGCGCCGACAACAACAACGTGCTTGGGAGTCGCGGTGCGCACGAGCGGAAGCATTGCTTCATTACCCAGGGCGGGGTTCACCGCACACAACGGAGTCTCGTCCCAGAAGTTTTCCTGAACGCACACATAACAATTGATGCAGGGACGGACGCGCTCCGGCGTTCCGGCCTCGAGCTTGTTCACCAAATCCGGATCAGCGAGCAGCTGGCGACCCATCGCCGCGAAGTCCGTGCGTCCTTCTGCGATCATCTTCTCGCTGACGTCGGGGAGCATACGTCCGACGGTGATCACGGGGATCGATATCGCCTGCTTGATTCGCGTTGCATTATCGGTGTAGAAGCCGACCTTGTCGGGCAGGGGCCCGTCGGTGAAGTTGGCGAAAGCGTTCAGTGCGGTACCGGTGACGTGGATGGCGTCAGCGCCGGCCTCCTCGAACATCTTTGCGGCCGCAACGGCTTCGTCGACGGTCAGCCCGTCGGTTTCGCCGTACTCTTGACCGGCCAGACGCACGATAACGGCAAGCGAATCGCCGACCTCCGCCTCGACCGCCCGAATAACTTCACAAGTCAGGCGAGCCCGATTCTCCATGGAACCGCCGTACTCGTCGCTGCGCTGATTCGTGTACCGACTCAGGAAGGCGCCGAGGACGTAGTTGTGGGCACAGTGAATCTCGACGGCGTCGCCGCCCGCGGCCTTCACCCGTCCGGCAGCCTCGGCGAACATGCGGACCAGCCAATCCAGATCTTCCTTGGTGGCTTCGTGGTAGGTCGCCTTCTTGCCCTCGTTGATGGCACCCATCTTGCCCAGTTCTTCGGGTGTGCAATCGATCATCGCACTCATGTCACTCGGCGGCTTCGGCATGGACGGCACCAGCTGCGGTCGGCCGTCGAGGGTGTCGATGCGCGCCACCTTGCCGTGGTGCGTCATCTGCACGCACAGCTTGCTGCCAGTGGCGTGCACCGCGTCGGCCAGCGCCTTGATTCCGGGGATGAACCGGTCTTCCGAGAGCCCCGGCTCCTTGCGGCTGGTGCATCCCACCGGGTAGGCAACAGCGCAGCAACCGGTGATGATCAGCCCTGTGCCACCGGCCGAGCGAGCAACGAAGTGGTCGATGTCGCCCTTTTCGATTTCACCGTCGTGGCTGAGGTTCATGTCCATTGCGGGCAGAACGACGCGGTTCGGAACGGTCATAGGGCCGATGGTCCCGGAGGCGAGCAGGTGCGGGAAAGTTTGGTTGCGGGTCACGAGTAGACGATAATTCGCTTAGCGCCGTGACAATGAATCGCTCTCGATGAACGGGACTCCACGGCGAAAAGCGAACTGCCACCGGCGCGTTTCAGGCTCTGTTCAGTACGAAGACTGGTATGTCGCGATCGGTCTTCTTCTGGTAGTCCGCGTAGTCGGGATACGCCGCAACAGCGCGCTCCCACCACACCGCTTTGTCCTCGCCGGTGACCTCCCGCGCCACGTAGTCGGCCTTGTCCGTGCCGTCCTGCAATTCGACATTCGGATCGGCCACCACGTTGTAATACCACACCGGATGCTTCGGAGCTCCGCCCAATGAGGCGACGACGGCGTACTCACCGTCGTGCTCGACCCTCATCAACGGTGTCTTACGGAGCTTGCCCGTCTTGTTCCCCTTGGTGGTCAGCAGAACTACCGGCATCCCATTCATGGATGTGCCTTGCGTGCCCCCCGATTCCTCGAGAAGTTCGGCCTGCTTACGGGCCCAGTCGGAGGTGCTCGGTTCGTATTCCCCAGTCAACGGCATGGCGTCCAGTCAACACCTACTCGGGCCCCCATGCCACCAGTGCCGACTTTCTTCCCGTTGCGCGATGACACGGAATACCCGACACTGAAGTTCGGTAGCCCGAAACCTTGGGTACGTATAACCTGAACAAGAATGCGCTACCTCCGATTGGAGCAACGAGATGACACACGCCGAGACGACTGCCGGTACGCGTACGCGCCTGCGCACAGTGGATATCGCCGGCACACCGTGGCCGGTGTACAAGCTCGAAGCTCTCGCCGTAGGCGTTCTGGTGTTGCTCGGCGCACTAGCACTGACTACGTCACTGCAGGTAGCCGTTCTCGGTAGCGCATGCGCGACGGTCCTCGCCTGGTGGTCCCTGAGGCTCGCGGAAGCGGTCAGCCTGCCAAGCAGCCAGGACCGAACAGTGCCTTCAAATCACCCATCAACGCCGACGTCGGGGTAACCCGCAGACTGTCGTCGAGCTTCATTGCGGTCACCTTGTCTCCGCTCACCAGACGCAGATGCACATCCGAAGTACCCGGGTGAGACATCAATATCTTCTTCAGTGCACCAACTTTGTCGGCCGTGCACTGACGGGTCGGAAGGCTGACGGCCAATGGCTTCGCAACTCCGACAGCCGAGAGATCCGGTACCGCGAGATCGTTGGCGATCAATGAAATCCGATCGTCACGCACCGATACTCGACCCTTGACCAGTACCACGGAATCTTCGGTCACATCTGCGCCGAAGACCGAATACGCCTGCGGGAAGAACAGCACCTCGATGCCACCGACGAGGTCTTCCAGTTGCGCCGATGCCCAGGTAAGACCGTTCTTGTTGACGCGCCGGTTGACCGAGGCGAGAATTCCGCCGATGGTGACCTGGGTGCCGTCCTTGACGTCCCCTTCGAGAATCGCCGGAATGTTGGTGTCCGACTGCGCATTCAGCATGTGCTCGACACCCAACAGTGGGTGACCGGACACATACAGACCGAGCATTTCTCGTTCGAGTGCCAGACGATGCTTCGAATCCCACTCCTCGTCCGGAACACGCACATTGAAGACCGCCGAGATCGACTCGTCGGCGTCCTCGCCACCGAAGAGGTCGAACTGCCCGATTGCCTCGGCCTTCTTGGTGCCCATCACCGCATCGATAGCGTCGGCGTGAATGAGCATCAACCCTTTTCGAGGGTGGTCCAGTGAATCGAAGGCGCCCGCCTTGATGAGCGACTCGGTGACCTTCTTGCTACATGCAACGGCATCGATCTTCTGGAGATAGTCGGAGAAGTCGGTGTACTTCGACTTTTCCGCCCTCGCACGAAGGATGGAGGCTACGACGTTGGTTCCGACGTTGCGCACCGCGCCGAGACCGAAGCGAATATCCGTGCCGACGGAGGCGAAGTTGAGTTCGGATTCGTTGACGTCCGGCGGCAACACGGTGATACCGAGCTTGCGACAGTCGGCCAGATACAGCGCAGCCTTGTCCTTGTCGTCGCCGACACTGGTAAGAAGCCCTGCCATGTATTCGGCGGGGTAGTTCGCCTTCAGATACGCCGTCCAATAGGACACCAGACCGTAACCGGCGGAGTGCGACTTGTTGAACGCGTAACCGGCGAACGGCAGAACCGTATCCCACAGCGCCTTGATAGCTGCCTCGGAGAAACTGTTGTCCAGCATGCCCTGCCGGAAACCGGCATACGCCTTCTCCAGCTCCGAAAGTTTCTTCTTACCCATCGCCCGACGCAGCAGGTCGGCCTGACCGAGCGAGTACCCGGCCACCTTCTGCGCCAACTGCATGATCTGCTCCTGGTACACGACCAGTCCGTAGGTCTCGCCGAGAATCACCTTGAGGGGTTCTTCGAGTTCGGCGTGGATGGGCTTGACCTCTTGTCGAGCATTCTTACGATCTGCGTAATCGTTGTGCGAGTTCATCCCCATCGGGCCCGGGCGGTACAACGCGAGAACTGCGACGATGTCCTCGAATCCGGTGGGCTGCATGCGTCGGAGCAGGTCTCGCATTGCACTGCCGTCGAGCTGAAACACGCCGAGAGTGTCACCGCGCGAAAGCAATTCGAACGTCGCCGGATCATCGAGCGGCAACGCATCGAGGTCGATGTCGATACCCCTGTTGGCCTTGATGTTCTCGATTGCATCACCGATGACGGTGAGGTTTCGCAGCCCGAGGAAGTCCATCTTGAGCAGGCCGATCGCCTCACACGACGGGTAGTCCCAGCCGGTGATTATCGCGCCGTCCTGTGCACGCTTCCAGACCGGGATCGCATCGGTGAGCGGCTCGGAGGACATGATCACCGCGCAGGCGTGCACGCCGGCGTTACGGATCAGCCCTTCGAGACCCTTGGCCGTTTTGTAGATCGTCGCCACGTCGGGATTGGAATCGATGAGCGCACGGACTTCGGTGGCTTCCTTGTACCGCTCGTGCGCCGGATCGGTGATCCCGGCAACCGAGATGTCCTTGGCCATGATGGGAGGTGGAAGCGCCTTGGTGATCTGATCGGCGATACCGAACCCCGGCTGCCCGAACTGAACACGCGCAGCATCCTTGATCGCGGCCTTCGTCTTGATGGTTCCGAAGGTGATGACCTGAGCGACGCGGTCGCTGCCCCACTTCTCGGTTGCATAACGGACCATCTCACCGCGTCGGCGATCATCGAAGTCGATATCGATATCGGGCATCGACACGCGCTCGGGGTTCAGGAACCGCTCGAACAACAGTCCGTGCGGAAGCGGATCGATGTTGGTGATCCCCATCGAGTACGCCACGAGAGAGCCAGCAGCCGAGCCACGGCCTGGCCCTACTCGGATGCCGACGGCCTTTGCGTGGTTGATGAGGTCTCCGACGACGAGGAAGTACGCCGGGAACCCCATTTCGAGAATGACGCCGATCTCGTATTCGGCCCGGGCGAGGTATTCCTCGGTCGGGCCGTCGGGGAAACGGCGGTCCAGCCCGGTCATGACCTCGTGCCGAAGCCACGTTCCCTGGGTGTGTCCTTCGGGAACGGGGAAGATCGGCATGCGGTCACGGTGCGCCCACACGTCGTCGTAAGGCTGGACGCGCTCGGCGATGGCAAGCGTGCTGTCGCAGGCGCCGGGAACCTGGTCGTCCCATAGTTCGCGCATTTCTGCTGCCGACTTGAGGTAGTAACCGTCGCCGTCGAACTTGAAGCGGGTGGGATCGCTGAGAGTCTTGCCCGTCTGAATGCACAGCAGCGCCTCGTGATTGACCGCTGCGTCTTTCGTGACGTAGTGGCAGTCGTTCGTGGCGAGTGGCGGGATCGACAGCTTCTTGCTGATCTCGAGCAGCCCTTCGCGGACTCGGCGCTCGATCGACAACCCGTGGTCCATCAACTCGACGAAGAAGTTCTCCGGGCCCCAGATTTCCTGCCACTTGGCGGCAGCCTCCATCGCCTCGCGATCCTGACCGAGCCGAAGTCGCGTCTGCACCTCACCCGACGGACACCCGGTGGTGGCGATGATGCCTTCTGCATGTGTGGCGATGAGCTCTTCGTCCATCCGTGCCCACTTGCCCAATTGGCCCTCGATGGATGCCAGCGAGGACAACTTGAACAAGTTGCGCAGACCGGTGGCATTCTCGGCGACCATCGTCATGTGGGTGTACGCGCCACTGCCGGAGACGTCGTCGGACTTTTGACTCCGGTCGCCCCAGAGCACACGCTTCTTGTTGAATCTCGACTCGGGCGCGACATATGCCTCGATGCCGATGATCGGCTTGATGCCCGCCTTCTTGGCCTCGTTGTAGAACTCGCTCGCGCCATACATGTTGCCGTGGTCGGTCATTCCAACCGCGGTCATCCCCAAGCGTCCGGCCTCGGCGAACATCGGCGCGATCTTCGCGGCCCCGTCGAGCATCGAGTACTCGGTGTGGTTATGCAGATGAACGAACGAGTCAGCCACGAACATGTCTCCTGAAGGTCGAACTGTGTGTGAATCTCGGCCCGAAAGTCTCGGGCAGTGCCAATCGCGCCAGCGGGAAAGATCGATACCGAAGCCCACCCACTCTAAGCGTTCGAACCGACAGATTTTCCATGCTGTCGGTGTGTCCTGAGGAACGATGACCGTGTCCTGCCGCTCTCGAGACAGGTGTGACGAAAGCGACGGAAATCGCCATCATCGTGGCGGGGGTACGGGCCCGTCGTCGGGAAGGGGGCCCACAACGGAAACGAATTCAGAAAGCAGCACTCGCACCGCGAAGCGACCGGCAATCGCGTCGGCAGGCAGCGCTTCGACGGCTCGTACTCCCTCGGTGTTCTCGATGGCAAGCAACGCCGACGGAGTGGCACGGAGCACCGCGCCGACGACACAATCGCAACCGGAACCGAGCTGCGCGGCCGATGTGGCGTCGATCTGAGATTGACGATCCCACTGCCCGGCGCTCACCCCGAGCCTCGACGCCGCGACGCTTTCGGCCCCCAGCACCGATTGCTCGCTCCCCGCGACACCGATGTCGATCACCTGGCTTTGCACGCGGTCCATCGGCACTCTCAGAAGTACCCGCGCAATCCGTTCACCGTCAGCAATTGCGACCAGCCGTTGCGGGGAAAGCGGCGTGTCGAAAGAAACGAGAGCCCAATGCGGATTACCGTCATCGACACCACGCAGGGTTCCGCGCGCCCTGTCCAGGTAATCCGACACCATCTCGCCGTTATCCGGCCCGAGTCGATCGGTGTTGACCCCGGGTCGTGGAAGCGGATTCAGAGCACCGACCAACCAGAGCAGTCCGACAACGACTGCCACCAGCACGCCCGCCTCGAGTGCCCCGCCGAACCGTCTCATGCCTTGCGCAATACCTCCAGCGCGTGCTGAAGATCGGCGGGATACTCGCTTTCGATCTCGACCCATCGGCCGTCGGATGGGTGCGTGAACCCCAACGACTTAGCGTGCAGCCACTGACGCTCGAGCCCGAGCCGTGCCGCGAGTTTCGGGTCCGCCCCGTACGTCAGGTCGCCGCAGCAAGGGTGCCGAAGCGCCGAGAAATGCACCCGAATCTGATGAGTGCGACCGGTCTCGAGGTGCACGTCCAACAGGCTCGCAGCCTGAAATGCCTCGATCGTGTCGTAGTGCGTCACACTGGCTTTGCCGTCGGCGCGTACAGCGAACTTCCAATCGTTGCTGCCGTGGCGGCCGATCGGGGCATCGATCGTCCCGCTGCTCGGGTCCGGATGTCCTTGCACCAGAGCGTGATACCGCTTGGAGATGGTGCGCTCCTTGAACGCGCGCTTGAGGACCGTGTACGCGCGCTCCGACGTAGCAACCATCATCACACCCGATGTACCGACGTCGAGACGATGCACGATGCCCTGACGCTCGTGCGACCCGGACGTCGAGATTCGGTACCCTGCGGCGGCCAGTCCACCGATCACGGTAGGTCCGGTCCAGCCGACGCTCGCATGCGCAGCCACTCCGACCGGCTTGTCCACCGCGACGATGTCGTCGTCGGCGTAAAGGATGGCCATTCCCGGGACCGGCTGCGCCACGACCGTCAACTCACGTGCGGGCTCAGGCAGTTCGACCTCGAGCCACGTGCCTGCCGACAGGCGGTCGGACTTACCGACCTTGGCACCGTCGACTACCACCGACCCCTCTTCCGCGAGCGTCGCCACCACGGTTCTGGAGTAGCCGAGCAGCCGAGAGACGCCGGCGTCGACACGCATGCCGTCGAGTCCGTCGGGAACCGGCATCGAACGCGATTCCCTCATTTCTCCACTGCCTTCGTCGCTGTGGCGTTTTTCTTCGACTCGGTACGTCGACCGTTCGGTTCGAGCCCGAACAGGCTCAACACGACCAGAAGAATTGCGCCGCACACGATCGAGGAGTCGGCGACATTGAACACCGGCCACCACCCCACCGACACGAAATCGACCACATGCCCTTGCAACGGCCCTGGGGAACGAAAGAAACGATCGATGAGGTTTCCGAGCGCACCACCGAGAACGAGACCGAGGCCGAGGGCCCACCATGGCGAGCGCAACGTCCGTCCGATCCGAATCACGCCGATCACGACGCACACTGCCACGATGGTGAGCAACCAGGTCATACCGGTCGCCATGGAGAACGCGGCGCCAGGGTTACGCACCAGGCGCAAGGTGACGACGTCACCGAAAATCTCGACCGGTCTGCCCGGGGAAATCCAATGAACAACGGCGATTTTGGTTGCGAGGTCGAAGGCGAGCACGACCACCGCGATCACAACGAGCATCCGGGTACGCAGCGGCTTGTCGGGCACGCCGTCCGACTTCGTGGATTCCGCAGGAATATTCGCGCCTACATGCGCGGCTTCGGGCTTCTCGGCGGTGCTGTCGGGGCTGGTTGGATCGGTCGGGCGGTCTTCACTCACACCCCCATCATGTCGCATCGGGACCCCGCACCACACATCCGGACCGGCGGCGACCACTCTCGCGGGAGCCGTGTCCGTAATCTGGGTGCCGTGATCTCGACTTCCGAAACCTCCGTACGACGTCTACGCGGACTTGCCGCAGCCGCCGCAATCGCCGCTCTCATGACCGCATGCACCTCCTCCGGGGAGGGCACGTCGGTGACCGCGACAAGCTCGTCCCCTACCTCCGGCGTCTCGCTACCCGTCACTCCGGTGACGACAACTCTGCTGGACCCGGGTGCGGAACCACGATCGACCGTGACCTCTGTGCGCAGCGGCAATCAGACGGTTCAGCTGTCCACCCGTTCGGCAGTGACTCAGCAGATCGACGATCAGGCTGTGCAGGACTTCTCCACCCCCGAGCTCACCCTGCCGTTGACGGCGACGGACATGGACTCCTCCGACACGGTGAACCTTCGCGTCGGCAAGGCGACATCAGCAGACCAACGACTCACCGACGCGTTGGCGCCTGCGGAAGGTTCGGCTGCCGGCTTGACCATGACCGATGCCGGGGCGATCACTGCCCTGACGATCACACCGTCGGACGAGACGCAGGATGCAGCGCGTGCGGCTATCGAACAGGCGCTGAACCAGGCCGTATACCGGTCGGTCTCGTATCCGGACGACGAGATCGGCGTCGGCGCGGTGTGGACCGTAGAACAGCAGGTCATCAGCGGAGTGACGCTCAACCAGGTGACGACCGCAACGCTGAGATCACGGGACGGCGACCGCCTGACCATCGACCTGCGGATAGACCAGACGCCCGAGTCGACCACGCTGGAACTGCCCGACAACGCCGGTTCGCTGGCCATCGATTCCTACACCATGACGGGAGCAGGAACCCTCGAGGTCGACGCCGGCACACCACTTCCGTTGTCGGGTGAGGTCACCGTCGGTGGCAAACAGCAGTACAGCGACCCCGAAGGGTCGACCGTGCTGCGTCAGGACATCAGCGACACCGTTCGATGGACCACGCCATGATGACGCGTCCACTGCTGCTCACCGCTCTGGCCGTCGCGACGGGGCTGTCTGCCGCCGCGTGCGGTGGACCCGAGACCGCGCACGATGACGCACCGAACGTCGCTCTCGGCCCGGTTGCCGCCGCACCCGATCCCTTGTTGGGATCGCCGATCACCGATTCTGCGGCGCTACAGTCCGCGATGCTCAGCATGGATCTATTGCCAGACGGGTTTGCGCCGATTCCCGACCCTGTCCGTGATCTCGGCATGGATCCGGCTCCCGAGTACGACGCACCGGACCGATCGGGCACCGATCCGGAAGCCTGCGGCGACGTCCTCGCACCGATAGAACGACAGTTGCCCGGTGCGTCTGCTGGGGCCGACGTGCGGTACTCGGGTCCGAATTTCTCCTCACTCGACGAGGACGCGGTGAGCTACCCCGGCCGCGGAGCCGCCGAGGCTTTTACTGCACTTCAAAACACCTTCGCGGAATGCACCGAGTACTCCGGTACCGATGCGGACGGGGTGCGCGTGGACTACCGACTCGAAGGTCGTGAGCAGGACCCGGTCGGAGACGCTTCGGTCTCGGTGCGTCTGACTATCGACAGTGGCGGCTACACACTGGTCTCGGACGTCGTAGTTGCTGTTGTCGATTCGACGGTCGTGCAACTTGTGGGGACCGGCCAGGATGCATTCGATCCCACAGTCATGACCGAGTTGGCCACGACGGCGGTGGATCGGATCAGAGGCGCCGACCGAGGCGTATAGAACGACGCGTGCGCGCTACCTCTTCGAGCACCTCACCCCGGAACACGCAAATGCCGGTGCCGTCCCAAGAGGGACGACACCGGCATTTATCCGATCGAGTGCTAAGAAATCAAGCGCACGCGGGCGAAGTCAGCTGCGCGAGCTGTACGAGGCCACACGCGTTCTCCTTCGACAGCTTCCACTTTCCGTCTTCGGCGACGAAGGTGAAGTTGCCGGGGTTGGCCTGACCGTTGATGGTCAGCGTTGCGCCTGCATTGAGCGTGCCGTCACCCAAGTCGTCGACGCTGGTGAGCTGAATCGCTGCACCGTTCTGTACGGCTGCGGCCGCGACCTGGTTGATGAGGTCGGGATCGGCCTCTGCACCCTGGATCAGTTCGGCCTTCTCCTCCACCGGCACCGCTGGGTCGAGCCCGCGAAGCAGTTCCGCGTTGAGTTCCTCCGGCGTCGGAACCGGCGGGTAGTCGCCGCTCGCGTCGGGTGCGGCTGAAGCAGAAGATGCCGAAGCAGTGGTGGTGGTTGCGGTGTCGCCGCCATCGTCCGATCCGCACGCGGTCATCGTGAACGCTGCAGCAATCGCGATGCCTGCAACCATGGCCTTACGGGTGTTACGAAGCTTCAAGTGCTTGTCCTTTTCACTCTGATCGCCAGCGATCACTGTCGATCACTGCGGGGGTCAACTTGTCATCGTTCGTCTCGGGTGCCCCACTATGCCATTCGAAATCTCGCACGGCCAGATTCGGGTACCGACCGGTAGGAAATCGCGTCATTGGAGACTGTCGAGCGCATCCGCTAGGCGGAGCATCTCATCCCCCTCGGCAAAAGTACGAGCCCTACCCGGTCCGGAAGATCGGGTCTCGAAACGAACAGTCACCACGGAATGGCCTGCCCCCTGTATCCATCCGTGTCCGTACTCAGGATGCCTTACATCCATCCCGGGGTGCCACCTAGGGCTCGGTTCCGGCGGGACAGGCGCTGGGTTCGGTGTGGTTCTCGCATCGTCGAGAACGTCGCCTGAGTGGTAGTCCAGCTCAGGGAAGAGCGAGCCCTGCTGCACGGTCGACAACCCGGCCAAACCCACTCCCACCAAGCGAATAGGGCCAAGTTCCACCGGGTCGAGCACCAGGCGCTGGGCCGCAGCGACAATGGTCTGCTTGTCGACGGTTGCGTACGGAAGGGTCACCGAGCGCGTGAGGATACTCATGTCTGCTTTACGCAATTTCAGAACCACAGTTCGAGCGCCTCGGCCGTCCTTGCATAACCTGCGGTGGGCGGCGTCGCCGCTCGATTCCACCGCAGCGCGCAGTTGGGCCAACGTCACAAGATCATGTGCGAACGTCGTTTCGGCGCTGACCTGCTTCGCTTCGGCTCGCTCGGCCACCGCGCGATCGTCGATTCCCCGCGCAAGTCTGTGCAGGCTCGGTCCGACCGTCGCCCCGAGGATCGAGGCAACCTCCGATTCCGAAGTGGAGACGAAGGTGCCGATCGTGTCGATCCCGAGCCTGCGAAGCTTCTCCTCCGCCACCGGACCTATCCCCCACAGCTTGCGCACGGGCAATGCCGCCATCAACTCCGTCTGCTCGTGCGGAGTGACGACCTTGACACCATCCGGCTTGGCCAGCCCGGATGCAATTTTCGCAATCTGCTTTCCGGCACCCGCGCCGATCGACGCCACCAAGCCGGTTTCCTCGCGCACCAGAGTCCTCAGTGACTCGCAGAAGTCGAGTACCTCCGCCGACGTCGCACCCACAAGCTCGGACGGCTCCCCGAACGCTTCATCCATCGACAACTGTTCCAAGAGCGGCATCGGAGTACGCAGAGCGTCGAACACTCGGCGGCTGAGCGCCTGATACAAGGAACCCCGAGGGGGCAACACGACGGCACCTCCCCCGACGAGCCGTCGCGCCTGATGCATGGGCATGGCCGAGCGAGCACCGAAAACTCGCGCCTCGTAGCTGCATCCGGCAACGACCCCGCGGCCACCGGCCCCACCCACCAGGACCGGCCTACCCCGCAACGTGGGACGGGTCAGCTGCTCGACGGATGCGAAGAACGCATCCATGTCGAGATGCAGGACCCACCGCGCGCTGCGAGAATTCGTCATGAGCGATGAACCTCGCGCGGATCACGACACTCCACCGTTGTCTCCCCCGGCCGGTCTCTCACTCTTGGCTGAGCTCGAAGCCCAGCGATGCTGCCGCCCGCTCTGGTGACGGATCGCGCCACAGTTCGCCGTAGACCTCGTTCGATGCCAGGGATCTGGTGACGGCCTTGTCGATATAGACCATGCCGTCGAGGTGATCGGTTTCATGCGCCACGATCCGTGCCGGCCACCCGCGGACGATCTCGTCGATCTCATTACCGTTCGAATCGACACATTCGAGCCGAACGGCCGCAGGCCGCGAGACGACAGCCTGATACCCGGGCACCGACAGACACCCCTCGAAGAACGAGCGTCGAGCATCCCCGATCGCGGTGTACGTGGGATTGACGACAACCCGAAACGGCAGCGGAGTGCGATCGCGCGCCTCCGCCATCTCCGGGTCCACCTCGTACATGTCCTCGATCACCGCAATCCGGAGCGGAATACCGATCTGCGGAGCAGCTAATCCCACGCCCGGCGCATCGTGCATCGTCGCCCGCATGACCTCGACGAGCCGCTCGAGTGTCCGGACCTCGAGTTGATCGACCAACGGCGCGGCCGGAGCCCGAAGCACCGGTTCGCCGACGACCACGATCGGGACGACGCCACCACGAGCCGAAGAGAGAATTTCGCGGACGACGTCCTCCATCGATGCGGCTGCCGTCATCGCGCTCGGCTGACCAACGCGCGCACGCCCTCGCCCAGCTCGACCGCTTCCGGGCCCGGATCCCCATCGACCAAGGTAAGCGCAAGGACCTCACCCTTGATGAGTTCCCGGTGGGTGTCGAGCCAGTCGCGTCGATCAGCCGGTACCTCGACGACGATATCGATCCGATCCGACACCTCCAGCCCGAGGTTACGGCGTGCGTCCTGGAATTCGCGGATACGATCCTTCGCCCAACCCTCGGCTTCGAGTTCGGCTGTGACATTCGAGTCGAGCACGACGAGTCCAGCGTTTCCGGGCAACGCAGCCGTCGAATCCGGTTCGGCAGCAACCAATTTGCGGGTGTATTCGGAGGGCAGCAGCTCGATCCCAGCAGCGCCGACAACACCGTTGGCGTCCTCGGACCATTCCCCGGCCTTGACGGCCTTGATGACCTTCTGAACGTCCTTACCGATGCGAGGACCTGCCGCACGAGCGTTGACCACAAGTTCGAACTTGCCGTGCACAGCGACGTCGTCGGTCAGATCCACCTTCTTGACATTGACCTCATCCGCGATGATGTCGGCGTATGGACGCAACCGCTCCGCGTTCTCGGCAGCGACGGTGACCTCGGGCAGCGGCAAGCGCACTCGAAGATTCTGCGCCTTACGTAGACCGAGCACGGTGGAACAGATGGTTCGAACCTCGTCCATGGACTCGACGAGTTCGGGATCGGAAGGCAGCTCACCCGCGTCAGGCCAGTCCATCAGGTGCACCGAACGCCCGCCGGTAAGGCCACGCCAGACGACTTCACTGATCAACGGCAGAAGCGGTGCCGCGATCCGCGTCAGAACTTCCAGCACTGTGTGGAGTGTGTCGATCGCATCGACGTTCTCACTCCAGAACCTCGAACGCGAGCGTCGCACATACCAATTGGTCAATGCATCACAGAACACGCGAAGCTCGTCGCACGCACCTGCGATGTCGTTTCCCTCCAACCCATCGGTGATCGCATCGCGAGTCGCAGCCAGCTTCGCAAGCACGTACCGATCGAGAACATGCGGCGAATCGGTACGCCACACGCCCGGCTTGTCCGCGTACAACTGCAAGAA
Source organism: Rhodococcus sp. H29-C3 (assembly GCF_030063405.1). Classification (NCBI taxonomy): domain Bacteria; kingdom Bacillati; phylum Actinomycetota; class Actinomycetes; order Mycobacteriales; family Nocardiaceae; genus Rhodococcus; species Rhodococcus sp. H29-C3. The sequence goes on along the minus strand of NZ_JASITC010000004.1, from coordinate 444,928 downwards.
GCTCCACGCGTTCCAGATCGGCAGCAAGGCCTGACGAACACCCTCGCGGATGCCCTGCTCGGTCACGACGAGATTTCCGCCTCGAAGGATCGGAGAAGACATCAGGAACCACCGCATGGCATCGGAGCCGTCCCTGTCGAACACTTCCTTCACATCCGGATAGTTCCCCTTGGACTTGCTCATCTTCAAGCCGTCGTCTCCGAGGACGATCCCGTGTGCTGCAACGGTTTTGAAGGCCGGCCTATCGAACAGGGCCGTCGCCAGGACATGCAGCGTGTAAAACCATCCACGCGTCTGACCGTTGTACTCGACGATGAAATCGCCGGGGTTGTGAGTGGCGAACCACTCCTCGTTCTCGAACGGAAAGTGCACCTGCGCATACGGCATCGAACCGGACTCGAACCAGCAGTCCAATACCTCCGGAACACGACGCATGGTCGAATTGCCGGTCGGGTCGTCGGGATTCGGCCGCGTCAGATCGTCGATGTAGGGACGATGAAGATCGGTCGGTCGCACACCGAAATCACGCTCGAGATCATCGAGGCTGCCATAGACGTCGAGTCTCGGATACGCCGGATCATCCGAGGTCCACACCGGAATCGGACTGCCCCAGTAGCGGTTTCGGCTGATGTTCCAGTCACGCGCACCCGCGAGCCACTTACCGAACTGCCCATCCTTGATATGTTCGGGGACCCACGTGATCTCCTGGTTCAACTCGACCATGCGATCGCGGAACTTGGTCACCGCCACGAACCACGACGGAACCGCCATGTAGATGAGCGGCTGACCACTCCGCCAACTATGCGGGTACGAGTGCTCGATCGTCTCGTGACGCAGCAACCGTCCCGAGGCCTTCAGATCCTTGATGATGACCGGGTTCGCATCGAACACCATCAAGCCCTCGTACGGCGGCACCATCGAGGTGAACTTTCCACCCGGATCCAGCGGTTGCACCACCTCGATACCGTTGGCCGTCGCCACGTCCATGTCCTCTTCACCGAATGCGGGCGCCAAGTGCACGATTCCGGTACCGGAATCGGTAGTCACGTAATCGGCGGACAGTACGCGATGCGAGTTGGGATGCCCGGAGAAAAAGTCGAACGGAGGCGTGTACTTCAGCCCTACGAGATCGGCACCGGTGTGCTCGGACAACACCGTCGGGTTCTCCCCCAACTCCCGAGCGTAATGAGCCACACGATCACGAGCGAGTACGACGCGTCCGCCTTCTCCGTCCTCGACCTGTACGTAGTCGATGTCCGGACGGACCGCCATCGCGAGATTCGACGGAATGGTCCACGGCGTCGTCGTCCAGATCAATGCATCGGCGCCGTCGAGGGGCGACCCAGGAGCGGAGAGCACCATTCGCACGGTGACGGCCGGATCCTGACGCATCTTGTATGCGTCGTCGAGACGCGTCTCCTGGTTCGACAACGGTGTCTGCTCGTACCAGGAGTACGGAAGCACTCGGAAGCCCTGGTAGATCAGCCCCTTGTCATGGAGCGTCTTGAATGCCCACATGACCGACTCCATGAAGTCCAGATCGAGGGTCTTGTAGTCGTTGTCGAAGTCGACCCAGCGAGCCTGACGGGTCACGTAGTCGCGCCATTCGTCGGTGTACTGCAGGACCGACTGCTTGCAGTACGCGTTGAACTTCGCCAGACCCATCTCGTCGATCTCGGACTTGTCCTTGATCCCGAGTTGCTTCTCGGCTTCGAGTTCGGCCGGTAACCCATGACAGTCCCAGCCGAATCGCCGCTCGACCTTCATACCCCGCATCGTCTGGAAGCGAGGTACAAGATCCTTGACATATCCGGTCAGAAGATGGCCGTAGTGCGGCAGTCCGTTTGCGAACGGGGGGCCGTCGTAGAAGACGAATTCCTCGGCGCCTTCACGGTTGTCCACGCTGGCGCGGAAGGTTCCATCCGCAGCCCAGGCGTCGAGGACCTTCTTCTCGAGATCGGGGAACGATACGCTGCCGGCTTTCGAGCCGTAGATGTCGACGAGCGGGTAGGAATCGCGTGTCGATGTGTGATCGTCGGTCATGGTGACTCCTCGTGCCATCCGCTCGTACGAGCGGAACGTGTCGGCACGGGGACGATGTCCGACGTGTCTTTACGTCGGTACCGCGGTACCACCCCGTTTGCATCGGATTCGCCCGCAAAGGAAACGATCCGGTGCCACTCACGCGGGCTGTGACGGGCCCACCCGTTCGGCTCTACTGAGCAAACCCGTACAAGGCTCACCGTTCTTCCGAAGACTCCCCGGTGATTGCCGGATCAAAGCCTTACTTCTTTCGATCGAACTGCTCTGGAACCGGACCGACTACTGCGCACAGCGATCCAGACCAGCTAATGCTAGGGAACTAATGCTTGGGCGGGGCGAGAGGATCGGGAGGAGACTTCCTACCGGCCAACGCGCCCACAAGCAACAGAACCGCACCCACTACACATACTGCGATACAGCCCCACGCCCAGATCACCGAGCCGGTCATCAGAGCGATGACCAGCAAGGCAAACCCCACTGCCGCCGCACACAGCGTCAGTACAAGCACAACACACCTCGTTCCGGATGCGCCGGCAGGCGATCGTCAGATCCGGAGCGAGCCGTCGCGCGCCATGCGTGAAGCAAACAACCTCTAGTTGTTGCCTTTGGCGTACGACTGGCTGTAACCGGAGGACTGTCCCTCTTGGCTGAAGCCGTCCTTGCCATTGTCCACAGGTAAGGCCGAGGAGCGATTCTCCAACTCTTCGAGCTGCGACTCCAGGTACGACTTGAGACGGACCCGGTACTCGCGCTCGAACGTCTTGAGCTGCTCGATGCGACCCTCCAGCACAGATCGCTGCTCGTTGATCGTCGCCATGATCTCGGTGTGCTTGCGTTCGGCATCGGCCTGAAGTGCGTCGGCCTTCTCCTTCGCCTGCCTGAGCTGCGTCTCCGACCGTGTCTGTGCATCCGACAGTAGCGACTCGGATTTCTGACGAGCATCCGTGACCATTGCCTCCGAGCGCGTACGCGCATCGGTGACGAGGCGCTCGGCGTTGGTCCGCGCGTTGCCGAGCAACTGCTCCGATTCGGTTTTGGCATCGCTCGTCAGACGATCTGCCATTTCCTGAGCGAGGCCCAGGATCTTGGCCGCCTGCATGTTGGAATCGGCGCTCGGCGACGCAGCAACGGGAGCCGGAGCCGGGGCCACCACAGGTGCAGGCTTGGGAGGCTCGACCGGGCGTTGCGGCTCCGGAGGTCGCTGCGGCTCTGGCGCCTTCTGCTGAACGGGTGCAGATTGGCCGGGGCCGGATTGGCGAGCAGAGCTCTTGGAGTCGGACAGCTCCTGATCGAGCTCGCCCACTCGCTGGCGCAGATCAGCATTTTCTTCGATCAGTCGCGACAACTCTTGCTCGACGAGATCGAGGAATGCATCTACCTCGTCTTCGTTGTAGCCGCGCTTTCCGATCGGCGGCTTACTGAACGCGACATTGTGCACATCAGCTGGAGTCAGCGGCATGGAAGGATCCCTTCACGCGTCTTGAGGCGGTAGAGCAAGCATTCAGTTATATCCCATTCCATACGGTCCGGAACAATCAAACTGTAACTGGCGTCCATTCTGTCACATCGGTCGCGCTGGTCGCCCGCGTCCCCGAAGTCTTGTACCAACGTATCGAACCCTACGACCCCAGCCCTCTCACGACAGTCATCAGGATGAATACCCCGAAGAGCAACACCATGATCGACAAATCGAGTCGAACTCCGCCGAGATTCACCGGCGGTATCAGTCTGCGAAGCAGCTTGACCGGCGGGTCGGTCACCGTGAAAATCGCTTCGAGCAAGATCACCACAATTCCAGTGGGACGCCAGTCGCGGGCGAACGTTCTGATGAATTCGACGATGATGCGGCCGATGAGAAGCAGCCAGAACATGAAAAGTACGAAATAGAGAACCGCAAACAAGGCCACGTCTCATACTGTGCCCGAAAAAAGCGGCTCGATCAAAGCGAGCAGGTCAGAGACCCCCGACGCTCGATCGAGCCGCGGACTTATCGCACAACCCGTCCGAGTCATTGCTGACTGTAGAAGCCGGTTTCGGCGATCCGGCGACGCTCCTGAGGCGATACGTCGACATCAGCGGGCGAGAGCAGAAACACTTTCGTCGCAACCTTGTCGAAGGAACCACGCAGTGCGAACGCCAGTCCCGCTGCGAAGTCGACCAACCGCTTCGCGTCGGCATTGCTCATCTCGACGAGATCCATGATGACGGGAGTTCCGTCACGAAAGCGCTCACCGATGGTGCGCGCCTCGCTGTAGTCGCGCGGGCGCAACGTGGTGATTTTGGACAAGGGGCCTCCGTCGTCGACAATCGGGCTTCGACGAGTCTCCGCACGGACATCCATCCTGGTATCGACGGCGAGGTTTCCGCGAGTCGCCGTCGGCCGAGTACCGCCGCCGGATGCGCCGCGTGAACTTCTGCTCCCGATCGGCGCCAGAGTCGGAGCCGGGCGAGGCGCGTCGAAGTCGTCGTAATCTTCGGCGTCGTCCAGATCGGCATGCGCCGGCCGTCGAGACGTAAAGCTAGGGCCGCCGAATTCACGGTCGCCGCGCTCGTCGAGTTCGGCGTATGGGTCGCGCCCCCGCGAAACCCGATGACTATCAGGCTCGTCGAGGTAGTCGTCTTCGTAGTCCGCGAGTGGAACCATGCCGAAGTACGCCTTGAACTTGTGCAGGGTGCTCATCGATCCTTGCCTTCCTTCAAAACTGGCCATTCGGGCTTCACTCCCGGGCGGGTGTTCAGCGTGTCGTCACCAGGTTCACATTGGGTCAGTTGTGACTGATGTGAACCGTGGTCTCTATTGCGAGGTTATCGGCCGCGAACCGAGTATTGCGGTACCGACACGCACGCACGTCGATCCGTGTCGCACAGCGGCTTCCAGGTCGCCGGTCATGCCCGCAGACAGTTCGACGGCCTCGGGATGATCGACGAGAACACGCCGGTGCAGTTCGGCAAGATCGGCGAACGAACTATCGGGGTCGGCTTCGATCGGCGGGACCGCCATCAAACCCGCAAGAGAGAGATCCTCTGCTGATGCGACGAGGTCGACCAGTTCGTCCAGCTGTTCGCGTTCGATGCCGGCCCGGTGAACATCGCCATCGAGACTCACTTGAATCAGCACCCGCAGAGGGCTTGTCCGCTCGCCCTCGCCCAGCGCACGCTGCACTGCGTTCTGAAGCGACTGAACCAATCGCGCACTGTCCACCGAATGAATCGAATAGGCCCACTTCGCAACCGACTTCGCCTTGTTTCTCTGCAGATGCCCGATCATGTGCCATTTCGCGGGAGAGTCGGCGAAGTGCTCGGCCGTCTCCTGAGCCTTGACCGTTGCTTCCTGCTCCCGCGACTCACCGAACTCACGGCAGCCCAGTCGATAGAGATTTTCGACGTCACTCGAGGGGAAGAACTTGGTGACCGGAAGCAACGTCACGTCCTTTTCGGCACGGCCGGCGGAGATACACGCCGCACGCAGCCGATCGCGCACCGACTGCAGTGCGTTCTCTATCTCTACGGCTCTGTCACTTGCGATAGTCATGGCACCAGTCAAGCAGGCTCGGTGTCCATCCAGATCACGCTGGCGAACCTACCGGTCGGTGCTTCCCGCCGATGACTGAACAGGGTTCTGTCCTCGATGGTGCACCGAGGATCGACCACCACCGCCGACACACCGGAAGACTCGAGTTGCCTCCGAATACCCGCTCGGATATCGAGGCCCGGCGTCTTACGAACCGTCGTCGTCGCACTACCGGGTAAATGACGCTCGACGTCGGCCCGCATATGCGCAGGCACTTCGTACTGGCGGCCACTTGCTGCCGGACCCAGAAAAGCACCGATACGTGAGAGGTCCGCCCCGAGCGAAACCATCTTCTCCAGCACCTTGGGCACGATGCCGATTCGGGCCCCCACCCGCCCTGCATGGACGGCAGCGATCACACCTGCCTCGTCGTCGGACAGCAGAAGCGGAACACAATCCGCAGTCAATACCACCAGGCCGAGATTGCGAACGGTCGTCACGAGTGCGTCGGTGACCGGTACGGGCTCGGAGACCGGGCCGTCCACCACCGTGACGGTACGACCGTGTACCTGCTCCATCCACACCAGGCCGTCGACGCCCAGGCCCAGTTCCCGACCCAACCGTTCTCGGTTTGCCGCAACGGCCGCCGGAGCGTCCCCCACATGGTCGCCGAGATTGAAAGTGTCGAACGGCGGCGCCGACACCCCACCTGCTCTGGTGGTGGTAACCCTGCGGACTTTGCCGTTCAGCGCGACATTCCTCTCGGTAGGTGCAATCCTTCTCGGGATGGTCGGATCAGCGACGCATGAACGACGGTACGTCTACCTCATCTTCGCCCTCTTCTTCGGACACCGGGACACGTCGCCCGGTCCCGGGCACACTGTTGGACGGCGCACTGCGTGACTCCGAATTCGGCAGCGGCGGAAGACTACTTCCACTCGGAGTGCCCGCGGAATCACGAAAGACTCCCGCCGAACTGGTCGAATCCGTTGGCCTCGACGAGGACACTTCGCCGGACCGGGCCGATCCGACGGATCCGCGTGCATTTCCTGGCGCAGCTTCCACAGGTCGACGGGTCGGGGTGCCACCGTCGAACCCGGCGGCGATCACTGTGACCCGCACCTCGTCACCGAGCGAATCGTCGATGACCGTGCCGAAGATGATGTTGGCGTCGATGTGAGCAGCTTCTTGCACCAGCGATGCAGCCTCGTTGATCTCGAACAGGCCCAGGTCGGATCCACCGGCGATCGACAGCAGTACACCTCGGGCGCCTTCCATCGACGCTTCGAGCAACGGCGAATTGATGGCAGATTCCGCAGCCTTGATGGCCCGACCCTCACCGCGTGAGGAGCCGATTCCCATCAGAGCACTACCGGCGCCGGACATGACACCCTTCACATCTGCGAAGTCGACGTTGATCAACCCTGGAGTCGTGATGAGATCGGTGATGCCCTGGACTCCGTTGAGCAGTACCTCGTCGGCACTTCGGAATGCATCCATCAAACTGACGGCCGCATCTCCCAACTGCAGCAGCCGATCATTGGGGATCACTATCAGCGTGTCGCAGGACTCACGAAGCTGCTGAATTCCGGTGTCGGCCTGGCCGCCACGACGCTTGCCCTCGAACGAGAACGGTCGCGTGACGACTCCGACAGTCAGAGCACCGAGTTTGCGGGCGATATTCGCGACGACGGGCGCGCCACCGGTGCCGGTGCCACCGCCTTCACCCGCGGTGACGAAAACCATGTCGGCCCCCTTGAGGACCTCCTCGATCTCGTCTTTGTGATCGTCTGCCGCGCGGCGACCCACTTCGGGATCCGCTCCGGCACCGAGTCCGCGAGTCAGCTCGCGACCTACATCGAGTTTGACGTCGGCGTCGCTCATGAGAAGTGCTTGAGCATCGGTGTTGACCGCGATGAACTCGACTCCTTTGAGTCCCTGTTCGATCATCCGGTTGACCGCGTTAACGCCGCCGCCGCCGATGCCGACGACCTTGATTACGGCGAGGTAGTTGTGCGGGGGCGTCATGGGCTCTCGCCTTCCGTGGTTGTTTGTCTGGGCTGTCGGGTGCGGGATAGTCTCAACCTGAACCATAGGCTTAGAGTTATGTCAAGTACCCGACTTGATGAACGCTATTGATCGGTGCAACCTTCTGCCATTAGGCGCGCCGGGCACCGCGAAAAGATTTTGCTTCAGACCGTACCTGCCGGTCACTCGGACAGCTACTTGATGGTCGGTAGATCTGGGCTCGATACATCCAGAACCTGTCCAGGCTGAGACAACAATGTAAGCGCCACAGCGGATTTGCGCTCCGAATTGTCGCTACTCCCCCACACGAGGGTCCTTCCGTCGAGCAACGAAAGGGAGACCTCCGATATCGAGCTCGCGCGAACCTCGCCGACTTGACCACGCAGAGCGTCAGGCATCGAATCCAGAACGGCGAGTCCGCTTGTCGTAGCTGCATCCCCTGGACCGGGTGTATCGGTCACCAAGCGCACGACTCCCGGCGGGGGCGTACCGACCGCAAAGTCGACGCCGTCCTTATCGAGCAGGTGAGTTCCGTCCGGCTCGTCCACGAACGCCACAGGCACTCGTTCCGTCACCGTCACTCGCACGGTCGACGGATACATCCGTTGAACGCGAACCGACGCCACTGCCGGGATAACCGCCACACGCTGTGCAGCTGATCCGACATCGACCCGAACGAGCTTCTCCCCCAGCAGAATGCCGAGGTCCGTGACAATTTCTTCCTCGGACACCGTCACGTTTCCGGTGACCTCGATCTTGCGGACCGACAACACTGGAGTGAGGTACACCAGTGCAAATCCCGCCACGATCACGGCCACCACCGCCGCCGCGATCAGTCCCAGTTTGCGACGCGACCGTGAGACACGCAGACGTTCCGCTTCTCGAGCCTCGCGCCTGCGCTCACGGTCCTTCGCCTCGTGCGATGCGGCCGCCGAATTCACACCGGTATTCGACCTACCATCGAATTCGGCGTTCTTCGGTGTGACCACAGATTTCGGTCTTGTCTTGGACGTGCGGTCGGGCTTGGCGGCCCGGCGTCTACTCCCCCGCTCGGGCCGACCGGTCACTCCGATGCCCGACCTTGCCCGATCCTGAAGTCGGTCTTCGACCGCAACGCATCGAGAATCGGTCCGGCCAACATCGTGACGTCGCCTGCTCCCATGGTGATGACCACATCTCCGGGGCCGGCCAGCGCGGCAACCTGCTTGGCCACCAAAGACAGATCCGGCTGATAGTTCACCGGAACGGTCACCGCCGCTGCCACCAGAGCACCGGTCACCCCGGGGAGCGGTTCTTCGCGCGCGCCGTATACATCGAGTACGACCACCTCGTCGGCAAGGCTCAGCGTCGTACCGAACTCGGAAGCGAAAGTTTCGGTCCGCGAATACAGGTGAGGTTGGAAGACCACGATCACCCGTCCACGCTCGTCTGGGCCCGCGACTCCAGCGACGAGTTGCTGTGCCGCAGTCAGAACTGCACGGACCTCCGTCGGGTGGTGCGCATAGTCGTCGAAGACACGAACGCCGTGTTCGCGACCACGGAGCTGGAAGCGGCGATGAACGCCACCGAATCCGGCGAGACCGGACAGTAGTTCATCGACCCCGGCCCCTACCTGACATCCTGCGCTGAACGCGGCGAGAGCATTGAGCGCTGTATGACGTCCGGGAACCCCCAGACGCAACGTCCGAGGTTTCTCCTCACCCTCGACCAACAACTGGGCCACACCCCCGACATCCTCGGGTTCCCAATTCAGAAGACGGACCGCCATCTCGACCTCGCCCGCATCGACGTTCGCCGATCCGTAGCCGAGCACCCGAACCCCTGACAGGCGGCGTGCGTGAATACGCTGAGCGAGGGCGGCGGACCCCGGGTCGTCCATGCAGGCGATCAACACCCCTCCGGGTTCGAGCAAAGCCGCGAAATCGTCGAATACCTGTACGTAGGCCTCGGTCGTGCCGAAGTAGTCGAGATGATCGGCCTCGATATTGGTGACGATCACGACGTTCGGGCTGTACTGCAGCAGGGATCCGTCGCTCTCGTCCGCTTCGGCTACGAACACGTCGCCGCTGCCATGGTGCGCATTGGTACCGGCCTCGTTGAGCTCACCGCCGACGGCGAAAGAGGGGTCGAATCCGCAATGTTGCAACGCAACCACGAGCATCGACGTCGTAGAGGTCTTTCCATGGGTCCCGGACACCAGCAGGGCCCGATACCCGTCCATCAACGAGGACAACACCGCAGGCCGCAGCACGATCGGAATACCCCGCTCCTCGGCTGCGACGAGTTCGGGGTTGTCTTTCGGAATCGCAGCGAGCGTCGTGACTACGACTGTGGGTCCACCCGGCAGCATGTCCAACGCTGAACTGTCGTGCCCGACTCGGACTTGGGCACCACGTGCACGAAGCGCTAGAACACCGCGGCTCTCCTTGGCATCGGATCCAGAGACCTGGCCGCCACGAGCCAGCAGAATCCGTGCGATGCCCGACATACCGGCACCGCCGATACCGACCATGTGCACCCTCGCGAGCTCGGCTGGAAGCTCGGACATGTCCGTCCTTTCACCCGTCACGACAGTGACGATTCGTTTGGTCGAGCCGAGGCGACGTCGACCACGATCTCGGCAACCGTAGCTGCAGCGTCGCGATGACCCGCACTCCCCGCTGCGATGGACATAGCAGCGATCCGCCCGGTGTCGGTGATCAAGTCCACGATCACGCTACCGACGTAGGAGGCGTCGATCTGCGCGTCCTGCACCAGTATCCCGCCCCCCACATCGACGACAGGCCGAGCGTTCAGTTCTTGCTCGCCGTTGCCGTGCGGCAACGGTACATACACAGCGGGCAGCCCCGTCGCCGACACCTCGGCCACGGTCATGGCACCGGAGCGGCACATCGCCAGATCCGCGGCCGCGTAAGCCAGCTCCATGCGGGTGAGGTACGGAACAGCAATGTACGCAGTCGTTGCTCCTTCGATCGACTCGACGTCGACGGTGTTCTTCGGGCCGTGTGCATGCAGGACCGAGACCCCCGCGGCGGCGAGTTCGGCTGCGGCGCCGGACACTGCGTCGTTCAGCGAGCGTGCACCTTGCGATCCGCCGAACACCAGTAGCACGGGGCCGTCCGCAGGCAACCCGAAGTGGGCTCGCGCTTCTCCACGGCGAGACGCTCTGTCCAGCCCGGTGATCGTGGGTCGGACAGGTATTCCGACTATCTCTGCATCCTGCGCGCCGCGAGCGGATACGCCCGATCCCGGCACTGCCGCCAGCACCCGAGTAGCCAGACGGGCACCGACCTTGTTAGCAATCCCTGCACTGGCGTTGGCCTCGTGCAGAACGATCGGTATGCGTCGACTGTCACGAGCGCACCGCGCCGCGATGTAGGCGGGGAGAGCGACGTATCCGCCGAATCCCACGAGCACATCCGCTTCGGTCTCGGAGAACACTTTCTTGGTCCTACGCACCGATCGAACGAGTTGTCCCGGCAATCGCAGCAAATCGAGTGTCGGTTTGCGCGGAAGCGGAACAGGAGGAATCAGTGCAAGCGGATATCCACGCGCCGGCACGAGGGTGGTCTCGAGTCCACGCTCGGTTCCGAGCGCGGTGATGCGCATCTCGGGATCGAGGGCGCGTAGTGCGTCGGCGACGGCAAGGGCAGGCTCGATGTGTCCTGCAGTCCCTCCGCCCGCTACGACTACGGACAGTGCTCTGGTGACCGGCGGTCGAGTTCGTGCATTCACCGTCGATATCCTTGCCCATCGGGGTGGTTGCGCCGCGCGCCGGGTTGCCTCGGGACCCGACGGCGAGGATCGGACCGTTGTTCACCTGGGGCCCCACGACGTGCTCGATTCGGTGCCCCGCCTACCTGCGCGTGTTCACGCGCGGCCGAACGACCGCTCTCTGCACGTGCCGCAAGCCGACGGCGGTCCTCCTGGTCGAGGGCAGGCCTGGTCGATTTGGATCGAGCGGCGGCTGCGCGCAGAGGCGAGAACGACGCGGGCATCGGAAGCCGGAGCACTCGATCGAGCCGGCTGTCCCTGCCTGCGTGCAACGCCGCGATCGCTTCGGGTTCGTGTCTCGCAGCGTTGGCGATGATACCGAACATGAGCAGCGTGATCGCGGCAGAAGATCCACCGTAGGACACCAGCGGCAGCTGCAGACCCGTCACCGGAAGAAGCCCGACGACATAGCAGATATTGATCATCGCCTGAGCGAAGATCCAGGTCGTCGAACCGGCCGCCAGAAGACGAAGGAACGGATCGACGGATCGCATGGCAATGCGGAGGCCGGTGTATACGAACAGGGCGAAAAGACCCAATACTGCCAGGCACCCGATGAAGCCGAGCTCCTCGCCGATGATCGCGAAGATGAAGTCGTTGTGCGCGTTGGGAAGATAGCTCCACTTGGCGCGGCTCTGACCGAGGCCGACACCGAAGGGTCCACCGTCGGCCAGGGAATACCGCGCTTGCTTGGACTGATATCCCAGACCCTGCGGATCGTCCCCCGGGTTGAGCCATCCCTTGATCCGGTCCGAGCGATAGCCCGCAGTGAATGCCAGCACTGTCGCGGCGCCGATTCCGCCGACCACCAGGATTCCGAACAAACGAGCATTGAGCCCGGCGAACCACAAGAGCGAGACGAGGATGATGCCGATGGCAATGGCCGTACTCAAGTTCGGCTGCAGCACAACCAGCGCGCACATCAACAACGATGCAGGTACCAATGGGATGAGTAGCGACTTCAAGCTGGCATGCTCGCTGCGCCGCGAGGCCAGCAGATGTGCACCCCACAAGACGAGCGTGACTTTGGCTAGTTCGGAGGGCTGGAACGAGACTCCAGCGATGTTGAACCATCGACGCGCACCGTCCGCGCCTTCGGATCCCACACCCGGAATCAAGACGAGCATCAGCATGACCACCGAAATGCAGAACAGCGGGAACGACAGCTTTCGAAGCATCCGAACCGACATACGCAGCGCAATGTAGAACGCAACGACACCGAGTGCGACGCCGATCAGCTGCTGTGTGAAGAGTGAATAGGCGGAGCCGTCCGTCGCATAGGCCTCGGCAGCGGAAGAGGACAGCACCATGACCAGCCCGAGGATGGTGAGCAGGGCCGCAATGGTGACAATCAGATGGAACGACGCAAGCGGTCGGCGCATCCACAAGCCGATTCTGGTCCGTGGTCCGGCGTTGGACGGGCCGGAGCCGGGTCGAGATCGACCGGTAGCGGTACTCACGTTACCGGCCCGACGCCGCGACCGATATCCGCGGAGTCGAGATCGACTACGGCCTCGGCGAAGCTGCGACCGCGATGCCCGTAGTCGACGAACATGTCGAGAGACGCCGCTGCCGGGGCCAGCAACACGGCGTCGCCCGGCCGCGCTCGACGTGCTGCCTCCTGGACGACCGCCCGCATCACTACGTCAGCATCTTCAGCAACATGAGTCACATCAGCATCGTCTCCCGCCGGATACCGCACAACTGGAACATCCGGCGCGTGTCGCGCCACCGCCTCTGCGATCTGCGTCCCATCGCGGCCGATGACAAGTGCGGCGACGAGACGCGGAGCAATCTCGACGACGAGTTCGTCGATGGCAGCGCCCTTCAGCAGCCCCCCTGCGATCCACACGACGCGGGGATACGCGAGGAGCGAAGACCGCGCAGCATGCGGGTTCGTGGCCTTCGAATCGTCCACGAACGTCACTTCGTTCGTCGTGCGAACCACGGCGCCGCGATGGGGCCCGACCTCGTAAGTACGAATACCGTCGGCCACATGCTCCGCACCGACGCCGATCGCACGGGCCAGAGCAGAGGCTGCGAGCGCGTTCATCCACCCGGCGGGACCTGCGGGCAGCACTGCCGTCACCGGCACGATCTGCTCACGATCGGCGAACGCGTTGTCCACCAAGTGATCACCGATGATGCCGAACTCGCCGGCCGCAGGCTCGGACAGTCGGAATCCGATCACACGGTCCGCCGTCGATGTCGCCGAGAGCGCGGCGGCGCGGGCGTCGTCGAGACCGACCACAGCGATATCACCGTTCAGCGCCCGGGCCTTGGACTCGACGTAACCATCCATGCCACCGTGCCAATCGAGATGGTCTTCCGCGATATTGAGCACTGTCCCCGCGGCGGGACGCACCGATGGCGCCCAGAACAACTGGAAAGACGACAGTTCGACGGCCAACACCTGCGGATGCGGCGAGAGCCGAAGGGCACCGAGTATCGGCAGACCGATGTTCCCGCACGCGACGCTGTCGATCCCTGCGGACTTCAAGATCGACGCCAGCATCGACGTTGTCGTAGTTTTGCCGTTGGTACCGGTGACGACCAGCCACCGCGTCGGCGGGCCGTAGATTCCGGCGCGATCGATCCGCCACGACAACTCCACGTCGCCCCAGATGGGAACACCGTGGCTCGCCGCCGCCGCCAACACCGGCGAATCAGCTCGTAATCCAGGGCTCGTCACCACCAGTGCGACGGCACCGATTCGATCGGTGTCAGCGAGTAGCTCGTCCTGCAACACGACGCTCGCTCCGAGTGCGCGAGCGTTGTCCAGCGCAGCCGGATCCGAGTCGGTGACCAGAACCTCCGCTCCCAACTCGAGAAGCGGCGGCACCGTCGCCAAGCCGGACACGCGAGAGCCGGCGACAAGGACGGTCCGTCCCCGTAGCCACGAAAGATCTTCGTCGTATCCGGTCGCGTCGGCAGTCTCGGACACGTGTATCTACCCTCCGATTGCAGCGAGATATTCGCTGTAGAACAGCGCCAACCCGACGGCCGACGCGATGGCGGCCAGAAGCCAGAATCTGATGATTACCGTGGTTTCCGCCCACCCGGCGAGCTCGAAGTGATGATGGAACGGGGCCATTCGGAACACTCGTCGTCGACTGGAGCGGAAGACCGCAACCTGGATCACGACCGACGCTGCCTCGGCAACGAACAGTGCAGCGATGACCACCATGATCAGCTCGGTCCTCGTCACGATGGACAATCCGGCAAGCAGACCGCCCAACGCCAAGGACCCGGTGTCACCCATGAATATCTTTGCGGGCGCGGCATTCCACCACAGGAATCCGATACACGCACCCGCCGCCGCCGCGCAGATCAGTGCAAGGTCGAGCGGATCGCGAACGTCGTAGCAACCGGGCCCGGGGTTCGTGGAACATGCCTGGCGGTACTGCCAGAACGTGATGACCGTGTACGCACCGAGAACCAACGTCATCGAACCCGCCGCCAGACCGTCGAGTCCGTCGGTCAGATTGACCGCATTGGACCAGGCCGTCACCAGGAAGTAGCACCACACGATGAAGACGATCGAACCCATGCTGACGGTGGCGATGTCACGCACGTAGGACAGTTGGGTACTTCCGGGGGTGAGCCCGTTCGGCCCTCGGAACTGCAGGGCAAGGACGCCGAAAATTACTGCGGCAAAAAGTTGACCCACCAGCTTGGCAGTCTTGTTCAGGCCGAGATTTCGCTGCTTACGAATCTTGATGAAGTCGTCGAGGAAACCCACCAGGCCCAGCACCGTGGTCAAACCCAGAACCAGAAGGGCCGAAGCCGACGGCCCGTCCGCTTCGTAACCGATACCGATGAGATGCGAACCCCAGTACCCGGCCCACAGCCCGGCGAGGATCGCAACACCGCCCATCGTGGGAGTCCCGCGCTTGGACTGGTGACTTGCGGGCCCCTCGACCCGAATCTCCTGCCCGAATCCTTGCTTCGAAAACGCCTTGATCAGCACAGGCGTGAGCAGGATCGCCACAGCGAGTGCAATGCCTCCGGCGAAGAGGATCTGTCTCACTGCGATTCCTCCGGTGTCATCGTCTCGTTCTCTCCATCTGCCTCGTTCGGCGCTTCCAGCAACGCATCGGCCACCGACCACAACGCGACCGACTGCGAAGCCTTCACCAGCACGATGTCACCGGGCAACACCTCTCGTCGCAAAACCGCGATTGCCTCCGCATCGCTGGACACGAGCATCGACTCCTCACCCCACGACCCTTCCATCACCGCGCCCTGGTGGAGCGCTCGTGTCGGACGACCGGAGTCGACGATCACCAGACGACTCACATCGAGTCGCACGGCAAGCCTGCCGATCGCGTCGTGCTCGATGACAGATTCTGGACCCAGTTCACCCATTTCACCCAATACGGCCCACGTCCGTCGACGCGGCCCGCTGCCCGAGCGCGACATCGAAACCAATGCTTTGAGCGCCGCCCGCATCGAGTCGGGATTGGCGTTGTACGAATCGTTGACGACGGTCACCCCGTCGGGACGGGTACGAACATCCATTCGGCGAACCGAGGTGGCATTGGAACCCGCAAGCGCGGTTGCGATCGTCTCCAGGCTCGCGCCGCATTCGAGGGCCACGGCGGCCGCGGCCAGCGCGTTGCCTACCTGATGTTCACCGTGGACGGCGAGAGCGATGCCGATGCTCCCGGTGGAGGTAACGAGAGTGAAGCTCGCACGGGCGTCGGCGTCGAGCTCGACGTCCGTTGCTCGAACATCGGCTTCTACCGAATGCCCGACAGTAACCACTCGAGCCGACGTCCGTGACCTCATCGACAACACCAGCGGATCGTCCGCGTTGAGAATTGCCACTCCGCCGTTCGCGGCATCCGGAAGCGCTTCGATCAATTCGCCCTTGGCAAGCGCGATCTTCTCTCTCGATCCGAACTCGCCGAGATGGGCCGTTCCCACGTTCAGGACGACGCCGATTCGCGGAGGCGCGATTGAGGCCAAAGCGGCCACGTGCCCCACACCTCGCGCCGACAACTCGAGAACCAAGAACTTCGTGGATTCGTCGGCCCGAAGGGCCGTCCAGGGATGGCCCAGTTCGTTGTTGAACGACCCAGGCGGCGCAACAACGGAACCCAGTGGTGCCAGTACCGAGGCGAGTAGATCCTTCGTCGATGTCTTTCCCGAGGATCCGGTCACGCCGACGACCGTCAGAGACGTCGTATTCGCCAGGTCGACAACAGAGGCACGAGCCAATGCAGCCAACGCGCCGAGAACTGCGGCTCCTGATCCATCGCTATCGTGTTCGAGAGCCATGGCTCGACCGTCGTGCGCAACGGGTTCGACCACGATTGCGGGCACCCCGACAGGACGGGCGGCTAGGACGGCTACGGCACCCGCGGCCACCGCTGCGGCTGCGTGGTCGTGTCCATCGACCTTTGCTCCCGGCAACGCCAAGAACAGACCTCCCGGGGTTACCTTGCGGGAATCGAACTCGACCGACCCGTCGACGATCCGCGACGGGTCCGGCACCTCGTGCAGGGTTCCGCCGACGATGGTCGCGATCTGTTCGAGCGTCAACGCTTTCACGATGGATCTCCTGCTTCTGCGTCGATCCTGCTGTCGATGGCGGCAGCAAGAACCACCCGATCATCGAATGGATACTTCACACCCGCAATGTCCTGTCCGGTTTCGTGGCCCTTTCCCGCGACCAGAACGACGTCGCCCGCCCTGGCCCACTTCACAGCCTCGGTGATGGCGGATTCTCGGCCGGCTACGTTTCGGACCTCCCCGCGCGCCTGCGGGTCGACCGCCAGCGCCCCGTCGAACATCGCGTCTCGGATCGCCGACGGGTCCTCCGAGCGTGGATTGTCGTCGGTGATCACCAGCAGGTCCGCCCCGCGCGCTCCGGCGGCGCCCATCAACGGGCGCTTCGCTTTGTCTCGATCACCGCCCGCACCGAGGACCACCGCAATTCGCCCCGAGGTCTGTTCTCGCAATGTCTCGATGACGGCTTCGACTGCGGCAGGCTTGTGTGCGTAGTCGACCACCGCCAGAAAGTCCTGGCCGCGAACGATGCGTTGCACCCTGCCGGGGACGTCGACCTCGGACATACCGCGGATCGCGCGGCGGACGTCTACCCCTGCCGCCGAACATGCTGCAGCGGCAAGTACCGCATTGGCAATGTTGTATCGGCCGGGTAGCCGAATTTCGGCGGGGTAGCTCGCGCCGCCCGGTTCGACGATCGAAAAAGTCTGCGTGCCGTTGGCTTCCTTCGACCAGTTTGCGATCGTCCAATCGGAGTGCGCAGCGACCGAGGCTGTCACGACGCTCGTGCCGGCCGCACGAGCTATCTCGGCCATCCGCTTTCCCCAATCGTCGTCGATACACACGACGGCCGAGCGGCTTCGGACACGCGACTCAGCGGTGAACAGTCGACTCTTCGCCTGGAAGTAGTCCTCGAGGGAACCGTGGAAGTCCAGATGATCCTGTGACAAGTTGGTGAAAGCGCCGACCGAGAACACCGTGCCGTCGACGCGGCCCAGCGCCAAGGCATGACTGGACACCTCCATGACCACCGTGTCGATGCCGCGTTCGAGCATCACCGCGAACAACGCGTGCAATTGAGGGGCTTCCGGAGTGGTGAGGGCACTCGGGACCCTGGAGCCGGCCATCTTCGTCTCGATGGTCCCGATCAACCCCGTCACCCTGCCTGCAGCGACCAAAGCGGCCTCGAGAAGATACGCCGTCGTCGTCTTTCCGGACGTGCCGGTAATACCGATGACGGTCATGTTCTCGGAAGGATTGCCGTAGACGAGTGCCGAGACGGTGCCGAGGATCATCCTCGGACTTTCGTGAAGCAAGACCGGCACCGGCAACTGCGGATACTTCCCACGCACGATGCCCATGCCCTCGGAATCGGTGAGGATCGCGACGGCACCCCGGTCCAGCGCGTCCTCGACGAACGTCGCACCATGTACAGACGATCCAGGAAGCGCCGCGAAAAGGTCGCCGCGCTCGATGCCCTGAGCACGCAGGTCGATGCCGGTGACAGGAATTCGCTGCGTCACCTCACCGTCTACGACCACCGCGTTCGACGCGTCGGCAAGGTCCTCGACCGACGTGTGGGGCGGCTTCGACGGGCGAAACGCCGTCGGAGCAGGCTGAGGCACTTCTGGCACGGTCACTGTGCTCCTTTCTGCCCGGCTGCGAGGATGTCTCGGGTCCGCCCGGGGGCGCGGTCGTCGACACTGATATCAAAACCCCCGAATGTGCGGAAGAGGCCGACGAGTCAGGTTACCGGCGAGTGCACCCGGACCCGAATCGGGAGCTGGCCCGATTCGTCGATCGCGATCACAGAGCAGAAGCTAATCATGTCAGTCGGCCTGCAGAACCAGTTTGCGTCCGGGATCGGCCGACAGTGGCACGCTGTCGCGCTGAAGCATCCAGCTAGCGATGTTGTGGAATAGCGGCGCGGCAGACTGACCACCCGATCCGTCGGCACTCCGCGACGGTGCGTCGAGCATTATTCCAATCACGTACCGCGGATCGTCGGCGGGCGCGATCCCCGCGAACGTGATCCAGTAGTTCGAGTTCGAGTAGCACTTGCACTCCGGGTCGACCTGCTGCGCCGTACCGGTCTTTCCGCTGATCTGGTAGCCGGGAACACCGGCCGCCACCCCGGTTCCCCGTTGGTTGCCGGTGTCGTCCTGAGTGACAGCGCGAAACATGTCGCGGACGGTCGATGCAGTCTGCGGGCTGACGACGTATACGCCCTCCGGCTGCTCGGTCTCGGTCGTATCTCCGCTCGGACCCGTCGTCGAACGAATGATCCGTGGTGGAATCCGAACACCGTCGTTGGCGATGGCCTGGTACATGGCCGTCATCTGGAGCAGTGTCATCGACAAACCCTGCCCGATAGGAAGGTTGGCGAATGTGCCGCCCGACCATTGGTCGCGGCTCGGGACACTGCCGGCACTCTCCCCCGGTAGACCGACGTCACTACGCTGACCGAGCCCGAAACGGGACAACATATCGGCGTATCGATCCTCGCCCACACGCTGGGCGAGCATCAGAGTCCCGACGTTGGAGGACTTCCCGAACACTCCCGTCGTCGTGTACGGAGCCACGCCGTGCTCCCATGCGTCCTTGACCGAGACGCCGGACATGAAGATGTTTCCAGGTACCTGCAGAACCTCGTCCGGTGTTGTAAGACCGTATTCGATCGCAGCTGCCGCAGTGATGATCTTGTTCACCGAACCGGGCTCGAAGGGCGTCGTGACAGAGAGATTACCCATCTCCTTGTTCCTGTCATTGTTGCCGACTCCGACACCTGGATTGAAAGTGTTGTCGTTCGACATGGCAAGAACCTCACCGGTATGCACGTCCTGCACGAATGCGGAAGCATCCTTGGCACCGGACAGATCCTTCGCCAACTGCACCTGCTGCTGCACGTAGTACTGAAGGTCGGCATCGATCGTCAACTCGACACTCGAGCCGTTGACGGCGGGTTGCTTGTCACGCCAGCTACCCGGAATGACAGCACCGTCGGACCCACGATCGTAGGTCTGAGAACCATCGGTACCGGCAAGGGTCGAATCGAGTGAATCCTCCAGCCCGAGAAGGCCGTGCCCGTCCCAACCGGTGGCTCCCACCATGTTCGCGGCAAGCGATCCACCCGGGTATTCACGGATGTCCTGTCTTTCCAGTCCTACTTCGTCGAATTCCTTGCTGAGCTTGGTTGCGATCGTCGAGTCGACTCCACGCACGAGGTAGGTGAATTCGTCGTTGCTCTTCAGCTTCGCGAGGATGTCCTTTTCGCTCGCGATATCACCGAGTTCATCGTGAAGTCCGGCAGCAATGGCCTTCAGACGATCGTCGGTTCCCGGCTTGGTCGGATCCTTGGCTCGCGCCTCGTCCAACTCTTTACGAACACGGACCGGCTGGAACGTCAGCGCTTTGGCCTCCATCGTGAACGCGATCGGCTTGCCGTTGCGATCGGTGATAGCGCCTCGGGTAGCAGGATCGACCAGCGTGGTCGTGCGTTGCGACGCCGCCTCTGCCGACAGCCGAGACCCATCGATCCCCATGATCCACAAGAGCTGCAGCGCAACGACTGCGAGCACACCGAACATCAGAACTCTGCCGAAGCCGCTCCGGAAGCCGAACGACGACGCGTCGAACCGCCCTCGGCGAGGGTTTCGAGGCGGCAGGGACGATCCTGATGGTCGAGTCGCGGGCCTCCTGGCGCCGTCTCGCGCGCCGACCCCCGGTGCTCGACGTGTCGACCGTGGACGTCCAGCTGTTCCGGTGGTCGGCCGTGTCACTGCCGACTACCCGACGCGCTATCCGGCGACGGACTTTCCGACTGGGTACTCATGGGAACCAATTGTTCACCGAGAGACCCGGCACGAGCGTCAATGGAGGTGTTCGGCGTGGCGGGTGTTGGACGTGTGGGAGAGGAAGCGGAGCGCGGAGTGACCGATAGGGATGACTGTGTCGGCGAAACACTCTGCGAATCCGGAGGATCCAAGGGCGCGACCGGCTTGCCTTCCGCGGGAGCCGGCGTCCCGATCACCTGCACGGAACCATCGGGCGCGACGACGAGACGCGCAACATTCGCTGCGGGTACCATCCCCATTTCAGCGGCACGCCTCGCGAGTTCTGGTGCCGAGTCGGCTAATTCGACGTCGCGTTGAAGCGAGGCACGTTCCTGAACAAGTCCCTCGTTGTATGCCTTGGCATCGGACAGGTCGTAAGAATCCCCCGCCGATCGAGTCGTCAGCAGCAGCGTCAGACCGAGCCCGAGGGACAACAGCCCGATGATCAGAGCGACGAACGGGATACGGGCCGTCATCGACGCCCCGGACTGCGATAAGCGAGCAGCACCGTGACTGGTAGCCGTTCCGTCCCCGGAGTGCACCGTGGCTCGCTGCTGACGACGCTCGTAGGCGCGCAGCGCAGCACCGGAGCGTGCAGCGCCAGTCTCCGTCGAGGTCGCTCGTGTTCGACGCGTGCGCCGAGTTCCTGCCGAACCCGCGGTGATTGTCATGCCGCTCTCCTTGCGATGCGCTCGGCTGCACGCAGGCGCACAGGCGCCGAACGCGGGTTGTCTTCGATTTCTTGATCCGAGGCGCGTTCGGCCCCTCGGGTAAGCAGCGCGAACTCAGGACCCATCCCGGGGAGCTCAACCGGAAGGCCCTCCGGGCTGCGAGATTTGACGCGTGGAGCCAGCTCCTTCTTGACTACTCGATCCTCGAGCGACTGGTAGGACATGAACACCACTCGTCCACCGATCGAGAGTGCATCCAGACCGGCAGGCACTGCCTTCTCCAGCGAATCGAGCTCACCGTTCACCTCGATGCGCAGAGCTTGAAAAGTACGCTTGGCCGGATGCCCGCCCGTGCGGCGCGTCGCTGCCGGAATCGACTCGTAGAGAAGTTCCACCAGGGCACCGCTCGTGGTGAAGGGTGTGATCGCTCGACGACGAAGTATCGCCGATGCGATACGACCCGCGAACCGCTCTTCGCCATAGGTACTGAGCACCCGCGCGATGTCGCCATGACTGTAGGTATTGAGGATGTCCGCGGCAGTAATTCCCACCGTCGAGTCCATCCGCATGTCCAGAGGCGCGTCTATCGAATAGGCGAATCCACGTTCCGCCTCGTCCAACTGCATCGACGAAACACCGAGGTCGAACAGAATCGCATGTACCGACTCGTACTCGGGCAGACCTGCCTCTTCGAGCGCTGCACCGATTCCGTCGTATGTCGTATGTACGAAGGTTGTCCTGTCGGAGAATTCGGACAGGCGCCGACTCGCGAGATCAAGAGCGGCCGGATCCCGATCGAGACCGATCAGTCGGACACCGGGGTAGGTGCGCAAAAAGTGTTCGGAGTGGCCCCCGAGCCCGAGGGTGGCGTCGATCATGACGCTGCCTTCTCCACCGGGGCCTACTGCGGTCAACGCGGGACCGAGCAGTTCGTCGGCTCGGCCTAAACGAACCGGAATATGCTTGGCACGTGGGGTATTCGATGCATTGGATCCCTGCGACGGTCCTACGGTATTTCCAGGACGGTCAGGAGGGTTGTCCGGGACGGGCGGCTGAGACTCGCCTTCCACAATGATTCCTCCCGGTCTTGCTTGGCGCACCTTGTGCTCGGCGAGCGGATGGAAGAGATGAACGGTGTCGAATGCTTCGAGGTCCCTGTCCGATAGGGATCCTGGCGTTGGGGAAGAACGTCAGGTTCCTGATCTGTGAAACCTGGCGTTGGGGAAGAACGTCAGGGTTCTGATCGGGCAGAGGCCTCGCGGCACTCGGCGGTGATTCGAAGGGCTACATAATCCCTCCGAGGGATTCGTCGAAGGCGTCGGAGAAACTCTGCTCGCTTTCCGCCGAGTAGCGAGTCCAGGACTCTTGGTTCCAGATCTCGATGAACTCGATGGAGCCGTTGACGACGACTTCGCGTCCAAGATTTGCATAGCGCCGATGGTCGGCGCTGATCATGATCCGCCCCTGCCCGTCGAGCTGCTGCTCGTCGGTGCCGGCACCCAACTGCCTGATGTATGCACGTGCGACGGGATTCGACCGCGAGGCTTCGGTGAGCTTGCGAACCCGCTCGGCAAACTCTTCCGGGGTGTAGACAGCGAGGCTGTGATCCTGCCCTTTGCTCACCATCACACCTCCAGAAAGCGCTTCGCGGAACTTCGCCGGCAACGTCAACCGACCCTTGTCGTCGAGCTTTGGCGTGTAGGTACCGAGGAACACTCGACACCTCCTACCTCAACCCTTCGCTGTCCACCACTTTACCCCACTTCCCCCCACTATCAATCCCTGGCGGGGATTCATTTCTCGTCTTCTTCACAAAAACCCAGCTCAAAGAGGCGGAAGGCTGTGGGGAGGATTTCTGCCTGCGGCGCGCCTAGCTCGGATCCCGGACTCTGATCCGTGAGCAGAGGCCAAGAAACTGCAGATCGGATCCCCGTCACGAGCACTACAGATCGTCGGACGAGCGGTGGTGGGTCCAAGTGGGGATTCCCCGGTTCAGCGTCGGCCCGTTGGCGAAAGCGACGTAGACAGCAAAAAAGCGGCGCCCCACCTTTCGGTGGAACACCGCTTTCGCGTTCTTCAGCATCGCGCGTTGCTAGTGCCGCGCGATCTCTGTCGTCAACCGCTGCGGGCGACGATCACGTCCATCGGACTGCAATCGCGCGCACAGTGTTCACTCCTGCTCGAACCGCCGACGGAACCGATCTTCCATGCGCGACGCGAAGCCTCCGCCTTTACGGGCAGACTTGGACTTCTGCCCCGAGCTTCTCGGACCGGAGCCGGAATTGGATCCGCTCACACTCGATGCGTCGCCGTCGGACGGCGTTGCAGCTTTGCGTGATCCGCCGAGAAGAAACAGCACGCCTGCCCCGAACATCAGGACGAAGCCAACGAGACTTATCACAGGAAAACCGCCAGGCTTGAATGGCAGAGCCACCCCGGCGATCAGAAGAACAAGCCCCAACGCGAACAATGCGGCCGCTTGAAAACGGCGTTTGCTCGATGCCGTACGCATGCGTCCGCTTCGTACGTGCGAGGCGAATTTGGGATCCTCGGCGTAGAGAGCGCTCTCGATTTGATCGAGCATGCGCTGCTCGTGCTCGGAGAGTGGCACGGTACCTCCCCCTGAACAGAAATTGAAAGTCATTTCGGGTGCGAAACGACGGGAAGCTGACCTTGGCGGCTACCTACTGTCGATAATACGAGCAGAATCGCCTGCTTACCACCTACTCGCGATATGCGTTCCTGAGAATGTCCAAAGTTTCCCAGCCCAACGCCACAATCTGCACTCGGAAGTCGCTGATCTGCAGCAGCTGCCACAGGCGTCGGGACGCCTACCTGCGACCGAACATGGCGCTCAAGCAGATATCGGATGCGGGCCGACTCCCAGTCTGTCGAGTCGCGAATCGGCTCCGATGTACTCCTCCACCACCTGAAGGAATCGACCTACTTCGCGGTAGAACTCGTCAGCATCGCTCTCGTCGATCGATCGGGACAGGCCCGCCTGGACCGCCGCTCTGGTCGCCGAGAAGCCAGAGAAGTACTCGGCCCAGGAATCGAGCACAGGCGCCGCCTTGGCCATCAACACCCAAGCACTTCGCGAGCGCGCTCGCGAAGTGGCGATCGGCGTCGCCTCCAGGACCGATGCCGCGCCGCGCAGCGCCGCCATGTAGCAGTCGAGAAACATCTCAGCGGCATCCGCGGCGCCGACCGACCGAGACAGCAGAGCATCCGCTCGGCCGAGCAACGCTCTGGCGCGAGGTGATACCGGCGGACGCACGTCAGCACGAAGAACTTTGGTAGCCATACTCGAACACCTCCCGTTCGATTCGCCTCACGTGGTCGTCCGATCTGACACTTCGGATTCGGTGGTACGGATTAGGTACTACCGACACGCCCGGACAACGATGAAGCTCTAAGGTCGGAACCCGGCGAGTCTCGCTTCCCTCGAGCTCTTCGCCGGATCGCCGACATCGAACATTCGTTCGACATATTCAATATAACTGCGCCCACCGACAAGTAGTCAAGGAAAGGTTGAGAACAGTCGCTACCGATGCGGAAACGACCCCTTATCTCGTCGACCTTTCCTCTCAGGAAATTCGTCGCCGCCTCCCCGAAGCTCTGGCCATCTACGTCGAGGCCATGGGTTACCCCAAGGGCACCGAGTACCACCGCGCACCCATGTGGATCGAGCATGTGTCGCGGCCAGGCTGGCGGGGAGTCGGAGCAGTGCTCCCCACCCCCGATGCACCCCTGGTCGCCGTGGCGTACGGCTATCACGGTGCCCGCAGTCACTGGTGGTATCAGCAGGTGCGCGACGGGCTGCGCAGGTCCGGACACACCGGCGAGTACATCGACGGAGTACTCGACGACTACTTCGAGTTGACGGAGCTGCACGTCACACCGAGCGCCCAGGGCCATGGACTCGGCAGCGCACTCACTCGCAGACTGCTACAGGATCGACCCGAAAAAAGCGTGCTGCTGTCCACCCCCGAGGTCGAGCACGAGGAAAATCGCGCCTGGCGGTTGTACCGCCGACTCGGATTCGAGGACGTGCTGCGCAACTTCACGTTTTCTGGCGATCGACGGCCCTTCGCCGTGCTGGGTCACGCGCTACCGTTCGAATGAAGAACGACCTATAGCCTGGACCGGTGATCGACGCTGTGGTAGTCGGCTCCGGCCATAATGCTCTGACTTCGGCTTGCTATCTAGCTGCAGCTGGACTGTCCGTCGAGGTGCTCGAACGAGACACCATCGCCGGCGGCGCGGTGTCGTCCGTGGAGAGATTCCCAGGACACCGCGTGGATCGCGGGTCGTCTGCGCACATCATGGTGCGTCATACGGGAGTGATCGAAGAACTCGAGCTCGCCAGTTACGGACTGCGCTATGCGGAGTGTGATCCGTGGGCTTTCGCGCCCGGAGCTCCGAACTCCACCGAGGAAGCCTTGGTGTTCCACCGCGACCTGGATCGAACATGCGAGTCGATCGCGCGGTCCTGCGGGAGCGCCGATGCGATCGCTTATCGGCAGTTCGTTGCGGTGTGGGGCCCACGAAGTGCAAGGACGATGCGGGCGTTCTCCTCCCCACCCACCGGCCCGGGCTTGCTTCGCTCCTTCTGGGGTCTCGACGCCCCCGACGGCGGAAGCGCATTGTCCCGGGAATTCCTCACTACCGGCGACGCACTGCTCGATGCGTTGTTCACGAGTGAGCGCCTGAAAGCTGCACTGGCGTGGTTCGGCGCGCAATCGGGACCACCCATGTCCGAGCCGGGCACTGCCCCCATGGTCGGCTTCGCGGCGTTGATGCACACGCTTCCTCCCGGGCGTGCTATCGGCGGAAGTGGCGCACTCACCGAGGCCCTCGTTACTCGGCTGACGGCTACGGGCGGGTCGGTTTCCCTTGGCGACGCGGTCGAAGCAGTCTCGCCGAGAGATGGACAGTGGACGACCACGACATCTTCTGGACGATCGATCCGTAGCCGAATGGTCATCGCAGGCTGTCACATTCTGACCACTCTCGACCTTCTCGCGGCAGGCGGCCATGATCCTCGCGCGATCGAAGCCTGGCGCCGACATATTCGGGTCGGCCCCGGTATCGGGATGGCAGTTCGTCTGGCCACCGACTCGCTGCCGCAGTATTCGAGCGCAGCGGCCGATTCAGACGCGACGACGGGTCTACAGATGTTGGTTCGCGACCGTGCACATCTTCGTCTGGCCCATGGGTCCGCGTCTGCAGGTGAACTCCCACCGAGGCCGGCGGTACTCGGCATGTCGTTCACCGCGATCGATCCCACCGTTGCACCCGCAGGCCAACATCAGATTTCACTGTGGTCGCAGTGGCAGCCCCACACCCTGTCCGGAGGACGCCAGTGGCGTGAATCGGACCAGGTACGCGCCGACGATCTCGCTGAGCTCGAGGCGGACCGAATTGTTGCCGAGCTCGAGTCCTACGCACCGGGCTTCGGTGCGTCTGTGCTCGAGCGACATGTCCAGTCACCCGTCGATATCGAACGCGAGCTCGGCTTGATCGGGGGAAATATCATGCATGTAGAGATGTCACTCGATCAGATGATGATGTGGCGACCAGTCCCCCAACTCGCCGGATATCGAGTACCTGGGGCTCCAGGAATGTACTTGACGGGCGCCTCGACCCACCCGGGTGGCGGAGTGTCCGCGGCGAGTGGGCGCAGTGCGGCGCGAATCGCGCTGGCCGATGCGCGAGCAGGCAGACTCCGCCGTTGGATCGGGAACCGCAGACGATGAACAGGTTCGTCATGGCACTCGTGGGTGCCGCAATACTGGCCCAGATTTCGTACCCCCTCGTGACCGGTTCGCGACGCGATATCGTCACCGTCGCAATCGTCGTTCTCCTCGCGTTGTCCGCGCTCGTACACGCCGCCTTGTCCCGCGGTGTCGGGTGGGCTCTGATGCTGTTCGTGACGACCGCCGGACTCGGCCTGATCGCCGAAATAGTCGGGACCGCAACGGGGTTCCCTTTTGGAAGCTACGGATATGCAGCTGATCGACTCGGCCCCGACATCCTGGGCGTGCCCGCGGTGGTCCCACTTGCGTGGACCGCAGGGTTTTATCCGATCTGGTGCGCAGTCTCCTATGTGTTGCAACGATCCTCGACCTCCCCGGAGTGTCGAAGAATCCACCGCGTCGTGATCACCGCGGTCGGGATGGTCGGATGGGATCTCTACCTCGACACACAGATGGTGACAGATGGGCAGTGGACCTGGACGTCGCCGATCGCTGGACTACCTGGAATTCCTTCGATTCCGGTGAGCAACTATCTGGGGTGGTTTGTCACCGCAGCCATCATGGCGCTGATCGTCGATACTCTGGGGCGCCGGTTCCAAGCTGACCGCACCACGCTGTCGCCGATTTCCGACACCGCTCCTCTGGTGCTGTTCACCTGGACGTGGCTCGGGTCGGCGCTTGCTCACGCCGCGCTTCTGACCGGACCGGAACTCCGATACTCGGCCGTCTACGGATTTTTCGCGATGGGGGTCGTCGGAGTTCCGCTCGTATGGACTTGGGCGACGTCGAGATGGACCACTTCGGGAAATCCGACCGCTGAACCGC
This sequence comes from Rhodococcus sp. H29-C3, assembly GCF_030063405.1. Lineage (NCBI taxonomy): Bacteria > Bacillati > Actinomycetota > Actinomycetes > Mycobacteriales > Nocardiaceae > Rhodococcus > Rhodococcus sp. H29-C3. The sequence continues at coordinate 416,970 of NZ_JASITC010000004.1, read as the reverse complement.
GAGGACGCACGCGGACTCGGTGACGTTCTTTCGGCTCCCTGGCGCAGACGGTGTCCTACGTCTGGCACGATGTCGAACGTGCAGTCGACATTCCGTGCAGGAACCCGTAACCGTCGAATTATGTCCGCCCTTGCATTAGCGCTGTTCGTAGCGCCGATGTTGGCCGGTTGCCTTCGGGTACAGGTGTCTATGGGTGTCTCTGCAGACGACCGAGTGTCGGGGCAGATCGTGGCCGCGACGATACCGACGTCCGATACCGACACCGGCCCGGTGCTCACGCCTCCGTCTTCGCTCGCGAGCAAGATCCGTGTAGCGGAATACAAGCAGGATGGATATGTCGGCACCCAAGCACGTTTCAGCGATCTCTCCTTCGGCGACCTTCAAACCCTCGGTTCCATGTCGGATCAGGCGACCGGGAGCTACCAGCTCGTGATGCAGCGAGCGGGCGACACCGTAACGCTCGAAGGTAAGGCCGATTTACAGACGGTCCCCGAGCAGGGCACCGATGTTCAGTTCACCATCGCATTCCCCGCTCGAATCGGGACGACCAACGGTACCCGTGAAGGGGACAACATCATCACTTGGAAGTTGCCCGCGGGCGAGGTGACGAGCATGCGAGCCGAGGTCAACTATCCCGATCCCAACACCCGAAGTTTCGCGGGCTGGGCCGGCATCGTCGGCGGTGTCACTGTAGGTATTGCGGCGATCGTCGGAGCCATGGCCTGGGTGACCAGAAACCCGCCGGTGCGCCTCGTCGAGTTGAAGAAGTAGGTCGAGTCGAAGAAGTAGACCGCAGACGCTGAACGCCACACCGTGAGCATCTTCGTCAGCAAGGAATCGATCGTGACTACCGCCGGCCGAGTGATCGCCGGGGTGACTGCTGCCGGTGCGGTGCTATCGGTATCGACGGCGGCCATCTCGGTCGTCAACGCCTTCACAGTGCCTCGCCTGTCCCGCACAACCGATTCCGACATCTACGACTCGATCGTGGTCTGCGTTCCCGCCCGCAACGAACAAGAACAACTCCCCTTGCTCATTGCCGACCTTCGAGCTCAGCGTCGGTGCCGTGATCTTCGGATTCTGATACTCGACGACGGTTCGTCGGATGACACCCTCGCGGCGGCCCAAGCAGCTGCCGGCGACGACGCCCGCGTCAGCATCGTCGAATCGCGCGCCGAGCCACCTTCAGGTTGGACAGGCAAGGCGGCAGCGTGCCGGACCCTTGCCGGTCTCGCGTTCGAGATGAACGATCACCTCGACGCAATCGTGTTCGTCGACGCCGACGTTCGTCTCGCCCAGGACGCGATCGCAGCAGCAGCGTCGGCACTGCGCGGCCACGATGCTGCATTGGTGTGTCCATGGCCGAAGCAGATCAGCGGAAGCGTCGTAGAACACCTGGTACAACCGCTACTTGGCTTCTCGTGGATGTCGACGCTACCGATTCGGCTCGCCAACGGTTCGCTCCGTCCGTCGACTACCGTCTCGTGCGGTCAATTCATGATGTTCGACGCGGCGGCGTACCGCGACATCGGTGGGCACGAGTCGGTGGCAGCCAGCGTGACCGAGGATCTCGACATTGCCCGCACCTTGCGTCGCAGCGGTCGGCGCACGATTCTCGTCTCGGGGGCCGGTCTGGTCGAATGCCGTATGTACGACGGTGTGAACGATCTACGCGCAGGATATTCGCGCTGGTTGTGGAACGCTTTCGGCGGTACCGGGGGTTCGATCGGAGTGTTGTCCGCGGTCTCGGTGATGTATTTGCTTCCACCCGTCGCAGCCCTGGTGGGATCTGGTTCCGTCCGAAGGTGGGGCCGGATCGGCTACGGCGCAGCCGTGGTGTCGAGATTCGCTGCAGCGCAAGCCGAATATTCGAACATGCCCGGTCGATCGACCGACGTTCTTCGCTGTGCTGTCGAGTCGAGCGCCCAACCGCTGTCCGTGGCCATCTACATCTGGCTCACGATCGATTCGCATCGGTCGCACGCGCGCGGAAACCTGAGGTGGAAGCAGCGCCCACTGATCGCCGAGGACCAATCCCCCGCGGTCGAAGGACTTTCCTAGACGCTCACCGGTTTCAGGTCCAGATCACACGCGTGCTGCGCAGAGTCCCAGATTGGTCAGCACTTCCCGCGTCGCACGCGCGAAGTTCAGGGTGATGAAGTGCAGTGCCGGCGCGCCCTCGGCGATGAGACGCTCGCATGTCGACGTCGCCAATTCGATTCCGACTTCGCGAACCGCAGCTCGGTCTTCTTCGGCACCGGTCCCGGCCGCTCTGGTGAAGCGCTCGTCGATCTCGCTGGGAAGCGCCGAGCCCGACAGCGTCAGCGCCCTACGGACCGTACGGAGCGAGGTGATCGGCATGATCTCGGGAATGATGGGCTTGCACGCCTGCTCGGGGTCGAACGCCGCAACGCGATCGCGCAACCGCAGATAGTCTTCGACGTCGAAGAACATCTGCGTTATCGAGTATTCCGCTCCGGCACGAAGTTTGTTCACCAGAACACGGGTGTCCTGTTCGAGATCGACGGCCCGGTAGTGCCCCTCGGGGAACGATGCGACGCCGACGTGAAAGTCTCCGAGCTCTCGAACGAGGCTGACGAGCTCCTCTGCATATTCGACACCCTCGGGGTGCTTGGTCCAGTCGCCGAGCGGATCGCCCGGCGGATCGCCGCGAAGCACCAGAATGTTGGAGATCCCGCGGTCTGCGTATGCGCCGACCATGGATCGAAGCTCATCGATGCTATGAGACACCGCGGTCAGGTGCGCCACCGGCAGCAACGTCGTGTTTTCGGAGATCTCTCCCGTTACTCGGACTGTCCGGTCTCGGGTCGAGCCGCCTGCGCCGTACGTCATGGACACGAATGCCGGCTGCATCTGCTCGAATTCGCGGACAGCACGCCACAGCCTCGCTTCCGCGGCCTCGTCCCGTGGTGGAGAAAACTCGACCGAGAATGGAATCGTCGACTCCGTCGATGTCCGTAGACGATCGACTATCGATGGGGTTCGGGTGACCCACCCCTCACTCGACCGCCCCCTGACGGCATCTGATGTCACGGGCACATCATAGTTTCGTACGAAACTCCGGTGACAGGAGGCTCACGATAGAGGGATCGATCAGCGGTGACGGCTAGTGTGAAAGTGATACATCCCCACCCCGCACTCGACTGGAGGATCCCCTGTCCAGAGACTCGACTCTTCCCGCTCCGCGTCGAACGAGTGACCCCGACCCAGCCCTACGAGAAGCGATCACTGCGCCGGTTGCACTCGTCGAGTCCGCGTTGGCCGAGTTCTTCCATTCCCGACGCGACCAGGTGGCCCGGGTCGGCGGCGGTTACCGTTCTGCCGTCGCAGACCTCGAAGCCTTCGTATTGCGTGGTGGAAAGCGAATCCGGCCCTCGTTCGGCTGGATGGCCTGGCTCGGAGCAGGCGGCGATCACCGTAGCCCGCAGGCCGCATCCGTGCTCCGTGCCTGCGCATCTCTGGAATTGATACAAGCGTGCGCGCTCATTCACGACGACATCATCGACGCTTCGCTCACCCGCCGCGGCTTTCCCACCGTGCACGTCGGTTTCACCGAGAGGCATCGTGCGGCGGGCTGGTCCGGCTCCTCCGAGCGCTTCGGTGAATCTGCCGCGATCCTGCTCGGCGATCTGGCATTGTGCTGGGCCGACGACATGCTTCGAGAATCCGGAATCGGACACGACGCGATGGGGCGAGTGTCTCCGGTGTGGTCGGCTATGCGCACCGAAGTGCTCGGCGGTCAGTTGCTCGACATCGAAGCCGAAGCCGGTCTCGACGAATCTGTGGAGGCAGCGATGCAGGTCAATCGCTACAAAACCGCGGCGTACACCGTCGAACGCCCGCTCCAGCTGGGTGCCGTGTTGGCCGGGGCACCGGAGAGCCTCGTCGACGCATATCGATCCTTCGGAACCGACATCGGCCTCGCCTTCCAGCTTCGTGACGACCTCCTCGGTGTCTTCGGCGATCCGGCAGTCACCGGCAAGCCATCCGGCGACGACATCCGAGAAGGCAAACGCACAGTCCTGATGGCAGTGGCCTTACAGCTCGCCGACCGAGACAGGCCGGAGGCGGGATCACTGCTCAGGTCGAGCCTCGGAGTAGTCGATCTGACCGAGGACACGATCGCGACCATCCGTACGTTGCTGATCGAACTGGGAGCAGTCGCGGACGTCGAACGCCGAATTTCCGAACTCACCGACCGCGCACTCGACACGCTGAAGGCGAGTGCAGTCGAACCGCACGCCGCCGCGCAATTGCGTGCAATGTCCATAGCCGCCACGCAGCGCACCTACTAGATCGGTAGAGAACATTGTCTCAGCAGCCACGCAACCGAAATCGCCTCCGGACCGTACCGGGTCAAATCGAGACCGTCGTGGTGGTCGGTGCAGGACTTGCGGGGTTGTCTGCTGCTCTGCATCTCGCCGGCGCAGGCAAACAGGTGATCGTCTTGGAGCGCGAAGACTCGGTCGGGGGTCGAGTGGGGACCTATACGGTCCGCGACACCGACGGGAGTCGTCTCTATGACATCGACAATGGTGCGAGTGTCCTGACGATGCCCAACCTCATCGAGAACGCGCTGGCGGCAGTCGGTGAGTCTTTCCAATCGACAACACCGGCAATCCAGCTGAGCGCGCTGTCTCCGAGCTACCACTCCCGCTACGCCGATGGCACCGCTATCGACGTGTTTGCCGATCCGAGCGCAATGGCAGCAGAAGTCGAGCGCACGTGCGGATCGACGGAAGCCGCTGGCTACCTGCGACTCCGAGAGTGGCTCGCCTCCATCTTCGAGGCCGAGTTCGACCGGTTCATCGACTCCAACTTCGATTCGCCGCTCGATCTGGTGTCCTCGCGTGCAGCGCTCCGCGACACGGCCACTCTCACCAGGCTCGGTGGATTCGGCCGACTCGGACCCCGCGTCGAATCGTTCCTGAAAGACGAGCGACTTCGACGGGTGTTCACTTTCCAGGCACTCTATGCAGGCATGGCGCCGGCGAAGGCTCTCGCTGTCTACGGCGCGATCGCACATATGGATACCTCGCTCGGCGTCTACTTCCCGGTCGGTGGGATGTCCACGATCGCCGCGTCGATGGCCGATGCACTTTCCCGGAACGGTGGTTCGGTTCGCACCGGCGCAGAAGTATCGACTCTGATTGTCGCCCGCAATCGAGTCACCGGCGTCGCGACTGCGGACGGTGAAACCTACGAGTGCGACGCGGTGGTTCTCACACCGGATCTACCGGTAGTGGACGCACTGCTGGAGCGAGCGGGAGTTACCTCCAAGGGAAGATCACGCGGCTACGGTGTCGTGTCACCCTCGGCGGTCGTTTTTCACGGCACCGTCCCGATCTCGTCCACCGCGTCGTGGCCGAGTAGGTCACATCACACAATCGATTTCGGAGCCCAGTGGGCGAGCACGTTCCAACGAATCACCGCGCGCAGTGGACGCGGAAAGCTGATGGAGGATCCGTCACTGCTCATCACCCGTCCGGGGGTCAGCGACCCATCACTACAGCTGGTCCGTGACGGCGTGCAGTGCGAACCGGTGTCGATACTGGCACCGTGCCCGAACCTCGACGGAGCGCCGTTGGACTGGGCGGCGTTGGCTATGCCGTACGTGCGCGAATTGCAGGGCGAATTGGAACGACGTGGCTATCACGGTCTCACCGCCGATATGACGATCGACCATGTCGACACTCCGCGGACGTGGGCCGATAAAGGCATGCTGCACGGCAGTCCGTTTTCCTCGGCACACGTGTTCAGGCAGACGGGCCCGTTCCGACGGAAGAATCTCGTGGCAGGGCTCGACAACGTGGTGCTGGCCGGGTCGGGAACCACCCCGGGTGTCGGAGTGCCCACGGTTCTCGTTTCAGGCAAACTTGCGGCCGAACGCATCCTGGGAACCCCCGCTGACGCGTCGGCTGGATCGGCCGTAGTTCGGAGCACGGCCGCCGACGCTCTAAACTGACTCCGGTCCAGCACGGATTCAGCGTTCGCACCCGCCACGCCAGCAACTTAGTCCCCGAGAGGAGAGTGACCCGACTTATGTCTTCGGTCTCGTCGAGTTCCACCGCCTCGGGTACCGCGGGAGAAGATCCCGCAGCAACTGGGCAATCTTCAGCCGATACCGTCCGTGTCGGCACCGGACTGCATGCCTCTCGCTTTCACACGGTGATGCTGTTCCTTCGGAGTCCAGAAGGACACTCGGCCATCCTGGGTTTGGTCGGTTCCGTGCTCATCACGTTCGGTGGATTCGGTGCAGGCAGTGTGCGAAGACGCGATCCGCTGCTCGAGTCGATGCATTTGTCTTGGCTTCGATTCGGCCACGGCCTCGTTCTGTCGAGCATCATCGTCTGGATCGGCGTCCTGCTGATGATCATCGCGTGGGTTCGTCTGGGTCGTGCCACGCTCGGTGGTCGCACCACACTGGGCGAACTCCGCTGGATCGTCCCCGCCTGGACAGCCCCTCTTCTGTTCGCAGTGCCCATGTTCAGCCGAGACGCGTTTTCCTACCTTGCGCAGGGTGCCTTGCTGCGCGACGGCTTCGACCCGTATGGAGTTGGACCCGTTGCCAACCCAGGCATTCTCCTCGATAACGTCAGTAACGTCTGGACCACGACGACCGCTCCTTACGGGCCACTGTTCCTCCTCCTCGGTCAGGCGATCACCAGCATCACCGGTGACAACGTCATTGCCGGCACGATGCTGCTACGCATCACGATGCTCCCCGGTCTGGCACTGATGGTGTGGGCTGTCCCCCGGCTCGCCCGGCACCTCGGGGGCTCGGCACCACTCGCTTTGTGGCTGGCGGTACTCAATCCTCTCGTTCTGGTCCACTTGATCGGCGGGGTCCACAACGAGTTGCTGATGGTCGGCTTGATGACCGCCGGCATCGTGCTCGTTCTCGAACGGCATCACGTCGGTGGTGTCGCACTTGTCGCCTTGGCCGTTGCGATCAAAGCCACAGCAGGTCTCGCGTTACCGTTCATGGTGTGGATCTGGATGATTCACGAACGCGAGCGTGCGATCCAAGAGAATCGGACACCGCTGTCACCAATTGCCGCATTCGCGAAGACTGCAGGTATCGGCGCAGGTGTGTTTGCAGCAGTCTTCGTTGTCGCGTCCGCCGTCGCAGGAGTCGGAATAGGCTGGCTCACCGCACTGTCAGGTTCGGCAAAGATCATCAACTGGCTTTCTCTGCCTACGATATTGGCCCATCTCACCACGGTCAGCACGTCCTGGTTCCTCGATGTACGCCTCGGACCTGTCCTCGACGTGACTCGCATGCTGTGTGCCATCGCCCTTGCTGTCATCATCGTCGGCACCTGGTGGCTCTACCGCAAGACCGAGCGCGACGCCGTCAAGGGGATCGTCATCGCGCTGGTTGCGATCGTCGTGCTCTCCCCTGCTGCGCTGCCCTGGTATTACTCGTGGCCACTCGCGCTTGCTGCTGGTTTCGCACTGTCGACACGAACGCTGATGATTCTCGTCGGTCTGTCGACGTGGCTGATGCTCGTATTCAGACCCGATGGATCCATCGGCCTCTACACTTTCGCTCACGTGGTGCTCGCAACGTTCGCGGCCGTCGTGGCAGGGCTTTCACTCACCCGAGTAGACCCTCTGCGACTGCGTGCCGGACACACCGACCGCAAGCCGACGATCGAATCCGACACTCCAGCCGAGAACACCGAAGTGAGTAAAGCGGACCATGGGTGAACTAGACGCTATCGACCCGGCCCTGCACGACGCGTATCGCCTGTGCCGTGACCTGAACGCGCAGCACGGAAAGACGTATTTCCTCGCAACGCGCCTGCTTCCCAGCGACAAGCGGGCAGGAGTGCACGCACTGTACGGCTTTGCTCGAATGGTCGACGACATCGTCGATGTTGACGTGGACTCGGCCGACGTCGAGCTCGAGACGACGACCGCCGCCCCGATCGGCACCACGGTGTCGCAATCCGATCGCGATGCTGCCGCCAAACTCGACGTCCTCGAGCAACGGGTACGCAATGCTCTCGGCGGCGCAGTCTTGGGATCGAGCCGATCGGACAGAGTTCTACAAGCGCTGGCGGACACCACAGCGCGATACTCCATCCCACACGAGTACTACTTTGCGTTTCTTCACTCCATGCGCATGGACATCCCGGGCACACCGATGTTCAAGTCCCGCTATCGGACGATAGCCGAGCTCGACGAATACATGTACGGCTCCGCCGCAGTGATCGGTCTGGAGATGCTCCCGATCCTCGGCACCTCGACGAACATGGCCGACGCAGTACGTCCCGCCGCGGCACTCGGTGAAGCTTTCCAGCTGACGAACTTCATTCGGGACATGGGTGAGGATCTCGACCGCGACCGGATCTACCTTCCGACAGACGAACTGGAGGCATTCGGCGTCGACGAGGAGCTACTGCGAGAGTGTCGGCAATCAGGTCGCACCGACGCCCGAATCAATCGAGCGTTGGCACACCTCATCGCGCACACCCGGGCGGTCTATCGAGACGCCGAACCAGGAATCGACATGTTGGCACCGTCCGTCCAGCCAGGAATGCGCACCGCGTTGCTGCTGTACGGAGGGATCCTTCGTGAAGTCGAAGACGGCGGCTACCGGGTGCTCATCGAACGCGCCCGGGTTCCACAATGGCGTCGAGTATCGGTTGCGGCGCCGAGATTGGCTGCCACCGGATGGACCATGGTTCGCGAAAGGGCACGGCTCAGAAGGCCATCGCTTGAGCGCGCCTGATGACCTCTCGCATCAAATCCCCGTGCAGTGCTTCGGCGGGAGTTCCGGGAAGACTGGAGTCCTCCTCGAACAGCCACTTCAAGATTTCCTCGTCCTGATACCCGCCATCGTGCAATACCGCCAGAAGCCCCGGCAGACCTTTCACGATCTGACCGCTTCGGGCGTCGAGGAACACTTCGGGGACACCGGGAACCCTGTTCCGCTTGACTGCGAGGAGCTGGCGGTCGCGGAGCATCTGCTCGACTCTGGCCTTCGGCACTTCGAGAACCTTGCTGACATCCGCCAGCTGCAGCAGGGAGACGGACGGGTCGAGGACATCGTCGGAATAAGGGATTGTGCTCACTCCGGTAACGTTAACGGGTTCGAGCTCGTATACGAAAAGCACTGCTGCAGGGCTGGCGCCCGCAGAGAATCCCGCTAGGCGACACGTCGTGCTGCGAGACAGTGTCGATATCTACGCTGTTTATCATCGATTCCGTCTTGAAGAAAAGTGAAATGAGGTGCTCCACGGTGATGACCGGAGGGTCCGTGTCGGTAGGTTCATTGCTGGACCGGCGCTACCGAATCGACGCACCGATCGCCCGCGGTGGAATGTCGACGGTGTACCGAGCGCTCGATACACGCCTGGATCGGCCGGTGGCGGTAAAGATCATGGACCCCGCATTCGCCGCGGATCCCCAGTTCGTCGCACGCTTCGAGTTCGAGGCACGAGCGGTGGCCAGGCTGACCAATCCGGGCCTCGTCGCCGTCTACGACCACGGACGCGACGGCGAGTTCGCATTTCTCGTCATGGAGTTGGTCGAAGGCGGAACGCTGCGCGAACTGCTCCGTGAACGCGGTCCGATGCCCCCGCATGCCGCAGCTGCCGTCGTACGGCCGGTACTCGAGGCGCTCGGAACAGCGCATCGCGCCGGACTCGTCCACCGCGACGTCAAGCCCGAGAACATCCTCATCTCGGACTCCGGTGACGTCAAGATCGCCGACTTCGGGCTCGTGCGGGCCGTCGCAGCGTCGAATACGACGTCCAGCAGTGTCATTCTCGGCACGGCGGCCTACTTGTCTCCCGAGCAGGTGACCACCGGTTCGGCCAATGCCGGCAGCGATGTCTTCGGTGTCGGGGTCGTGCTGTTCGAGCTACTGACCGGCCGGACGCCTTTCACTGGGGACACCTCGCTGTCCATCGCCTACCAACGCATCGACAACGATGTCCCCCGCCCCAGCGAGATCATCGCCGGGGTACCGGGAGAATTCGACGATCTGGTCCGCCACGCCACGATCCGCGATCCGGCGGGCCGATTCCAGAACGCCGACGAGATGGCCCGCGCGTTGGCGAGCGTCTGCGCAAAGCTCGAACTGCCTTCGTATCGGGTCCCCGCACCCAGGCGCTCTGCCGAACACAGCAGCGCCGCCGCGATGGGTGCTCCGACCACATTCGCTGGACAGCGTCACGAGCCGCAGGCCCCTGCCACGGAGGTAGTAGCCCTCCCTCAGGCCGAGGCTGTCCATCACACCCGCGTCCAGACGGCACCGACGTCGAGGCCGGAGTACGACTACGAAGACACCCCGCAGCCCGCTGCGGTAGGCCGTCGCCAATACCAGTTTCCGGATTTCGACGCGGACAGGCACCGGTCTCGAAGAACTATCGTCATCTGGCTCACCATCGTGGCATTGCTGGCGGTGTTGGTCGGGTTCGGCGGATGGTGGATGGGTTCCGGACGGTACACCTCGGTACCCGTAGTGGAGGGATTGGACATCGCGGCCGCCGCGAACACGCTCGAATCCGCCGGGTTGACGAGCACTACTCGCGGCACGTATTCCGACAGTGTGCCGCTCGACGCCCTCATCGGAACAGATCCCGGCTCCGGCTCACGGGTCACCAAGGGTGAGGAAGTTTTTCTACTCGTCTCCCTCGGCGCGCCGACCGTCCCCGACGTCGCTCCGAGCACCGCTGTCGGTGATATGCAGCGCCAACTCCGCGATCGCACGTTCGTGCCCGTCGACGGAGGAGAAACGTTCAGCACCACCGCGCCGGTCGGTGCCGTCGCGGCGCTGAATCCCGCACCTGGCACCGTCCTGTCCGTCGGAGACACCGTCAAAGTATTGCGATCCAAAGGTGCTCCCCCCGTGACGATTCCAGACGTAACCGGCAAGTCTGCGGAGGAGGCAACTGCCGAGCTGGCCACTGTCGGCATATCTGTCTCGGCGACCCAGTTGGCGTTCGACAAGTCGACCGACGGCGGAAAAGTAATTGCCACCGACCCAGCGATCGGGGGCACCGTCAACGCCGGCAGCACGGTGACCCTGAAGGTGTCCAATGCGATCACCGTGCCGTCGCTACTCGGACGCTCGGTGGGATCTGCTCGCGGCACACTGGAACGGCTGGAACTGGGTGTCCAGGTTCGGCAAGTCGTGGACACCGATGGGTCACTGGTCATCACCCAGAACCCGAGCCCAGGGTCCAGAGTGGCCCCGGGTTCTTCGGTGTCCGTCGTCTCCCTCCCCTGATCGGACAGTGAGCTGATCGCACTGTGAGCAGGGAGACGCTCATGCGAGGGCTCAGCCGCGCAACATCTCCGCAACCAGGAACGCAAGCTCGAGCGACTGCTGCGTGTTCAGCCGGGGGTCACATGCTGTCTCGTAACGACCGGAGAGGTCGAGGTCGGAGATATCCTGTGCGCCGCCGAGGCATTCGGTCACATTGTCACCGGTCAGTTCGACGTGAATACCGCCTGGATGTGTTCCGAGCCCATTGTGGATCTCGAAGAACCCTTGAACCTCGTCGACGATCCTGTCGAAGTGACGTGTCTTGTATCCGGTCGACGCCTCGTGAGTGTTGCCATGCATCGGATCGCACTGCCAGATGACCTGGTGCCCTGTTGCTTGCACCTTCTCGATGATCGGGGGCAGCAAATCCCGCACCTTGCCGTTGCCCATGCGCGAAATGAGGGTCAACCGTCCCGGCTTGTTCGTGGGGTCGAGTCGTTCGACGTATTCCACGGCCATCTCGGGGGTAGTGCTCGGCCCGATCTTCAAGCCGATGGGGTTGGAAATGAGTTCGGCCAGTGCGATGTGGGCACCGTCGAGTTGGCGCGTGCGATCGCCGATCCACAAGAAATGCGCCGAAAGGTCGTAGAGCTTGGGGTGATCGTCGGTGTTGTCGAGCCGCAGCATCGCGCGCTCGTAGTCGAGCACCAGCGCTTCGTGACTCGCATAAATCTGCGCGGTGTGCAGGTTCGGGTCTTTGACGCCACACGCATCCATGAAGCGGAGGCCTCGATCGATCTCGCCTGCGAGGGCTTCGTAGCGCGCACCTGCAGGCGAATTGGCGACGAATTCACGGTTCCAGTCGTGGACCTTGTGCAGATCCGCCATTCCGGCACCGGTCAGCGCTCGCACGAGGTTCATCGCAGCACTTGCGTTCGCGTACGCACGGACCAGTCGCGATGGGTCGTGGCCTCGCACTGCCTCGTCGGCTACCAACGAGTTCACCATGTCTCCGCGGTAGGACAGCAGTCCGAGTGCGTCGGTGTTGGCAGACCGCGGCTTTGCGTACTGCCCCGCGATTCGCGCCACCTTGACCACGGGCATGCTCGCGCCGTAGGTAAGAACCACGGCCATCTGCAAAAGCGTGCGGATATTCCCCTTGATATGCGGTTCGGTGTTGTCTGCGAAAGTCTCCGCGCAGTCGCCACCCTGCAACAAGAACGCCTCACCACGGGCGACGGCGGCAAGCTTGTCCGACAACGCCTCTACCTCGCCCGCAACCGTGATCGGAGGGACGCTCTCGAGCACCTTGCGCATGTCGGCTGCCTGCTCGGGGTCCCACTGCGGCTGCTGCGCCGCAGGCTTGGCCAGCGCGTCGTCCAACTGAGAGCGCAACGTCGGAGACAGCGGAGGAAGTTCGGGCAAGCGGTCGATGGGTACGTCGACAGTCCAGTTCACGTACCTAGGATATTCGCTGGCCGCAGCGTGGTCTCCGACGGGTTGTCCGTCCGTGCCGTCGGGAACACATATTCAGCCAGAATCAGGCCGACGCAGCCTCGATAGCGATGAACTTAGCCAGGTTGTGCCGCGCGTCGGCGAGGGCGTCGTGGGCATCATCGGGGACCGCAGGCAATGCCGGGCTCCCCCGATCTTCCCAATGCTGCCGGAGCTCGCGGCTGAATCTCGGCAGCGACCTCGGTAGTTCGGTCATCGATCCCCAGAGTTGGCACAGTGCGACGTGGTCGTAGGCAGCCACCCAAGCCCACAACTCCACCTCGGCACCTGGATACGGCACCAGGAACTCGAGCAGTTCGTCGCGAATTCGGGATCTGCCCATCCACAGCGGCGACGAGTACGGTGGCAGCTTGGGCAGGACGTTTCGCCGGACCCATTTGCCGGCGCGGGAGGGATCGAACTCGGAGGAGACTGCATAGAACTCGCGGCCGTCCTCGGAGACCACAGCGATCGAGACGAGCTCGATTGTGCGACCATCCTCGATGAACTCGGTGTCGTAGAAGTAGCGCACGCAGGACACACTAGCCCCGGCGGTAGCGCCGACAAAGATCGCCCGCCATCAGAAGGAACACCCGTTGACACCTCCCGAGACCTCCGACCCGATCGATATCGGCGTCGACGACACCGCCACGCCGGCGAACGGCGTCCGATCCACAGCGCCGGTTGTCCGAAGGACAGCCGTGGCGATCTCGTGCATCGTGATAGTTGCGGGCGTCGCTGCGGGCATCGCCTACAACTTGTTCACGCTTCCCGGTCTTCGTGGGCTGGACGTTCTGGGTGACTACTACAGGATCGATCTGGACGTGTATCGGATCGGCGGCGGCATCTTCGCCTCAGGCTCACCGCTGTACGGTCAGATGCCCGCGACCGCGCTGGGAAACACTCTCCCGTTCACCTATCCCCCGATCGCGGCGGTCCTCTTCAGCCCGTTGTCGATGATCTCGCTCTACTGGGCCGGCATCGTGGTGACTGCACTGTCTTTGGCGCTGCTGGTGACCACAATCGTACTGACGCTGGTTTCTCTCGGGTACTCTCCCAAAACCTTGTTGCTGTGGGCAGCCGGCGCAATCTTCGCGGTGTCGATGATTCTCGAGCCCGTCTTCTCCACACTCGACTACGGACAGGTCAACATCATCCTGATGGTGTTCGTTGCTGCGGATTGTCTGCCGAAGAAGACCCCTTGGCCTCGTGGTGTCCTCATCGGATTCGTCGCAGCCGTGAAATTGACGCCCGCTGTTTTCGTCCTCTTCTTCCTGATTCGCAAGGACTTTCGGGCGGCCGTCATCTCGGGCGTGAGCTTTGCCGCGTTCACCGCCATCGGCTTCCTGGCAACAACGTCCGATTCGGTCGAATACTGGACGCACACCCTCGTCGACTCCGACCGAATCGGCAAACCTGCCTACCCAGCGAACCAGAGCATCACCGGAGTTCTTGCACGGCTAGGACTCGACGACTCGATGCGGTCGGTGTTGTGGATCGCGCTGTCCTTCGGTGCGCTTGCACTCAGCGCGCTCGCTATGCGGAAGGCGTTCGAGGCCGATCTCACTGCCATAGCCCTCGGCGTGAACGCCGTTCTCGGGCTACTTGTTTCGCCGATCTCGTGGTCACACCATTGGGTGTGGGTCGTGCCGTTCCTCGTTGCACTTGCGACTTCTGCTTATCGTCAGCGAAGCGCCTGGCTGGTGTTCCTGGTCGGCATCGGCCTCGTGCTGTTCCATTTCGCGCCACACTGGCGCCTCGCGCCAGGTCGCTCCTCGGGCCTCGGGTGGCCACTGTGGGACCAGTTGGCAGCGTCGTCGTACGTCTGGTGGGGAATTGCGGCAATAGCCACGGTGGCCTTCTCCACTTGGAAAACCTCACAGCGGAAGGCCACGAACAGCTCACATGAACTCCCGCCGACCGAGCCGACACCGGCCGACTCGCATCGGTGAGCTCAGCTCGCTTTGGAGTCCGGGAGACGCTCGGGGTCGATGCCGGCCACGGGCGCTACCGGGGCGTTCTTGAGGGATGCGGCGTAGACATCGACGTACTCCTGACCGGACAACAACATCAGGTCGTACATCACTTCGTCGGTCACCGCTCGCTCGACGAACCGATTACCCGCCATGCCTTCGAAGCGAGAAAAATCGATAGGTTTGCCGATCTTGATGGTGACTTTCGACGGCTTCCAGATCTTCGAACCGATGGGATTCATCTTGTCGGTTCCGATCATCGCCACCGGCACCACCTGTACTCCGGTCTCCAGAGCCAGTCGGGCCATACCGGTCTTGCCCTTGTACAGCCTTCCATCCGGTGAGCGTGTGCCCTCCGGATAGATGCCGAGCAGTTTGCCCTTGGCGATCACCCGAGCGCCGGCGTTGAGCGCATCCTGCGCAGCATCGGCACCCGTCCGGTCGATCGGCACCTGACCGACCGCTGTGAAGAACCACTTCTGGAATGAGCCCTTGAGTCCCGAACCTGTGAAGTATTCACTCTTGGCCAGGAACGTGATTCTTCGCTGCACTTTCAACGGCAGATAGAACGAATCGAGAACTGCCTGATGATTACTCGCCAGAATTACCGGCCCCCGCGCCGGGATGTTCTCGGCGCCTTCTACTGTCGGTCGGCCCATCGCAATCAGAATGGGACCGATAAGCACGTACTTGACCAACCAGTACCACATGGGGTCCTTCCTGATTCGAGACTGTCTGTCCCCGCGGATTCGACGTTGACTCTACCCACCGTTTATGACACCAGCCACAACAACTCGGCAGCCGCGACAGAGGTCACACGCAACTAACGCGCATCGATCAGAAATTCGGAACGCGCAAGGTCCGCCGCACCGATCATGCCAGCCGCTTCACCGAGTTGTGTGCTCACGATCCGCGCAAGCGGCCGGTGACCAGCACCGGTGATGAGTCGCGCATAGTGCCCCCGCGCCTCGTCCAGGAACTGACCCGACGAAGTCGCCACCCCGCCTGCGATGACGATCAAATCCGGATCATAGACATCGCTGACCAAAGCAAGACCGACCCCGAGCCAACGAGCAAAGTCGGCCATCGTGCGTCGCGCGATCTCATCGCCGTCCTGCGCGGCGGAGGCGATACGGCGGCCGGTGAGTGATCCCGGATCGAGAAAAACCTCGCGCGCCAGAATCGTGGACGACGGTTGGTCGGCAGCGAGGAATTCGACGGCCGTGTCGACGAGCGCAGTTCCGCTGCAATACCGTTCCCAACATCCGCGCTTTCCGCACGGGCAGGCACGACCGTCGGGGACGACCTGGATATGCCCCAGCTCCGGTGCAACACCATGACTACCTCGATAGATGCGACCATCGATCAGGAGTGCAGCCCCGATTCCCGTGCCTATCGACACCATCACCACGTTTCGACCGCCTGCCGCAGCACCGAAACGATATTCGGCCCATGCGGCCGAATTGGCATCGTGTTCGAGAAGAACCGGCAAACCGATGCGCTCGCTCATCCGACTGGCCACCGGCGTGTCGATCCACGGCAGGTGCGGCGCGAATCTTACCGAGGTTCGGTCCGAGTCGATGAACCCTGCGACAGCAAGCCCGACCGCGGAAACAGGATGTCGGGCGGCGAGTTCCTGGACGGCTCGATCGAGACCGTGCTCGAGGGCGGCAGCCGAATGAGGCGTGGGCGACTGGGCGGAATCGATGACCTGACCGGACGAATCGACGACGGCGGCACGCAGGCTGGTACCACCGACATCGATGCCGATGGTGAGCAATTCTCGACGCCGCTTCATTACTGACCCTTCCAGTGCCGCCAGCCCCCGAAAAACGACATCGACGATACTTACCGATTCGCACCGGATCTTTCAGATCTCGAATCTCGCCGCTGTCCCGATCGAACTACACCGGATCCTTGACAGTGACGGTAATCGGTACGAATCCGCCTCGTCGAACTACCGGCTCTTCCGTGTCCTGTGCCTCAGCCTGACCCGCCGGGTGATCCGGACCATGCCCGTCGGTGGCGGTGGCGGTGTCGACTCCTGGGTCCTGGGTTGTCGCTGTCGAGGCGTGCGTCGCTTGCGCAGCCGGACCATCCATGTGCTCGGCAACCAATTGCCGGATCATTGCGATGACGGTGGCACCCTCGGTCGCGAGAACTGTGAGTAGATCGTGTTGCTCGCCCCTGATCAACGCAGACAATGCACACACCGGGCACCAACTGCATCCCTGACGTGGGCGCTCCTGCTGATCGGCAACGGCTTGGCGGAGCATCGGCTCGACGCGTGTGAGCACGGTTTCGGCCAACGCCCACAGCTCGGCTGCGACGTCGGAATGCTCGGTGGTCATCTACAGCGTCACCTTTCAGGCCGGCCACAGGGCCGGGTCGGGCCGGAAACGGACCACGAGATTTCCGGATTCGAACTCTGCGCCGAAAACTACACAACGACGCAGCACCGAAGCCAAGCGAACCCGCTTGCGGGTTCCGTCGGCACCGATGATCACGTCGTCCTCCACTCGCCCGAGACTGACCGTCGACGGGTCGACGACCGGGAGACGCAGCGTCATCGTGTACACCGATTCCAACCCCGATCCCGACTCGCGCGCCACCACTGGTTTATCGAACTGGCGTGCGGCGATGTCGGCCCCACCCGATCGCCCGGCCCCCGCTCGGTTTTTCACTGTGACGACACCCACCCGAGTCTCCAGCGCGCGGAGAGATGCCAACCCTACCGGTTCGTCTGCACTTTGTTCCACGACCAGCAACGAACAACCCCGCGCAAGCTGCTCGACGTCGGCAAGGCGGGCCTGCTGGGCTGCGCGCCAACTCTCGAACCACAATACCGCCGGGTGCACACCTACCAGCCCCATCGACGGTGACTCGAGGTCTGGCAGAACCTTGTTGACGATCACCTCGGCGACCGGCAAGCCCATCAATGCAGCCGCCGACATCGTCCGACGTGCCTCCGCGACCCCGACCGAATCCGGCGTCAGAACGATTGTCGCCGTCGTTCGCCGGTGATCGAACAACAGCTCACGAACTGCGTCGGAGTCTGCGAGGACGCGTTCCATCGCTGCGACCAGAACAGTCAGACGTGGGTCCGTCCCGGTACCCGCGACGACCCGATCGTGTTGGGGCCAGAGGCGTTCCAGATAGCCACACAGCAGGTCTGGAAGCGCCAGGGTGCGCAACGCATCAGCGGTTGCCGGAAGGTCGACGAATACTGTGTCCCAAATTCTTTCGTCCACCAGTTCGACCAGCCGATGCAACCCGAGGAGTTCCTGGGCTCCCGGCGCGCCGACGATCTCTTCGGGGTCGATACCGCCGAAACGGACGCCGTGTTCGTGCCCCGTTCCTGCAAACGACACGATGGCCGAGATCGATCGGTAGCTCGCCTCCAGTAGCGCCAAGGTATCCAACTCGAGAACATCGAGTCCCTCGGCCACCGAACTGGGCCGATTACCGGCCGGCGACGTCGAATCATCCGAGGGTGGGCGTCCGAGAACATCGAGCAACGAATGTGCCTGATCGAATGACACCACCAACACTCGACGCCCCGACCTGGCGTCCGCAATCGCAGCCTTGGCAGCAAGCGTCGTCTTTCCCGCTCCGCCCTTTCCGACGAACAGTCGGACCATGGTGCGGGCGTCGGTGCGAGGCTCGCTCAGCCTTCGACCCGTTTCTTCAGCTCTTTGAGCGCGGTGTCGGTGATGACCTTCTCCGCTTTGCGCTTGAACAACCCGATCATCGGAATGTTCAGATCTACCGTCAACTCGTAGACGACATCGGTTCGTCCGTCACCGGTGGCCTTCAACGTGTAGGACCCCGACTGCGACTTCTGCATTTCACCCGATACGAGCTCCCATGCCACCGCCATTCCATCCGGTGCCCAGTCGTAACGAAGTTCGTAGGTGTCCTTGACCATTCCAGCGTCGAGGACGAACTTGACGCGGTCCGCTCGACCGTTCGAGCCGGTAGCCAGCACCTCCACTGACTTCGCTGCCGAGACCCAGGACGGATACGCGTCGAAGTCTGCGATCACGTCCATTACCTGTGCGGACGGAGCGTCGACGGTGATCGACCTCTGAGTTTTCTCGGCCATGCTGTTGGTCCGCTTCCTCTCTCATTCGGTGTCGATGGGCTTGTCTCACCCACGCATCGGCGCTCGCCGTCGACGCCCCTCATCACACACGATCACCTACTGTCCGCACAACGGGGACCGCAAGTGAGCGCGCTTCGCCTCTAGATTCGTGCGTGATCCGGACGTTCGCCCGCAGCGCGGCCTGCCTCCAATTCACGCTTGAGCGCGAATGCCATCGATTTTCCTGCAATCCTTCGCCTGCGGTTCTCGCCGACAAGGTCTAGTCCTTCTCGTCCAGCGGGTGGCTCTGCGTGCAAAAAATAATGGACGATCACGCCGTCGAGGACCGGGACTTCCTCGAGCCACACTTCCATCGTCCCGGTCAGCGCTCCGTCGATGGTCCAACGGATGCCTTTCTCGCCCCGATCTTCGGACACCTCGATCCGCAGGTCAGGCCACCACGACCGCCAACGATCTCTCGGCGCCATCGCCTCGGAGACGCGCGCGCCCGGAACAGCAATGAAGGTTTGATCCGCTACTTGGATACTGCTCATCGAAAGAGCTTCACATATATCTTTCGCGGCGCCGCACCTGAGGCGGTCGAACTGCTACTTAAAGCCGGACTACAGTACAAACAATCCGAGCTACTCGTGAGTAGAGCTAACCGATCCGTTGTTGGAGGTACCCCCGTGCGTGAGTTCACTGTGCCCGCCCGATTCGAAATCGAGGACGGGGAATCGGCAGTCGATTCCGTTTTCACCCGCCGGGCTTCGGCACCCGAGTCGGTGGCGTTTCTCCGCCAAGAGAACGGCAACTGGATCGACGTCACTGCCGAGCAGTTCGCGACTCAGGTCGTATCGGTTGCCAAAGGACTGATTGCCTCCGGTGTCGAGCAGGGTGATCGCGTCGCATTGATGTCCTCGACGCGCTACGAATGGTCGGTACTCGACTATGCGATCTGGGCGGCAGGCGGCGTGACGGTTCCGGTCTACGAGACATCATCTGCCAATCAGGTCGAGTGGATTCTGTCCGACGCCGAGCCGGTTCTACTCGTGCTGGAAAACGGGCAGCACCGCGACGAAACCGCCGACGTCGTCACAGCGTCGACGACGGTACGTAGGACGTTCCAGGTGGACGGTACAACTGCCGATACCGGCGCGATCCACGAATTGACCGAACTCGGCGCGGCCACTGCCGACGGCGTGGTCGAGGCGCGTGTCGCTGCCCTACGTTCGTCCGATCCGGCGACCCTCATCTACACCTCCGGTACTACCGGCCGCCCCAAGGGCGTACAGCTCACCCACGCCAATCTCCTAGCGGAGTCCAAGGGAATCCGCGAGACGACGCTGAAGACACTGCTGAGGGGCGGCACGCGGACCCTGATGTTCCTGCCGCTCGCGCACGTGTTGGCCCGCGCCGTCACGATTGCGGCCTTCGATGCGGGGACAACAGTCGGCCACACGAACGACATCCCCAACCTCGTCGCGACGTTCGGGTCGTTCAAACCCGACTTCATCCTGTCGGTTCCTCGAGTGTTCGAGAAAGTGTTCAACACCGCGAAGCAGAAGGCACACGCCGACGGCAAGGGAAAGATCTTCGACGCGGCCGCCGACACAGCTGTCGCGTGGAGCCAGTCGAAGGACGACGGCTCCACCGGAGTCGTTCTTCGGGTCAAGCATGCAGTGTTCGACAAACTCGTCTACTCGAAACTCCGCGCGGCTCTGGGTGGCAACTGCAAGCTGGCAATCTCCGGCGGCGCCCCGCTCGGCGCACGACTCGGCCACTTCTATCGCGGAATCGGGGTACCGATCTACGAGGGATACGGACTGACCGAGACCAGTGCTGCCTTTGCGGTGAATACGATCGGATATCAACACGTCGGCAGTGTCGGTCGACCCCTCCCCGGCAACACCGTCCGTATCGCCCCCGACGGCGAAATTCAGCTGCGCGGCCCTGTTGTGTTCGCCGGCTACTGGCGAAACGAAGAAGCGACTGCCGAGTCCCTGGACGACGGATGGTTCTGTACCGGCGACCTCGGTTCGCTCGACGCCGACGGGTACATCACGATCACCGGCCGCAAGAAAGAATTGATCGTCACCGCAGGTGGGAAGAACGTCTCGCCCGCAGGTCTGGAAGATCAACTGCGCGCGCATGCCCTGATCAGTCAAGCAATCGTCGTCGGCGATCAGAAGCCATTCATCGGCGCGCTCTTGACGCTCGACACCGACGCTCTGACCGGCTGGAAAGCGCGCAACTCCAAACCCGCAGATTCATCTGCTGCCGACCTGACCACCGACCCGGACCTGATCGCAGAGATCGATGCGGCGATCGCTGAGGCAAACAAGTCGGTCTCACACGCCGAAGGGATCAAGAAGTACCGGATCCTGCCGAACGACTTCACCGAGGAGGCGGGCGAGGTGACACCGACGATGAAGCTCAAACGCAATGTGATCACGAAGTCCTACGCGGACGACGTCGAAGCGATCTACTCCAAGTAGTCACCGCCCTGTTCCCTTGTGTGCCGACCACGCGCACAAGGGAACAGGCCGCGGATCAGAGCAGGCCGCGCAACTTGTGCGCGAGAGTGTCCCAGCGCCAGTTCTTTTCGACCCACTCACGTCCAGCCGCGCCCATCGATGCAGCGAGCGCTGGATCGGACAGAATTCGGACGATCGCCTCGGTTATCTGCTCGACCGAACGACCATCCACTACAAGTCCGGTTTCGTCCTGCCGCACCGTCTCCGGTGCGCCACCGGACATGCCCGCTACGACCGGCACGCCGCACGCCGATGCTTCCAGGTAGACGATTCCCAGGCCCTCGACATCGAGCCCCCAGCCGCGAGTTCTGCTCGGCATCGCGAAGACGTCCGCGATCGTGTGATGCGCGGCCAGCTCCGCCGAAGGGACTGTGCCAGTGAAGATCACGTGTTCCTCCACGTCGCAGCTTCGGACCAGTCCGCGCAAGGTGCCCTCGTACGGCCCGCCACCGACGATGACCAGAACCGCACCGTCGATCGCTTCTCTGATTCCGTGCATCGACCGGATGAGAAAATCCTGTCCCTTGCGCGGCACCAAGCGGGACAGACACAGAATCGTCGGGCGATCCCCCAACCCGTAGCGGGCCCGAAGTTCTGCTCGCGCAGCGGAATCCGGCTTGAATTTATCGGTGTCGACACCCGGCGGCACATGCTCGAGCGCGGCCTGCGGACCGAAAGCCGACGCGAACCGTCCTCGCGTGTACTTGCTTACATACGTCACGGTGTCGACGGAGTTGCCGATCGCTCGTAGCGTTCCACGACCACCTGGAATCATCGACCATCCCACTTCGTGACCATGGGTGCTGGCGATGATCGTCTCTGCCCCAGCGCGTCTGACCACTGGAGCCATCACAGCGAGCGGCGCTGCAGCACCGAACCACACACTGTCACAATCGTGCGACTTCACAAGCCGCGCAGCTCTTCGCGCCACCAGCGGCGTCGGGAGCATCAATGTCGTGGGATGCCGAACTACCTCGTACGGCTGGCGTGCATCGAACGCGACATGACTATCGCCCCGCCATCGGGGGGCATACACCACCAGTTCTTCGGGTGGGAATCTATCCGCAATGCTCTGGAGGTAGGACTGAATACCTCCGGGACGCGGGGGAAAGTCATTCGTTACCAAGAGCGTCCGACCCATTGCACTACCGTAGGTCAGCTCGCATTCTGCGCAACCCAAGCCCCCCAGTCCGCGATGAACGTGTCGGGTCTCGACCCGACAGTCACTTCGAGACCCGCGCTGATCTCGGCGTCTGTGTGTGGACCGGTTGCCAACTGCGCGTAAAGATCTCGGAGCACCTGCTCGCCGTACCGCTCGGCGACGAACGCTGCCAGGGACCATGCGGATTCGTAGGCGAGGGTGGAACGGAGCCCACCTGTCGAGAAATCGGAGTCTGCCGGGAGAACCGTGGGCGGTCCACCTGCCCGGACTGCACGACTCAGGGTCGGCGCCAGCGTCGCGAAGTCGACACCCGATCCGCGATATCCCGAATAGTCCGCGAACCCCTCGAGCATCCACGTCGGGGATCCGTCGACGGTGTTCGCGCGAGCGGCGATGTGCGTGAGTTCGTGACGCAGGACCGAGCGAGTAGTGAAGTCGGTCAATCGCTCTGCGGCGGAGGGAGAGAAGATGACACGCTGCCCAGTCACCGGATCGCCGGGCACGACAAAATCAGAGACGGACACAGCCGCCACGTCCGGGCCTGCAACTCCCCCTGCCGAAGCGAGGAACTCGTCTGTGGAACTCGTCGTCACTACCAGCGTCTTGCGCGGCCAGTCGTCACCCACGAAGTCCGCCACTGCCTCGACCGCGGCCGGCAACTCGGTGGCAAGCCGAGAGGTGAGAAGATCCTGCTCTCGTTTTCCCAACACCATCGATGTTCCCCCGGCCGTCGCGATCGGCGTGACCGTCACCGGCCCGAAGTCCCACGGTCCTCGCCAGGTATGTCGGTCGATACCGGGTATGTCCGTGTCGGACACCAGTCGCCATCTGTCGTCGCGCTCGGCCACCAGCAGCGAGATGGGTCTGCGGGTCGGTAGATCATCCGGCCCGTCGACGCCATACCGAAGAACCACCGACGGCGCCCACACATCGGCGGCCCCCACTCGCTCGGCTACCTCGGACGGGACGGGCGTTTCCGGCTCGTCCACGATCTCGTAACCCCACTCGGACAGCGGCACATCCGAGAGGTTGGATGCGGTGCGGATCAGCGATTGCAGGAATTCAGGTGATGCTGCCGGGTCGACCAGAGCTTCGAGCGCGGCAGCGTCGTTGGACGAGACCGCATCCGCCCAATCCGCCAGAAGCTGTTCTACGCCAGCCTGACGCTGATCCTCGTACGGATTCGAAGGCATCGGCGGCGTCGACTCGGCCGGCGGGCCGGACGCTGTACACCCCGACACCCATACGAGGGCGCCGACGAGGACTGCCGCCAAAAAAGAGCGGCGGACAGTCATCGAGTGAACCAAGCTGGCGCTATCAGTACCGGCGCGCACCGTAGAACGGGAACGAAGCCATCGACTGAACCTTCACCGGCACACCGAACGTCGACGCATGCAGCACGTTGCCGTTGCCGGCATACAGGCCGACATGGGATGCGTCCGGATAGAAGAGAACGACGTCGCCTGGCTGAAGGCTCTTCTGATCGACTGGGGTTCCGCCGGCCGCCTGTGCCTGGCTGGACCGCGGAAGCGTCTTGCCGACCTGCTTGTAGGCCCACACAACCAGCCCTGAGCAGTCGAAGCCATCGGGCCCGGTAGCGCCCCAGACATATGGTTTACCTATCTGCGTCAAACCTGCCTGCAGAGCACCGGACCCCGACCCCGGAACCAAACCCGCGATTATCTTCGACAGGTCGAATCCTGGAGGTAGCGGGCTGCCTGCGTAGTCACTCCGTTCGGCGCCGGACAGCGCACTGAACGCCGCCATCACCTCTGCCGTTTGCCCTTGAAGTTCGCTCTGCTTGGCCTGCAGATCATCGCTGACCATCTTCGCCTGATCTGCAGCCGTGCGCGCCTCGTCTGCAGCTGAACGTGAGGCTTCCTCGGCCGCCACGGCATCGGACGTCGCCTGCTTGAACTGCCCCACCTGCCGGGAAGTCTCCGCGGAAATGATGTCGAGGGCCGACATCTGGTCCAGCAGTTGCTGCGGTGAATCGCTGACCATCACGGCGAACAGCCTGTTTGTCCGACCACCCTGATAGTTGACGTTGGCAACTTTGTCCACGGCGGGCTTCAGCTCGGCCAACGCCGACTCGGCGACCGCGAGCGCGCTCCGATGGGCCTCGACGGCGGCGTCTGCTTCACGCTGTACTGCGGTCTTGGCATCGAGATCTATTTGCGCGTTGTGCAGAGCTTCGGTCGTTTGCTCGGACTCACGCGCAAGGTCCGACAACCGCGTCTGAGCATCGGATGCGCTGTCTATGCCAGGTTGCGCCTGGGCTGTTGCGGCCGGCGCCACGAGTAGACACAGCGCACACGCTGCAGCGGCGAGGACGCTGCGCTTGGATCGGACAACGTTCTTGACTGTCGGTGTCGCCACAGAAGGTGACTCTCCGTTCTTGCAGGTGTGTCGATGAAGCAATGGCGCAGTGCAGATTTGCTGCGACGTTCGCTCACCAGTGCACAAACGACTGAAATGCGCATGATTGACTGAAAACAAACTCTACCCATCAGTTTCGTTATATGGGCGAGAATGAAGTCGGATACAGCGGAACTTTTCAAGCATTCGGACTTTTTACACAGTCGGGACTCGGCAAGATTACGGAATCGTCACACCTGTGTCCAACCATGACCGAATCAGCGGGCGGACACGCACGTCTCGAGACCTCCGAAACGACGAAACAGCATCAGGTCCGCGGCCGACGCGACCGGGTCCTGATGCTGTTTGCGCACCGATCACACGAATCAGTATCGACGAGCTCCGTCGAACGGCATCGACGACACCGGTGCAACCTTGACGGGAACACCTGAAGTGGATGCATGGATTACGTTGCCTCCGCCTGCGTAGATACCCGAATGCGACCCACCGTAGAAGGAGACGACATCTCCCGGCTGGAGATCGGACTGAGATACCGAAACACCAGCGGACGCCTGGTCGTAGCTCGTACGGGGCAAGCTGACACCGGCCTGCTTGTATGCCCACTGCACCAGACCCGAGCAATCGAACGAGTCAGGACCGGATGCACCGTAGACGTACGGGGAACCGACCTTGGACTCGGCGGCTTGCACAGCCTTCGCAGCAGGCGTGACCTGGGGAGCGATAGGTGCCGGTGCGCCGGGTAGCCCGGGGACGGCCGGCAGCGGGGGCATGCCCGGGATCTCTGGTATTTCGAACGTACCGACACCCGGGATCGTGATGGGGGCCGCCATTGCGGGGGCAGCGGGCAGGATGACCGCGCCGGCAGTGATCGCACCGGCTACGAGTATTCGACGCAATTGGCGGGTTGAAGTATGTGACGCCACGAGAGGTTGTGCTCCGTTTCTTCCACTCATCCGCCGACCGAGTTAGCTGACGGGTTCGGGCTGGGAAGATCAGCCCTACCCACCGTTCGCATAACTGCGATCCGGCGGGATTCACCCCAGTAGAAATCGGGTTCCCGGTACGGCCACTCTGTCGAGTGCCCGATTAGGCGGTGACTTGCGACGCCACTCCTGTCTGGACTGGCGAGACTCCGCAAGGTCTCAGGAAGGTTACGAAATGGCATAGCTCCGTGTCGACCCCAACGCGCCGAAGAGTCACGAATATCTGAAAATCGGACTACATCGCACGTAGATCCGCGCTTGAATCACAAGACGGTAACGACGAGCTTCGGGAAGCGTCGCCTGCTTCCACGACCAGACGTAAACGCGGGACGAGACCGACGTCTGCCAGAACCCCGATTGCGCCGAGTTCCGCCTGGTCGATGTCTATTTTCGAGCCTTCGTGACCGACTCCGACATCGACCGAACCGGCCGCTCCCGGAGGCCCCAGAAGGACAGTTACGACGCAGTCTCCGCACGCGATGTCGCGAACCCTGCAATCACTGCAATCCACAATCATGTGATCCTCGTCTCTTTCGTGTTTCAGCTCGAAATTTCGACCCGTTTCGGGTGAACGTACCGACGGGGTACGACACGCCTTCCGCTGAAGAGGCAACACACGATTCTGTCGGTACCGCCATCTACCGTCCTGTTTCGTGACTCTTCCGATCCAGCTGACGTTCGATGAACTGGACACACCGTTGCATCAGACGACTTTCGTGATCGTCGATTTGGAGACGACGGGTGGCAGCGCCGATACCGAAGCAATCACCGAAATCGGGGCGGTCAAGGTCCGTGGAGGTGAGGTGATCGGAGAGTTCGCCACACTCGTGGATCCAGGCCGGTCGATTCCGCCTTACATCGTCGAGCTGACCGGAATCACGTCCGCGATGCTCATCGACGCCCCGCGCATCGAGCGTGTACTTCCCGGCTTCCTGGAATTCGCACGGGGCGCAGTCCTGGTCGCCCACAATGCGGGGTTCGACACCGGTTTTCTCCGAGCCGCCGCCAGCCGACTGGACATCGCCTGGCCCAAGTTCCAAGTGTTGTGCACCGTCAAACTGGCGCGTCGTGTGCTCACCCGCGACGAGGCACCATCAGTGAAGTTGTCGGCTCTCGCATCGTTGTTCGACGTCGGCACCACGCCGACTCACCGCGCCCTGGACGACGCTCGCGCGACGGTCGACGTGCTGCACGCGCTGATCGAGCGCGTCGGAAATCAGGGTGTGCACAGCTACGCCGAACTCGTGGACTATCTCCCGAACGTATCCGCCGGACAGCGCGCGAAACGTTCTCTCGCGGCCCACCTCCCCCGAACCCCGGGGGTATACCTGTTCACGGGCCCCGGCAAGGAGGTTCTGTACGTCGGTACCTCGACCAATCTGCAACGTCGAGTCCGGACCTACTTCACCGGTTCGGAAACTCGCGGACGGATGAAGGAGATGGTCGGCCTTGCTGTCGATGTCGACTACGTGGAGTGTGCTCACGGCCTCGAGGCAGGCGTACGCGAACTCCGGTTGTTGAGCGCGCACATCCCGCCGTACAACCGCCGATCGAAGTTCCCCAAAAAGGGATGGTGGATCACCACGACGGTCGAAGCATTCCCCCGGCTTTCCATCGTGAGAACACCGACAGCCAGCTCACTCGGGCCCTTCACAGCGCGGAGTGATGCCGCAGACGCTGCAGCGCTCGTCTCCGAATTCGCTTCGATCCGTACCTGCTCCACTCGCATCCCACGCACCGGAACACACGGACAGAGCTGCCCACCGACCGCAGTAGGTGGTTGCGCGGCAGCGACAGCAGGTGTGCTGTCGTCCGACGAATACTCGGTTTATCCCACGCGATTCCACGCTTTGATCGACGGCGTCGACAACTCCATGCTGGACGCGGCGCGAGCACGGGTCGTACAACTCGCCGACACCGAGCTTTTCGAATCGGCAGCCCGTCTGCGTGATCGACTCACCGTTCTCGCCGACATGATCCGAAGAATGCACCGTCTCGCCGCGATTGCAGCAATCACCGAACTCGTAGCCGCCAGAAGAACTACGGAAGGAGGATGGGAACTCGCAGTGATTCGCAACGGGCGGCTGGCGGGCGCGGCTACCACCGCGCGTCGCGTGCACCCGATGCCGGTCGTGGAGGCCATCACCACCGCAGCCGAGACCGTCATCCCGGACACCACCACGTTGCGCGGCGCATCACCCGAGGAGGTGGGCCTCATTGCCCGGTGGCTGGACTCCGACGGCGTCCGCATAGTCAGGACCACCGACGGGTACGCCGAGCCGGCATACGGCGCTGGCGCGTGGAAAGACTGGTGCAGCATCTCTCGCGCCGCATCCCGTCACGAGTACAGCGCGCCGCCGTACCCGGACCGGCACGCACTCTAAGCTCGCGGGGAGTCGAAACGTACGCGTGTTCGCGCATTCAATGAGGGAGACCCATGATCCACGCCATTGTCATGATCGACGCCGAGGCAAGTGCCATACCTGAGACCGCGCAAGCAGTCGCGGACGTCGACGGTGTTTCGGAGGTCTATTCGTGTGCGGGAGATGTCGACCTGATCGCCATCGTCAAGGTCCGCGACCATCAGCAGATCGCCGAGGTAGTGACGCAACGGATCAGCAAGGTGGCCGGCGTCCTGAATACCGCGACGCACATTGCATTCCAGTCATATTCGAGCGCCGATATCGACGCGGGGTTTTCGATCGGCGAGTGAGGCACTTCCGCGCCTGAGCCGGTCGGATCAATCCAGCTCGTTCGACCGGGTCACCCATCGAGCCAGCAGTGCGGCTGCCGCACCTGAGTCGACAGCCTTCGTTGCGCGCACCAACCCTGCAGAAAGCGCACCGATGATGTCGCCGGCGTCGATTCCTTCGTCTATTCCGGCATGAGCAGTCAGTGCGGCTGCCGCGTTCAGCAGAACTGCGTCGCGCACCGGGCCGGTCTCTCCGGCTAGAACAGCGTGCACCACCCTCGCGTTGAACGCAGCGTCACCGCCTTTGAGCGCCGACAGCGGTTCGTAGTCGAACCCGAAGTCCTTCGGATCGATCGTGGTAGCAGTAACCGAGCCTCCGGAGACGACGTGCACGCTGGTCGTGGTGGACATCGTTATCTCATCGAGGCCGTCGTCACCGCGGACCACGAGAGCGCTCGTGCCACGGCCGGCGAAAACCCCTGCAACAACCGGCACCAAAGCTTCGAATGCGCACCCGATCAACCCTGATCGTGGCCGACCGGGATTGGTGAGTGGGCCGAGAATGTTGAAGACCGTCGGAATGCCGATTTCCTTCCGCGGCGGGCCTGCGAACCGCAGCGCGGGATGAAAGACCGGGGCGAAACAGAAACCGATACCTACATCGCGCACACTTTCGGCAACTCCACTCGGTCCGAGACCGAATTTCACTCCCAGCGCTTCCAGAACGTCGGTGGTACCGCTCTGCGACGAGGCCGCTCGATTCCCATGCTTGACCACTGGAGCACCCGCCGCGGCAGCCACGATCGCGGCCATCGTGGAGATGTTCACCGTATCTGCGCCGTCGCCACCGGTACCGACGACGTCCACCGATTTCGGTTCACTGTCGACGTGCGAGGCATGCGCGAGCATCGAGTCGGCGAGCCCTCCCACCTCGGCCGGAGTGGGCCCCTTCATCTTGAGGGCCACACCGAAGGCGGCAATCTGCGCGGATGTGGCGTGGTCGGACATGATCTCGTCCATCGCCCAAGCCGTATCGGCACTCGATAGATCGACCCACGACGTCAATGCCCCCAGAATGCTCTTCCAGGTCCTGCTCGACTCGTCGTTGATCGGTGTGGTCATCTTTTCCCGTGCCTTCCTGAACTGACGGCCATATCTCCGGCACCAGTGTGGCCCGACCGATGTGGCGAAAGCTTAGTCAGCGACACGGCCTGCGTCGGAATCAGGCTGCAGGGCGTCCCACCCCAGCACGAGTCCGCCGCGGCGTTGCGCGAGCCCAGCCATACGAGAACGCTCCTGTGAGCAGTGCAGCGCGTCCAGCACTTGAACGCGCTGCAGGATTATCGGAATTCCTCCATCGACGGCAGGCTGATATCCGGTGATCTCGGGCGCTTCCATCGTCATCGAACCGGGGGCCCGCTCGTAACCGTCCTGGGCAGCGATCGCCACCGCGTCGTCGATCATGTCCGGCGGCAGGATCAGGTGGTGCCGGAGGACTATCTCTTCGTCCTCAACCCATGCATTCTGCTGTGCGCCGCGTTCCAATGCCGCAGAACATGACTCGGCGTCGTCGAAGGACGATGCCACGACGAGCAAATCGGTCCTGTCGGGGTCGAGTGGGATCGACCGTGCGCGCGAAAACCACCGTCGGAACCAACCCGTCTTACCGTTCGTTGACATGAGGCAACCCTTCCACGGAGCCCTCACCCGAGCGCGACTGGTGCCGCCGACCAGCACCTCGACTGGGGAAAGAGTCTGTACCGATGGTCGCGACGCGCCAACACCGGACCCGGGTATGCAATCGGTACTACGGGCAGTCATACTTCTCTTTGTGACGAGCGCTGTAGGGACTCAGGGATCGGCAATCACCCAACGCGTGCACTCGCTGAACCGTCCTAATATGGTCAGCGTCGGCACCATAGTGTGGTTGTCGAGCGAACTAATGTTTTTCGCTGGACTTTTTGCGATGTACTTCGTCGCGAGGGCGCAGGCAGACGGCATCTGGCCACCGGAACCGACCGAGCTGAACCTCGGTCTCGCGGTACCGGTGACAACCGTTCTGATCGCATCCTCCTTCACCTGCCAGCTAGGCGTATTCGCCGCTGAGCGCGGTGACGTCTTCGGACTGCGACGCTGGTACATCATCACGTTGGTTATGGGGACGTTGTTCGTCGCCGGCCAGGGGTACGAGTACTACCACTTGGTGGAAGAGGGCACCACGATCTCTTCGAGCGTCTATGGCTCGGTCTTCTACATCACGACCGGATTCCACGGCCTCCATGTGATCGGTGGACTTATCGCCTTCGTCTTCCTGATCACGCGAACGCTGGTCAGTAAGTTCACGCCCGCTCAGGCAACAGCTGCGATCGTCGTGTCGTACTACTGGCACTTCGTCGACATCGTCTGGATTGCGCTGTTCGCGACCATCTACTTCATCCGCTGATGAATATCGGCAAAGCAAGTGTTTCGACTTCGTCGACAACAATGAACGTCAGGAATCAGCCCCAGGCGTTCAGTCCGTCCCGACACGACAAGGGATAGAAGATGAGCTCATCTCCCCCAGCATCACCCGGCGACAACACAGATATCCCGTCAGCCGGTTCTCCTTCAGCAGTGAAGAGTCGGCGGCAGCGCAAGGTTCGCCGCCGTGTGACAGGCGCAGTAGTACTCATGATGGGTCTCATCAGCGCGGGATTTCTTGCGTCGGCTCTGACCCCCACCCCACAGGTGGCGACGGCCGATCAGGATTCAGCCGCTTTGATCCGCGAAGGTAAGCAGTTGTACGACACATCGTGTGTCACCTGCCACGGTGTGAACCTGCAGGGTGTGCAAGACCGCGGGCCCAGCTTGATCGGTGTCGGTGAAGCCGCTGTGTACTTCCAGGTCTCGACGGGTCGGATGCCCGCGGTTCGTAACGAAGCGCAGGCTGAACGCAAACCGGCGAAGTTCGACGACAAGCAGATCGACGCGCTCGGTGCGTATGTCCAGGCCAACGGTGGCGGCCCGACCGTGCTCCTCGACAGCAACGGCGAGGTTGCGCAGTCTTCGCTTACCGGCGGTGATATTGCCCGCGGCAGCGAGCTCTTCCGTCTCAACTGCGCGTCATGCCACAACTTCACCGGCCAAGGTGGCGCCTTGTCCTCGGGCAAGTACGCACCTTCGCTCGGGCCTGCCTCCGAGCAGGAGATCTACACGGCCATGGTCACGGGCCCGCAGAACATGCCCAAGTTCTCGGACCGTCAACTGACGCAAGAAGAAAAGATCGACATCATCTCTTACGTGAAGTCAGCGCAGGATACGACTGCACCGGGCGGCTGGGGACTCGGCGGCTTCGGCCCGGGTACAGAAGCCCTTGCAATCTGGATCATAGGAATCGGTGCCGTTGTCGGCGCAACGTTGTGGATCGGAGCGAGGTCATGAGTGACGGTGATTCCGGACGCGCGGACGCCGGGCAGACCGGTGGGAACGATGTGGATGTGAACAGGAAGTATTCCGACGAGGAACTCGCCGGAATGACGCGTGACCAGCTGGTGAAGCTGGGCACCAATCTCGACCACGTCGATGTTGCATTCCGTAGAGATCGATGGGCAGTTCAAGGCACCCGCGCTGAGAAGCGCGCCGAACGCAACGTTGCGTTCTGGTTCGCTCTTTCAGGCGTCTCGGCTGTCGCATTCATCGCGATCTACCTGTTCTGGCCTTGGGAATATGCCGGAATCGGTGAAGAGAGCTACTGGAAGTACACCCTCTACACCCCGCTGATCGGCCTGACCATGGGTCTCGCGATCCTCGGTGTCGGTGTCGGCGCTGTCCAGTTCACCAAGAAGTTCATTCCCGAAGAGGTATCCATTCAGGATCGCCACGACGGATCTTCGTCCGAGGTGGATCGACAGACTGTCGTTGCCCAGCTGAGTGATTCGCTCGACACGTCGACCATCGGACGACGCAAGGTAATCAAGCGCTCGTTGTTCTTCGGCGGCGGCGCGCTCGGAATCATGGCCATCCTGCCCCTCGGTGGTCTGATCAAGAACCCGTGGGCCGAGGGTGACAAATCTCCTCTATGGGTCTCCGGCTGGACTCCGCGCTACCCTGGAGAAACGATTTACCTTCGGCGCGATACCGGTCGTCCCCACGACGTCGTTCTGGTCCGCCCAGAGGATATGGATGCCGGAGCCATGGAGACAGTATTTCCGTTCCGTGAGGCCGACCGCGACGACGATCACGCCTTGCTCAAATCGCTTCGTGGAATCCGCAACGCGACCATGCTTATCCGTCTCCGCTCTGAGGACACGGCCAAGGTCATCAAGCGCAAGAACCAGGAAAGCTTCAATTACGGCGACTACTTCGCCTACTCGAAGATCTGCACCCACCTGGGTTGCCCGACGTCGCTGTACGAGCAGCAGACCAATCGGATTCTGTGCCCGTGCCACCAGTCGCAGTTCGACGCACTCGAGTATGCCAAGCCGATCTTCGGACCGGCTGCTCGCGCTCTGCCGCAGCTGCCAATCACTGTTAACGAAGAAGGTTTCTTAGTAGCGGACGGGGATTACATCGAAGCCCTCGGACCCGCCTTCTGGGAGCGTAGACCGGAGACTGATTCATGAGTCCTTCACTGCAAGCCCTCGCTGCCAAGCAGGCCGACGACGTCGACAGTCGTTACCATCTGGCACCGGGCATACGTCGACAGATCAATAAAGTCTTTCCGACTCACTGGTCATTCCTTCTCGGCGAGATCGCGCTTTACAGCTTTGTGATCCTGTTGATCTCAGGCACGTTCTTGACGCTGTTCTTCGACCCCTCGATGAGCGAGGTCGAGTACAACGGCATCTACGAACCGCTCCGTGGCGTCACGATGTCTCGGGCATACGAAACAGCATTGAATATCTCGTTCGAGGTCCGCGGCGGTCTGTTCATGCGACAGATCCACCACTGGGCAGCACTGATGTTTGCTGCTTCGATCATCGTTCACATGATGCGTATCTTCTTCACCGGTGCGTTCCGCAGGCCGCGTGAAGCCAACTGGGTCATCGGCTGCTTGCTTCTCATCTTGGCGATGTTCGAGGGCTTCTTCGGCTACACGCTTCCTGACGACCTGCTGTCCGGCACCGGTCTTCGTGCCGCGTTCTCCGGTATTTCGATGAGTGTTCCTGTCATCGGAACGTGGTTGCACTGGTTGGTGTTCGACGGTGACTTCCCCGGCACGATCATCATTCCGCGCCTGTACGTCGCTCACGTTCTGTTGCTCCCCGCCATCATTTTGGCGCTGATCGCAGCACACCTCGCTCTTGTCTGGTACCAGAAGCACACGCAGTTCCCCGGACCGGGCCGCACCGAGACCAACGTCGTCGGCGTCCGCATCTTGCCGGTCTTCGCCGTCAAGTCCGGTGCATTCTTCGCCGTCACGTTCGGCATCCTTGCACTCATGGGCGGCCTCATCCAGGTGAACCCAGTCTGGAATATCGGACCGTACAACCCATCTCAGGTCTCGGCCGGCTCCCAGCCCGACTTCTACATGATGTGGACCGACGGCTTGGCACGACTGTGGCCCGCTTGGGACATCTACATTGCGGGTCGCTACACGATCCCCGCAGTCTTCGCTGTCGCGCTGATCATGGGTCTCGTCTTCACTGTGATGATCATGTACCCGTGGATCGAGAAGCGTCTTACCGGCGACCGGGCACATCACAACCTGCTTCAGCGTCCGCGCGACGTACCGGTCCGAACTGCGATCGGCGCAATGGTCCTGGCGTTCTACCTTGTCCTGACCATCTCATGCGTGAACGACATCATCGCTTACAAGTTCGACATCTCGCTCAACGCGATGACGTGGATCGGTCGAATCGGAATGCTGATTCTGCCTCCGATCGCGTACTTCGTTGCGTACCGGTTCTGCATCGGACTGCAGCGCAGTGACCGCACTGTTCTCGATCACGGCATCGAGACGGGCATCATCAAGCGTCTACCGCACGGTCAGTACGTCGAGGTCCACCAGCCACTCGGGCCGGTCGACAGCCACGGACACCCGATCCCGCTCGAATATCAGGGTGCAGCAATTCCGAAGAAGATGAACAAGCTTGGTTCTGCTGGAAAGCCTGGATCAGGTTCGCTTTTCCAACCAGATCCGGTTGCCGAGAGCAAGGCTCTGGAAGAGGCTCTCCACCATGGCGAGGTCGAGCAGCTGAACATGTTGAAGAACTATCAGCTCCAGCTCAACGGTCACTCGAACGGCAACGGTCACTCGAACGGCAACGGTCACCCGAACGGCAACGGAACCAACGGCCATTCGAACGGCCATGCCAACGGCAACGGCTCCGCGAAACATGCTGTCGATCGTGAAGACAGTGAGAGCGAGACCTAGAAGTTCTCGACGAACATGAAAAGGGCGGCACCCATCGGGTGCCGCCCTTTTTCGCGTCGAAAGCTGGCGACGCATGCGGGGGCGTCCCGAAGTCCGCCCAGGCTCGCATCAGGCGCACCCTCCCCTCCCCCGCCGGGCACAGGTCCACCTGTGCATGTACATGGTTGGGCAGCTCGTTCCAGGTGGTGTCTGCGCGAGAACACTTCACAGCACGAAGCTGTCTGCATCCGGGCTCCGACCTCGATTACAAGAGAGCGCCCATTGGCTGCTCGAGTTCGTTCTCCGGCAGATGCATGGGCCCAAGAGTGCATTCAGACCGACGATTGTCGGGGGCGGTGGTGAGCATCGCGATCCCCAATCCCATTTCGAGACCAAGCACGAACCTGTCGCAACACGAATGAAGGATGTGTGTACTCGAGCACGACCCACTGCCATACGGTGTCGCGGCCCAGATCTGGGGTGAAGCTGCATCAGACCCGGGCATTCGCAGCATTGTCGAGCCCGGATACCGGCGATCGAGGACGCCTTCGCCGTGCGAGCTATTCATGCCGTCGTCGGATCGCCGACCGTAGCCACGTTCGTCAGGAACGTGGGGCAGCAACGATCCGCCGGAAGGGGTCCATGCGGTGTACCGCCCGACCGGATTCGCCGCTCCACGCTCCAGTTTCCGGCACAGATCATCTGGAAGTCGGATACAAAGCAAGGCGCTGACCGTCCCCGTAGGGACGATCAGCGCCTTGGCTCGAGTCTAGAGACCGACTACGTGCAGGTCAGTGCTTCTCTGGTCCGATGTGGTACTCGAATACCAATCCGGCAGCAGCGGCCAGAACCAATGCGATGCCCAACGCCATGAGCCACGGCATGAAGAACGCAAAGCCGACTGCCGTGACCGCTGCAGCGCCTGCAAGGCTGATCGGCCAGAAGCTACCGGGGCTGAAGAAGCCTAAGTCGCCGGCGCCGTCGCTGATCTCCGCATCGTCGAAGTCTTCTGGACGCGTGTCCAAGCGTCGAGCGACGAATCGGAAGTACGTCCCGATAATGAGGGTCAAGCCGAACGACAGGGCAATTGCGGTAACGCCTGCCCACTCGACACCGGTGCGGGAGAACCCGGTGAATACGGCGTACACAATCCCAACGAGAAGGAAGAAGACAGTCAGGATCTCAAAGATCTTGGCTTCGATTTTCATATCAGCATTCTTCCTTTGTCAGTTGCCGTCGGCAACGGATTCAGACTTCTGCGTGCGGTCTGTAGTGAACGGGATGGTGCTGGTCGAAACCGGTGACTGACCGATTGCTTCCAACGCCTGCGCGTTCGTCAAAGCCTCGCCGCCTTCGCTCTTCGGCTTACGCGATTCGATGTACTGCTGGAAGTCGTCCGGGGATACCGCACGAACTTCGAAGTTCATCATGGCGTGATAGGTGCCGCACATTTCGGTGCATCGACCGACGAAGGAGCCTTCTCGTTCGATCTCCGAGATCTGGAAGACGTTATCGGAGTGGTTCTCCTCCGGGTTCGGCATCACGTCGCGCTTGAACAAGAACTCGGGGACCCAGAAGCCGTGGATGACGTCGGACGAGGCCAGTACGAATTCGATGCGCTTGCCGGTCGGAAGCACGAGCACAGGAATCTCGTCGCTGGTGCCGACTGTCTCGATCTTGTTGTAATGCAGGTACGACAGATCCTGCGGGCTCACACCGTGGATAGCTCCCGGTACGATCTCGCCGTCCTCGCTACCTTGGGCTTCACCCTCGGGCGGGGAGGCTGCAGCTTCTGCTGCTGCCTGCGCCTCGAGGTCGGTGCCCTCGTACTTGACGACGCCGTCCTTGAGGTCGATGGTCTGGTACCCGAACTTCCAGTTCCACTGGAACGCGGTCACGTCGACGGTGACGTCGGGATCCGGCTGCTTGTCACCGATGTAGTTCTGCACGACCACAGTGAAGTAGAAGAGCACGGCGATGATGACGAACGGCACGGCTGTGTAGAACAGCTCCAATGGCACGTTGTACGCCGTCTGCCTAGGGAACTCCGGAGAGTCCTTCTTCTTACGGTGGAAGATGACCACCCAAAAGATCAATGCCCAGACGATGATGCCCATGACAAGCGCCGCCACCACGGACCAAGTCCACAATTCACGAATACGTGTGCTCTGTGGAGTGATGCCCGACGGAAAACCGAAGCGCAAAACTTCACTGTCGATGGAACAACCCGACAACAGCACAGCGGCTAAGCCGAGAACTGTTGTCAGCCCGGCTCGCCGAAGGATCCGACTCTGCGCCACGTTCACGCCTTCCTGATCGCCCACCACTGAAGAATAAGGGCCTCCACATGGAGATGCCCTAGTACTACGCAGCGTAGACCAAAGCTGCCACAGGACCACTGTTGGGTCACTACCTTCGAGCGCGTCGCGTCTGCGGCATACTCGGACCCGGGCGCTCGCCTTACGACTACCAACCCGCGTCGGGCGAGTGTCGGTTGAACCGATCCCTAATTGGAAAAGAGGTAGTGGACTCTGTGTGTGGACTACTAGGCCTGCTCACGTCGGCCGGCACGGACGACGCAGGAGTCGACCTCGTCGGTTCCGCCATGCATTGCATGCGTCACCGCGGGCCAGACGAACCTGGCACTTGGCACGACGAAGACGTAATTTTCGGATTCAACCGATTGTCGATCATCGATATCGAGCATTCGCACCAGCCACTTCGCTGGGGGCCCGCCGAGAATCCGACGCGCTACGCCATGACGTTCAACGGGGAGATCTACAACTACCTGGAACTACGTGAGGAGTTGACGCGCGAGCACGACGCTGTCTTCTTCACCGAGGGCGACGGCGAGTCGATCGTCGCGGCATTCCACTACTGGGGTCACGACGCTCTGCGCCGATTGCGAGGCATGTTCGCCTTCGCGATCTGGGACACCGAGACTCGCGAGTTGTTCCTGGCCAGAGATCCGTTCGGCATCAAGCCACTGTTCATCGCAACCGGGCCCGGCGGTACTGCATTCGGGAGCGAGAAGAAGAGCCTGCTCGAACTGGCCGATCTCATCGGTATCGGTACCGAACTCGACCCTCGTGCGATCCAGCACTACACCGTTCTGCAGTACGTTCCGGAGCCCGAGTCGTTGCACCGAGAGATCCGGCGACTCGAATCGGGTTGTTCGGCGACCCTCTCCCCCGGCACACAACCGAAGATCACTCGTTACTTCACTCCGAAGTTCCCGGTGAAGCCGTTCGTAGCCGGAACGGAGGCGGCGAGGTATCAGGAGATCACCGACGCGCTCGAGGACTCCGTTGCCAAGCACATGCGCGCAGATGTCACAGTCGGCGCTTTCCTGTCCGGCGGAATCGACTCGACAGCGATCGCAGCGCTGGCGATACGCCACAATCCGAATCTGATCACCTTTACGACCGGATTCGAGCGCGACGGCTATTCCGAGGTAGATGTCGCCGCCGAGTCCGCTGCGGCGATCGGTGCCAAACACGTCGTGAAGGTCGTCGGACCGGAGGAGTTTGCATCCTCGATCCCAGAGATCGTCTGGTATCTCGACGATCCGGTGGCCGATCCCGCACTGGTGCCGCTCTACTTCGTGGCCAAAGAAGCCCGAAAGCATGTGAAGGTCGTGCTCTCCGGTGAGGGCGCGGACGAATTGTTCGGCGGCTACACCATCTATCGAGAACCACTGTCCCTCAAGCCTTTCGAGTATCTTCCACGCGGATTGCGTCGTGCCGCAGGCGCCCTCAGCGACAAGATCCCCGACGGTACGCGCGGCAAGAGTTTGCTTCATCGCGGATCCATGACGCTAGAGGATCGCTATTACGGGAATGCCCGAAGCTTCGGCGATGCTCAGCTCCGTGCAGTTCTGCGGGATTTCCGTCCGGAGTGGACCCACACCGATGTGACGGCGCCGATCTACGCGCAGAGTCGAGGATGGGATCCGGTTGCGCGTATGCAGCATTTGGATCTGTTCACTTGGCTACGTGGCGACATCCTCGTCAAGGCCGACAAGATCACGATGGCCAACTCGCTCGAACTGCGGGTCCCGTTCCTGGACTCCGAGGTTTTTGCCGTCGCCGAGAGGTTGCCGCTCGATCAGAAGATCACTAAGGACACGACGAAGTACGCACTGCGCAAGTCGTTGGAGGGCATCGTTCCCGGGCATGTCCTCAACCGCGCCAAGCTGGGATTCCCCGTTCCCCTCCGCCATTGGTTGAGGGGTACCGAATTGTTCGACTGGGCGCATCAACAGATCGCCGAATCCGAAACCGATCACATACTCAACAAGGCTGCGATCACCGCGATGCTGAACGAGCATCGCGACGGCAAGTCCGATCACAGCCGTCGACTGTGGACCGTTCTCATCTTCATGATCTGGCACGGGATTTTCGTGGAAAAGCGCATCGTTCCGAAGATCAGCGAGCCGACCTACCCGGTCGAAATCTGATCCTTCCGGACACAGGTTCCGCTGAATTACCGAAAGGGACCGTCATAACCGTGAACACGGTAAGGACGGTCCCTTTTTGCGATGAACGCCGGGCTACGCCGGGAGCAGCGCGCCGATCTGCTCGGCCGCGGTAGCTCCGTAGGCGGCGCTCAGACGCTTGAGTGCGTCGTCTCGTACAAAAGTCCACTCTTGAGTTCCGGTGGTCTCGAGAACGAGGACCGCCACATAGGAGCCCAGCTGTGCTGCCCGCTCGACGGAAGCGCCGGCGAGATGTGCCATGAGGAAGCCGGCCCGGAAACCGTCGCCCACTCCCGTCGGGTCCACTTTGCTGGTCTCGGGAACCACATCCACGTGCGTGCGTACGCCGTCGGGAGTGACGATCTCGACGCCGGACTTGCCTAGCGTCGTGACCCGAATTCCCACCTTGGCCGCGATCTCCGTCTCGGACAGGCCCGACTTCTGGCGCAGCAGTCCCCACTCGTACTCGTTGGTGAAGAGGTATGCCGCACCCTCGATGAGATCGACCGCTTGTTCACCGGTCAGACGCGCGAGTTGCTGTGACGGATCTGCTGCGAAAGGAATGTTCAGCGCTCGACACTGCTGAGTGTGGGCGATCATCGCGTCCGGATCGTTGGCGCCGACCAATACCAGTTCCAGCGTTCGTCCTGCGGAAAGCTCATCGATCGAGATTTCGCGCGCTTCACTCATCGCACCTGGGTAAAACGACGCAATTTGAGCCATGTCCACGTCGGTGGTGCAGACGAAGCGCGCAGTGTGAGCCGTCGCCGACACGCGTACCGCGGTGCAATCGACTCCGTTGGACTCCAGCCAAGACCGATATTCACCGAAGTCCGGCCCGACGGCACCCACCAGGAGCGGGGATCCGCCCAACACGCCCAGGGCGTAGGCAATATTGCCGCCGACTCCACCTTTTCTGATGACCAGATCATCGACAAGGAAGCTCAGCGAGATATTGGAGAGCTGGTCTGCAACCAACTGCTCGGCGAACTTGCCCGGGAACCGCATCAGATGATCGGTAGCTATCGATCCCGATACCGCGAGAGTCACGTGGTTGAGCCTTTCGATGGTGGTCGGAGCGAGATCCATGCTACTGCGCGGCGCCCCAGAACTTGGTGCGAACACAACTCTGACCGGTACCCGAAAATGCAGTACCGGTCAGAGTTGGTGGTTCAGATCAGTTGAACGAATCGCCGCAGGCACATGAGCCCGTTGCGTTCGGATTGTCGATCGTGAAGCCCTGCTTCTCGATGGTGTCCACGAAGTCGATGGATGCACCCTCGACGTACGGAGCACTCATCCGGTCGACAGCCAGCGTGACTCCGTTGAAGTCCACTGCGAGGTCGCCGTCGAGGCTGCGATCGTCGAAGAAGAGCTGATAGCGCAGGCCCGCACAGCCACCAGGCTGCACAGCAACGCGAAGCGCGAGGTCGTCGCGTCCTTCTTGGTCCAGCAGCGCCTTGGCCTTCAATGATGCAGCTTCAGTCATCGTGACCTTGTGCGTGATGGTTTCGTTCGAGACGGTCATGGGCTCTCCCTATCAGTCGTACTCAACCCGTGAACGACTCAACCGTACTCCGCGTACAGGTATTCCTCACAGCCCGCCGCGTAAAGGCGGCGTGCCTTGATCGAACCGTCGCGCTGCGTACGCGGCCAAATGCTCGAGTTGTGGTCCGGCATCACTCATCGCCTTGTCCACCGAACCGGCGAATTCGGCTACGGAATACGCTCGCGAAAGACCTGCTGCTTTCCACTGTGCGGTCTCGAGAGCTACTTGACCTGCAAGAACTATCGTCTGCGCTCCGGATATCGCGCCCGCGGATGCAAGTTGAGTGACGAGCTTGCCGCGAAGGGACTGACTGTCGAACTTTCCTTCACCGGTGATGACGAGATCGACCGACTCGAGTAGATCGGCTTGGTCGGTGAGTTCGGCCACCACGGCCGCGCCGGACTCCCGCCGCCCGCCCAGCGCAAACAGTGCCGCACCGATACCCCCGGCAGCGCCCGCACCTGGCAGCTCGGCGACGTCGACTCCCGCCACGCGTTCCAAGATTACTGCCCATTCGCGGTTGAGCTCTTCGAGAACGTCGACCATGGCGGCATCCGCGCCCTTCTGTGCCCCGAAGACGTGCGCTGCGCCGTGCTCGCCCAGAAGCGGGTTCTCGACGTCGGTGGCAGCGACCAGTTCGACCGACCGCAGTCGTGCTGCGGCATCGGCGAGTCCACCGAGTGCACGAATCATCCCCCGTCCGCCGTCGGTACAACTACTGCCGCCGAGACCGACGAACACCGTCTCGATGCCGTCGACACCCAGGGCAGCATCGATGAGCTGGCCGACACCGTCGCTACTTGACCGCGAGGCGCTGCTGGTGGTCGGCGGACCGTCCAGGAGGCTCAATCCACAGGCCTGCGCGACTTCGATGAACGCTGTGTGACCGTCGAGCAACCACCGCGCCCGAACCCGTTTCCCGAGTGGTCCGTAAACGTCGAGTTCGCGCACTTCGCCACGCTTGCCCGCCAACACGTCGACGAATCCCGGACCGCCGTCGGATTGGGGCGCCAACACGAGTTCGTCCTCCGGACGTCCGAGCCGCCAACCCCGGGCGATCGCGTCGGCCGCCTCGTTCGCGCTCAGTGTGTTTCCGAACGAATCAGGCGCAATCATCACTCGCATCGTCGGAAGTCTAGGTCGATGCTCGAGATGCGGCATGTCGAGGGCGCCGTGCTCGAGGAGCCTTCGCGGACGTAAGTTGGCGTGGCCGATGTTCACCTATTCGCTTCCATCCCATAGCCTGGGTGAGTGAAGTTGCTACGCCGCGGAAACTCTGACAATTCGGACAAGCATGATTCGGCCTCGACCGAGTCGTCACCGACGGATGTGTCGCCGCCGAACGAGATCGTCGGCAAAGGTCGCCCCACGCCGAAACGACGTGAGGCCGAAGCTCGACGCCGCGGTCCGGTCGCGCCACCGCCGATGACGAGCAAAGAGGCCCGCGAGCGTCGCAAGGCGAACAAGGGAACCAAAGTCGACCGTAAAAAGGCATCCGAGGAGCGCAGAGCCTCCTCCGCCGACCGCCGCGCGCGGATGCTTGCCGGCGAGGACAAGTTCTTGCTTCCGCGGGACAAGGGCCCCGTCCGGGCGTACGCCCGCGACCTCGTCGATGCCCGCCGGAATTTGGTCGGTTTGTTCATGCCGCTCGCGCTTCTGCTGATCTTCGCGCTCTTCCTCGATCCTGCTGTTCAGGCGTACGTCACGCTGGCGATGTTCGTGATGATGCTGTTCATGGTCGGCGAAGGAATTTTCATCGGCCGCCAGATCAACAATCGCGTTCGGGCTCGCTTCCCCGAAACCACCGACGGTGGGTTCAAGCTCGGGTGGTACGCGTTCGTTCGTGCTTCGCAGATCCGCAAGATGCGTGCACCACAGCCTCGCGTCAACCGCGGCGCGGCTGTCTGACACTATGACGCTGCCCAAGCGCACACTGCTGCTCGGTGGCGCGCGATCGGGCAAGTCCGGCCACGCCGAACATCTCGCCGCAGAAGCAGAAGACGTCAGATACGTGGCCACCGGACGAAGGCGCCCCGCTGACGCCGATTGGGATGCGCGGATCGAAGAACATCGAGTACGGCGGCCGGCCACCTGGACAACTGTGGAATCGACCACGAACCTGCCCCAGCTGATCGTCGACGGAACACTAGGAGTCACGCTCGTCGACGATCTCGGCACCTGGCTCACCCACACCATCGACGATCGGGCGGCCTGGGACAGTCCTCGCGGCACGATTGCGGCGGAGATCGACGCGCTCGTCGAGGCCGTCGCGCAATGCACGGGCACCCTATTGCTGGTCACTCCCGAAGTGGGGTTGTCCGTTGTCCCGCACACTCGATCGGGCAGATTGTTTCAAGACGAGATCGGCGCGCTCAATTCCCGGCTCGCCGAGGTGTGCGACGACGTCGTACTCGTCGTGGCCGGCCTTCCCCTCACACTCAAGTGTGCCGGGGTTCACCCTTTCCGAAAGGCTGAGCAGCAACCGTGACGTCCGAAACAACCGAGAACTCGACGCCGTTGCGCCCGGTCGCTCCGCCGTCGCCGCAGACCCGCTCTGCGGCGTCGGAACGACAGAAGTCGTTGACCAAGCCTGCCGGCAGTCTCGGTCGACTCGAAGAGATCGGTGAGTGGATTTCGGCGTGCCAAGATCAGTGTCCGCCCCACGCGCTGGTCCGACCCCGGGTAGTTGTGTTTGCCGGTGACCACGGTGTTGCGGCGCACGGGGTTTCGGCCTATCCCACCGAGGTGACCATTCAGATGGTGGCCAACATCGCGGCCGGTGGGGCCGCGGTCAATGCACTGGCCGCCGTGGCAGGCGCAACGGTCCGTGTCGTCGATATCGCTGTCGACTCGGATACGGACACCACGATCAGCCGATACAAGGTCCGACGGTCCAGCGGTTCGATCGATCGTGAGGATGCGTTGTCGGAGTCCGAGGTTCGGGCTGCGATCGAGGCCGGTCGTACGATCGCCGACGAGGAGATCGACAGCGGTGCCGACTTGCTGATCGCCGGTGACATGGGAATCGGAAATACCACTCCGGCAACGACATTGATCGCAGTACTCACCGACACCGAGCCGGTGGCCGCAGTAGGTCGCGGTACTGGCGTCGACGACGCCGGTTGGATCCGCAAGACGGCAGCGATTCGTGATGCGATGCGGCGTGCCCGTCCGGTCGTGAAGGATTCTGTCGCGCTGCTACGCGTTGCCGGTGGCGCGGATCTTGCTGCCATGGCCGGGTTTCTCGCCCAAGCTGCGCACCGTCGTACGCCTGTCATTCTCGATGGGCTCGTCGTGACGGCTGCGGCCTTGGTTGCGGAGGAGTCGGCGCGAGGGGCCCGTGAATGGTGGATCGCCGGCCATCGCTCGTCCGAACCCGCACACTCGATTGCCCTGCGCCACTTGCGAATCGAACCCCTTCTCGAGCTCGACATGCGACTCGGCGAGGGCTCGGGCGCTCTCACCGCCCTACCGTTGGTGCACGCGGCAATCGCCGCGCTGAAGGACATGTCGACCTTTGCAGATGCAGGTGTGAGTAACCGAGCCTCCAATCCCGAAGCGCCGTCCGAGGCCTGAGAAGTGCATTCGATATGGGTGGGCCCTCGTCTGGCCCTGTCCTGGTTGACAGTCCTTCCGGTGCGGGGTCCGCACCACATCGATCGGGATGCTGCCCGTAAAGCCATATCGGCCGCGCCTGTCGTCGGACTGCTGCTCGGGGTGTTTGCGGCAGGCGCTTCGTGGTGTGCGGACGCACTCTCGCTCGGCGGACTGCTCGGCGGACTGCTCGTCGTCGGCGCGCTTGCCCTGCTGACACGCGGCATGCATATCGACGGCCTTGCCGACACGGCAGACGGTCTCGGTTGCTACGGCCCTCCTGAACGAGCCCGTGAAGTCATGCAGAGTGGAAGCGCCGGGCCGTTCGGGGTCGCTG
This sequence comes from Rhodococcus sp. H29-C3, assembly GCF_030063405.1. Lineage (NCBI taxonomy): Bacteria > Bacillati > Actinomycetota > Actinomycetes > Mycobacteriales > Nocardiaceae > Rhodococcus > Rhodococcus sp. H29-C3. The sequence continues at coordinate 372,130 of NZ_JASITC010000004.1, read as the reverse complement.
CACTCGTCCTCACCCTCGCAATTCAGGCCACCGGCTTCGGCCTGCTGGCGGAGCAGCAGGCTTTCTCCTCGATAGTGCTGGCCGTCGCAGTAGGTCGTGTCGCTGTCGTACTCGCGTGCAGACGTGGGACGTTTCCAGCCGTCGAGCACGGGTTCGGAGCACTCGTTGCGGGCACGCAAAGCCGCACAGTGATCGGTTTTTGGTGTGCCGCAGCGCTTGTCGCAGCGGCCGGCTGCGTGGACGGTCGCTGGTGGCAAGGCCCCGCCGTCGTCGCAACCGTGTTGGCGATCGGCGTAGTTCTTGTGCGCCACTGTGTCCGACGGTTCGATGGCCTCAGTGGCGACGTACTGGGCGCGGCTCTGGAAATCACCACAACCCTCACCGTGGTGGGTTTGCTGATCGGATCCTGAACTCAGCCGAGCTTGGTCATCCACCCATGAGTGTCGGCGAAGGTGCCGCGCTGAATGCCCGTCAAGGTATCGCGCAGGGCGAGAGTGATGTTGCCCGGTTCGCCGTCGGCGATGGTGAACTCACCGTCAGCTGATTTGACGCTGCCGACGGGAGTGATGACTGCCGCGGTTCCGCATGCGAATACCTCGGTGATGTCGCCGGACTCCGCCTTCTTCTGCCACTCTTCGGTCGAGATGCGTCGCTCCTCCACCGGGATTCCGGAGTCGGTCGCCAACGCCAGGAGCGAATCGCGGGTAATTCCCGGAAGCAGCGACCCGGACAGTGAGGGCGTGACCAAACGGGCATCGGAACCGGAGCCGAAGACGAAGAACAGGTTCATACCACCCATTTCCTCGACGAAGCGACGCTCGATCGCGTCCAGCCAGACAACCTGGTCACAGCCTTGATCGCTGGCCTGCGCCTGCGCAAGCAGCGATGCCGCGTAGTTGCCGGCAAATTTCGCCGCTCCGGTACCACCGGGAGCGGCGCGTACGTATTCGGTCGAAAGCCACACGCTGACCGGTTTGACACCACGAGGGAAGTACGCGCCGGCGGGAGAGGCAATGAGCATGTACCGGTACGCGTCCGCCGGCCGGACACCGAGCCCCGCTTCGGTAGAGAACATGAACGGGCGAAGGTAGAGGGCATCCTCGCCACCGGCGGCCGGGATCCACTCGCGATCCACGGCAAGCATCTCCTCGATCGAGGAGATGAACAGCTCAGTGGGAAGCTCCGGCATCGCCAACCGCCTGGCCGAGGATTTGAATCGCTCGGCGTTGGCATCGACGCGGAACGAGGAGAGATCCCCGTTGGGCTGACGGTAGATTTTCAACCCTTCGAAAATCGCCTGCCCGTAGTGCAGGACCATCGCCGCGGGATCCAACTCGATCGGCCCGTACGGCGCGATGGTCGCGCCGAACCAGCCCTTCTCCGAGGTGTAGTCGATCACTGCCATGTGGTCGGTGAAGAACTTCCCGAACCCGGGTGCAGCCAATACTGCTTCTCTGACCTCCGAAGGAGCCGGAGAAGGATGCTGCACACGAGTGAATTCGGGAACGCCTGTCATGCAGTGAGCTTATCGAACGCGTCGAAGCCCGCTCACTTGGTGTTCGCTGCAACGAAAGGCGGGGCGACGATCTCACATCGAAGTGCCCGGCCACGGACATCGACCTCGACGATGCCACCCGGCGTCACCCCCGCCGTGGCGTCTATTAATGCAAGCGCAATTCCTGCCCCGAGCGTGGGCGAGAACGTCCCTGACGTCGTGACGCCGACCACGCCGCCGTCCATCACAACGTTCTGTCCCTGCCGCAGCACTCCGCGGTCGAGTGCTTTGACGCCACGGAGCACTCGCGTCGGACCTGCTGCCTTTTCTGCAAGCAGAGCGTCCCTGCCCCAGAATCGGTCCTTCTTCCATCCGATCGCCCAACCACATCGGGCTTGGAGCGGCGAGATGTCCAGCGAGAGCTCATGGCCGTGGAGTGGATAGCCCATCTCGGTCCGCAAGGTATCTCGCGCACCGAGCCCTGCCACCTGACCGCCGGAAAGTTTCACGACGTCGACAAGGGCACGGAACAGTGCTTCGGCGTCGTTCCACGAGCAGACCAATTCGTAACCGTGCTCACCGGTATAACCCGTGCGGCACACCCGGACCGGTGCCTCGTTGCCGTCGGCATCGGACCACTTCGCGTCGACGAAAGCCATGTACTCCAATTCCGCTGGGAGACCCAACTGCTCGACCACAGCTCGAGAATCGGGCCCCTGCACCGCGAACACGCCGAAATCACGATGCTGGTCGCGAACCACGACGCCTTCGGGAGCCTCGGCGCTCAACGCGGCGACGACCGATGCGGTGTTGGCGGCGTTCGGAATCAGGAATATCTCTTCGGGTGAGACGAAGTAGGCGATCAAATCGTCCACCACTCCCCCGGACATGTTGCAACACAACGTGTATTGCGCCTTCCCTGGGCCCACCCGGGTGAGGTCGTTGGTCAGCGTGGAGTTGACGAAGTCCGCCGCACCGGGTCCTTCGACTATCGCCTTCCCGAGATGACTGACGTCGAAGACGCCGACGGAGGTACGGACTGCCTTGTGCTCCGCCACGACTCCGACGTAGGAGACTGGCATCTCCCATCCGCCGAAAGGCGCGAACGTCGCTCCCAGTTCGACGTGAACGGCGTGCACGGGTCCGCGAGCAAGTTCTTCTGCACTCATAGCGGCCAACGCTAGCGGACGGCCGCACGTCGGGCCCGAGTCACTACGATCGTGTACGACCGAGAACAATCAATCCTTCAGGAGCTGCAACGTGCCATCGACTTCACCCCGCACTCTCGGACCCGAGCTGGTGCTGGCCGGCCACCTCGGAAAAGATGTCGACGTTCTCGTCGTCGCACTCAGTACAAGTGAAGACGGACTCGAGCTCGTCATCACCGACGACATCTCCGGAGATGCGCTCGCGGCCGAGTTGCTCGATGCCTTCGAGGCTGTCGGTGCAACAGGCAAGGCTGACGAGCTCACCCGCATTCCCGCCCCTGCAGCGCTGGACGTGACGAGTGTCCTCGCAGTCGGGCTGGGCAAGTCGGCCGACATCGACACCGAACGCATCCGCCGGTCCGCCGGTACTGCAGCTCGCGCGCTGTCGGGAACTTCGATCGCGGCGACGACGCTCTCTGCCCTCGACCTGGGCGCCGCGGCAGAAGGCTTCTTCCTCGGTGCCTACACCTTCACCGAGTTCAAATCTGCACTGTCGGCACCCACTCCCGAAGCGGGACCTCTCGGGCGCGTCGAACTGCTGGTAGGCGACCCACGCGCTCGCGAAGCCAAGGACGAGCTGACCCGTTCTGTTGCCATTGCCGAAGCCGTCGCGATCGCCCGCGACTTCGTGAACACCCCACCCAGCCACCTGTACCCGGAGGAATTCGCCGCACGCGCGAAGGCACTGGGCACCGATGCCGGACTGAGTGTCGAAATTCTCGACGACAAGGCTTTGGAGAAAGGCGGTTACGGCGGAATCCACGGCGTCGGCAAGGGCTCCTCACGACTGCCCAGGTTGGTACGTCTGACGCATTCAGGTGGTAAACGTAAGTCCAAGAAGGTGGCGTTGGTCGGAAAGGGAATCACCTTCGACACCGGCGGCATCTCGATCAAGCCCGCGGCCGGCATGGAAAACATGACCTCCGACATGGCTGGTGCTGCAGCCGTGATCACGACTGTGATTCTCGCTGCCAAGGTGGGTCTCGAACTCGACGTCGTCGCCACGGTTCCCATGGCGGAGAACATGCCGTCCGGCACCGCGCAACGGCCTGGTGACGTACTGACGCAGTACGGCGGTATCACAGTCGAGGTCATCAACACCGACGCCGAAGGACGACTGGTGCTCGCCGACGCCATCGTGCGCGCGTGCGTGCGAAGACGATCCCGACTACCTGATCGATACCGCAACGCTGACGGGCGCGCAGGTCGTCGCACTCGGCAACCGGACGCCGGGAGTCATGGGCACCGACGAGTTCCGCGACCGCGTCGCCGAGATTTCGCAGGCCGTGGGCGAAGATGCTTGGGCCATGCCGCTCCCAGGTGAGATTCGACGCGAGTTGGACTCCAGAGTCGCCGACCTCGCCAACGTCACCAACGGACGCGCGGGCGGGATGTTGGCTGCTGCATTGTTCCTGAAGGAGTTCGTCGCAGACGGCGTCCAGTGGGCGCACATCGACGTTGCCGGTCCGGCATTCAACACCGGCGGCCCGTTCGGCTATATCGGCAAGGGCGGAACTGGAGTGCCGGTCCGCACGATGTTCGCCGTTCTCGAAGATATCGTCGAGAACGGTTAGACGCTTCACACCATGTGCGTGATTCGAGTGCGTCGGGGGCACTCGAATCATGCACCGCTATTCGCGGGCCCTCCGCTCGAGGATTTTCTGTCGAGCGTCGTGGTCCCGCATCCGCTGGGGGTAGCCCGTCTTTCGGACGTCGTAGACGGGGATCTCGAGGTCGGGTCCAAGCTTTTTGATGTGTTTCTCATCAACGACGCGCCGAGTCCACTCACCATCGTGTGCCACCAGAACGACCGTGACAGGAGTCACTGTCGTCTTCGGTTCCACGAATGCTTCGACGCCGATTCTCGCCGCCGTCCAGTCCGCGAGATACTGCGCTACCGACCCCTCTCGGGGGCCTCTACCTTTGCCACTGCGTCGAGTGAGGCGATCGAACAAGCTCACTGAATCACTCCTGTCTCAGGTGCGTGAAGATTGACCTTCTCGTTCGCACAAGCCTTGTTACTCATGAGTTTGCCAGTGCGAGGGCAGCCCCTCGCGGAACGTGAGCACTCCAAGGATGGAAGGATGAACATAGAGGGTTCAACTCTCTCGTTGTAGAGAACGATTTCCGGTCTCGTCGAAAGGGCGTCTACGTGTCTGCAGTAAAAGTCCGTGGATCGTGGAAAGACGTTTTCTTCGATTCGGCGCGGACACAGACAGCGCCGAGGATCGCAATTAACGCAAGTATCGTCCGCGAACCTTGCAACGCCAGCACAATGGTCTACGACCACAAGTCGTAAGAACTAAATTACCCGCACACAACTGTCGAGGAGTCAACAGACATGGCCTTCTCCGTCCAGATGCCAGCTCTTGGTGAGAGCGTCACCGAGGGAACTGTCACCAGGTGGCTCAAACAGGAGGGCGACACCGTCGAGGTCGACGAGCCGTTGCTCGAAGTGTCGACCGACAAGGTCGACACCGAAATCCCGTCCCCCGCTGCTGGTGTTCTGACGAAGATCGTGGCACAGGAAGACGACACCGTCGAAATCGGCGCCGAGCTCGCTCAGATCGGCGAAGCCGGCGAGGCTTCCGGGTCTTCCTCCGAGCCCGAGCCTGCTGCCGAAGAGCCCGCCGCCGAGCCAGAGCCCGCGGCCGAACCTGTGGCTGCTGCAGAACCAGAGCCGCAGGCCGAGGAAGAAGCACCGGCTCAGAGTGCGCCGGCCGCCAGCTCCGACTCCGGCTCTTCGGGTACCCCGATCAAGATGCCGGAACTGGGCGAGTCGGTCACCGAAGGCACTGTCACCCGCTGGCTGAAGGCCGTGGGCGACGAGGTCGCCGTTGACGAGCCACTCCTGGAGGTGTCCACCGACAAGGTCGACACCGAGATTCCCTCCCCGGTGGCGGGAACACTGCTCGAGATCAGTGCAGAAGAAGACGACACCGTCGAAATCGGTGGCCAGTTGGCCGTCATCGGCACGGGCGCCCCTGCGGCCAAGGCTGCGGAGCCGGCAAAGCCTGCTCCCAAGCAGGAAGCTCCCAAGCAAGAGGCACCCAAGCAAGAGGCACCCAAGCAAGAGGCACCCAAGCAGGAAGCACCCAAGCAGGAACCTGCGAAGGCTCCCTCGGCAGACGCATCCCCCTATGTCACGCCTCTGGTTCGGAAGCTCGCAACGGACAACGACGTGGACTTGACCACGGTCAAGGGCACCGGCGTCGGTGGACGCGTCCGTAAACAGGACGTTCTCGCGGCCGCCGAGGCGAAGAAGGCTCCGGCAGCTCCCGCTGCTGCTCCGGCAGCCGAGTCGAAGCCTGCCGCACCGGCTACAGCCGGAGTGCGACCGGAGTTGGCTCATCTACGCGGAACCACGCAGAAGATGAACCGCATTCGCCAGATCACGGCGAAGAAGACGCGCGAGTCTCTTCAGTCCTCTGCTCAGCTGACTCAGACCTTCGAGGTCGACGTCACCCGGGTAGCCGGTCTGCGTGCCAAGGCCAAGTCCAAGTTCCAGGAGAACGAGGGCGTCAACCTGACGTACCTTCCGTTCTTCGCAAAGGCAGTTGTCGAGGCTCTCAAGGCTCACCCGAATGTCAACGCCAGCATCAACGAAGAAGCCAAGGAGATCACCTATCACGCCGAGGTTCACCTCGGTATCGCTGTGGACACCGAGCAGGGCTTGCTGTCCCCGGTCATCCACAACGCGGGCGATCTCTCCTTGGCTGGTCTCGCCCGGGCGATCAACGACATCGCCACTCGCGCCCGATCCGGTGGCTTGAAGCCCGACGAGTTGTCCGGTGGCACGTTCACGATCACCAACATCGGCAGTCAGGGCGCGTTGTTCGACACTCCGATTCTGGTACCGCCACAGGCAGCCATGCTCGGCACCGGCGCGATCGTCAAGCGTCCCGTCGTGGTCAAGGACGACGCGGGCAACGAGTCCATCGGCGTCCGGTCGATGTGCTACCTGCCGCTGACCTACGACCATCGTCTGGTCGACGGCGCGGACGCAGGTCGTTTCCTCAGCACCATCAAGCAGCGGCTCGAGATCGCGTCGTTCGAAGCAGACCTAGGTCTGTAGAGCAGGTCGAAAGCCGAGCAGTCTGTACTGTGGACTGCAGGTGAGCAGTGTTCAGCGCTCGGCCGATCCTCGAATCAACGGGGAACCGAACTAACAGTGTCGGGGCATCATCCGCTTGGCGGATGATGCCCCGGTTCTGTCGAGGAGGCTTTCGAATTCATGCGTGTAGTCATTGCTGGTTCTTCCGGATTGATCGGTACCGCGCTCGTCGCCTCGTTGCGAGGTAAGGGGCACGAGGTTGCCAGATTGGTTCGAAGAGCACCTGCCGGCCCGGACGAGTTCGAGTGGAACCCGCCGCAGGGCTCGTTGAACGATCGTGCGTTGCGTGGCGCAGACGCTGTGGTCAACCTTTGTGGGGTAGGCATCGGGGACAAGCGATGGTCGGGCGCCTACAAGCAGAAGGTCCGCGACAGCCGGATAACTCCCACCGAGGTGCTGGCGGAAAACTGCGCAAAGTTCCAGGTTCCGACACTGGTCAATGCCAGCGGGATCAACTTCTACGGCGATACCGGCGACCGGGTGGTCGACGAAACGGCCCCTGTCGGCGAGGGGTTTCTGGCGGAAGTGTGCCGAGACTGGGAGAACGCGACTTCGGCCGCTACGGCCGGCGGAGTCCGCACCATAATGTTGCGCAGTGGCGTGGTCTTGTCGCAACGCGGCGGAATGCTGGACAAGCTGAGGCCTCTCTATTTGCTGGCGCTCGGTGGACGCCTCGGCAGCGGCCGACAGTACTTTCCCTGGATCTCACTCGAGGACGAGATCGCAGCGACCATTCATGGCATCGAGAACGAGTCGGTATCGGGCCCGGTCAACATGGTCGGTCCAGCCCCAGTCACCAACGCACAGTTCAACAGCGCCATGGCCCGTGCACTGCATAGGCCTGCGCCATGGGCTGTACCGGGATTCGCGTTGAAAGCGGTCATCGGCGAATTTGCCCAGGAAGCAATTCTGACCGGACCTCGAGCTGTCCCGAAGGTGTTGGAAGACACCGGATTCGTTTTTGCTCACAACACGATCGGCGAGGCACTGCGAGTAGCTGTCGGTAGCTGACTCGGCGTAGCGTGCCTGGCATGACTAACGCGGGAACCTCCGCACGGGAGAGTTCGGATCCGGTCGACGTCCGAAGACTCGGTCGCATCGATTACCTCGAGGCGTGGGCACGTCAACGCGAACTCGCCGACATGCGCGCTGAGGGGCAGGGTCTCGACACGCTACTTTTGCTCGAGCATCCGCCAGTGTTCACTGCCGGCAGGCGTACGGCACCCGAGGACCGGCCGCGCGACGGCGCGCCTGTTATCGAGGTCGATCGCGGCGGCAAGATCACCTGGCACGGTCCAGGACAGCTCGTCGGATACCCGATCATTCGCCTCGCACAGCCGATCGACGTCGTGAAGTATGTGCGCCGGATCGAAGAAGCGCTGATTTCCGTGTGCACCGAGCTGGGCATCACCTGTGGCCGCATCGATGGCCGCTCTGGTGTGTGGTTGGCAGCAGGACGCAGTGTCGCGGGCGATACCGATGACGGGCCGTGGTTGCCGGAGCGGAAGATCGCAGCCATCGGCGTACGGGTTCAGCGGGGTGTGACACTGCACGGTTTCTCACTCAACTGCAATGCGTCCATGGCAGGCTTCGACGCAATCGTGCCGTGTGGCATCGCCGACGCCGGTGTGACCTCACTGTCCGCGGAACTCGGACGGGACGTCACTGTCGACGAGGTCGAACCCGCCGTCACCGAGGCCGTTCTGGCTGCTCTGGACGGCGGATTGCCGGTGACCGAACACGACGTCGTGCGCCCCTTGCTGGAGACAGTCTCCAGTAACCCGCACTTCACCACGACGAAGTTCGGCGCGTAGCATCGACCATGTGACTGTGGCTCCAGAAACACCCTCGAACGCTGCGCCGTCCCTCGGGTCATCCCCCGATACTTCGCTCACCTCCAGCACTCCACTCGCCCCACCCGGACGCAAATTGCTTCGCCTCGAAATCCGAAACGCGGAGACACCGATCGAACGCAAGCCCAACTGGATCAAGACCAAGGCCAAGATGGGCCCGGAGTACACCGAACTCAAGGGTTTGGTAAAGCGCGAGGGTCTGCACACCGTCTGCGAAGAGGCCGGCTGCCCCAACATCTACGAGTGCTGGGAAGACCGTGAGGCGACGTTCCTCATCGGCGGTGAACAATGCACCCGCCGTTGCGATTTCTGTCAGATCGATACCGGCAAGCCCGATGACCTCGACCGCGACGAGCCCCGTCGAGTCGCCGAAAGCGTTCAGGCCATGGGTCTGCGCTACTCGACGATTACCGGAGTGGCGCGCGATGACCTCGAAGACGGAGGCTCTTGGCTGTACGCCGAAACGGTCCGGTACATCAAGAAGTTGAACCCCAACACCGGCGTCGAATTGCTGATTCCCGACTTCAATGCCAAGCCCGATCAGTTGGCCGAGGTCTTCTCTTCGCGACCGGAAGTTCTTGCGCACAATGTTGAAACGGTTCCGCGTATCTTCAAGCGAATCCGCCCGGCTTTCCGCTACCAGCGATCCATGGACGTCATCACTGCAGCTCGAGACGACGGTCTGGTAACCAAGTCCAACCTGATCCTCGGTATGGGCGAGACGCCGGAAGAGGTGCAGGAGGCAATTCGTGACCTGCACGAGGCAGGCTGCGACATTCTCACCATTACCCAGTACCTGCGCCCGTCGCCGCGCCACCACCCCGTGGAGCGGTGGGTCAAGCCCGAAGAGTTCGTCGACCATTCCGATTACGCCACCGAGGTCGGCTTCGCTGGGGTTCTGGCGGGACCGCTGGTCCGCTCTTCGTACCGGGCAGGGCGGCTGTACGCACAAGCGATGCAGCATCACGGTCGCGTACTCCCCGAGAGCATGAGTCACTTGGTGAACGGTGGCGAAGCCTCGCAGGAGGCAAGTTCGTTGATTGCTCGTCTCGCTGCTCGCTAGGCATAGAACCGGCTAGCGATGCACGTGACTTCAGCGTCTACACGTATCCTGTGAAGCATGGCGAACGGCAGTAAAGCGGGCAAAGCAGGTAAGCCCAGCAAAGAAGCAAAGGCGGCAGCGAAAGCGGCCCGTAAGCAGGCATCGAAAGAGCGTCGCGGCCAGTTGTGGCAGGCGTTCAACATGCAGCGCAAGGAAGACAAGCTTCTTCTGCCGCTGATGATCGGCGCCATCGTCGGTATCGGTCTCGTGCTGTTTCTCATCGGCTTGATCTTCGATCTGCAGTGGTTTCTGCTGCCCATCGGACTACTCGTCGGAGTCCTCGTGGCCTTCATCATCTTCGGCCGTCGGGTCCAGAAGTCGGTGTACACCAAGGCAGACGGGCAGGCGGGTGCAGCCGCTTGGGCTCTGGACAACCTGCAGGGATCTTGGCGCGTGACCAACGCGATTGCTGGAACGACTCAACTCGACGCCGTGCACCGCGTCATCGGCAAGCCCGGGATCATTCTTGTCGCGGAAGGCGCGCCGCAGCGTGTGAAATCACTTCTCGCCCAGGAGAAGAAGAAGACCGCGCGAATCGTCGGCGATACCCCGATCTACGACATCGTCGTCGGCAACGGGGAAAACCAGATCCCACTGTCCGGTCTCCAGAAGTATCTGACGAAGCTGCCCAAGAACATCGACAGCAAGCGGATGGACACCATCGAGTCCAGACTCTCGGCACTCGGTACCAAGAGCGGCCCCGCAATGCCGAAGGGACCGCTGCCCGGTGGCGCGAAGATGAAGGGCGTTCAGCGGACGATCAAGCGTCGCTGATCGTCAGCGCACCCGCACCATCGCTGTGCCTGTCGCCCGGTCGTGCATACCGCGACCGTCGTGGTCCGAGATCACGGCCGGGACGACGAAGATGATGAAGAACGTTCGCACAAGTGCTCGCACGAATCCGACGCGGGCATGCGCATCCACACGCGTCACCTGAATTCCAGCTACCAGTTGGCCTGGTGTGAACGAAAAGATACTCACCGAGCCGACGCCGAGAACGAACCAGACCAGCAGGGTCAAGCTGGAGACCTGTACCGCAGCCCCGGTCGCGCCGACGATCAGTGCCGACACCCCCATCGACATCAACCAGTCGAGCAACAGTGCGCCGGAACGACGCCCGAGCCCTGCTATCGCGCCCGGGCCTTCGGCCGGAAGTCCGAGTCTCTCTCCTGGAAACTTCTGCTCGGTTCCGTCCTCGGATCGAGCAGCCGAGGGTCCGGACAACCAAGAACCTGTCATTCGTGCCATGGACACCAGGATAGGCGCCGACGTGAATGCGCGGATCAGCCGTCACCGTAGTGTGTGCGGTGAGTACGATTCTTTTTCTTCTGCCCGCCTGGAGAGTGTCGTGGCTCACTCGGGTACGCGCATTGATGAGACGACGTGTAACACGGGCGAAACACAAGCTTGACCGGCGGGCAACACCAGGTCCATAACGTTTGGTCGACGGACTCAACAAAGGAGCAACAGCGTGGCGTTCAGCACGGCCGAAGAGGTCATCAAATTCATCGCCGACGAAAGTATTGAATACGTCGACATCCGATTCACGGATCTGCCAGGTATTCAGCAGCACTTCTCGATCCCGGCTTCTGCATTCACGCAGGATGTCTTCGAAGACGGCCTCGCGTTCGACGGTTCGTCCGTACGTGGCTTCCAGTCGATTCACGAATCAGACATGATGCTCCTGCCCGACGTGTCGACGGCGCAGGTCGACCCCTTCCGGGCCGCGAAGACGTTGAATATGAACTTCTTCGTTCACGATCCGTTCACCCGCGAGTCCTACAGCCGCGACCCGCGCAACGTCGCCCGTAAGGCCGAGGAGTACTTGCTCTCCACCGGCATCGCGGATACCGCGTTCTTCGGCGCCGAAGCCGAGTTCTACATCTTCGACTCGGTCAATTACGACTCGAGCATCAATGGCGCCTACTACGAACTCGACTCCATTGCGGGTTCGTGGAACACCGGCAAGAAGACGAACGCCGACGGCAGCCCCAACCTTGGTTACAAGGTCCGCGCCAAGGGCGGGTACTTCCCCGTGGCTCCGTACGACCACTTCGTCGATCTTCGCGACGAAATCTCCACGAACCTCACCAATGCAGGCTTCGAACTCGAGCGCGGACATTCCGAGGTCGGCACCGGCGGCCAGCAGGAGATCAACTACAAGTTCAACACGCTGCTCGCTGCTGCGGACGATCTGCAGTTGTTCAAGTACATCGTGAAGAACACCGCGTGGAAGAACGGCAAGTCGGCCACCTTCATGCCGAAGCCTTTGTTCGGCGACAACGGCTCGGGCATGCACGTGCACCAGTCGCTGTGGAAGGACGGCAAGCCCCTCTTCCACGACGAGGCCGGATATGCCGGACTGTCGGATCTAGCTCGCCACTACATCGGCGGCATTCTCCATCACGCACCGTCGCTGTTGGCGTTCACCAACCCGACCGTCAACTCGTACCACCGACTGGTGCCGGGCTACGAAGCCCCCATAAACCTCGTGTACAGCCAGCGGAACCGTTCGGCCGCAGTTCGAATACCGATCACGGGAAACAACCCGAAGGCCAAGCGCGCCGAGTTCCGCGCACCGGACTCCTCGGGCAACCCTTACCTCAACTTCGCCGCTCAGATGATGGCCGGCCTGGACGGGATCAAGAACAAGATCGAACCGCTGGCCCCGGTCGACAAGGATCTCTACGAGCTGCCGCCCGAGGAGGCCAAGAACATTCCTCAGGCACCGACGTCGCTGGAGACCGTCATCGACCGCCTCGAGGCCGATCACGAGTACCTGACCGAGGGTGGCGTCTTCACCACGGACCTGATCGAGACCTGGATTTCACTCAAGCGTGAGCAGGAGATTGCTCCGATCAACCTGCGGCCGCACCCGTACGAGTTCAACCTCTACTACGACGTGTGATCCACCCTCTGCGTTGACGTGTGATCCACACATAGCTCTCCTTCACCAGAGCCACCCGCCCTTGCCATAGAGCAGGGCGGGTGGCTCTGTTTGTGGGCAGAGTTGTGTGTACGCACGGTAACGAGTTATCGAAAACAGGTTTGGATACGAGCGACATCAGCCATTCTCGAACTAAGAGACTGGCCGGATTCTCCAAAGAAACCGTGTATACGGAAAGTTGGTGGGTTTACCTTCAATGGACGAGCTCTGGAATTTCGTCTCCGGACGACGACAACAGCTGCTGACAGATTCATATCTTCACGTCTCTGCCGTCATCCAGTCGATCATCATCGCCACGATCATCGCAATCATCGTGGGCATCGCGGTCTACCGATCCCCCGCGGGATCAGCCATTGCGACAGCCCTGGCCAGCACGATTCTGACTATCCCCTCCTTCGCCCTACTCGGGCTGTTGATTCCGATCCTCGGGTTGGGGGTGGCTCCGACCATCACGGCGCTGGTCCTGTATGCACTCTTGCCCATCGTCAGAAACACGATCATCGGACTCGCAGCGGTCGACCCCGCTGTCACCGATGCTGCTCGCGGGGTCGGTTTGAATCGCGCGCGCATTCTTGCTCGGATCGAGATGCCCTTGGCGTGGCCGTCGATCTTGGCAGGTATGCGGGTCAGCACACAGATGATCTTCGGAATCCTCGCCATCGCGGCGTATGCGAAGGGCCCTGGACTCGGCAACCTCATCTTTTCGGGTCTGTCCCGCGTCGGTAGCCCTACAGCCGTTCCGCAAGCACTGGTCGGCACCGTTCTGATCGTCATTCTCGCTTTGATTGTCGACGGCATCCTCGTTCTCGTCGGCCGTCTTACAACCTCGAAGGGCATCGCGTGACCCCAACAGCGAACAATCAGAACGTCTCTGGCGTCGATATCGTGCTCGAGTCCGTCAGCAAGCGCTATCCCGGCCAGAAGGCTGCAGCGGTGGAGAACGTGTCGTTGACCGTTCCTGCAGGTGAGATCGTTGTCTTCGTGGGGCCTTCCGGCTGCGGCAAGACCACCACGATGCGCATGATCAACCGACTCATCGAGCCTTCTTCGGGAAAAATCACCATCGACGGCAAGGACGCTTTGTCGATCGACCCGGACGAGTTGCGACGGGGAATCGGATACTCGATTCAGCAGGCCGGATTGTTTCCGCACCTGACGATCGCAAAGAACGTTGGGACGGTGCCTGGGCTGATCGGGTGGGACAAGAAGCGGATCGCGGCTCGGACGGACGAGATGCTCGACCTCGTGGGACTGGATCCGGATACCTATCGAGACCGCTATCCGCGTCAGCTTTCCGGCGGCCAGCAACAACGCGTCGGTGTTGCACGAGCGCTCGCTGCGGATCCGCCCGTGCTGTTGATGGACGAGCCGTTCGGCGCGGTAGACCCGATCACCCGAGGCCTGTTGCAGGACGAGTTGATGCGGCTGCAATCCGAACTCGGCAAGACGATCGTCTTCGTCACGCACGACTTCAACGAGGCAGTCAAGCTCGGTGACCGCATTGCCGTCCTGGGTGACCGCTCGACGATCGAGCAATACGACACCCCGGAGGCGATCCTGGCGAATCCTGCCAGCGACATGGTGGCTGGATTCGTAGGCGCGGATGCGTCGCTCAAACAGCTGACGCTCACTCGCATTCGTGACGTTCGCCTGGTTCAGTGTCCGACCGCTAAGGAAAGCGATCCGGTGGACGGGATCCGCGCGAAGGTCGCGACCCGCAAGTGGCCGTGGGGACTGATTCTGGACGACCGAAACAGGCCGCTTCGCTGGGTTGGTCCCGCTCATCTGGCACACGCGTCTTCGCTGCGCGGAATCGGTGTGCCGATCGGCGAACTGGTGTCCATTCAATCCACGCTTCAAGATGGGTTGGAAGCACTTCTCGCCGAGAGCACCGCGTCGACGGTCGTCACCGGTCTTCGCGGTGAGTACGTCGGGTTGATTTCGATCGATGTTCTCGTCGGCCATCTGCAGCAGATGCGCGAAGCCCATGAGCACGATCACGACGACGATGACGCCGATGCCGATGAAGTCAGTGGGGAGTTGCCCGCATGACCGCATCCGTGGAAAGCCCCCTCGCGGCCGAGATGGACGCGGCACCTGACGAAGGTGCGTCGGAGCGAAATGCTGTGAAACGCGCCGATCGCCTACGCCTGCTGGTGCAACCCGCCGTCGTTCTGATTCTGGTTGTCGGTGTGCTCGTCTGGGCCTTCAGTCGTGACCTGACCGCGACTCAACAGGGCAGCATTACTGCCAGCAACCTCGCAACGCTCACCTGGCAACACATCTTGATTACCGCAGCAGTGGTGATCATCGTCGTGTTCATCGCCGTCCCGCTCGGAACTCTGCTCACCCGACCCGGATACACCCGTCTCGCTCCATTTTTCGTGGGCATCGCCAACGTCGGCGCGGCTGCACCTGCAGTCGGGCTGCTCGTCCTCTTTTACCTGGCAACGCGTCAGACGGGTTTCTGGATAGGAGTACTGCCCATCGCTTTCTACTCGCTGCTTCCGGTGTTGCGCAACACAATTCTGGGATACCAAGAGGTCGACAAGACGCTCATCGATGCCGGCCGCGGTCAAGGCATGTCCTCGATGACGGTGCTCCGGAGGCTCGAGTTCCCGATGGCAGTGCCGTACATTCTCGCCGGCCTACGCACATCACTGGTCCTCGCGGTCGGAACGGCGACGCTGTGTTTCCTCGTGAGTGCAGGTGGACTCGGCATTCTCATCGACACCGGATACAAATTGCGAGACAACGTCACCCTGGTAACCGGCGCCGTACTTGCTGTGTCCCTGGCACTGTTCGTCGATTGGCTCGGCGCCTTGGCCGAGCAGTTCCTGGGCCCCAAAGGATTGCGATGAAGAAGACGAAGACCGTATTTGCACTGGCCATGGCGGGCGCTCTACTGGCCGGCTGCGGACTCGAATCCGGCGGCGCCGTTCCGCTCTCGGTCGGGCCGGCGAGCATCCAACCGGTCCCCGAACTCGAGGGCGTGAAGATGACCGTCGGTTCCAAGGACTTCACCGAACAGATCACGCTCGGCTACATAATCGAGTTCGCGATGGTCGCCGCCGGTGCCGAGGTCCGAGATCTGACCAACATTCAGGGATCCAACAGCACACGTGACGCCCAGTTGAACGGTCAGATCGATCTGACGTACGAGTACACCGGCACTGGGTGGATCAACTATCTGGGCAACGAGACACCGCTACCCGACTCGACCGAGCAGTACGAAGCGGTGCGCGATGCCGACCTCGCGGCAAACGACATGGTGTGGGGGCCTCCCGCCCCGATGAACAACACTTACGCGCTCGCGATGAACAAGCAGACTGCGGAGGAAACTGGAGTCAAGACGCTGTCGGACTACGCCAACCTTGTTCGAACCAACCCGTCCGCGGCCACCACCTGTGTCGAGACCGAGTTCAACGTTCGTCAGGACGGCTACCCCGGCATGGCCGCCAAGTACGAGTTCGATCCGAACCTTGCGCCTCGGCAGATTCTGCAGACCGGCATCATCTATCAGGCCACCGCCGACGGCACCCAGTGCAAGTTCGGTGAGGTGTTCACTACCGATGGACGCATCATCGCGCTCGATCTAGTTCTACTCGAAGACGATCGAGCCTTCTTCCCGAAGTACAACCCGTCACTGATCATGAAGAAGGACTTCGCCGATGCCCATCCCGAGGTGCAGGAAGTCATGGCGCCCATCACCGCGAAGCTGGACGACAAGGTCATGACCGAATTGAACCGCCAGGTGGACGTCGAGGGCAAGGAGCCCGCCGACGTCGCCCGCGACTGGCTCGTCTCGGAAGGTTTTGTCACCGCCGGCTGAACGACGGTGGAGTGGTCAGGCCCCGAAGGTCCGCTCCACCACGGCCTTTGCGCGACGCGTCACACGTAGGTAGTTGTCGAGGAACTCCCCCGCGTCGGCGTTCTTCCACCCGGCCACCTTGGCGACGGCGGAGAGAACATGTCCCGGTGCGGGGAGTTGGTCCGTCGGCTTTCCGCGCACGAGTACGAGTGCGTTGCGTGCCTTCGTCGCGAGAATCCATGCTTCGCGCAACAGTTCTATGTCGGTTTCGCTCATCAACTCGGCCGCGCCGATTGCGTCGAGAGTTTGCAGAGTCGAGGTGTTGTGCAACGACGGCACATGGTGCGCATGCCTGAGTTGGATGAGCTGCACCGTCCACTCGATGTCGGCGAGCCCGCCTCTGCCGAGCTTGGTGTGGGTGGCGGGGTCGGCGCCCTTCGGCAGACGTTCGGAGTCGATTCGTGCCTTGATGCGGCGAATTTCTCGTACGGACTCCTGGGAGACGCCGCCTTCCGGATATCGGATCTTGTCGACCATGAGCAGAAACTTGATGCCGAGATCCTGATCGCCGGCAACCTGATGGGCCCGCAGCAGCGCCTGGACCTCCCAGGCCTGAGCCCATTGCGCGTAGTACGCCTTGTACGACGCGAGGGTCCTGACGACCGGCCCGTTTCGGCCTTCCGGCCGCAATCCGGTGTCCACTTCCAACGGAGGATCGGTACTGGGCGCGCCGAGTAACTTGCGAACCCGATCGGCAATGCCGTTGGCCCACTTGACTGCGACACTGTCGTCGGAGCCCTCGACGGGTTCGCAGACGAACAGCACATCTGCATCGCTGCCGTAACCGAGTTCTCCGCCGCCGAGTCGGCCCATCCCGATCACAGCCAGGGCGGCCGGAGCCGGCTCACCACGTTCGGCTTCGCTCGCGCGAATAGCGGCTGCCAGTGCCGCGTTGATCACCGCGGCCCATACCGAGGACAAAGCGGTACAGACCTGTGGCACGTCGAGCATGCCGAGGATGTCGGCCGACGCTACTCGCGCAAGTTCGTGTCTACGCAGGGCACGCGCGGCGTCGATGGCGCGAACCGGATCATCGTACCGGCCCGAAGACGACAGGATAGCTCGGTACGTCTCCTGTGGTTCGACGTCGAGAAGCCTTGGGCCGGTTGGGCCGTCGGCGAACAGTCGGATGACCTCGGGGGCCTTGATGAGCAGATCCGGCACGTATGCCGAAGATCCGAGCACGATCATCAGCCGCTGGGCGACGGCACCTTCGTCGCGAAGTATCCGCAAAAACCAGGTGTGGTCCTGAGCGGCCTCGCAGAGTCGGCGGTAGTTGAGTAGGCCTGCGTCCGAGTCCGGGGTATCCGCTAGCCATTCGAGCAGTGTCGGCAGCAGAACCGCTTGAATCTGGCCACGCCGAGAGCCTGAACCGACGAGGGCGCGCAGATGCCCGATCGCGTTCTGGGGCGCGGCGAAACCGAGCGCCGAGAGTTGCCGCACGGCTGCTTCCGGAGTCAATCTGACAGTGTCGGAATCGAACCGTACGACGGAATCCAGCAGTGGTCGATAGAACAATTTCGCGTGCAGCCTGCGAATCCGCAGCGCGTTGCGTTTGATCTCGGCGTTCAGCACTCCGAGCGCGTCACGATTGCCATCGGGACGCATGTGCGCTGCACGGGCGAGCCAGCGCAACGCTTCCTCGTCGTCCGGCGGTGGCAGAGTGTGCGTTCGCTTCATCCGCTGAAGCTGCAGACGGTGTTCGAGCAATCGCAGGAACTCGTAGGACGCGGACAAATTCGCTGCGTCGTCGCGCCCGACGTATCCCCCGTCACTGAGCGCCACCAGGGCGTCCACCGTGCCGAGAACTCGCAGAGTTTCGTCGGTGCGGCCGTGCACGAGCTGCAGTAGCTGCACTGCGAACTCGACATCCCGCAGGCTTCCGCGACCGAGTTTGATCTCGCGTTCACGGAGCTCGGGTGGGACCATCTCCTCGACGCGCCGACGCATCGCGCGGACCTCGGGAACGAAGTCCTCCCGCTGCGAGGCCAACCACACCATCGGATTGAGTGCGGCGACGTAGCTGTGACCGAGCTCGAGGTCGCCGGTCATCGGACGCGCTTTGAGCAGAGCCTGGAACTCCCAGGTCTTGGCCCACCGCTTGTAGTAGGCGACATGCGAATCGAGGGTGCGGACCAGTTCGCCACGTTTGCCCTCCGGCCGAAGCGCTGCATCGACCTCGAAGAACGCCGAGGAGCCGATTCGCATCATTTCACCCGCGATCCGACTGGCAACCGCATCGGCGGGTTCCGCCACGAATACGACGTCGACGTCGGAGACATAATTGAGCTCTCGTGCACCGCATTTGCCCATTGCGATCACGGCAAGTCGGGTCGGCATCGGATCGTCCGGGCAAACTGTCGCGACAGCGACGGCCAAGGCTGCGGTCAAGGCTGCGTCAGCCATGTCGGAGAGCTGATTTCCGACGAGCTGATACGGCACTACCGGTTCGTTTTCCACGGTGGCAGCGAGATCCGCCGCGGCGAGAACCATCACTTGGTCACGGTAGGTTTTACGCAGTGCGACAACGGCATCGGGTCCGGTCAGACCAGCCCGGTACAACTCCGGTGAGGCATTCGGACCGGTCTCGGGCACTGCGTCGACTGCGGCCAGAAGTTCGTCGGTGAGCTGCTGCTTGCTGGGTAGTTCCACTCGCGCGGATGGACCCGTGGCGCGGCCTGCCGGTGTGGTGAGCAGACGCCAAGTATCCGGATCGGCAACGAGGTGATCGGCAAGCGCGCTCGAGGCACCGCAGAGACCCAACAGTCGACCGCGAAGGCCCTTGTCCGAACGCAAGGCCTGGTCGACTTCGGAGAAGCCGTCGCCGAGCAAATCCTGCAGCCTTGTGAGTGTCCGCAGCGCGAGATCCGCGTTGGCCGCACGCGACAACGACCACAGGAGTTCGAGACTGTTCTCGTCGACCCACCCGAGCTTCTGCAGATCTCCAGGCGCAGTGGCCTCGACCAGACCCAGACGTCCTGGCCCTGGCACGATCGAACGTGATGTGGGTGGACGCACCATCAGCGAACACCTCGACTCTGGCGTAACACAGGTTCACCTCACCGCGGGCGGGAACTAGCTCTTACTCGAACGAAGTAAAATCTAGCCCATCACGCCGGCATTCGATGACAGTGCGCAGATCACAATCCCAAGTAGGCCTTCAGCTCGTACGGCGTCACATGCGAGCGGTATTCCTCCCACTCCCGACGCTTGTTGCGCAGGAAGAAGTCGAAGACGTGCTCACCGAGGGCTTCGGCGACGAGCTCGGAGCCTTCCATTGCGTTCAGAGCCTGATCGAGGTTGCCTGGAAGCTCCTTGTACCCCATGGCGCGACGCTCGGCGGATGTCAACGCCCACACGTCCTCTTCGGCCTCGGGCGGCAACGTGTACCCCTTTTCGATGCCACGCAGACCGGCAGCGAGCAGGACTGCGAAGGCAAGGTACGGGTTGCAGGCGGAGTCGGGGCTGCGGATCTCGACGCGACGCGAGGACGCCTTGTTCGGGGTGTACATCGGAACCCGGATGAGTGCCGAGCGGTTGGACGGTCCCCAAGACGCTGCGGTCGGTGCTTCGCCACCGCGGATCAACCGCTTGTAGGAGTTGACCCACTGGTTGGTGACGGCGCTGATCTCGTTGGCATGTTCGAGGATTCCGGCGATGAACGACTTGCCGGTCTCCGAAAGCTGCATCGGGTCGTCCGGATTGTGGAACGCGTTGGTGTCGCCCTCGAACAAGCTCATGTGCGTATGCATCGCCGAGCCGGCCTGATCACTGAACGGCTTGGGCATGAACGTTGCGCGGACGCCCTCGGCGATCGCAACTTCCTTGACCAGGTATCGGAAGGTCATGATGTTGTCGGCCATCGACAGTGCGTCGGCGTAGCGGAGGTCGATTTCCTGCTGACCGGGCGCGGCTTCGTGATGGCTGAACTCGACGGAGATGCCCATCGACTCGAGCGCATCGATGGCGTGCCGACGAAAGTTCGGCGCCGAGTCGTGCACGGCCTGATCGAAATATCCACCGTTGTCGGCGGGCGTGGGCGGCGATCCGTCCTCCGGGCTGTCCTTGAGCAGGAAGAACTCGATCTCCGGATGCACGTAGCAGCTGAATCCGAGGTCTGCGGCCTTGCTCAATTGGCGACGCAGCACGTGGCGCGAATCAGCCCAGGACGGTGAGCCGTCGGGCATCGCGATGTCGCAGAACATGCGTGCCGAATGCTGGTGCCCCTTGCTGCTCGACCAGGGCAGGATCTGAAAAGTCGACGGATCGGGCTTGGCGACGGTATCGGCTTCGGAGACGCGGGCGAATCCCTCGATAGCGCTTCCGTCGAAGCCGATGCCTTCGTCGAAGGCACCTTCGAGTTCCGCCGGGGCGATGGCAACCGATTTCAGATAGCCAAGAACATCGGTGAACCATAGGCGGACGAAGCGGATGTCGCGCTCCTCCAGGGTCCGAAGCACGAATTCCTTTTGGCGATCCATGTCCGCGAGACTAAGCAAACCGCGTTAAATCTGTGTTACATCGTGATCTCGGTCTCACGTCGGACATTTCTCAGCGGACACATCGGGGACGTGAAGCTCGCGTCAGCACACCAGATCGTTACCTGTCGGAACCAGATCGACGAGATAATCGACCAACGGATCGTCGACGCATTCCTCGCCGGAGAAGGCGACCGTATGTTGGGTCCCTTCGTAGGTGACCAGGTCCGCGTCGAGCTGGCGGGCAAGGTCGACGCCTGCCTGGTACGGCGTGGCCGGGTCGAAAGTCGTGGACACGACCACTAGCTTCGGTAGCCCCGGCGCCGAGATCGTGTGCGGACTTCCGGTATTCGGTACGGGCCAGAATGCGCACAGGTCGAGAGGCGCGTTTCCGGTCCCGCGGCCGTCGTCGAGGAACGGGGCGGCCTCTCGATAACGTGTGTCTGCCTCGTCGGCCTCGGCTCGGTCGATGACCGGTGGATCATCGACGCACCGAATTGCATTGAACGCGTCGTCGAGATTCGCGTACGACCCGTCTTCGAGTCGTCCGCTGTACGTGTCGGCCAATCGCAGGAGCGTGTCGCCGCGACCGTCCCGCAGTTCGCTCAGTCCCGCTCGAAGAAGCCGCCACAGAGTTTCGGAGTAAAGCGCCTGCTGGGTCCCCGTCAGCGCGTCGTCGTAGCTCAGTCCACGCGGATCCGTCGTCTCGGCTGGACGCTCGATGAGTGGGTCGACGAGGGCACGGAACTGTCGGTTCGCGTCTGCGACGTCGGTGCCGAGCGGACAGGACGTCGATCGTGCGCAATCCGCAGCGAAGCCGTCGAATGCGCCCTGGAAGGCTGCTCCCTGCTCGACGGCCTCGTCGACGGGACTTTGCTCTGGATCGAGTGCGCCGTCGAGCACCATTGCTCGCACGTTCCCGGGGAACGCCTCGGCGTACGCGGTGCCGATTCGAGTGCCGTACGAGTAGCCGACGTAGGTGAGCTTCGCGTCCCCCAGTACCGACCTGATCACGTCCATGTCTTGGACTACCTCGCGTGTTCCCACGTGTTCGAGAAGGTCCTTACCGCTCCGCTCTGCGCATGTGGAGGCGTAGTCCTGATGCTCCGCTTCCGATTTCGCGATACCTTCCGGCGAGACGTCGACATCCGGCTCGCGTCGCTCCTCTTCGATCTCTTGCGAAGTCAAACACCGAACGGCCGGAGTCGATGCACCGATTCCGCGCGGATCGAAACCGATTCGATCGAAGCGTTCGGATAAACCGGAACCGTCCGCCTGCGTGGCCATGTACAGCCCTGACGCCCCTGGACCACCTGGGTTGAACAAGATCGAGCCGATCTTGTCCCCGTTCGCCTGCGTCCGCGAAATGGCGATCTGGGCCCTTTCTCCCGTCGGTTCCTCGTAGTCCAGTGGCACCGTGACCTTCGCGCACTCCATATCGTTACGAAAATTCGTTCCGTCGGTGTCGTAGGAATCGCAGGGCCCCCACTCGAGCGACTGGGTGTAGAACTCGGCGAGGCCGGCGGGGACGATTCCGGCCCCGGGCCCGAAAGATTCGACGGACGGCGAAAGCCCCTCTGCTTCCGGGGTGCCCTCGGTTGTCGAGCTCTGCGCGCACCCCGCCGCGGCCATCAACCCCACCGCGCCCATGGCTGCCATCCGAACCAGCGGAGTGCGACTCGTTCTCATTCCCACGATGGTGCCAGAACTTCGTGTGCGCACTGCTCACGCAGGACAGCAGCGAAGCCGAACCTCCCGCGAATGGCTCGTGCCCGGAACAGACGGTGTGACCGATTGCACTACCGCGTGCTCTTCGGTCGAGTAGACACGGGTGGCAGACTGAAGGCGTCATCAACCCCATCCCGGGGACCCGAAATCGGGCCTCGAGGAACCGAAAGGGACAAAGATGTCCGACAACACGATTTACGGTGGATCCGACGCATCCGTATCCGGATTGACTCGCAAGACCCGTACCCACCATCTTCTGCAGATGAAGGCCGAGGGTGAGCGCTGGGCAATGCTCACCGCTTACGACTATTCCAGCGCTCGCATCTTCGAGGAGGCCGGCATTCCGGTTCTGCTCGTCGGAGATTCCGCAGCCAACGTCGTCTACGGCTACGACACCACAGTTCCGATCACCATCGACGAACTCCTCCCCCTCGTCCGCGGGGTCGTGCGTGGAGCCCCCAATGCACTCGTCGTCGCAGACCTTCCCTTCGGCAGCTACGAGTCCTCCGCGCAACAGGCGCTGGCCACAGCCACCAGATTCATGAAGGAAGGGCTCGCCAACGCCGTCAAGCTCGAAGGCGGAGAGCGCGTCGCAGATCAGATCGCCGCCATCACTGCAGCGGGTATCCCGGTCATGGCACACATCGGATTCACCCCGCAAAGCGTGAACGGCCTCGGCGGATTCCGGGTGCAGGGCCGCGGCGACGCCTCGGACAAACTGGTCGCCGACGCTATCGCCGTCCAAGAGGCAGGTGCGTTCTCCGTCGTCATGGAGATGGTTCCGGCCGACATCGCGGGCCAGGTATCCCGCAAGCTGACGATTCCCACCGTCGGAATCGGTGCGGGCAACGAGTGTGATGCACAGGTACTCGTCTGGCAGGACATGGCCGGTTACACCAATGGAAAGACGGCGAAGTTCGTCAAGAAGTTCGGCCATGTCGGAGACGAACTCCGATCTGCGGCCGCGTCGTATCTGTCCGAGGTCCGCTCCGGTGTCTTCCCAGGACCCGAACACAGCTACTGAGTCGCCTCCGGTGGCGTGAGCTGATTGCTGGAGCCGATCGAGATGGCACACTCGTTGCCATGAACTCAGCTACCCAGGCCCAGTCCAGGTTTCGTCGAGTACCCCGAGTCGTCGTTTCTGTCGCGGGCGCGGTAGCAGTGTTCGCTGCTACCGCCGCTTGCGGTACGAATTCGACGACCACCGGCTCGTCGTCGACCCCGACCGCGACTGACACACCCACGAGCGCTACCTCCCCCTCTGGTGCAGCCGGAATCACCGAGCAGCAGAGCCGGCAACTGTGCAGCGATCTGGATGCGCAGCTGCAGGAATGGAGAATTCAAGGCCCGACGATCGGCCGTGGAGGTCTCAATATCGTCGTCCAGACCTGGGCGGCGCAGAGCGGCACGATCAACCTTCAGGTTGTGCAGAACCGCTCGATCGTCGACGAGGTGACCATCGCTAACTGCCCGGATACCCGTGCGGAAGCCATGCGGTCGCTCGAGATTCCTGATCTCGCATCCGGTCTCGTCGGGTTCTGACGCGTGACGTCGACATCACTGCGAGAGCTGTATCCGCCGATCGAGCCGTTCGACGGCGGTCTCCTCGACGTAGGCGACGCCCAGCACATCTATTGGGAGGTCAGCGGTAACCCAACGGGCAAGCCGGTTGTGTTCGTTCATGGTGGGCCGGGCGGTGGAACCGGCCCTACGCAGCGCCGTTACTTCGACCCCGCGGTGTATCGCATCGTTCTGTTCGATCAGCGGGGCTGCGGGCGTTCCACGCCGCATATCGCCGACGGCGGAGATCTGGCGGTGAACACGACCGACCGGCTCGTTGCCGACATGGAAAAGCTACGAACGAATCTCGCCATCGAACGGTGGCTCGTGTTCGGTGGTTCCTGGGGTTCGACTCTCTCGCTCGTGTACGCACAAACTCATACCGAACGCGTCAGCGGTTTGATCCTCCGAGGAATCTTTCTTCTTCGACGCAGTGAGATCGACTGGTACTACAACGGCGGTGCGGGCCATGTCTTTCCGGAGCAGTGGGACAAATTCCTCGCTCCGATCCCGAAAAACGAACGCGACGGGGACCTGGTCGAGGCGTACCACCGCCTGCTGACTTCCGAGGATCGTGATGTCGCGACCTCGGCCGCGGTCGCCTGGTCGGCGTGGGAAGCCTCCACCAGCTATCTCGTTCCTCGGCCGGATCAGATTGCGCAGAACGAGGATCCACGATTCGCACTCGCGTTTGCGGGAATCGAAAATCACTACTTCGGCAATGCGGGGTTCCTTCGGGACAACCAAGTGCTCGCCGACGCGCACAAGTTGGAGGGCATCGACGGAATCATCGTCCAAGGACGGTACGACGTCGTGTGCCCCGCGACAAGCGCATGGGAACTCCACAAGGCCTGGCCCGGCGCCGAACTCGTGATAGTCGACGACGCCGGCCACTCGGCCGCCGAGCCTGGCATAGTCCACCATCTGATCGAGGCCACCGATCAGTTCGCGTCACTACCCGATTCGTAGGCGAAGCCGATTCGACGGGAGTCGGTGTCGGCGACGGTGAGCCGCACCGTCACCTTCTCCCCTTCGGGTGGATTGCCTGCGCATCTGCTGATGACGATCGGGTCGTGAACAAAGACTTCGGCCTCGCGCTTGTTCTCGGCCCCGCGAAGCACCAACGCGCCGAACCGTTCACCGACGCGGCCCGTGAGAATTGCCGATTCGGCGAGATCGATGCACGCCCGATCCACCTTGGACGCAACGGAATCGGACTTTCGCATGGTCGCCGGAAGTTCGGGAAGCGCGCTTGCGGCCCACTCCGGTACATCCGTCCCCGCAACGACCGCCAAACACACCTCGGTGGCGAACCGGTCCGACAGTCGACGAAGCGGCGCCGTCACATGGGCGTACGGAGCTGCGATGCCGGAGTGCTCGCTGAGTTTCGGCGCGGCGCCGTCGAACGCCGCGTAGTCGGCGCCGCGCAATAGGCCGGTCGCCTGGGTCATCATTGCCAACGTTTCGGGCGCATCGGCTGGGAGAGCAGAGAGTACTGCGCCGGCCGATACACCGTCCGGCCAATCGATTCCGAGCATCGAGGCGGTGTTGCGCAATGTTGCCAACGCCGTGTCGGTCGCACGCGGAAGTGTGCGCAGTAAACCGATGTCGGCGGCGAGCATGATCTGTGCGGCACACATTCCGGTCAACAGTGACACTTCGGCGTTCCAGCCGTCGACAGAAGTTCTGGCCTGGAGCTCGATACGCCACGAATCGCCGTCGGGAACCACTTCCTGTTCGGGCAGCGTGATGTCCACCGCACCCCGCCGAATCGACGATTCCGCTCGCAGCCGCCCGAACTCGTCCAGATATGCAATCGACGGATGCGGACTCGCGGCATCGAAGTCGGCCTGCACTCCGGCGTAGTCGAGTCTCGCAATCGACCGTACCGACGCTCTGGTCACCGTCCACGACGTCGGCTCGCCGGATCTGTCCAGCTCGATCCTCCACAGCGCCACCGGCCGAGTCTCGTTCGGCAACAAGCTCGCCGAACCCTCCGACAGGACCCGCGGATGAAGTGGAACCGAGCCGTCCGGGAGATAGAACGTCTGTCCGCGTTCACGCGTCTCCGCATCCAAGGCGCCGCCGGGAACGACAAGCGCTCCGACATCGGCTATCGCATAGTGGATGACGAAACCGGTCGTTGACTTCTCGATGTGTACAGCCTGATCGAGATCCATCGACCCGGGCGGGTCGATGGTCACCAGCGGGATGTCGGTGCGATCGACGCGATCTCCGATATGACGGTCCGTAGCCGACCGAGCCTCCGCGAGAACGACCTCGGAAAACTCGTCGCGGAGGCGAAACTCGGATCTGATCGCGCGAAAATCGAAAGCTGGTGCGGTCAGCCGGGTCAGAAACACCGGCTAGTTCTTCCAGTCGTCGTCGGCCTTGTCCGCAGCCTTGTTGCGCTCGGCGGCGATCGTCAACGCGCGCTCGGCGGTCTGGCGGTCCGGGTAGGGCCCCATCCGGTCCAGTGCGCCGGACTCCTTGCCCTGAGCCACGGTCTTGGTGCGGATGTCGTAGAACCACGCGTCATCGTCATTACTCATGTTCACAGTCTGCCCGAAGGTCCACGACGGAATCCAGGGGGTCATTCCGCAGGCTCCACTCCCGACGAGTGCGAACGAGTCGGTATATAAGCCGGATCCTGTGATCCTTACCTCGCCGAGGCGAGGAAAGGAACGACGACCATCCATCTGGGCACACCGTCGCCGGGTACCTCGAGCAGTCCACCCGCAGGCTCGGGCGAGCAGCCCTCGAGCACCTGCGCAGCCGAACCTTCGCTAGAAGGTACGGCCTTCGACCTTGCTCCGGGCGGGGTTTACCTAGCCACCCCAGTCACCTGGGGTGCTGGTGCGCTCTTACCGCACCGTTTCACCCTGACCCGTGTCGAGATCTCCCGAAGGAGATTTCTTCGACACGGGCGGTCTATTTTCTGTGGCACTGTCCCGCGAGTCACCTCGGGTTGCCGTTAGCAACCGCCCTGCTCTGTGGAGTCCGGACTTTCCTCGGCCTGGAGCTTGGCAGAATCGCTCTGCCAGTCCTCCGAGCCGCAGCCGTCCAACCGACTCGTTCGCGAGATGAACTCTACTGTGTCCTCGCTCCGAACTACAGTTTCACTCATGAAGCACGTCGTCCTTCTTCGCGGAATCAACGTCGGTGGCATCAATATCAAGATGGTCGAACTGCGCGCAGCCTTGACCTCCGCGGGATTCGACGACGTTCGAACAATCCTCGCGACAGGCAACGTTGTGCTCGAAAGCACGCTTTCCGCCCTTGAAGTGAAGAAGTCCGTCGAGAAGATTCTGTCGGAGACCTTCGGTTACGAGGCGTGGGTGATCGTTCTGGACGTGTCGTCACTGCAGTCGATCATCGAAAGCTACCCGTTCGACGCCGAACGTAACGGCTGGCATCCGTACGTCATCTTCGGCAACGATGCCGACCATCTGCGCGAAGTGGCAGGTATAGCAGACACTCTCGACCCCGAACTGGAATCACTCGCCCCGGGCCACCGCGTCGCATACTGGGAAGTGGTGCGGGGTCACACCACGGACAGCCGCGTCGGGAAGTTCATGGCCAAGGCGAAGTACAAGCCGACCACCACTACTCGTAATCTGCGGACGCTCGTCAAGATGCTGGCGTGAGCGTTGTCGCCGCGGCACTTGTTGCCGCAGTGCTGATTTTCGCGATCTTCGCACCACGTTCCCTACCGGAGATCACGGTCGCGATCCCTGCCGCCGTTCTGACACTCCTGCTGGGACTGGTGACCGTAGCCGACGCACGCAAGCAGATTCTCGAGCTACTGCCGACGGTCGTGTTCCTGGCATTCATTCTCGTACTGGCTCATCTGGCAGACGCACTCGGATTGTTCGCCTGGGTCGCATCGGTCATGGCGCGATCCGCGAGGGGAAGCCCGCACCGGCTCCTCCTATCGGTATTCCTCGCTGCCGCAATCACCACCGCAGTATTGAGCCTCGACGCGACGGTAGTACTTCTGACACCTGCGGTCATCGGTGCGGCACGGGCGCTGCGGATGCCTGCACGTCCGCACAGTTATGCCACTGCGCACCTTTCCAATTCGGCGTCGACGCTTCTGCCTGTGTCCAATCTGACGAATCTACTGGTGTTCTCGGCGACGGGGCTGACGTTCGCACATTTCGCTGCGCTGATGGCACTGCCGTGGATTGTGGCGATCGTCATCGAAGCTGCTGTGTTCTGGGTGTTCTTTCGCAAGGACTTGGTGAGCACAGAGGCAGTGGTGAGCACAGAGGCAGTGGTGAGCACAGAGGCAGTGGACCCGACTCCCGATGTGGCTGCGCCGATCGGCACGCTCGTCGTCCTGGGGATCACTCTGGTGGGTTTCGGTGTGTCCGGAGTTTTCGGTATCGAACCGTTCTGGGTAGCGGCAGCCGGATCGGTTGTCCTCGCCGTTCCGGCATTACGCGGTGGGTTCACCGTTCCCCGGCGAATCCTGCGGGCAGCGGATCTGAAGTTCTGCGGATTCGTGCTGTTGCTGGGCATTGTCGTCGGGGGTGTCACTTCGGGACCCATCGGCCGGTGGCTCGGCGATATCCTCCCGACCGAGACCACGTTCCTCGGCCTGCTCTCGGCGGCCGCTATCGCTGCTGTCGCGGCCAACGTCGTCAACAACCTGCCCGCGACGCTGATGCTGTTGGCAGCGTTCGGCCCGTCGGCGTCGCCCGGTCTACTGCTCGCGATGATCATCGGGGTGAACCTCGGACCCAACCTCACCTACGTCGGGTCGCTGGCCGTCATGTTGTGGCGTCGAGTGGGGGCCGCCAACCACGAGCCCGCAGACCTGCGGACCTTCACCGCACTCGGCCTCATCACGACTCCGCTGACCATTCTCGGTTCGACGGCCGCGCTCTGGCTAGTGCTACTTGTGTAAGTAGGACGTCTCGTTCACCAGGCGCACCGAGGCCCCACCGTCTGGGTAGAACTCCGCGATGCTCAGGGAGGCCAGATCGAGGTGCAGCCGATAGAGGATCGACGGGCCGACATCGAGCGCCAGCTGCAGCAACAACTTGATCGGTGTCACGTGTGTGACCACAACAACGGTGGATCCCGCATGCGCGGAAATAAGTTTCTCCCGTGCCGACTGGACCCTGTCGCGAACGACGTCGAAGCTCTCACCGTTCGGCGGTGCTACCGATGTATCTCCGAGCCACTTCCGGTGCACATCCGGATGATTCTCGCCTGCCTCCTTGAAGGTCAGGCCCTCCCAAGCGCCGAAATCCGTCTCCGTCAGCTCATCCAGAGTCGAGACGGGAAGCCCTATCTTGGCGGCGAGGGCGCCGGCCGTCTGCTGTGCTCTGGCCAGCGGCGAGGCGACGATCGCGGCAATGTCGTCACGCTGCGCAAGATGCGCCGCAGCGGCTGATGCCTGCTGCGCACCCAGTTCGGTGAGAACTGGGTTTCCTCGCCCGGAGTACCTGCGATCGACGGACAAAGGTGTCTGACCATGACGAAGCAGCAGCAAACGTGTCGGTGCACCGACGGCACCGGTCCATCCCGGCCCTGCCGACTTTTCGGCAATCGGAGCAGGCGACTTGTCGGCAATCGGAGCTGTCGGCCTTTCGGCCACATGCACAGCAGGCTCGCGATTCTTACCCGCGGCCGCGTCCATCGCCTCGTTCGCGAGTCGATCCGCATGGGAGTTCTCTGCCCGTGGAATCCATTGGTACGACACTCGATCGAAGCCGCGGACCAGAGCGGCCGCCTCGCGATTGAGCGGAATCATGTCCGGATGCTTGACCTTCCACCGACCCGCCATTTGTTCGACGACGAGTTTCGAGTCCATCCGTACGTCGACCTCACGGGCGCCGACGTCAGCGGCTGCAGTCAGACCGGCGATGAGGCCTCGATACTCGGCCACATTGTTGGTCGCGATGCCAAGCGCAAGGCGACGTTCGGCGAGAACCTCGGAGCGATCCGGGGACAACACGACCGCACCATATCCAGCTGGTCCTGGATTTCCCCGAGAGCCACCGTCAGCTTCGACGATCACGCGGATGTGGGCTGCGGAACTCAAATTCCGGACTCCTTGGTCCGCACGAGAATCGCGTTGCACTCCGAGCATCGGACGAGTTTGTCAGCCGGCGCGGCGGCAATTCGAGAGATCTCGCCACGGTCCAGTTCGATTCGGCACGCGCCGCAACGGCGAGCCTGAAGTAGAGCGGCACCGCGGCCGGACAGCGCGCGCTGCTTCTCGTAGATCTCCATCAGATCTTCGGGCAGGGCTGACGCGAGCTCGGTTCGACGGGCAGTTGCGCGTTGCTCGGCAGTGTCGATATCCGCCACTGCGTCGTCGCGGCGCCGACCCGAATCGACGAGTTCGTCCTCGATCTGCGTCACTTGTGCACCGGCATGGTTGTAGTCGGTCTGGGACGCCTCGCGACGTTCCATGACCTCGAGAAGCTCCTCTTCCAACAGGCCCTGTCGACGTTCGAGGCTGGTGAGCTCGTGCTGCAATTCCGACATTTGCTTGGGTGCGATCGTTCCGCTGTCGAGCATCTTGCGGTCGCGGTCTTCGCGCTGACGGACAGCGTCGACTTCGTTTTCGAGTTTCTTGATATCGCGGTCGAGATCGTCCATCGACATCTGGACTGTGACGGCAGCGTCTCGACGTGAGACTCGCTCGGCCTCGAGCTTCTCGAACTCGGTCTGCTCCGGAAGCGTTCTACGCCGATGAGCGATCTGCGTCAGTTCGGTATCCACTGAGGCCAGTTCGAGAAGTGAGGCCTGCACTCGGGGGTCGACATTCACGCGTGATGACTCCTGCGACTATGGAAGTTGATTCGGTCGAACCTTACCGGCTCGCGCACCGACGGCGGACAAGAGTTGGTCCGGGGACTATTTCGACGCGGTCGGCGCCGCGCCGAGTGTCCAGGGGTCGGTTCTCGTTCCACTGACGCGACTCCCCCATCCCGCGGTCTCGGCAAATGCTGCGTCGACGATGCTGCGGGCCTGCTCACACCACGGGAACTCCGACGCCCAGTGCGCCACGTCGATCACCGCGGGGCCACCGCTACGGAGATGTTCGTCGACGGGATGGTGCCGAAGATCCGATGTGAGGTAGACGTCGACTCCCAATGCGCGAACGGCGTCGAGAAACGAATCCCCCGCACCGCCGCACAGCGCAACAGTACGCACGACGGCGTCGGGATCACCGGCTGTGCGCACACCCCACACCGTGTCCGGCAGCGCCAGGCGCACCCGTTCGCTGAATTCGCGAAGCGTGGTCGGCGACGCGAGCGTGCCGATCCGTCCGAGGCCGGTCGAGGTCGGCAGGCGGGCTTCCTCGAAGACGTCGAATGCAGGCTCTTCGTAGGGGTGCGCCGAGGTGAGTGCAGCGAGAACGGTCGGCCGCGCCGACGCCGGGGCAACCACTTCGATGCGGTCCTCACTCACCTGCGCGAGGCTGCCGACCGCACCGATCGCCGGCTCGGACCCGGCCTCCGGACGAAACTGGCCTATACCTTCGACGGTCCAACTGCATTCGCGGTAGTTGCCGATCGCACCGGCGCCCGCGCCGAACAACGCCGAGCGAACGGCAGAACTGTGAGTCTTGGGAACAAGAACGACCCACTTGTCGACTGCGGGCGCGTCGATCGGCTCGATGGGACGTGAGACGGCGACCCCGAGGACCGCGGCCAACGCGTCGGACACGCCGGGATCGGCGGAGTCCGCGTTGGTGTGGGCGGTGAACAACGCACATCCCGCCTTGACGAGGCGATGGATCAGGGCACCTTTCGGCGTATTCGCCGCGACGGTGTCGACTCCTCGCAGGAGCAACGGATGGTGCGCGATCAACAGATCGGCGCCCCACTCGAGTGCCTCCTCCACGACGTCCGCGGTCGCATCCACGGTGTACATCACCTTGCGCACACGATCGGATGGATCTCCGCAGACCAAGCCGACCGAGTCCCAACTCTCGGCGAGCCGAGGAGGATATGCAGCGTCGAGCACCGCCACCACGTCGGCCAACTTCACTGTCTGATCGGTCATGCTGATTCTCCCTCTGCACGTGCTTTGGCCAGAGCGTCGACGAGTATGTCGACCTGTTCTCGCCCGCGGACCGCTACCCGCAGGTGATCCGTCGTCAGTCCTGGAAAGGTGTCGCCGCGCCGCACTGCCACGCCTTGGGTGCGTAGTCGAATCCTCAGGTCTGCGGCACCGGGCATTCGCAACAGTAAGAACGGGGCGCGGGCGCCGGCGGCGACGTCGATACCGAGGCTTCGCAGTCGGTCGGTCATCGATGCCCGGTCTGCGGCGATAGTCATGGCCTTCGCCGCCGCGGCGTCGACTGCAGCGGGTTCGCTGCACGCGGTGATCGCCTCGATCTGGAGAGTGCCCAGCGGCCAGTGAGCTCGGCCGCGGGTCAACCTGGCGAGCAGATCGGGGTGCCCCAGCGCGTAACCGCATCGCAGACCCGCCAGCGCCCACGTCTTGGTAAGACTTCTCAGAACGAGGACGTCTGGAAGGCTCGCCGACGCCAGCGAATGCTCCTCCCCCGTTATCGCGTCGGCGAATGCCTCGTCGACGACCAGCACACGCCCTGGCCTTCGCAGGGCCAACAGTGCGTCGCGTTCGTGGAGAACCGAGGTCGGATTGGTGGGATTGCCGACCACCACCATGTCGGCTTCGTCGGGGACGCAGTCGGGATCGAGCCGATACGGTTCCGGTAGGAGAACCTGCACGGTCTCGATGTCGGCTTCTCGCAACGCCCATTCGGGTTCGGTGAACGATGGGTGCACGACGGCAGCAAGTCGCGGCTTCAGTCTCGGCAACATGGCGAATCCTTCGGCGCCCCCGGCGAGCAGAAGGACCTCTTCCGGTGACCGGCAGTGTCGTCGCGCCACCATCTCGCGGGCCGCGCGATCAGCTTTCTCGGTCGGATAGGTCCCCAGGCTGCCGAGGCTCGCAGCGAGGCGCGTCCGTAGCCACTCCGGTGGAGCGGTGCCTTGAACGTTGACTGCGAAGTCGACCATTCCGTCGCCGACCTCTGCGTCACCGTGGTGACGGAGAGGTGACAGTGCCGCCAGTTCGGGGAGTGCTCTCATTGCCGGTGAGCGTAGTCGGCGGTCTCACCGATAAGGTTTTCGTCATGACAAAGCTCGACCCACCGACTACCCGTGCCCAGGTCGTGCTCTTCGATCTCGATGGAACCCTCACCGATTCGGCACCTGGGATTCTCGCCGGATTCCGCCATTCGTTGGCCACGGTCGGAGCGCCCGAACCAACCGAGAAGCAGCTGGCTCTGGTCATCGGTCCACCGCTACTCGATTCGTTCCGAACGATGGGGCTTGCCGAGGACGTGGCGCAGCGGGCGCTCGCCGCCTACTTCGCGCGTTACGACGCGCAGGGCTGGGCCGAGAACTCGGTCTTCGACGGTATCGAGCCGGTCTTGGCTGGATTGAAGGCTCGCGGTGTCCGGCTCGGTGTCGCCACGTCGAAGTCGGAACGGTTCGCGCACCGCATTCTGGACCACTTCGGACTGTCGAAGTACTTCGAGTTCATCGGCGGAGCGAGTAACGACGGTGCACGCAGATCGAAGCCCGATGTGATCGCACATTCGCTGCGCAGTCTCGGTCTCGTTCCCAAGGAGGTGTCCGATGGCGGGACGTCCGGCGTTCTGATGGTCGGCGATCGGGATCACGATGTTCACGGCGCAGCTCGGTTCGGCATTCCGACGGTCTATGTCGACTGGGGCTACGGAATCGAAGGCGAGGACGATGACGCGTCGTTCGTCGTGACAACGATGGACGAGCTCGCAAAGGTGCTCGATGACAACACCGAATAGCGCGCTCGATCGACGCACGCTTCACGTGACATTCGTCTGCACCGGCAACATCTGCCGATCTCCGATGGCCGAGAAGGTGTTCGCCGAGCATCTCCGGGAGGCGGGCCTCGAAGAATCCGTCCGGGTGTCCAGTGCTGGGGTCGACGGCTGGCACGAGGGCGAAGGGGCAGATCCGCGAACCGTCGCCGAGCTGCAAGCGCATGGCTACGAGAGCGATCACGAGGCCGCTCAGGTCGGAGAAGACCATCTGGCGGCCGATCTCATCATCGCCTTGGACACCGGCCACGCCGAGGCACTGCTGCAACTCGGCGCTCCCGCAGACCGAATCTCCCTGTTGCGATCGTTCGACGAGGATGCGAATTCGAAGTCCGTCGCAGACCCCTATTACTCCTCCGACGATGCTTTCGTCGAAATGCGCGAGCAGATCGAGGCGGCTATGCCCGGACTTGTGGATTGGGTGACTGGACGCCTCTGAGCCGGCGTGAGTGGCATGGTTGGTCGCTGAGGCTAACCTAGAGGCGTGCGAAGGTTCAGATTTCTGCTCCGTCCAGGTTGGTTGGCGCTGGCAGCTGTAGTTGCCATGTTCGCCTACTTCTGCTTTTCGGTCCTCGCCCCATGGCAGCTGGGCAAGAATACCGCGACGACACAACGAAACGCGCTGATCGACCAGTCGGTGAATGCCGAGCCCGTCGATATTTCCGAAGTTCTGGGCTCGACCGGATTCTCCTCGGACGACGAATGGCGGCGAGTGCTCGCCACAGGTTCGTATCTTCAGGACAAGGAAGCGCTGGTTCGTCTACGCAGCATCCGTGAGCAGCCTGCATACGAAGTCATCACACCGTTTCAACTCCAGGATGGTTCGATCGTCCTCGTCAATCGCGGATACGTCCTACCTGTGCAGGGAACGCAACCTCCACCCATCGACCCGCCGCCTACCGGGGAGCTGACCCTCGAAGCTCGACTTCGTCAGGCCGAGGGCACCTCACGTGAGCCGATCGAGGAAGCCGGGCGTCTGCAGGTCTACAACATCAATCCGGAACAGATCGGAACGGCCGTCGGTGTCGATGCCGTCGACGCGTATTTGCAACTCGACGACGCCCAACCCGGTGGTCTCGGGCTCATCGAGCTTCCGCAGACCGAGTCCGGGCCGTACTTGTCCTACGGACTGCAATGGCTCGCGTTCGGCATCATGGCACCACTCGGGCTCGCTTACTTCGCCCGTGCCGAGTGGCGTGAACGACGCAAGTCCAAGCAGCAGGACATCCTCGACACAGCATCGTCGTCGGTCGACTCGGTCGATCCCCTCGCGGAGACACCATCGGCGAGCAGGCAAGACGAGGAACCCGAATTTACGTTGCCCACTCGTAGAGAACGGCGTTCGAAGTCGAAGGCGAAGACGGAGTCAACGAATCGATCGGCCAACGATGTTCGCTTGGCCGATCGCTACGGCAAGAACAGCTGACACCACGGTAGTACCGATCTGCACGATGAGGGACAGCGTTGCCGCTCTATCCAGATCGCTCGTTGTCGGAGCACGTCCGTGACCGAGGGTCGGCCGTATCTCCACGCCGTGCGCGTACTCGGTGCGGCCCCCGAGGCTGATTCCGAGTGCACCCGCAGCAGTTGCTTCGGCCACACCGGCATTGGGGCTCGGGTGCTGTGAGGCATCACGACGCCAGGCACGCAGCGATTCGGTCGATCGTCCGTCCACCAAGGGTGCCGCGACCACCGTCGAAATGCCAGTCAGTCGAGCAGGGATCAGGTTCACTACGTCATCGAGACGTGCGGCGAACCAACCGAAGCGCAGGTACCTGGTGGAGCGGTACCCGATCATCGCGTCCAACGTGTTGATCGCCCGGTACCCGAGAATACCGGGCACACCGGCCACAGCGCCCCAGAACATGACACCGACCGTGGCGTCGGAAGTGTTCTCGGCAATCGATTCCAATGATGCGCGCGCCAGCCCGTCGGTGTCGAGCACACTCGGATCTCGACCACAGAGCGATGGCAGCAACGCACGTGCAGAGTCGAGATCGCCTGCCTCGAGGTGACGCGCCATCTGTGATCCTGTGCGGGCCAGTGACGTCCCGCCGAGCGCTACCCAGGCGGCGGCCGCGGTCATCGCGGTGTCGGTAACGGCGCCGCGTCGACGCGCGAACGATGCTGCCAGCACGCCTAATCCGATAGTGCCTCCGACCAACGTCGCCGTGTGAACGACACCTGCCGACTTCGAATCCCGATAGGTACTGGATTCGAGCCCTCCCGCGATCCGGCCGAAGCCAGCAACAGGGTGCAACCGTCGTGGATCCCCCAGCACTCGGTCGAGTACGAGCCCAAGTACCAGCCCCGCGGCACGTGATCGGGGGTCCCTCGCGCCATCCTTCACGACTCGACAATTCATGACTCGACGGTAGCGAGCCGGAGGCCGAGCAGATGCAGTGGGCGGGTCGGCGCCAGCGGTACACCCCGTGCCTCTACCGGAGTCCACTTCGAGAACCGTGGTCGTGGAGAGCGTCCAGCCACTCGCCCAACATGTGCTCCCTTAGAATCGACCGTATGACTGCCGAAGGCACGACCCCCACCACCACGACGACGACCGGCATGCCGAGCTGGGCCAAGAGAAGCATCCTCATAGCGGTAGGCGTGCTGGCGTTGGTGGTTGCGTACTTCATCCTCGCCGCGTTCCTGCCGAGATGGTGGAGCATCCGCGTCGGAAATCTTTCGGATCAAGCGTTCAGCAAAGGCATTTTCTGGGGCTTGATCTTCGGCACTCTCTGCACCTTGGTGCCACTGCTGTTGTTCACGGTGGCATGGGTCGTCCGCAAGCGCCGGGGCGGAAGGGTCGTCGCCATCATCGCCCTCGTGCTGGCCGTCGCAACTGCCATTCCGAACCTGCTGACGCTCTCGATCGTTCTCGGCGGCAACAATGCTTCCCACGCGGGTGAAAGAACTCTCGACACCGAAGCTCCCGGATTCCGGGGCGCGAGCCTGGTCGGTGCAGTCATCGCGATCGTACTGTTCGCGCTCTTGACGTTCGTGGTCGTCCGTGGGCAGCGTCGTCGAGCGCAAAAGCGTCTGAACGCTGCAACGACAAACCCGGCCGAATCAGGCCCAGCTCAGGGAACGACAGGTGCCTTCCCGCCGTCGTAAGGCTCGATAGTCAGCAGCGCTTCCGGTTCGAACGTCAAGGTCACCGGTTCACCGCCGTCGGAGACGGTCACGACGACCGACAAGCCCTCCTGACCGACCGACTCGATACGCCCTCGCGAATCCCCCGCTTCATCCACGAGCGAATAGTCGCCCACCTGGACGAGCAGCTCTTCGGCCGCGACAGTACGACGGCCACCGAAATCTTCCACATTCATTCCCTCACCGTAGGCGAGGAATCGCCGTGCGTCATTCGTGCCCGTCAGGCGGATCGGTCACCAGCACATCATCTGCCGGAATCACGATCGGGAGTTCGACGCGGCGCTCTTCCCAGCTTGGGTATCCCGGCCGAATCCATACGCGAGTGTCATCCAGCTGAACGAGCACCATCCGGCGCCACTGCCATGACGGTTCGGGGCTGCGCAGGTCGGTGTCACGTGAAATCGGCATCGGCGCAAACGCCCAACAGGGCACCGACAGCGACGAGAGCCCCTCCGTGACGAGGACTTCGGCAGCATGGAGCACGTGCAGTCCGGTCGCAACGAGATGCCCGACGGGATTGACAGCATCGACGGAGTATTCGTCGTAGTTCTCCGACAACGTCCATCCCACGAGCTCGCCGTCCGACGGACGTGTCACCGGGAGCCTGCTGCGCCACCGACCGATATCCACCCGCACCACTGTACGGTTCCGGATCCTGCACCTCACTGCACAATCCCGCACCTCACTGCTCAATCTTGGGCCGAAACGGCGGGATCCCGTCGAAGGCGGACAGTAGTGTGCAATCAGTTGCGCTCTTGTACCGATAAGAGGAGTCGAACCATGGTTGCCCACATCTCGTTTCCGAGGTTTCTGAAGCTCGGCCCCGGCGCCGTCGAGGAACTCGGGTCGGTTCTAGTCGACCTGAATGTCGAACGTCCGCTACTCGTCACCGACGCATTCATGGTCGGCAACGGTTCCGCCGAGCGACTGATTCGCATCATCGAGGCGGCGGGCAAAAAGGTGGCTCTGTTCTCCGACACGGTCCCCGATCCCACGACCGACTCGTTGCAAGCCGGCGTCGACGCGGTGAAGGCCCACGACGCCGACGTCGTCATCGGGTTCGGTGGCGGCAGTCCGATGGACACAGCCAAAGCGCTGGCGGTGCTGGCCGGGCAGGGCGGTGCGATGCACGAGTACAAGGCGCCGCGTACCTACGCGGGCCCAGCACTTCCCATCATTGCTATACCCACTACCGCAGGAAGCGGTTCGGAAGCAACGCAATTCACCATTATCACCGATCTCGCGACCGACGAAAAGATGCTGTGTCCGGGATTGTCGTTTCTGCCGATCGCGTCGATCGTGGATTCGGAACTCACGATGTCGATGCCTCCACGCCTGACGGCCGATACAGGTATCGATGCGTTGACGCATGCCATCGAGTCCTACGTCAGCAAGAAGGCGAACCCGATCTCCGACGGACTTGCACTGTCCGCGATGAATTCGATCGGCCTGTTTCTGTTACGTGCCTACCGTGACGGGTCCGACCGCGAGGCACGAGATGCGATGATGCACGCCTCGACACAGGCAGGAATGGCCTTCTCGAATGCAAGCGTCTGCCTGGTGCACGGTATGAGCAGGCCGATCGGTGCACATTTTCATGTGGCACACGGTCTTTCCAACGCGATGCTCCTGCCTGCTGTCACCAAGTTCTCCATCCCTGGCGCGCGAGATCGATACGCAGATTGTGCACGCCAGCTCGGTACCGCAGATCGCTCCGACTCCGACGAGGTTGCGTCGGCGAAGCTCGTCGAGTTCATCGATACCCTCTGCGCCACCGTCGAGGTGCCCACACCCAGCACATACGGAATCGACATCTCACGCTGGGAGGAACTCATCCCGCTCATGGCGGAGCAGGCATTGGCGTCGGGCTCCCCGTCGAACAATCCGGTGGTGCCGACGGCGGACGACATCGCCGAGCTGTACCGCAGCGCGTACTGAAGCCCGAACCTGAAAGAGGTTGGCGTCGAGGGAACCTCACGCACCGCCCCATGATGGAAGAACGCACACGCGTCGAGTGGTCGTGTCCGACGCCTACGCTGAGGGCGTGAGCCCTTCATCGGACGTTGTCACCATTGTCGGAGCCGGCATGGCAGGCGCTGCGTGTGCCGCAGTACTTCGAGCCGCCGAGGTGCCGTTTCGTCTCGTCGAGCGCGGCCACGCTGTCGGTGGACGAATGGCATCCCCGGTGTTGCACGGCCGTCGGGTCGACGTCGGAGCCGGATACTTCACGGTTCGTGACCAGGAGTTCGCCGACGTCGTGGATCGGTGGCACATTGCCGGTTCGGCCCGACCGTGGACCGACACGTTCGGGGTGCTCGTCCCCGGCGAAGATCCGGGCACCAGTTCCGGACCCACACGGTGGGCGACACCGGACGGTCTCAGGTCCCTGGTCCGTGCACTTCTCGACGGTATCGACGTGGAACACGAAGACATCACCGAACTTCCCAAGGGCGACGTCGTGCTCGCGATGCCCGATCCGCAGGCCGAGCGGCTTACCCCTGTTCCCGACGCCGTCGATTACGACCCAGTTATCGCGGTCGTCCTCGGTTTCGATTCGTTGACGCTGCCTTTTCGAGACGCGGCGTTCGTCAACGAGCATCCTGCCATCCAATTCGTCGCCGATGACGGTGCTCGACGCGGCGACGGCGCACCGGTGCTCGTTGCCCACACGACGCCCGAGTGTGCGCGAACGCATCTGCTGAACCCCGACAATGCAGTCGAACCGGCACTGAAGGCCCTACGGGAAGTGCTCGACGCGCCTGCACCGATATGGACTCATGCACATAGGTGGTCCTTCGGCAAACCTGCCGACCACCATCCGAGCAGCTTCTCCATCATCGAATCCGGTGGCCGCACAATCAGTTTCGCAGGTGATCAGTGGAGTCCAGCCGGCCCGCCTCGCGTCGAGAGTGCGTGGAGGTCTGGAACCGATCTGGGTAGAGCACTGACCGCGCTACGCGTATGACGACGTCCGATCGCTACCAACTGCTTAGTGTACGAACTATTCGCGTACACTTGAATATGTGTCCACCACCGAAGACGATCCCCTCGCGCTCGACCGCCAAGTATGTTTCGCGTTGGCCGTGGCAAATCGCGCGGTGCTGTCGGTGTATCGCCCGCTTCTCGAACCGATGGGTCTCACCCATCCGCAGTACCTGGTGATGCTTGCTCTTTGGGGTGAGTCACCGATGTCCGTGAAATCGATCGGCGCCGCACTTTCGCTCGATTCGCCCACACTCTCACCACTGCTCAAAAGGCTCGAAGCGAACGGCCTCGTCTCCAGAACCCGCAGCAGCAGCGATGAGCGCCAACTCGAGATCCGCCTTACCGAATCCGGTCTCGCCCTGCGAGATGAAGCGGTCGCGATTCCACCCGCCGTAGTGGCGAAGCTGGGGGTCGACATCGCCGAACTGGAAGAACTTCACCGAGTGCTCGGACGAATCAACCGGGCTGCCATCACAGCAGGAGCATTGTCGTGACATCACCGGTTTTTCGAACCAACGAGAATCGACCGACCGCCACGAAGCCGAACTTCGTGCTGTGGCTCGGCTACGTCGCGGGCCGGCGTCTGCCTCCGTCGATGCAGGACTGGGTGAAGAACGACTTGGTCGGTAAAGGTGCTGTGCCGCGACACCTCTTACGTTCGATGATTCCGTTCTTGCCGATCTTCGTCGGATTTCTCGTGCTGTTTCCCGGCGCGCTGTGGCTCCGCGGGTCCATGGTGTTGCTTTCCGTTCTTCTCGCAATGTTCTACACAGTTGCGTTCATGGAACTCAATCGCGCCAGAAGACTTCAGTTGCACGGTCTTCCTGCGGATCTACAGAGTTACCGCAAGCGGGCTGCCCTCGACGACGAACGGGCGCGTTACGAGAAGTTGCATCTTCGAGATCGTTGAGGGCAGATCGATCGAACCCTCAATCAGCGAACACGATCCGCGACGACACCGCAACCAGTGCGCGCAGAAGACTCTTCGATGGATGCTTACTCAGCGGACCGCCGTCCATCCGTAATGAGTGAACGGTCATCAGCAGTTCGATGAGCGATCTCGTCGACAACGAGTGCGATGCATGCTCGATCGCCGCGGCACGTTTGGTGGCGGGTACCGGACTCGGCGACAGGTATTCGAAGGCCTGCTGAATGTGCTGGTCCTCGAATTCTCGACGCACGGTCGCCGCCCCCGACGTCGCGCCCGGCATCTGATAGTGCACCAACCGCGACTCGTTCGGATGAGCCTCCACCCAGTGCCACACTGCGACGAGCACTGCTTCGAGTGACCGGTCCGAGTTGGGATCTTCCTCTGCACGAACATCTGCCACAACCCCGTTGACCGTGTCCAGCACCCGGCGCATCGCCAGTTCGAACAATTCGTCTTTGCCAGCGAAGTGGTAGTAAACGGCCGAGGGCACTACATTCGCCTCGTCGGCAACATCCTGAATACTGGCGTCCGAAAAACTCTTCGCAGCGAAGACGCGAATGGCAGCGTCGACGATATCCTCTCTGCGAGATGGTCGGTGCGGTGACTTCTTCTCCACGTGTTGCTTCGCCCCCTGCTCGATCAACGCTCCCCTTACCCCCGTAAGTCGAAGCACTAGTCTTGCATGACCCGAGTCCCAGGAGAGTGAATGTCAGCACCAGTGAGGCGTCCTGCGCATCGACCGTCCCGTCGTGGAGTCATCGTCGAGGCGGCGTTCGAACTCTTCGCGTCGGGTCCGGTCGACAATGTGACCGTTGTCGACATCGCGGCTGCCGCCGATATGACCTCGGCTGCGATCTACTACCACTATCCCTCCCGCGAGGAGATCCTGCTCGAAGGGCTTCGCGAGTTCTCCACCTGCTACGTCGCCGAAATCGAACGTATCGCGACCGAGGTAGTCCTACCGGCAGCGGGCATGGGCGCCTTCGTCGAACCGTTCATGACGTGGCTGGATCAGAATCGAACGCGCGCACTTGTCTACTTCGTACAGTCCAGGGGCGCGAGCCAGCAGGTGGAGGCGATCCGACGCGACAACAGCGGCTCGCTGATTCCGATCTTCGCACGGGCGGCCAAGAAAACACGCGAGAAGCTACCTGCAGCGGAAGCCAGCATCATTGCCCTTGCTCTGATTGCACAGATCGAAACGTTCGCTTCGGCATTCTTGTCCCGAGATGCTTCGTTCTCGACGCTCGGCCGGCGCGCATTCATTCAGTCCGGCGCAGAGCTCGCAGATCACATCGCAGGCACGACAGCGGTCTGATCGATACCCCGGGCCAAGTCGTCGCACCGGCCGGCGTGGAGTAGGTGCGAGGCTAAGGAAAGCCAAGTAGATGGTGGGCGCAGAGGGGTTCGAACCCCCGACCGCTGGTGTGTAAAACCAGAGCTCTACCGCTGAGCTATACGCCCGAGTCACTGTTGGGCCGAGGCCGTTTGTGACGCTTGGAGAAATTTATCTTGTCTGAGCGAATTCTCCAATTCCGCATGTCAACGCCCTGCTTGTGAGTGGAAATGTGTCCGGTGGGGCGCATTTCCACTCACAAGAGGCGAAGTTCGTCTACGTGTCCAGAACGGACAATGCTTCGTTCCACGCAGACTGATCACGAGCTTCGCCGGGTTGATTCATCTCGGCGAACCGGACAGTGCCCGATTTGTCGACGACGAACGTTCCCCGGTTGGCGAAACCGGCTTTCTCGTTGAAGACGCCGTACGCCTGCGCCACCGCACCATGTGGCCAGAAATCGGACAGAAGCGGGAAGGTGTAGCCCTGTTCTGCTGCCCAGATCTTGTGCGTCGGAGGCGGTCCCACCGAAATTGCAAGGATTGCTGAATCATCGTTCTCGAACTTGGGCAGTTCGTCGCGCACCTTGCATAGCTCACCCTGGCAGGTGCCGGTGAAAGCTAGCGGATAGAAGACCAGAAGGACGTTCTTGACGCCGCGATACGACGACAAGCTCACTTCCTGATTGTTCTGGTCTTTGAGTGTGAAGTCCGGCGCTTGTGCGCCTACCTCGAGTGGCATCGAATCGGATTCCTGTTCTCGGGCACTACCGCTTGGTTGCCCGCGTCTTCGGCTGAACCAGTCGGCTACCGATCCAGTCTCCGAGAT
The DNA here is from genome assembly GCF_030063405.1 of Rhodococcus sp. H29-C3. Lineage (NCBI taxonomy): Bacteria > Bacillati > Actinomycetota > Actinomycetes > Mycobacteriales > Nocardiaceae > Rhodococcus > Rhodococcus sp. H29-C3. Next base: position 328,679 of record NZ_JASITC010000004.1, on the reverse strand, counting down.
TGGCCGCCGAAGTCTGCGTCAACCCTGCGGTCGGTGCCGATTCGGCGATTTCACTCGGTTCGACGTGTCCCGGAAGTCCGGTTTTAGGACTGAGTACCCAGACGAAACCATCGTCCGAGAGAGGTCCGATCGCGTCCATGAGGGCGTCGACAAGGTCACCGTCGCCGTCGCGCCACCACAGCAGCACTACGTCGATCACCTCGTCGGAGTCCTCGTCGAGGGTCTCACCACCAATGGTGTCCTCGACATCCGCACGCAGATCGTCGTATGTGTCCTCGTCCCAGCCCAGTTCCTGAACGACCAAGTCGCGAGTGATACCAAGTTTCTGAGCGTAGTTCTGAGCGTCCGCCGCGGCGACCACGGTGGTGACCTCCTTGCATAGTGGGTGAAGTAGTGCAAGCGAACAGGGTTTCGGCCGTATCCGCAAGCTGACCGCGCCGAAATTGCGTAGATAAATTTCTACTGGTGGGTATTGGGACTCTCCTTCACCTGCCGCGAAGATGTGTAGGAGGATTGATGAGAATCACCGGAATGAGGAATGTCGATCGCCGTCACAGAAGGCGAAAGGCCTGGAACGGTTGCCACACCGAGCGACCGCCACATTGAGGAGTACACACGTTGTCCGAGTTGAACCAGGACGACCGGCAGAACACACAAGCTGCCGGCAAGACACCCGCGCCTACAGGCTCGGACGGTCGAGTACGCGTCATCCGCGAGGGTGTCGCGTCTTATCTGCCCGACATCGACAGTGACGAGACCAACGAATGGATCGAATCCTTCGACGGTCTGCTGGAGCGGTCGGGCCCATCCCGCGCCCGGTACTTGATGCTGCGTCTGCTGGAGCGGGCTGGTGAACGGCGAGTTGCACTGCCGTCACTGACGTCGACGGACTACGTCAACACCATTCCTACCGAGAACGAGCCCTGGTTCCCCGGCGACGAAGAGGTCGAACGCCGCTACCGCGCCTGGATCCGCTGGAACGCCGCGATCATGGTGCACCGCGCGCAACGCCCCGGCGTCGGCGTCGGCGGACACATCTCCACGTATGCATCGTCGGCAGCGTTGTACGAGGTCGGGTTCAACCACTTCTTCCGTGGCAAGGATCATCCGGGCGGTGGCGACCACATATTCATTCAGGGCCACGCCTCCCCCGGCATCTACGCCCGCGCATTCCTCGAAGGACGCATTCCTGCCGAGCGCATGGACGGCTTCCGTCAGGAGTACAGCCACAGCGATTCCGGTGGCGGTCTGCCGTCGTACCCGCATCCGCGGTTGATGCAGGACTTCTGGGAATTCCCGACGGTATCGATGGGCCTCGGGCCCATGAACGCCATCTACCAGGCACGCTTCAATCATTACTTGGATGATCGCAAGATCAAGGACACCTCCGACCAGCATGTGTGGGCATTCCTGGGCGACGGCGAGATGGACGAGCCCGAGTCGCGCGGTCTGGCGCACGTAGCCGCGACGGAGGGTCTCGACAATCTGACGTTCGTAGTGAACTGCAACCTGCAGCGTCTCGACGGGCCGGTCCGCGGAAACGGGAAGATCATCCAGGAACTGGAATCCTTCTTCCGCGGCGCGGGATGGAATGTCATCAAGGTCGTCTGGGGCCGTGAGTGGGACGCGTTGCTGCACGCAGATCGCGACGGCGCGTTGGTCAACCTGATGAACACCACGCCCGACGGCGATTTTCAGACGTACAAGGCCAACGACGGTGGCTATGTACGCGACCACTTCTTCGGGCGTGATCCCCGCACCAAGGAATTGGTCAAGGATCTGACCGACGCCGAGATCTGGAATCTCAAGCGCGGTGGCCACGACTACCGCAAGGTCCACGCGGCGTATGCAGCTGCCATGGCGCACAAGGGCCAGCCGACGGTGATCCTGGCGCACACGATCAAGGGCTACACGCTCGGCAAGCTCTTCGAGGGCCGCAACGCGACGCACCAGATGAAGAAGCTCACCCTCGACGATCTCAAGACTTTCCGCGACCTGCAACGTATCCCGATCTCCGACGAGGAGCTCGAAAAGGATCCGTACATGCCGCCGTATTACCACCCCGGAAAGGATTCTCCGGAGATCGCGTACATGCTCGATCGACGCAAGGCGCTCGGCGGGTTCGTTCCGGAGCGTCGGGTGAGTCCCGATCCGTTGCCGCAGCCTGCGGACAAGACCTACGCAACGCTGATCAAGGGCTCCGGTAAGCAAGAAATTGCTACCACCATGGCGCTCGTGCGAGTGATGAAGGAACTGCTTCGGGACAAGGAGATCGGCCACCGAATCGTACCGATCATCCCTGACGAGGCGCGCACCTTCGGTATGGATTCGTGGTTCCCATCGCTGAAGATCTACAACCGGAACGGTCAGCTGTACACGTCGGTGGACTCCGAACTCATGCTCGCCTACAAGGAGAGCTCGATCGGACAGATCCTGCACGAAGGCATCAACGAGGCAGGCTCGACGGCATCGTTCACCGCAGTCGGAACGTCGTACGCGACGCACGGCGAGGTCATGATCCCGCTGTACATCTTCTACTCGATGTTCGGTTTCCAGCGCACCGGTGACGGCCTGTGGGCAGCAGCGGATCAGATGGCACGTGGATTCGTCCTGGGTGCCACCGCCGGCCGCACCACGCTGACGGGCGAGGGTCTCCAGCACGCCGACGGCCATTCGTTGTTGTTGGCGTCGACCAACCCGGCCGCGGTTGCCTACGATCCGGCGTTCGCCTACGAGATCGCGCACATCATCAAAGACGGCTTGCGTCGGATGTACGGCGGGACAGAAGGGGTAGAAGGCTTCGGCGGCGAGAACATCTTCTACTACATCACCCTGTACAACGAGCCGTACCAGCAGCCGGCGCAGCCCGAGGACCTCGATATCGACGGGCTACTCAAAGGCATCTACCTGTTCGAGAAGCCGCAAGAGGGTGACGGCCCGGAGGCGCAGATCCTCGCGTCGGGTGTCGGAATCGTCGCGGCCCGCAAGGCCCGCGAACTACTCGAATCCGAATGGCACGTCCGCTCGGGTGTCTGGTCGGTCACCTCATGGGGTGAACTGCGCCGCGACGGCGTCGAGTCGGAAAAGGATGCGCTGCGCGATCCAGGGGCCGAGAAGCGCATTCCGTACATCACGCAGGCACTGTCGAGCGCTGCTGGTCCCGTTGTGGCCGCATCGGATTGGATGCGTGCGGTCCCGGATCAGATCCGTCAGTGGGTTCCGGGCGACTACGTCACGCTCGGGACCGATGGGTTCGGGTTCTCCGATACCCGTCCCGCAGCACGACGAGTGTTCAACGTCGACGCAGAGTCCATCGTCGTCGCAGTGCTGTCTGCGCTGGCGGCGTCGGGCGAGATCGATCGGTCCAAGGCTGTAGAGGCAGCCGAGAAGTACCGCATCGACGATGTCCTCGCGGCCCCCACGTCGTACGCCGACACCGGCTCCGCATAGCTCGTAGAGTCCTGTACGCCCGCCTGCTCGTGTCCATGTCCTCGGACGCGAGCAGGCGGGCGTAGGTTTTGCCTATGGTCCACGACAAGAGCGCAGCCTGCGGAGTGACCGGAGAACACAGCACCGCAGACTCCGGCGTGACCGAAGGATACGAAAGCGCACCGAAGACCGGGACGCACCACAAGGACGACCAGGACGGCCATATCACCGACAACGAGGTACATCCACCGGTCAAGGCTCTGACGCCTTCCAGGCAGAAGCGCGACCCCCTTCCCGACGCTCTTCTTCGGCGCGTGAAGCAGTTCTCGGGTCGTCTGTCCACCGAGGCTGTGACGACGATGCAGGATCAGTTGCCGTTCTTCAGCGGCCTTGATGCGGCGCAGCGGGCGAGCGTGCAGTTGCTGATTCAGACGGCGGTGGACAACTTTCTGGAGTGGTTGAAGAATCCGCAGAGCGATATTCGCTTCAGCCTCGATGCTTTCCAGGTCATTCCTCAGGATTTGGCGCGGCGGTTGACCCTGCGCCAGACGGTCGACATGGTGCGGGTCGCGATGGAGTTCTTCGAGCAGTGGCTTCCGGCACTTGCCCGAAATGATCAGCAGTTGGTTGCACTGACCGAGGCGGTACTTCGGTACGGCCGTGAGCTGGGTTTTGCGGCGGCTTCGGTGTATGCCAGTGCCGCGGAGTCCAGGGGTGCGTGGGATACCCGCCTGGAGGCTCTGGTCGTCGATGCCGTCGTGCGAGGGGACACGGGGTCCGACATGCTTTCGCGAGCTGCCACTTTGAACTGGGATGCCACTGCGCCTGCGACTGTTCTGGTCGGCACTCCGCCGGAGGATCAGGGTGTGTCCGTGGTCAGCACGGTGCACATGGTTGCGCAGAAGCACAATCGCGCAGCTCTCGCGGTCGTACAAGGGACGCGGCTCGTCATGGTCGTCAGCGGCCAGCTGATCGACAGTGCGGCAAACACGGCCTTCTTGACCGATATGTTGCAGAATTTCTCCGAGGGCTCTGTTGTCATCGGTCCGACAACTCGCACGTTGGGCGCGGCCCATTCAAGCGCGGTGGAAGCGTTCGCGGGCATGCAGGCGGTGGCGGGATGGCGCGGTGCCCCTCGGCCCGTTCACGCGGGAGAGCTGCTGCCAGAGCGTGCACTGCTAGGTGATTCGGCGGCCATCGCGACGCTCAACGAGCATCTGGTCGCTCCGTTGGCGGCGGCAGGTTCCGGCTTGGCGGACACCCTCGATGCTTACCTTGATTGCGGTGGCGCCGTCGAGACCTGCGCGCGACAGCTGTTTGTTCATCCAAATACTGTCCGGTATCGGCTGAAGCGAATTGCCGAAGTTACGGGACGGGACCCGACGCAATCGCGTGATGCGTACGTGCTTCGTGTTGCGGCAACAGTAGGCCGACTGGCTCGAACTCATCACGAACCGCAGCATCCTGTCCCACAAACCACACACGTAACATTCGGTGAGGTAGTTACGTAACGTAGTAGCACGTGCTGGCGATGCGACCGCTCCACGAGGCAATTTGTGGGTTCCCCACAAATTGAGTGCCGAGAGTTCATCGAGAGCGACATCTCCCAAACAGGCCTTCACAGTGTTCTCTTAACGAGTGATTGCGTTGCTTGCGCCCGGACAGGGCTCCCAGACACCCGGCATGCTCGTGCCGTGGCTCGAACTACCCGGTGCCGAAGACCGCGTTGCTTTATGGTCCAAGGCATCCGGACTCGACCTTGCTCGGCTGGGCACCACTGCCACCGCGGAGGAGATCACCGACACGTCGGTGACACAGCCACTCGTGGTCGCTGCCGCGCTACTCGCTTTCGAGGAGATAGCCAACCGGGGACTGCTGCAGGATGACGCGATCATCGCCGGTCATTCGGTCGGCGAACTCGCAGGCGCAGCGATAGCCGGTGTGATCTCGGCTGACGAGGCCGTCACGCTGGCGGCCGTGCGTGGCGCCGAGATGGCCAAAGCCTGCGCTCTCGAACCGACTGGGATGTCTGCAGTGCTCGGCGGTGACGAGTCCGAGGTCCTGGCTCGTCTCGAAGAACTCGGTCTCGAACCTGCCAATGTCAACGCAGCCGGACAGATCGTGGCAGCCGGATTGCTGACAGCATTGGCCGAACTCGCCGCCAGCCCCCCGGAAAAGGCTCGCGTTCGCGCATTGCCTGTCGCGGGAGCTTTCCACACCCGCTTCATGGCACCGGCGCAAGACGCGGTTGCGACAGCGGCAGCGGCGATCACGCCGTCGGAACCGGTGCGGACTCTGCTCTCGAACTCCGACGGTAAAGCAGTCACCTCGGGCGCGGACGCGCTGACCAAGCTTGCCGCGCAGGTAACCAAACCTGTTCGATGGGATCTGTGCACTGCGACTTTGAAGGAGCTCGCGGTGTCGTCCATCGTCGAATTACCACCGTCAGGCGCACTCGTCGGAATTGCCAAGCGCGAGATGCGCGGTACTCCGAACCTCGGATTGAAAAAGCCCGAGGATATTGCGGCACTGACCTAGCTCTACAAAGACCTCCCGTAGCTGATTCGTTACGGGTTCAGGGTGCGGTCTCGTAAGAGATGCGCGCGTGGCGTGTAGATACACAGCGCGCCGCAGACCACGCAGGATCAGCATCGAACTTCGGCGCATCGATTCACGATGCACCGACACAATGAAGGGAGCCACGCAGTGGCCAGCCAGGAAGACCTCATCGCCGGACTTGCAGAAATCATCGAGGAGGTCACGGGTATCGAACCCTCCGAGGTGACCATCGACAAGTCCTTCGTGGACGACCTCGATATCGACTCGCTGTCGATGGTCGAGATCGCCGTTCAGACCGAAGACAAGTACGGCGTGAAGATCCCCGACGAAGACCTCGCAAGCCTGCGCACCGTCGGTGACGCAGTTGCGTACATCCAGAAGCTCGAAGCAGAGAACCCCGACGCTGCCGAAGCAATCAAGGCCAAGCTCGACGACTCCGCGAGCGAGTGAGAGAAAACATGACCAACCCATCCACAGCCAACGGACGCTTCCCGAATGTCGTCGTCACCAGCCTTGCTGCGACCACGTCCATCGCGGGCGATGTCGACGCGACGTGGAAGGGTCTGCTGAACGGTGAGAGCGGCATTGGCGTACTCGAAGATGATTTCATCGCCGAGTACGACCTCCCCGTTCGAATCGGCGGACACCTCGCGGTCAGTCCGTCGAGCCTGCTCACGCGAGTGGAGATGCGGCGACTGAGCTATGTGGAGCAGCTGTCCACTGTTCTCGGCCGCGAGGTATGGAAGAACGCTGGAAGTCCCGAGGTGGATCCGCTCCGCCTCGCCGTCTCCATCGGCACCGGTCTCGGCGGTGGTGACTCGCTCATCGATGCCGTCGACAAGCTCAAGACCGGTGGGTACCGCAAGGTCTCTCCCCTCGCAGTTCAGATGGTCATGCCGAACGGCCCCGCAGCGGTGGTCGGTTTGGAGCTCAAGGCACAGGCCGGAGTCATCACTCCGGTATCTGCGTGCTCTTCAGGGTCGGAGGCCATCGCTCACGCGTGGCGCATGATCGTGATGGGCGACGCCGACATGGTTGTCACCGGTGGCGTCGAGGGATTCATCGACGCGGTGCCGATCGCGAGTTTCTCCATGATGCGCGCGATGAGCACCAACAACGACAATCCGAAGGGCGCGTCGCGGCCGTTCGACAAAGACCGGGACGGGTTCGTGTTCGGCGAGGCGGGTGCGCTCATGGTCATCGAGACCGAAGAGCATGCCAAAGCACGTGGAGCCACGATCCATGCACGTCTTCTCGGCGCCGGTATCACCTCGGACGGATTCCACCTCGTGGCACCCGATCCCGAAGGAACCGGAGCGGCTCGGGCGATGACCCGGGCGATCGAAACAGCGGGACTGCAGAAGTCCGACATCACGCACGTGAATGCACACGCAACGGCAACACCGATCGGTGACACCGCTGAAGCGCTTGCAATCAACAAGGCGGTCGGCAACCATGCAGCGGTGTATGCACCAAAGTCCGCATTGGGACACTCGATCGGCGCCGTCGGCGCACTCGAGTCGGTGCTTACGGTGCTCGCAGTGCGCGAGGGAATCATTCCTCCCACACTGAATTTGGATAATCAGGATCCGAAAATCGATCTCGATGTCGTCAAGGGCGAGCCCCGCGTCGGACAGATCGACTACGCGATCAACAACTCGTTCGGATTCGGTGGGCACAACGTCGCGCTCGCCTTCGGTAGAGCTTGATCCTGTCCGAGTAGTTCACTCGTGATCGAGCTCACACTCGAACCCCGGGAGGGGTCCTATCAGACCTCTCCCGGGGATCGCCCGCCCCGGGCATCAAGAAGGAGAACGCCATGACCATCTTGTCCCCCGCCACTCGCTCCCACAACGCGACCGATCCCCGCGATCCGGTCGCGCGGCTCGAGAAGCTCTTCGACGCGGGGACGATGGTTTCGCTCCACGACCGTGACAAATCCGGTCTGCTCGCGGCCTCCGGTGACATCGACGGCGTTCACAGCGTCGCGTACTGCTCCGACGCCACCGTCATGGGTGGCGCAATGGGTGTCGATGGGTGCAAGCACATTGTCTCGGCCATCGATATCGCACTCGAACGCAATGCCCCCATCGTGGGAATTTGGCATTCCGGCGGAGCCCGACTCGCTGAGGGCGTCGAAGCTCTGCATGCAGTCGGCCTCGTGTTCGAGGCCATGGTTCGTGCCTCCGGGGTTGTCCCTCAGATCTCTGTCGTCCTCGGCTTCGCAGCCGGCGGCGCCGCGTACGGCCCGGCCCTCACCGACGTCGTCATCATGGCTCCCGAGGGACGTGTATTCGTCACCGGTCCCGATGTCGTGCGCAGCGTGACGGGCGAGCAGGTGGACATGGTGTCCCTCGGCGGACCGGACACGCACCACAAGAAGTCCGGCGTCTGCCATATTGTCGCGGACGACGAGCTCGACGCCCTCACGCGCGCCCGTCGACTGGTCTCCATGTTCAGCGAGCAAGGCACATTCGACATCGCCGCCGCCGAACACGGTGACACCGACCTCAAAGCACTACTGCCCGAGTCGAATCGGCGCGCCTACGACGTACACCCAGTAATCGACGAGCTTCTCGACAACGTCGAGGGCGAGTCGACGTTCGAGGAATTCCAGGGTGGCTGGGCTCGCAGCATCGTCATCGGTCTTGGTCGCCTCAGTGGCCGGACCGTCGGCGTGATCGCCAACAATCCGATTCGCCTCGGCGGGTGTCTCAACTCCGAAAGCGCCGAGAAGGCAGCACGATTCGTCCGCCTGTGCGATGCGTTCGGCATCCCGCTCGTGGTGGTCGTCGACGTTCCGGGCTATTTGCCGGGTGTCAGCATGGAATGGGAGGGGGTCGTCCGTCGTGGCGCAAAGCTCCTCCATGCATTCGCGGAAGCGAAGGTACCGCGAGTCACCCTGGTGACTCGCAAGATCTACGGCGGCGCGTACATCGCGATGAACGCGCGAGCCCTCGGCGCAACCGCGGTCTATGCCTGGCCGGGTTCCGAGGTCGCTGTCATGGGCGCCAAGGCAGCGGTTGGGATTCTGCACAAGAAGGCGTTGGCAGCTGCGCCGGAAGAAGAGCGCGAGGCGTTACACGATCGACTGACCGTGGAGCACGAAACCATTGCAGGCGGGGTCGATCGGGCCGTGGCCATCGGCGTCGTCGACGCGGTCATCGAGCCTGCCCTCACGCGTTCGACCATCGCAAAAGCGTTGGCCGGTGCGCCTGCAGCGCGTGGCAACCACAAGAACATCCCGCTGTAACCGCTTGGGAGCGGAAGCGAAGCAGTGCCCCGGTGTCTCGGACACCGGGGCACTGCTTTGGGCAGCAGAGCACTTCGAGCTACAAGGTCAGCCTTCGAGCCACTTGTGTGACGCGGCAATGCGAATGACGGCCTCACGCACGTCGAGCACTTGCTCGGCGGTGAGACCGCGGTTCGCCTGCAGGAGAGCTTCGGTCAATTCGGTCGAGAAGTCGCCGCGCGCGAGGACATCGCACACGACGTCGTCGTATTCGTGCCCGGTCGACGCTGACACTGCATGTGCAACTGGATGCGCTGGTCGATGTTGCACCGGCGCTGCGGAGTCGACTATCTGGACTTGGCCTGCCTTGAGGCCTCGATCGCCGTGCTCGGCGACGTACTCGACCCGAACCCCAGGGGCGAGAAGTCGCTTGTCGAAGTCGAGGTCGTTGACATGAATGAAGACATCCTCACCGCCCTCGTCGGGCGCAACGAATCCATAACCCTTGAACTCATCGAAGCGAATTACTTTACCTGTCGACAACATAGAACCACCCCTCGAGAAACCGTCGAACCCGCATGCCTAGCCTGGCACAGTTCCGACACTACCGAAGGGTGAATTCTCCGGGAGACTCCGGTCATCCCGCATTGCGGCTGAGCCAAGTGACCTCGGCCCCGGCTCCCCCGGTCCGGTACGGTTCGAGCGCGTGATCCCAGGCGCTGCCCAGGGCGTGTTCGATCTCTGCGGCAAGATTTCCCGAATTTCCCTCGATCATCGACTTGAGTCGCATCTCGCCAAGGATCACGTCGCCGTTCGCGCTCGTCGAGCCACGCCAGAGCCCGAGACCTGGTACATGGGCAAAACGTTCACCGTCGACGCCCTCGCTGGCATCCTCGGTGACCTCGAACCTCAGCATCTGCCACGTCCGAAGAATGCCTGCCAGCGCGGCCCCGGTACCCACGGGACCGACCCAGTCACTGGCAGCACGAAGCTGCCCGCCGCCGGCCGGCTGCGCGGACCACTTGAGATTCGCACGGCAGTTCAACGCGTCGGATAGTGCCCATTCGACGTGCGGGCACAACGCGGCAGGTGACGCGTGAATGTAGACCACACCCGACGTGGCATCTGCGAACTGATTCAATGCACGCATTCGATTACTCCTCCAGCTTCGACGAGGGACGTCTTCCCCAACGACCTCTTACACGAACTGGTATTTGAAGCTCTCTCATACGTACATGCACTAGTGTGCCCCGAGTTACCCCTGTTGCGCCAGTGCACTAGTGATTCCAATGATGATCTGGGCGGTGCCGAGGTCTCTACCTGGGATTATTGTCGAGCACTTCATCGGACAGCTCGGTCCACAGTGACTTGGCCCACTCGCCGAACGCGAGATCCGTGAGAACGACAGTGGCCAGGCCGACGTCCGGGTCCACCCAGAGAAACGTTCCGGACTGTCCGAAATGGCCGAACGTCCGAGTCGAATTCCGCTGTCCGGTCCAGTGAGGTTCTTTTCCGTCGCGGAGTTCGAAGCCCAGGCCCCAATCGTTCGGCCGCTGAGATCCATAACCGGGCAGAATGCCGTCGAGCCCCTCGAAGTGCACGCTGACCGCGGCCGCGAAGGTCGCCTCCGACAGCAGGGTCGGCGACAAGAGTTCGGATGCGAATGCAGATAGATCGCGCACTGATGAGCGCGCACCGTGACCTGCCGGCCCCGCAAGCGTCGAGGCGGTCATACCGAGCGGCGCGAACACGGCCTCGGCGAGGTAGTCATCGAACGCGATTCCGGATTCGGACTCGATCAGCGCGGCGAGCAGCTCGAAGCCGACGCTCGAGTAGATGCGCTTGGTCCCGGGGGCTGCTTGTACCTTGTTCTCACCGAAGGCGAGCCCCGAACTGTGCGCAAGAAGATGACGGACGGTCGAGCCCTCAGGGCCCGCTTGCTGATCGAGATCGATTGCTTCTTCTTCGACTGCGACAAGTGCCGCGTAGGCCACCAGTAGTTTGGTGACCGACGCCAGCTCGTACACACGGTCGACATCGCCGTACTGCTCGCTCACACCTTCCGTCGACACCACCGCTGCGGATGCATTGTCGACGGGCCAACCAGCGATCAAATCCAAGGAGTGCACGCGGATGAGCCTAGTTGTAGGCAGACGAGTCGGTGCGGGCGTCTGCCCACACCGACTCGTCTGCCAAGGCCAAGCGCTTGAATGGTCCCGTCAATCCATCTGATCGTATGGATGTGTCATTCAAACGATCCGGTTACTACCGGTCGGCGTCGGTGAACTTGATGACGCCGCGAATGTTCTTCCCTTCGAGCATGTCCTGGTAGCCGGTGTTGATGTCGTCCAGTGCGTAGGTTTTGGTGACCATATCATCGAGATTGAGCTGGCCGCTCTTGTACATCTTCAACAACAATGGGATGTCGTGACGAGGATTGCCACCGCCGAAGATCGCGCCCTGCAGGTCCTTCTGGAGCATCGTGAACAAGAACAAGTTCAGCTTGACGTCCATGTCCTCCATGCGTCCCATTGCAGTGACGACACAGCGGCCCGCCTTGGCCGTCAGCAACAGTGCAGCCTCGATATCTTCGCCGGTGATCTCACCGACGGTGATGATGGTCTTGTCCGCCATCAGCCCCCAGGTCAGCTCCATCATCGGCATCAAAGCTTCGGCTGCCGTGGCATATACGTGGGTGGCGCCGAATTTGAGTGCCTGATCTCGTTTGTACTGGACAGGATCGATCGCAATGATCTTGGATGCACCGGATTGCACGGCACCCTGGAGGGCGCTCATACCCACGCCACCGACACCGATGATCGCGACGGTGTCTCCTGGAGTCACCTTGGCAACATTGACCGCCGATCCCCAACCCGTCGGTACCCCGCAACCGACCAAAGATGCGACCTCGAACGGGATGTGTTCGTCGATTTTGATGGCCTGGGTCTCGTGCACGGTCATGTACGGAGAGAAGGTGCCCAGCAGGCACATCGGGATCACGTCCTGCCCGCGGGCCTGAATGCGGTAAGTGCCGTCGCTGATAGCCATTCCACTGAGCAGGCCCATGCCGAGGTCGCAAAGGTTCTGGTGCCCGTTGGCGCACGCCGGACAATGCCCACACGAGGGGATGAAGGAGAGAACGACGTGGTCTCCCTCCTTCAATGTCTTCACCTCGGGGCCGGTCTTGATGACGACACCGGACCCCTCGTGTCCACCCATTACCGGGAACGACGGCATCGGCGTCGCACCTGTCACGATGTGGTGATCGGAGTGGCACATCCCCGCAGCTTCCATGCGGATCTGAACCTCGCCGGCCCTTGGGTCACCGATCTCGATTTCTTCTACCGACCATGGCTCGTTGAGGCCCCACAGCACAGCGCCTTTGGTTTTCATCGCGATTCGCCTTTCACACGCCGATAGACCCGATGTTCGGGCCACTTGATGTTGAGTTCGACGATAGTCATACGAACGCGAAATTGGAACACGTTCTAGATTTTTGGTCAGTAATCGACGCAGGAAGCAAAGACCGTACGAGCGAGACCGGAACCGGGTCCTCCGAAGAATGCGTTGACCCTGTCGACGATGACTGGCTGCGAGGCAAGAATCGCTTGGCGCTGCCACACTGGTGCGGCCAGGAATGCCGCGAAACTTCCCGCCATCGGTGATGCGGCGAGCGCTGCTCCCTCTTCTTCGTCCTGTGCGTACGTGGCGGCAACGATCTGCGAGAACGAGCACGGTGTGTTGACCACGGTCTCGGCGGGTGTGGCTGTGGCGACGCCGCCGAAGAGCAGAGCTCCGACAGCAGTAGCGCCGAGCACGGTTGCGACCTTGGTTGTGGACGAGCGAGAGATCATGAATTTCCCCAATCGAGGTTAGCGTTGTGGTGGGATCGACAAGTGTTCGACAGCAACGATATCGGCAGGCCAGGCTTCGTGTCGCACTGGAGGACATACTGATAGAACGCCCGAAAACACCTATCTCGACGGGTTATCGGTCGGTTCGGCCGTGAGAGGGACGACTCTCGTCGATACGGTCGAGCCACTAGGGACAGGAGACCCGATGACGATCGCTTACGGCTCGTGCAATCTGTGTGAAGCGATGTGCGGACTCGAATTCACGGTCGAGGAGAATACGGTCATCTCGATTCGAGGCGACAAGGAAGACCCACTCTCTCGCGGGCACATCTGTCCGAAGGCACTGTCCTTGATCGATCTCCACGCCGATCCCGATCGGTTGATCAAGCCTGTTCGACGCGAGGGCGCCGACTGGGTGGAGATCGAATGGAGCGAAGCATACGAACTGGTGGTCGAAGGACTGGTTACCACCCGTGAGCAGTATGGGTCCAACGCTGTCGGTGTCTATCAGGGGAATCCGAACGTCCACAGCCTCGGTTCGATGACTCACGGAATTCCGTTCACCTCGATGCTGCGCACCCGCAATCGATACTCGGCTACCTCACTCGACCAACTCCCCCATCAGCTCGTGAATCACCTGCTGTACGGCCACCAACTGGCTCTACCGATCCCGGATATCGACAACACCGACTTCTTTCTCGTTCTCGGCGGCAACCCGATGGCCTCGAACGGCAGCATGATGACCGTGCCGGATTTTGCACGTCGCGCCCACGATCTGCAGGCGCGCGGCGGCACTCTCGTGGTGGTCGACCCCCGTAAGACCGAGACCGCGGACATCGCAGACGTTCACCACTTCATCCGGCCGAGTACCGATGCCCTGCTGCTCCTAGCGTTGATCAACGTCGTCACGGCGGACGGGGTGACCCGGGTTGCGAACTACGTCGACGGCGCCGAGGAAGTCGCAAATTTGGTCCGCGATTTCACTCCCGACGCGGTCGCGCCCGTCGTGGGTATCGCGGCCGCCGACATCGTCTCGCTCGCGACGCAGTTCGCCCGTGCGAAATCCGCGGTCGCCTACGGCCGAATGGGTGTGTCGACACAGCAGTTCGGCAGTCTCTGTCAGTGGGCGATTCAAGTACTCAACATCGTGACAGGCAATCTCGACCGGATCGGTGGTGCACTGCTCACCGACCCTGCGGTGGATCTCATCCGGAAGAAGATCGTCGGCCGAGGGCATTTCGACAAGTGGCGCAGTCGTGTTCGGGATCTGCCCGAGTTCGCGGGTGAATTTCCGTGCTCGACCTTGGTCGACGAGATGACGACCCCCGGCGAAGGTCAGATCAGGGCCATGGCGGTGTTTTCCGGCAATCCGGTGTTGTCCATGCCGGGCGGCACCAGGTTGAACAAGGCCTTCGCCGACTTGGATTTTATGGTGTCCTTCGACTTCTACATCAACGAGACATCACGGCACGCGAACGTTATCCTTCCGCCCACGATGTCCCTCGAGCGAGACCACTACGATCTCATCTTTCAGTCCTTCGCTGTCCGCAACACGGCAAAGTTCATGCCGGCGATCCTGACGAAAAAGCCTGGTGCAAAATCGGATTGGGAGATCTTCCGTGATCTCGGTATTCGCTATCGGGCACGCCTCGCCGGGTCGTCCATGTTCGACCGCCTCCGTACGCGCCTGACGCCGAAATCGCTTGTCGCGGAAGCTCGGCTACGCCTGTCGCCACGACGAACGATCGATCTACTACTCCGCAGTCATCGCGCGGGCCTGTCGGTGGCAAAGCTGAAGAAGTCTCCACACGGCACCGACCTCGGACCGCTCCGCCCCGGCTTTCCCGGAAAGCTGCAGACCCGGAACAAGCGAATCAACCTGGTACAGAACATCATCATCGCGGAACTACCGGCTCTGCGCGATCTGATGAGAACCGCGGCGGTGCCCAGCGGAGACCAACTTCTCATGATCGGTCGACGGCATCTGCGCAGCAACAATTCCTGGATGCACAACTCTGCGAGGTTGACGAGGGGTAAGCCTCGCCATCAACTTTTTGCACACCCCGACGATCTGCTTGCGCGCAGCATCGAAGACGGTTCGGTGGTGTCCGTGACATCGGCCGCCGGATCGGTGCAGATAGAGGTACTCGCTACCGACCGCATGATGCCGGGCGTGGTGAGCATGCCTCACGGGTTCGGACACCAACGCCCCGGCGTCGAGTTGTCCGTGGCGACTACGGTCGTCGGAGCGAGCGTCAACGACATCACCGACCCACACCGGGTGGACGCGGTCTCGGCCAACGCGATCCTCAATGGCGTGCCTGTCACGATCTCGCCGACGTGACCGACCCCGCGGGCACACGTCGGCGGAGCGTTGAAGTAGCATTCGTCACGGCTCGCTCGGTGCGAGATGGGGCGGTAGCTCAGTCGGTTAGAGCCGTGGACTCATAATCCATTGGTCGCGGGTTCGAGCCCCGCCCGCCCCACCATTCCTCGGACCAACCCCTCACTCACAGCGGTCTATGGAACCACGGTGACGGGCCAGCGTCCGGTTTTCACCAACCTCACCGCGACGGACCCGAACATCCGGTGGCCTGCATGTTCGGATGCCCCGACGACAATGGCGTCGACCCGTAGTTCATCCGCGCTTCCGACGAGGCCGCTGTAGGGATCACCCTGTGCGGTGCGGAACTCTCATCGAATCGATTCGACACCGTATTCGAAGGCGTGCGCATTATTACCGCGAGTTTCCGCTGACTCATCTACGCATGCAGGTTGCTCAGCAACACTACGTAACTCGCTGATACCTACACCAGACTCCATTGCCGGGTTCTAGTCTGGACTTCCGCTACCGGCCCGCCGACGAGAGGTTCATTTTCATGTCCAAGATCGTCCGCTCGGCCACTGTCGGATTCTGCTGCTTCGCTGCTGCAACGCTGTCCCCTGCGCTCGCCGATGCCACTCCGCCGTCGGGTGTCACGGCCGAGACGCTGGCACACGTATCTTTTCCGCTCATCCCCGGCAGTGTCGACCTGGCCGGAACCGACTTCACTGCACGCAAGATCACGATCGCGCCCGGTGGCACCACTGGATGGCATTTTCATGACGGCCCGGTCTACGCGTATGTCGAGTCCGGTGTCCTGACCAGGATCCTGACGGATTGCAGCGAGGTGTCGACCCCGGCAGGTAACGTCGTCGCAGAGGATGTCGGGAGCAACCACGTACACGAGGGCATCAATGCCGGGACTGTTCCGGTCGTTCTGTACGCGGCGTACATCGAGCCTCCCGGTAAGCCGTTCGCAGAGGATGCGCCTGCTCCGTCGTGCGCCTGAGCCACCTGACGCTGGATCCAAGCTGTGCGGTCGGTACCCTTGTATGTCGGATGTGGCTCCTCGAGAAACGGGCAGCGCACGGAAAGCATTATTTTTTTTCGAACGGAGTCTAGATGAACGACGACTCGATTCTCGACAAATCGGCCACGGCCGACCCTGCTACGGTCTTCGCCGCACTTGCGGACATCGTCTATCGCGGTCGGGCAGCTGAGGAGGTCTACACGGCCATCTGCGTGGCGGCGACGCTGCTGGTGCCCGGGTGCGATCATGCCAGCCTGATGCTGACCGGTCGGGGCAAGCCGGTGACGGTTGCGGCTTCGGATCAGATCGCACGGGTTGTCGACGACATCGAGCGCGCTACCGGCGAAGGACCCTGTCTCGACGCAATCATCAGTGAGGCAGCCCAGATCGAACCGGACTTCAACACTCCAGGGCCGTGGCCCGCACTTGCCCGCGGAGTCCTTGCGCGGACGCCCGTGCGTGGCGCCATGGGTTTTCGATTGATGCTCGACAGCAAGAAGGTTGGCGCACTCAATCTGTTCAGCGATACCGCCGGCCGATTCGACAGCGACACCGCTGACCGAGCCATCGTGGTCGCAGCGTTCGCGGCTGTCACAGTTGCCGCCATCATCAAAGGCGAACAGGCCGACACTTTGCGTCTCGGTCTCGAGAGCAACAGGGAAATCGGGAAGGCCATCGGCTTGTTGATGGCCATGCACGAGGTTACCGACGATCAGGCTTTCGATATGCTGCGCAAGACCTCTCAGGATATGAATGTCAAGATCGCAGCGTTGGCGCGATCGGTTGTCGAGTCGCACACCCAGAGCCTGACCGCACAGAGCCTGCAGCCCTGACAGTCCGACGGCTCGGGTTGTGTACAGCCAGCCTCCGCGGACTGCACACAACCCCGGCGGGTTACTCGCTCGGAACCATGGGCCCCGGAGCGTCGACGCGCTTGGGCAGCGCGAACACCAGCAGCAGTGCGACGACTCCGAAGGCCGCGCTGACAGACATCGCAATCGACGCCCCGTGCATGAATCCGCTGGCCACGGTGTCGGGTCCGGTGATGGTCAGATTGCCGAACAGAACGCTGCCGATTACCGCGATACCGACGGCGCTGCCGATTCGCTGCATCGTGGCGATGACGCCGCTCGCTGCGCCTGCATCTGCGCGGTCGACGGTTGCCACGATGAATTGAGCGTTCGGCGCAATGAATGCGCCGTTACCCAGACCACCGATCAGCATGGGCAGCAACAATTTCCAGTTGGTCAGATCGGCAGCGTCGGTGGTAGCCAAGATGAGCCACATCCAGATCAGGCTGATCGCCACGAACGAGGTGCCGATCAACAGAACTGTACGACCGAGCCGCTGTGTGAGCCGGTTGCTCTGGGACGCGGCGATGATGCTGCCGATTGCGAAGGGAAGCATCACGATGCCGGAAGACAGTGCGGAGTTTCCGAGCCCGCTCTGCCACAGCAGCGAGATGGTGAAGAAGATACTGGTGAACGAAGCGAAGTAGACGAGCGCGAGAATTGTCCCACCGGTGAAGGCGGGGTGCGCGAACAGCTTCGGCGGCACCAATGGGTTGTCGCGACGCTTGGTGTAGAACACTTCCCACGCAGCGAATACTGCGATGAGAATTACACCCGCCACGATCGAGACATAGGTCCACACCGGCCAACCCTGGTCCTGTCCTTCGATGAGCGGGACCAACAGTGCGACCAGACCTGCGGTGATGAGGATGAGTCCGATCCAGTCAATCCCGGTCTTGGCCGCGACCGTTCGGTTCTCCGCGCGTCCTGGAAGCAACAGTGCAGCAGCAACGAGTCCGACGATTCCGATCGGTAGGTTCACCCAGAACACGCCACGCCAGCCGTTTTCATCCCCGAAGGCTTCGATGATGAGACCGCCCGCAATCGGCCCCAAGGCCGTCGAGACACCGATGACTGCGCCCATGATCGCGAAGGCTTTGCCACGCACCTGGCCTGGGAACAGGAGTTGAATAAAGGCCGTCACGGCGGGGACGAAGATTCCGCCTGCGAGTCCCTGCACGATTCGTGCGATGACCAATTGAAGGTCGTTCTGTGCGAGGCCGCAGGCAAAACTGGCGACGGTGAACAGTGCCAGTCCGGTGAAGAAGACCCACTTGTGGCCGATACGGTCGCCGATTTTTCCTGCGGGAATCAATGCCAGCCCGAAAGCAAGAGCGTATCCGGAGATGATCCACGCAAGAGTTGCCTCGGAGGCGTCGAGGCTGGTGCTGATCGTCGGAAGCGCAACGTTGACGATGGTCGTGTCCAGCAATGCCATGAACATCCCGAGCAGCAGTACAACCAGTGCCTGCCATGCGCGACGTGGCACTTCGACGGGAGGCGCCGATACCCGTGAGCTGTTGTCGGTCATCTTGTCTCGCTGTTCTGTGTTCAGGTGGGAAGTGGGGGGTGAATTCTGTGTCGTTCGTCGGCGAGAATGCCCGGTAGTGCAGCAACGAATCCTTCGTGCCATTCGATCTCTGCCCGCAGACGATGTTCACGGTGCTCGAGCGCGTAGGTTTCGGCCAATGTCAGATACGGATGCGCCTGTTCGTTCGCATCGACGGTAGTCCGAAGGAGTTCGTTCAACAGTCGGACCCGTTCCGCGATCACCTCGGATAAGTGGTCGAGCCGGTCGGGGTCGAGCCTGGTCAGAGCCAAATCGAACGGGTCGGGACGAAGTACGAAGTTGGACAGGCCCTCACTTTGCAAGGCTCGCAGCTGCTCGCGCCCACGATTGGTGATCGCATACACCTGCCTGGCCGGGAAGTTTCCATCCTGCTCGGTCCGCACATCCGCGATCAGACCCTCGGCATGAAGTCTCTTCAGCGCACCGTAGAGGCCCCCCACCGAAATATCTGTCCACATCTGCACATGTTCTTCTTCGGCCAAGAGACGGAGTTGGTGACCATGCATCTCGCCTCGTTGCGCGAACGAGCCGAGAATGAACAATCGGATCGAAGACACGCGAGTACTCTTGCACGAGTACTTATTGGTGTCAAAATCCGCTTCACGATCACTGCACCGTCTCTGTGAGGACAACGTCACGTCGGGCTAACTGATGCGTCATCGACGTGAATCGTCCAATGCGCATCGTGGGAGTCGTGTCACCGACGCCCATCGATATCTCCCCAATCGATATCTCAGTAGTCACGCGCACCGTCAAGACGGTGTGCGCGTATTGCGGCGTCGGTTGCGGGATGAAACTCGAGATCGAACAACGCCAGAACCAACCGTCCACAGTCACCACATCGGTCGGCGACAAGTCCCACCCTGCCAATTTCGGGCGTCTCTGCACCAAGGGCTCGACGACGTCGGACATGCTCGCTGCGCCCGGACGCCTCGACGCCGCGCGTGTACGGGCCAATCGCGGCGATGATCCGCAACCGGCGGACACGAGAAAAACGATCGAGCGAACGGCGCGGAAGCTGCGCGCGCTGATCGACGAGCACGGTCCCGACGCTTTTGCGCTGTATGTCTCGGGGCAGATGTCCATCGAGGCGCAGTATCTCTCCAACAAGTTGGCCAAGGGTTTCATCGGAACCAATCAGATCGAATCGAACTCTCGCCTCTGTATGGCGAGCGCGGGCACCGGTTACAAGCTCTCGCTCGGTGCCGACGGGCCGCCCGGGTCGTACGAGGATTTCGATCATGCCGATGTCTTTCTGGTGACCGGGGCGAATATGGCCGACTGTCATCCGATTCTGTTTCTGCGAATGATGGACCGCGTCAAGCGCGGCGCGAAGTTGATCGTCGTCGACCCTCGGCGGAACGCGACTGCCGACAAAGCCGATCTTCACCTGAAGCTCGCTCCGGGGACGGACTTGGACCTGCTCAACGGAGTGCTGCACATCCTGCTCGCGGAGGGGCTCACCGACGACCGGTTCATCGCCGAGTTCACCGACGGCTGGGACGTTATGGGGGACTTCCTGGCCGACTACACACCGTCTCGCGTGAGTGCCAAGACGGGTATTCCCGAGGCCGATCTGTACACGGTCGCGCGGTGGATCGGCGAGGCAGAGAACTGGATGAGCTGCTGGACAATGGGACTCAATCAGTCGACGCATGGGACGTGGAACACCAATGCACTGGTCAATGTGCACTTGGCGACCGGTGCGATCTGCAAGCGTGGAAGCGGACCGTTTTCGCTCACCGGCCAACCGAACGCCATGGGCGGCCGCGAAATGGGTTACATGGGACCTGGGCTTCCCGGCCAGCGGACCGTGTTGGTCGACGAGGATCGAGCATTCGTCGAGGACAAGTGGAATCTCCCCTCAGACACGTTGCGTACCGATGTCGGTGCGGGCACCATCGACATGTTCTCCCGGATGGCAGACGGAGAGATCAAGGCATGTTGGATCATCTGTACCAATCCTGTCGCGTCGGTTGCTAATCGAAAAACGGTCATCGCCGGTCTCGAGCGGGCTGAATTGGTGATCACCCAGGACGCGTTCGCCGACACGGAAACCAACGGCTATGCCGACGTCATCCTTCCGGCGGCCCTGTGGACCGAGTCCGAGGGCGTCATGATCAATTCCGAACGAAATCTCACTCTGTTCCAGAAGGCCGTCGACGCTCCCGGCCAAGCACTGCCGGATTGGCAGATCATCGCGCTGATGGCGTGCGAGCTCGGCTACTCCGAGGCGTTCACCTATTCGTGCGCAGAGGAGATATTCGAGGAGATCAAGGAGTTCTCCAACCCCAAGACCGGATACGACTTACGCGGTGTCACCTACGAGCGACTCCGTACGACGCCGCTGCAGTGGCCGTGCCCGCCGGACGACGACGAGGATCGCCACCCGATCAGATACCTCAACGACGGCGTCAGCCAACCTCTGCGCACGCTCGACGATGGTAGTACCCCGCGCCTGTCCTTTCCCACGCCATCCGGTCGGGCCCAGTTCTTCGCCCGACCATCGATGTCGCCGGCTGAGATGCCGGACGACGACTATCCCTTCCTGCTCAATACCGGTCGCCTGCAACATCAATGGCACACGATGACCAAGACCGGGAAAGTGGCGAAGCTCAACAAGCTCAACCCTGGTCCGTTCGTCGAGATCCATCCGCGCGACGCCGAGTTCCTCGGCTGCGAGTCAGGTGACCGGGTCGAGGTCGCATCGCGCCGCGGGCGAGCAGTACTGCCCGCGCTCGTCAGCGATCGGGTGAGGCCGGGTGACTGCTTCGCACCGTTCCACTGGAACGATTCGTTCGGTGAATACCTTTCGATCAATGCGGTGACCAACGACGCGGTCGATCCGTACTCACAGCAGCCGGAATTCAAGATCTGTGCGGTCACTTTGACCAAGGTTCCTGCAGCGGAATCTCAGTCACATTCCGGTCCAGAACATGGAGGAGACGCCATGTCGCCGATCGACGCCTTTGCCGACCTCGTGGGTGAAGTTTCCGGGCCGTCGCTGCCCCTTCCGCTGATCGAGCAGCGTTATGTGGCGGGCCTGTTGGCCGGATTACGGACGGACGCCGGCCGCAGTGCCGGAGGAGTTCCCACTCTGCCGACGACGACGCCGTTGTCCGCAGAAACTCACGCCTGGCTCGGCGGCATGCTCGCCGGCTTGTTCTCACGCAGCGCCACGACTGCCGCGCCGCAGACACCTGTACCCGTCGACTCGGCCGGCGACAACAATGACAATGACGAACCACCGGTACTCGTACTGTGGGCTTCCCAGACGGGGACGGCAGAAGAATTCGCGTCCAGCTGCGTCGAGCATCTCCGGTCGACGGGTCTTCTCGTAGAAGAGCACGTCATGGAGAACTTCGCACCAACCGAGTTGGTGCGGTACCGCGATGTGCTCCTGATCAGCAGCACTACCGGCGACGGCGACGCCCCTGACAACGGCACGTCCTTCCTCGACGGGCTGTCCGGGGACTGCGCTCCTGATCTGTCCGGGAACAGATTCGCTGTTCTCGCCCTGGGTGATTCGAGCTACCACGATTTCTGCGGAAACGGTCGACGTCTGGACAGTCGATTCGCCGAACTGGGTGGTCAGCGTCTGGTGGGACGTGTCGATTGCGAACCGGAATTCGAGGAAGCGGCGTCGGTATGGCTGGATCGCGTGGTGTCCAAATTGGGCACGCCGCCGGCGGACCCCGTCGCCTCCGCTGGAACCACGGTCGAGATGGTCCCGACCTACGGTAAGAAGGCACCGCTGGCAACGGCACTGGTGCGCAACACTGTTCTGACGGCGACCGGGTCACGAAAGGATGTCCGCCAATTCGGATTCCACCTTCCCGACGGCACGCTGAGCTACGAGGCAGGCGATGCGCTCGGTGTGTGGCCGCGCAACAGCATTGCACTGGTGGACGAGTGGCTCGAACTGACCGAGCTCGACGGCGACAGCGTCGTCGACATTGCCGGGCACGATGCGATGCCGCTTCGCAACGCCCTGCGCGAGCGGTTGGAGATCGCGAAAATCTCCCCGGATCTGTTGAAGTTCGTCCATTCCCGCACGCACGACGACGATCTGGAACGCTTGTTGATGCCGGAGAGCAAGAAGGACCTGCAGGATTGGATCTGGGGTCGTCAGGCGGTCGACGTCCTCACGCATCTTCCGGTGCGTGCAGGGATCGATGAATGGCTCGGTGTCCTCAAACCGCTTCAGCCGCGACTGTATTCGATTTCTTCGAGTCCTAAGGAGAATCCGCGCGAAGTACAGCTGACAGTGTCCACGGTGCGCTACAACATCCATGGCGTACCTCGACGTGGTGTCTGCTCGACCTATCTGGCCGATCACGCCGAAGGTGAAGACGTCAGCATTTTCGTGCAGAAGTCGGCGCACTTCAAACCACCGGAGGACCCGGCCGCGCCGATGATCATGGTCGGGCCCGGCACCGGCGTCGCCCCGTTCCGCGCATTCCTGCACGAGCGCCGAGCACGCGGACACACCGGACCGAACTGGTTGTTCTTCGGCGAACAGCATGCCTCCACGGACTTCTACTATCGCGAGGAACTGACCACGATGCTCGACGACGGGTCGCTGACCCGGCTGGATCTGGCTTTCTCGCGTGATCAGAGCGCGAAGGTCTACGTGCAGGATCGAATGAGCGAACATGGTGCGCAGCTGTGGGAATGGCTTCAGCGTGGTGCGCACTTCTACGTATGCGGCGATGCTTCACGAATGGCAAAAGATGTCGACAATGCCCTGAAAGGCGTTGTTGCTCAACATGGTCGACTCGCGCCCGCCAGCGCGGAGGCCTACGTCAAAGCATTGGCGGCAGAAAAGCGTTACATGCGGGACGTGTACTGACTATCCTCGTTCCCGTGACCACCCTGCCCGGCCGTCCCAATACCGCACTGCTCGTCGTCGACGTGCAGATCGATGTCATGGCCAGTTCGATCGGGTCCGAGGCCATTATCGCCAACATCGTCAGGTTGGTGGACAAGGCACGCGCGCACGATGTTCGGGTCGTCTGGGTGCAACACTCCTCCGATCAGCTCCCCCGGGGCAGTGCTGGATGGGAGTACGTCCCCGAACTCGTGCGGAAGACTTCGGAACCGCTGCTCCACAAAATCTACGGGGACGCGTTCGAAGACACCGACCTGGAGTCCGTCCTGGCCGAGGCTGCAATAGGACGATTGATCGTGGCAGGCGCGCAAACGGACCAGTGCATTCGAAGCACCCTGCATGGTGCTCTTGTGCGCGGCTACGACACCATTCTCGTCAGCGACGCGCACACGACGGAAGACCTCACCGAGTGGGGAGCCCCTCCCCCGGCAGAGGTCGTCTCGCACACCAACCTGTACTGGAGTTTCCAGAGCGCACCCGGACGAGAGGCAGGGACGACCGACACCGAATCCGTCGCGTTCTGACGCGAACCGGCTGAACGTCAGTCCGGGATTGCTGCCACGTCCGGGGCGACGACGCCGAACAGATCTGCGATCGACGCCAGGCTCGCGGCCTGGAGTGCGCCGGCGTCGACGCCGCCTGCACCGGGCAAGGATCGGGTGGCTGTGGTGCTGGCGACGACCGTCGGGCTGTAGCCCAGACTGAACGCTCCCCGGGCGGTGGAGTTGACGCACATGTGTGTCATGAATCCGGCGAGCAGCAGATTTTCCACTCCGAGTGCACGCAACCTCTCGTCGAGGTCGGTGCTCACGAATGAGTTCGGGTAGTTCTTCACGATCACCGATTCATCGCCGCGGGGAGCGACTCGCTCGACGATCTGGCCGATGTCGGCGCTGATGTCGTACGGACTTCCTACCCCGGCGTCGTGCATGATGTGGAAGATCGGGGTACCGGCACTACGAGCCCGCTCGAGCAGGTCGGCAGCAGCATCCAGTGCAGGTTGAACCCCGACGAGTTCCAAGACACCCTGGGTGTAAGTGTTTTGAAGATCGATCATGATCAAAGCCGAATTGGCGAGCGCAGACGGCGCGTCGGGCATTCCGGTCAGTTGGCGAAGCGTCACGTTGTCGGTCATTCTTACATCCTCCTGGATGCTCGGAACTCGGACACCGAACTTAAACCCACGCAGGTTGCTTCCACGTTGCAACCCGCGCCGATCGAGCGTCAGCCCAGCAAACCCGCAGTACGAAGCGCTGCCCGAACGTCCTCGTAATGCCATTCGTCGAGCGGAACCAGTGGCAGCCTGATGCCCCCTGGCATCAATCCCATCTCCGCCAGCGCCCACTTCACCGGAATGGGGTTCGGTTCGGCGAACAAGGCTGCGTGCAGGCCGACGAGCTTCGCATCGATTTCCGACGCACCTTCGGAGTCACCGGCCAGGGCTGCAGCACACATCCGAGCCATCGCTTCCGGCGCAACATTTGCGGTCACCGAGATGTTGCCTTGGAATCCGGCCAACATGCTGGCCCTCGCCGTACCGTCGTCACCCGAATACAACGCGAAGTCTCCGAGTTCGAGAGCAACCAATTCGCGGACGCGGTCCAGGTCGCCCGCAGCTTCTTTCAAGCCGACGATGTTCGGGATCTCCGCGAGCCTGGCGACGGTCGACGGGAGCATGTCGCAGCCCGTACGCGAGGGCACGTTGTAGAGGTACTGAGGGATGTCGACGGCCTCGGCGACCGCACGGAAGTGTCGGTACAGCCCCTCTTGCGGGGGCTTGTTGTAGTACGGAGTGACCAGCAGCGCACCATCGGCTCCGGCGGCCTTGGCAGCCCGGGTGAGGTGAATCGCCTCGGATGTCGAATTCGCGCCGGTCCCCGCGATGACCGGAATACGCCCAGCAACCACGTTGATGGTTTCTCGAATGATCTCGGTGTGCTCAGCCACCGAGAGAGTCGACGATTCGCCGGTCGTCCCAGCTGCAACAATCGCCGAGGTTCCGCCACTGACCTGGCGCTCGACTAGTTCAGCGAACGATGCATGGTCGATCTCGCCGCTATCGGTCATAGGCGTGACAATTGCAACGATGCTTCCGGTGATCACAGCGTGACGCCTTCCGTCCAGAGTTCGATCTACGTCGGGAATGGTAGACGAACGCGCCGATGCCCGAGCCTCGGCCGTCGCGACCAGTGCTTCGCGGCGTCGCTGGGCGGGCCGAATCCGGTCGTTGTGGTTGACTTGAATTCAACCGAAGGGGCCCTGTGAACAAGCTCAACGTCGCAGCCACAACGCGGCCGCTCGAAAGCGCGAAGCCATGATCGTCGACCCAACCACCCTCGCTTCGGCAGAGCGCGGACTCTCCGAGCCCGAGGGCCCCATGGTCGTGTGGACCGAGAACGGGCAGGAGCGCTCGACGCGGTGGCGTTCGGAGAACAACGCCCCACCGCCCAAGGCCATCCACATCATCGGCGACGACATCACCGCTGACGTTGCGTACAAACGCGCGTCGATCGGTGAGTCCTTACTGTGGCGTGGCGATTTCAACAATGCACGCCAATTGCTGAAGGCGATCACCCGCAGGGCCGAGCCGCGGACGCGAAAGCCGTCGTCTACTCCGGCAGAAGACTTTCATCTCCACCGCCAGGATCAGGCCCGGCGAGCGCGCACTCTCGGAATGCTGCTCGTCGAACTCGATTCGAATTTTGTTCTCGACTACAGCAGAGCACCCGACGTCGGGCTCGCAGCCCGTGAGGTCTACGGCGAGGCCTCGACGCCTTCGCTGTTGTCTCTTCGAGAACTACTCAGTCTCATCGGTGCACACGAATGGCGACGCAAAGGTGTTCGCATTCCCGCGCTGGACGCCACCATCGAGCCACACTTCGGCGTCTTCTCGCCGCTGCGTGGCGAATACGTGCAGCTGGTAGCAGACACTCCCCTTCCCGACGGAACGACCACGGCCTTCGACATCGGTACCGGCACAGGCGTTTTGGCTGCCATCCTGGCGCGACGCGGTGTCACCGACATCGTCGCGACGGATCGGGACCCTCGGGCGGTTGCGTGCGCCACATCCAATCTCGAGCGACTGGGTTTCGCCGACAGCGTCGATGTGCAGCTCACCGACATCTTTCCTGCCGGACGCGCATCGCTCGTAGTGTGCAATCCGCCGTGGATCCCGACGAAGCCGACCTCGGGGATAGAACACGCGATCTACGACCCGGGAAGCCGCATGCTGCGGGCTTTCCTGGATCGACTGCCCAAGCATCTCGAACCCGGCGGCGAGGCCTGGCTGGTGATCTCCGATCTGGCCGAACTCCTCGGGCTCGCGACACGCGAGGATCTCCTCTCGGCAATCGACCGCGCCGGCCTGGAAGTACTCGGCAGAACAGACACTGCGCCGACGCATTCTCGTGCGCGCGATACCGACGATCTCTTCCACGCTGCACGCTCTCGCGAGACGACGTCGCTATGGCGACTGGCTGCGCGCTGACCGACCGACCTGGTCATCTCACCCGTGCCGCCTGCGGTACTCCGCTTCGGCCCCTGGATGAAGAGGGATGGCGCCGGTCATGACGAGCGACCGGGCGTCGAGGAATTGGCTACCGATCGCCTGTCGGGGAACCAGCGAGGACGACTGATCGAGCAGCAGGCCCACCAATTCCGCCACAGTCCGGTCCGGCACGTCCGGGTGGGCCAGCAGCAGGTTCGGGATTCCGACGGTCGTCACTTCCGGATGTTCGCCATAGACGTTCGCCGGCACCAGGACCGATTCGTACGCGGTCCCGAACTCGCGCCTCAAGTCCGCGACCACGGCGCCTAGATCGAGCAACCGGATTGCCATCGGCGGATCGGCGAACGCCGGCGTCGGCAATCCCCCAGCCCACATCACTGCGTCGATCTCGTTGTCTGACAAGGCATGTGCCGCCAAACTCATCGACATCTGGACTTCGCGGACCGCACCGGGACCGGACAGACCCGTCGCGTCGAAAATGCGCTGGGATACCAGCGTGGCGCCGGATCCCGGGGCGCCGACGCTCACCGGCCGCCCCCGCAGATCACCCACCGTCTCGATGCCCGAGTCGGCTCGCACGGCGACCTGGAAGTAGTTCTCGTACACGCACCCCACCGCCGCCAAATCTCGACTCGGGTGGCTGTAGGCGGCGTCGGCCAACGTTAGTGCCAGCTCGGCACGTCGCGAATCCAAGGCTTCCAGGTTGTCGAGGGAGCCCGCCGTCGTCAGCGGAACGACTTCCGACGTAGCCGTCGCGGCGGCCGCGTCGGCGAGCAGGCCCGCGAACTCCCAGAAGAAGCCGCCGACCTCCCCTGATGCGAGACGGAGTTGCGGTGGCGGATCCGATGCGCAGGCAGTGCCCACCGCGGCGGCGCTCACAGCCAGCAGTCCCGCCCGCAGCGCGGCTCTGCGGGAGAGCAACGCTGCGGGCGGGACCATGTTCGTCACTGTAAGGCGTGGCAGATCACTCGAACGCTCGACCCTGCTCCCGGTCGAGGACGGTCTCGGACTTGTTCCGCAGAACGAAGATGTAGACCAGCAGCGACACTGCGATCACCACTGTCACGTAGACGATGAACCAGGTGACCTGCCCGCTGTTCTTCGCCGCCTGGTAGATCAGCGGGGCGGTGCCGCCGAACGCAGAGTTCGCGAGCGCGTATCCGAGACCGACGCCGAGTGCGCGCACGTGAGAGGGGAACAACTCGGCCTTGACGATCGCGTTGATCGAGGTGTAACCGGTCAGGATGATGTAACCCACGCACACCAGGGTGACCGATGCGAAGACGGACGTCGCCGTCGGCAGATACGTGATGAGGAAATAGGTGTACAGCACGCCGCCGATTCCGAAGAAGACGAGGAGTGGTTTGCGACCCACCCTGTCGCTGATCATCCCGCCGATGGGCTGCAGAAGCATGAGGAAGACCAGGCCGAAGAGGTTGATCCACGTTCCGGTCATCCCCCGGTCCTCGTACGCGGTCCTGATCATCGAGGGCGCGTTGACGCTGTAGGTGTAGAAAGCGATGGTGCCACCGGCCGTCACCAAGAAGCAGATCAGAAGTGCGCGCCAATGGTTGCTGAGAAGTTCCCTCATCGAACCGGAGGCTCGGTCGACTCCGCTGCGAACGGCGGCGAGCTGATCCTTCGTCAGCGATTCGTCCATGCTGCGCCGCAGCCAGAAGACGACCACGGCCGCGACACCGCCGATGAAGAACGCGATGCGCCAGCCGAATTCCTCCATCTGCCCGCGATCGAGAAACACCTGCATGATCAACAGGGTCACCTGCGCGAGAACATGCCCGCCGACCAGTGTCACGTACTGGAACGAAGAGAAGAAGCCACGACGCTCACGAGTGGCAGCCTCGGACATGTAGGTCGCCGACGCACCGTACTCACCGCCGGTGGCGAAGCCCTGGACCAGACGGCTCAGAATGAGGATGATCGCCGCCCATACTCCGATGCTCTCCCTCCCCGGGGTGAGTGAGATGACCAGCGAGCACGCGGCCATCAACGACACACTGAACGTGAGTGCAGCGCGTCGACCGTTCCTGTCCGCGTAGCGGCCGAAGAACCACGAGCCGACCGGTCGCATCAGGAAGGTCACCGCGAAGATCGCGTACACGTAGAGGGTCGAATTCTTGTCCGCCGAATCGAAGAACTGATTCTCGAAATATGTTGCAAAGACCGTGTAGACGTACACGTCGTACCACTCGACGAGATTGCCCGACGAGCCCCGCAACGTGTTGTAGACGGCGCGACGGGTGGCAGCGGGAGAGGAGACAGGCGGGGTCGGGCGCGACGGATCGGCGATCGAGGTGGCCTCGTTGGCCATGGGCTGGTCCTTCCACAGAGTGCTGTTGGGCGGATTGCCTTAGAGCGAAACGGCAACCGGAGTCCCCATACTGTGACCGCAGGCACAGCCCGAAACCAAGCTGTTCCGACTTTCCTAACACTCCCTTAGGAAAGCGAGCTCAATTTTCAAACCCGAGGGTCGAAGCGCACTCACCTCGATAGTTCCCCCGGCCCGCTCGGTCAGCGCGTGGACGATCGACAAGCCGAGACCGGTACCTTCACCGCGGGCGCTCGACGCCCGGAAGAACCGGTCGACGATTTTCGGGAGTTCGTCGGCAGGCACACCCGGCCCGCTATCGGACACCCAGACGGTGATGTGGCCTTCGCTTGTCCGGTGGCCGATTTCTACCTCTGCACCGTCGCCTGCGTATTTCGTCGCGTTGCTGAGTAGAGCGTCGAGAATTCGAATCAGGTCGTCTTCCGATATCGCGGCACGGGTGTTCTCCTCGGGGCTTTCTACGTGCACACCGATCCCCGCCACTGTCATTGTGCTCGACCAGAATTCGACACGATCGGCAATCGCCGCTCCCACGTCGCACCCGGTTGTCTGCTTCGTGAACGGCGTCTCAGCCGCGGCGAGGACGAGCAGATCTTCGACGACGGTAGTCAGCCGGTCGACTTCGCGTGTGGTCGCGAGGTGTGCTTCGGTTGCCGAATCAGGCACCCTCATGCCCAACACATCCAATCGGATCCTCAGTGCCGCCAAAGGGTTGCGTAGAGCGTGGGCGGTGTCCGCCACCAGTCGGCGCTGCGCAGCCGTCGCCGCTTCGACGTCGTCTGCCATGCCGTCGAACGCGCTGGATAATTCTCGGACTTCCGGCGGCCCCACGTACTCGGCGGGCTTCGGCATGCGGGAATCTGCAGTCGGCAGCTGATCGTGGAACTTGTCGCCGAACGAATGCACACGCGAGGACAATGCGGTCAATGGGCGAACGACCCAGCGCGACAAGACAGCGGCGATCACCGCGACGGTAGCTAGAATCAGCAGGGCGCCGAAGGCGATGGCTACCCACGCCACAGCGACGTCCCTGCGCACGGCATCGGTGGACGCGGCGATCACTACGGCGCCGTCGACCTGCGTGCCCCCGCCGACCGGAGCGGCAATCAACACCGAGGACCGAGACCATGGCGTCACACTCGACGGGAGGTATCCACGTTGGTTCCGCAACGCTCCTGCCACCGCCTGCTGCACGTCGGCGCGCTCGATGTCCACGCCCGCCAGTGCACGCGGTTCTCCGGTGCGATCGACGATGACGATCCCCTCGTCGTACAGACTGTTGTAGCGCTGTAGAGACTCTCGGAGCCGAGGTACGCCGGATACGCCCTCTCGTGAACTGAGTTCGGCGAAAAACGTTGCTGCAGCGGCTCGGTTCTCTCCGAATCGTTGCGCTCGTTCGCGGCCGACCAGCAACCCAAGGGGCACCGACAGTGCGAGGACGACGACGGTGGAATAGATCATCAGCACCACCAGGACACGGCGTCGCATCTCACGTGTCCCAGCGGTAGCCGAAGCCGCGGATGGTGACGATGGTGCCGGGTCGCCCGAGCTTGGAACGCAACGCCGTCATGTGCACGTCGAGTGTCCGCGAAATCGCGACATAGGCGTCACCCCAGATGGCGTCCATCAACTGCTCCCGGCTGACCGCTTCACCGCGTCGCGTCACAAGATGAGCGAGGAGTTCGAACTCCTTGGTCGTCAGTGCAATGTCCCGTCCGTCGACTTCCGCACTCCGGCCGACGAGATCGACGACGATGTCGCCGATAACCAGACCGTCGGTGGCAGGTTCGCTCGACGCGCTTCGACGCCGCGCCGCAACCTGTAGACGTGCGTGCAATTCCCCCAACCGAGCAGGTTTGACCACATAATCGTCGGCGCCACCGCGAAGGGCTCGAACTACCGAGCGTTCGTCGTCACGCGCAGTCAACACCACCACCGGGACCGAACTCAATGTCCGAAGCTTGCGGAGCACCTCCAGGCCGTCCATATCCGGCAGACCGAGATCGAGCAGTACGACATCCATATAGTGGTAGCCGAGCAGCAGGTCGGCGCCGCGGCGCATGCGGACAGGCGCATGCCCGACCTCGGTCAGCGCGTCGAACAGCGCGTCACCGACTCCGTCGTCGTCCTCCACCACCGCAATGCGCATTCACGCCAACATAGGCCAGCACGGCAGTTCGTTCGGCAGCGCCTCCTTCGAAACGGTGACAGAGAAATTGGAGAGCCAGTTCCTCGGTCCGTCACTCGACATGCGCTTACCGATCGGCACCAGCGAAACCTGTGTCGAGTAAAACAGTTCGGCCACAGGTCGATTCGCACAGTGTGACCGGCGAGTCTTGACGTTCGCAATGTCCTGGTCGAGGACATGTTCTTCGTCGTGTGAGAAGCCGGAATTCGCGATCGGCCCGAATTGTACGGACATAGTGCACTCTCGCTCCAGTGGTCCAAAGTCGGCCATTTTTCAGTTTTTTTCAGAAACTCCGTCTATTTGACCGTTTACGGCTTGAATAGCAACCCCGAGTGTGGTTCATTAGTGAACAGAAGAACGAATGTGATAGAAGTCACATTCAAACGGCCGTCGGGGGTCGACTCTGGGAGGGGTCAGTGTGCACTGCCGACTGTGCAATTCCGACCGCATGCGTAGCATTTTAGATCTTGGCGCTACGCCGCCGTGCGAACTGTTCCTCACAGAGTCGGGCCTGGACATGCCCGAGATTACGTACCCGTTACACCTGCGGTTGTGCGAAGACTGTCTACTGCTGCAGATTCCGGCCTTGATCACTCCTGAGGCCACATTCACCGATTACGCTTACTATTCGTCGTTTTCGGATTCCTGGGTCGAACACGCCCGTCAGTTCGTCGTCTCCTCGGTCTCCCGCCTCCACCTGGACAGTGCATCCCTGATCGTGGAGGTCGCCAGCAACGACGGGTACCTACTGCAACACTGCAACGACACCGGTATCCGCTGTCTTGGAATCGAGCCGTCGCACAACGTGAGCGAAGCTGCTCGCGAACGTGGAGTTCCCACTCTCACAGCATTTCTCGACGAAGACCTCGCGGGTCATGTCCGAGCAGAGTACGGACCGGCCGACCTGGTGGTCGCCAACAACGTATACGCTCACATTCCCGACCTGCTCGGCTTCACGCGCGCACTTCGCACCCTGCTAGCCGACGATGGTTGGTTGAGCATCGAGGTTCACCACGCCTTGAATCTCGTAGGGAAAGCACAGTTCGACACCGTTTACCACGAGCACTTCCAGTACTACACAGTGTTGTCCGCTTCCCGGGCACTCGCGACGGCGGGCCTTGCGGTCGTCGACGTGGAGCTGCTCGACACTCACGGCGGATCGATTCGGGTGTGGGCACGTCCCGATGCTGCTCGGGGAATACCGACCCCACGCGTCGCCGAGGTACTGAAGCAGGAGGAGTCGGCGGGATTGCACGATGTCGGTGGTTACGCCGCACTGGAACCGCGGGCTCGCGCGGTGCGGCAGGAGATACTCCAGTTCCTGCTCGAGTGCCGTGCCGAGAACAAAACCGTCGTGGGCTACGGCGCTCCAGGTAAGGGAAACACCCTTCTGAACTACTGCGGGATCCGCCCGGATCTACTCGAGTACACAGTGGACCGAAACCCGTACAAACACGGACGCTTCACGCCCGGCACCCGAATACCGATTCTCGATCCGAGGATGATCCGAAAGGATCGACCCGACGTCGTGCTCGCGCTTCCCTGGAATCTCGAAGTCGAATTGACCGAACAACTGCGCTTCATCACGGAGTGGGGCGGAGAGTTGGTCTTTCCGCTCCCCTCACTGCATCGCGCTTCATTCGAATCTCCCACCGAGTCAAGGAGTCTGACGTAATGAAGGTAGTCCTGTTCTGCGGTGGGTACGGCATGCGTATGCGCAATGATCGCAATGACACAATTCCCAAACCGATGCAGATGGTTGGGCCACGACCCCTTCTCTGGCACGTGATGCACTATTACGCCCATTTCGGACACACCGAGTTCATCCTGTGTCTCGGCTATGGTGCGGATGCGATAAAGAGCTTCTTCCTCGACTATCGTGAAGCAGAGTCAAACGATTTCGTGATGCACGGCAACAGGATCGAGCTGTTGCACTCCGACATCGCCGACTGGTCCATCACTTTCGTCGATACCGGCTTGGAATCGGCCATAGGCGAACGCCTCCGCCGTGTCAGGGAGCACCTCGGCGGAGACAAGTGCTTTCTTGCAAACTATGCGGACGTCCTTACCGACGCTCCCCTGGACGATGTCATCGCGCAGTTCCACGAGTCCGGTGCCGCCGCGTCGATGCTCGTCGTCCCGCCGCAGTCCTCGTTTCACTGCGTACACGTAGCAGAAAACGGCGAGGTGAAAGAGATCATTCCGGTCGGCCAACTACCTGTCTGGGAAAACGGCGGATACTTCGTCCTGACCGATGAGATCTTCGACTTTCTCCCACCTGGTGGTGACCTGGTTGCGGACGTATGCGGAACACTTGCGGGAGAAGGCCGCCTGTTCGGATACCGACACGGCGGATTCTGGAAGCCTGCGGACACCTTCAAGGAACGCGCCGAACTGGACGCCAACTACTCCAAAGGCATTCATCCGTGGATGGTGTGGGATCACCCGCTGCCGGTGCCGAGCTCATGATCGAGTTGCGCACGTCCGAGCTCAGCGAGGTGGCGGTGCTCGGCGCGCATTGCGACGACATTGCAATCGGGCTCGGTGGGACCCTGCTCATGCTGGCGTCCGCCAACCCCGGACTCCGCGTCCACGCTTTCGTTCTGTCCGGCAGTGATTCTCGTCGCGAAATCGAGGAACGGCACGCGTTGGCCGCCTTGTGTCCAGGAGCCGACCTGGAGTTCACCATTCTCGACATTCCCGACGGCCACGCTCCCGCGTACTGGGACCCGATCAAGTCCGGGCTCGAGGGCTTTCGACGATCCTGCGAGCCCGACGTGGTGTTCGCCCCACACCGAGGCGACGCGCACCAGGATCACCGGCTCTTGGCCGAACTGGCACCGACAGTGTTCCGTGACCATCTGGTGCTGGGGTACGAAATCCTCAAGTGGGAGGCCGATACCCCACAACCGACGATCTTCCATCCCCTCACACGCACGGCGGCTGAGGAGAAGGCGCGATTGCTCATGAAGCACTATCCATCACAGACTTTCCACGACTGGTTCGACGAGGAAGCGTTTCTCGGGCTCTCCCGGTTGCGGGGAGTGCAGTGCCGGCAAATCCACGCGGAGGCGTTCACAGTCGAGAAGGCCACCATCCGATTCGGAAGGAACTGACATGCGCGTACTCGTCACAGGCCATCGCGGCTACATCGGGTCGATCATGATTCCCCTCCTGCGCGCCGCCGGCCACGACGTCGTCGGACTCGATTCAGGGTTGTTCGCCTTGTGTCTGCTCGGGCCGCCGCCCGACAGCCCCCCGGAATTCGACGTCGACATCCGTGACGTCACCGAGGCCCATCTGCAAGGAATCGACGCCGTGATCCACCTCGCGGCATTGTCGAACGACCCGCTCGGGTCGCTTGCCCCCCAGATCACCCATGACATCAACCATCACGCGTCGGTCCGGCTGGCACACCTCGCGAAGGAGGCAGGCGTCCGGCGATTTCTGTATGCCTCGACCTGCTCGGTGTATGGCTCGGCGGGTGCTGAGCTGGTAAAGGAGGACGCTCCCCTCCGCCCTTTGACTCCCTATGCGGAGAGCAAGGTTCGCGTCGAGGACGACGTTGCGGCCATCGCGGACTCGGGGTTCTCACCCGTGTTCTTACGAAACGCCACAGCGTTCGGATTCTCGCCGTGTCTACGCGCCGACATCGTGCTCAACAATCTCGTCGGAAGGGCGGTGTTGACCGGCACCGTCCGAGTGCTGTCGGACGGAACACCGTGGCGACCGCTGGTACATGTGCAGGACATCGCGTCCGCGTTCATGTGCGCCCTTACGGCACCGATCGACAAAATTCACTGTGCCGCATACAACGTCGGCACCGAGGTCAACAACATGACGGTGGAACAGATTGCGAGAGCCGCGGCGGCCGCAGTACCCGGATCCACGGTCCTTGTCACAGGCGATACCGGACCTGACCCGAGGTCCTACCGGGTGGACTTCTCCGCAATCCGCTCCGCCTTCGACGGATACGACCCCCAGTGGACCGTAGCGGACGGTGCCGCGGAACTGTACGAGAATTACACGCACTGGGGACTCACCGAATACCTGTTCTCGGAACGATTCACCCGCCTGGTGCATCTCGAAAAACTTTTGGCTGCAGGCGTTCTCGACGCATCGCTTCGGTTTCAGTTGATCGGTGCGGGTTGTGAATGACATGCGGGGCCGCCGACGTTTACACCGACTCCATGAGCTGGGACCAACTGCCCGCCGCAGCATCCCGAGTGCTGATATGCGTTACCGGCAACGGCCAGGGAATCGCGAGCTCGGAATCGGCGTATGCCACTGCTATGTCTTCCCGGGGGTCATGCTCCCGATCGATCCGATAGCAGACATCGGCGGTCGGGGTCAGTGCCTGGAAACCGTGCAGAAACCCCGAGGGAACGTAGAGAAGCGCGAACGCTACATCGTCGAGAGTGAAAGCCTGCTGCATACCGAAAGTCGGCGAATCCCTTCTGATGTCGACCAGCACGTCGAATACTGTTCCGTGCGCGCATCGTACGAGTTTGGCCTCTCCGCGTCCCGACCGTCCGTGCATTCCGCGAACCACGCCCCGATTCGATCTCGACTGCGAATCCTCGATGAAGTCGTCGGCGCGCGTCGGCACTCGCCGATCTCGTTGATACTTCGAGAGTTCCGAGTCGAACAGACGCGATTCGAAGGTCCGGGTGAACAATCCACGCTCGTCCCTGAATGGTTCAGGGGTGAACAGCAACACGTCCGCGAGTTCAACAGTTTCGACACGCATGTCGTCATTCTGCCGCATTTCAGCAGGCGAAACAGGCAGATCCGGCCCGTTCGGACATCGAGAGTGTGACGCAATGGTCTGCAGAGGCTGCTCGTGCACCGAAACCGACCGCGTACTCGACCTCGGACGGGTGCCGGCTACGGATTGCTTTCCGCTCGCATCCACTCCGATCTCATCGGAGGAATCGGTACATCCGCTCGCGATGGCGCTGTGCCGGGCCTGCGGTCTCGCGCAGCTTGCAGACGACGACACCACAGCTGACGAACCACGCGGTGTCGAACCGCAAGCTTTGAAGGATCAGGCCGCCCAAGCCGTTCGACTCGTCAGCGAAGCGGGCGCTCTTACCGGCGATACGGTCATCGAATTCGGCAGCCCACACGGCGGAAGCTGGCTCCCCTTGCTCGCCGAGCGGGGTCTTCGGTCACCGGTGCACACCACCAGAGCTGCGGTGGTAGTCGACTGTTTCGGAGCGATGCACGAACCAGACCAGCGTGCGGCCTTCCGACAGCGGGCCGCAGCCACAGCCGACGATGGTGTGCTTCTGATCCAGTTCCATTCTCTACGCGCGATCGTCGGCGGTGGACAGTGGAATGCACTGCGCCACGGTCACTTCGCGTACTACTCCCTGACCGTCCTGCGTCGTCTGCTCGAGGACGTCGGAATGTTTGTCACGGCCGTATGGGAGTTCGATCTGTACGGGGGCACCGTTTTGGTGGCGGCCCGCCACCGGCCTGACGGACCGCTGTCGGCCGACGTTCGTTGCATACTCACCGCCGAACACACTGTAGGTCTCGCCGACCCTAATGTGCTTCGTTCCCTGCAGCGCGCTGCGAACGAGCAGACTGCCGCGCTGCACGAGTGGCTGACGCTGATGGCACGTCGGAATCTACGTATCTTTGCGTACGGAGCCGCGTCTCGCGCCGTGCCGTTGTTCGCCAAAGCCGGTGTCGATCGCACCCTCGTCACCGCCGTCGCCGACGTCTCGCACGCCAAGCAAACGCGACGGATGCCTGGCACCGATGTGCCGATCATCTCCCCCGAGCAGCTGGTCGAAGCTCGCCCGGACCACGTTCTGCTCACCCTGCCCGAACTCCTCCCTGAGGTGCAACGTCGAATTCCGGCACTCACCGGTCGATGGATGGTCCCCCCGACACACGCAGTCGGAGATGGATTCGACGCATACCGAACGACCGGTGTCCGAATGGCGGTGGAATCATGACCACAGCGTCCCGCCGGACAGCGCTCGGTGCACCTGTTTCCCATGCCCGGACCGTTGCGACCTCCCCAGCCCACCGGGCCACCGGCATCGTCCCGATTGCCTCGGACACACCCAGCCGACTGAGCAGCCGGATCGGTGCACATGTCGACCTCTACCCGCTGGCCGGTGATCTAGTCGTCCTATTCTTCGTCTGTTCGCTCGTTCGGATCGACTACCCCGCGCCTGCAGCTGTGGTTCTGGTGTCGGCCATGGCAGTGATGGGCGAGTACCGCACACACCTGACGCTGTCGGTTCTCGACGTCCTGCCGCGGACCGCGATGGCCAGCGTATTGGCGGCCGTATGCACTCAATTGGTGTTGGCGTCACGGACCGAGCTGACGGACGCAATAAAGGTGACCGCCATAGCGCTTGCTGCGGTGATACTTTCGCGAAACGTCACCTATGGAGCAGAACGATTCCTCAGGAGGAAGCTCACTCGTCGACACCGCACGGTGATAGTAGGCAGCGGTTCGATCAGTTCCATGCTTGCGGACAGCATGGTTGCGGAGCGCTCGTGCGGACTGGAGCTGATCGGGGTACTCGACGACTCTCCGCACATCATGACCGACAAGCGATCTGTGCCGGTTCTGCCCTTGCGTGGCAACCTCTGCAGGTTCCTCACCACCGAACACGTAGAGGCGGTCGTACTCGCGTTTTCCACGATCCGTGACAGCGATATGTTGAGCATTCTGCGGACGTGCGATCGTATCGACTGCGAAATCTTCGTCGTGCCCCGGTTGTGGGAGATGACAGCAGTGTCCGGTGACATGGACCGCATCGGCGCGATCCCATTGACCAAAGTCCGCAGAGCAGCGCATCGTTCACCGACATGGGGCGTGAAGCTGTGGACGAGTCGTGTACTGAGCGCAGTGCTGCTTTTGTTGTTGTCGCCGCTGCTCCTCGCCACCGCTGCCGCGGTCTATTTCTCCGACCGTTCGGCACCGATCTTGTTCCGACAGGAACGTATCGGTTTGGATGACCGCGAGTTCGAGCTACTCAAATTTCGCACGATGAAACCAACGAACGAGGATGAGTCGGCGACGAACTGGTGCATTGCCCACGACCCGCGCGTCGGGCGCCTCGGTCGGATCATGCGAGCGACCTCGCTCGACGAATTGCCCCAGTTGTGGAATGTCGTCCGCGGCGACATGACTCTCGTCGGACCACGACCGGAACGTCCGTATTTCGTCGCAAAGTTCTGTGGAACCATCCCCAACTATTCGGCCCGCCATCGGGTACCAGCCGGACTGACCGGGTGGGCCGCTGTGAACGGGTTCCGCGGAGATACATCCATCGAGGAGCGCGCTCGCTACGACAACTACTACATCGAAAACTGGGGACTGTGGTTGGACGTCAAGATCATGCTCCGGACGTTGTCCGCGGTCCTGATGATGAAAGGTCGATAATGCATCGACGGAGAGCGATCGACTCACACACCGACTGCGGGGTGACGCGATACGAGGGCGTTGGTTCGCACCACCACCCGCGCGAAAGCGGCTCGCACCAAACGCATGTCACCCGCCATAACGTCGGCACCGGTTACGAATTCGGGGTATTCGCGCGCGATGCGATGATGAAATCGCAGCAAATCCGACAACTTGCTGTAGGTCGAGGTTTGGCTACACAGATTGAACCTCGAGTCGCGCCACGCCGCGAGACGTTCCGAAATCCCGAAGAACATGCCGTACACACAGACTCGCGCAAACAGGTCCACATCCATGGGAAACACAAGGTCTCCGCGAAATCCACCTACACTGTCGAAGTCCTCTCGCCGGAACATCGCAGCAGCTGTAGGACCGAAGTCGGCGGGGCCTCGACGAACGATGAGTCGCATGAGTGAACGCGGGGTTTGGAGCCCCTCCAGGCCCGGTACACCGAGTCCCGTTTCCTGTACTCCACCGTCCTCGTCGATCACGTCGAACCGGGCGGACGATATCGCGATTCCTCGGTCGTCCATCACGCGTACCTGTGACTCCAAAGATCCCGGAAGCAGAATATCGTCAGCACAGACCACCTTGACCAGCCTGCCGGTGGACAGCGCGACAGCTTTGTTCCAGTTGTCCCCGATGGGCAACACGACATCGTTGCGGATCACTCGCACTCGAGAATCGTCGACGGAATGCGCAATCACGCCGGTGTCGTCCCGGCTCGCATTGTCGAGTACAACCACCTCTACATCGACATCCTGCTCGAGAATCGATCGCAAGGTCGTGTCGAGGGTGCGGCCGGCATTGTATGCGGGAACGCAGATAGAGACCGAAGCAACCATTGCGCTACTCCCACTTGCCGATTGCGCATCGAGATCGTATCGAAGGATAACACGCGCCGCCGCATTCATGCATTCGAAAAGTGTGTGGCAAAAGTTTACAACGGATGTCGCACAACGACATCGAACGCGGCTGCGCCGCGGTAGAGTTCGACTATCCGGTCCCGAACGGATCGAAACTGCAGCACCCGACAACGACAGCCGTCCTATGAGACCTCACTCGTATTCCGCGCAGCCCTCGAGAATTCTCCGGCTCCACATGACTGGATCGGAGTGGAACTCGGCGGTTCCCGGTGGATTGAATCGATATTTCACCGACTTGTACTGCGCACTGGATCGACGCTCCGACATCGAGGTCTCTGCGGTGGCGTTCGGCAGCCCCGTACGAGGAGGGCAGTCATGGGGCAGCGTCGGCGGATCAACACTGCGCCGCTGCTCGGCAGCTTTTCTGGACTGCACGGCGCTACCCCGTCGCGCTGTCATCGATCGACACTTCTGCCTCTACGGGCGCGCGGTGAAGACGTACCCCGGCAATCATCGGCTCGTGGTGCATTTTCACGGCCCTTGGGCAGACGAAAGCCGAATGGTGGGTTCGACGGAGATCGCGGCGCGGGCCAAGTACATGATCGAGCGGGTTCGATACGCCGGAGCCGACCGATTGGTCGTGTTGTCCAACTACTTTCGGCAACTGCTCGTCGAGCACTATGGTGTAGCAGCCGACGACATCAGTGTTATTCCACCCGGTGTCGATCTCGACCGCTTTCGCTCGACCGACCGAGAGCATCCCGCACCGACGGTGCTGTGTGTTCGACGCCTGGAGCGCAGGATGGGAATCCATGTGCTCATCCGGGCCTGGCGATCAGTCGTGACGGCCCACCCCGATGCTCGCCTCGTCATCGTCGGTACCGGCACTCAGGAATACGCGTTACGCTCCCAAGCCGCGGAATCCGGTTGTGAGAAGTCGATTTCGTTCGAAGGCCATGCCACCGACGAACGACTGACCCGGTTGTACGAGCAAGCAGCCCTGACCGTCATCCCCTCGGTCGCGTTGGAGGGGTTCGGTCTCTTCGCAC
The DNA here is from genome assembly GCF_030063405.1 of Rhodococcus sp. H29-C3. Taxonomy (NCBI): domain Bacteria; kingdom Bacillati; phylum Actinomycetota; class Actinomycetes; order Mycobacteriales; family Nocardiaceae; genus Rhodococcus; species Rhodococcus sp. H29-C3. Next base: position 287,550 of record NZ_JASITC010000004.1, on the reverse strand, counting down.
TGGAATCCTTGGCCTCCGGTCGCGCCCCGATCGTGACCGAGTGCGGTGGCCTTCCCGATTCGGTCAGAGCACTCGACGCCTCCCTGATCGTTCCCGCCTCGGATGCGGAAGCGCTCGGAGATCGAATCGTTCGTGGTTTGAACGGTCAGGTTCCCGGACCACAGCAGTGTCGGGCCCGGGCGGAGTCGTTCTCGTGGGAATCGAGCTCTGCGCGCCACATTTCGATGTACAAGGAACTGAGCTCATGACCAAGGTTCTTTTCGTCACCCACACCGCCGCGCCGTCCGGTGCAGAGTTGGCCACACTTCGCCTGGCAATTTCTCTGCACGACGTCGAGGTCGGTGCAGTGTTCACCGAAGACGGCCCGATGGTCGCGCGCATGCGTGCCCAGGGAATCGACACTCGTGTCCTGCGCAACACGTTCGACAGCCGCTCGATCACAATCGCGAATCGGACACCCCTTCGCCTCGTTGCCGGCTTTGTCGGTCTCGCCAAAGTGGGCTGGGGGGTCGGCGCAGCCGCCAGGGATTTCGGGGCGACCGTCTTGGTTGCGGAGAGCACCAAAGCACTGGTAGTCGCTGCCGTCGCAGCGCGACGTGCGCACATACCGCTTGTCTGGCACGTGCACGATCGGATTTCCGTTGCGTACTTCGGGCGCATGCTGTCCGTCCTCATTCGGATATTCGGATGGGTGGTCAGCCGTGGATATATTGCCAACAGCAGATCCACGATGAGCCTGCTCTTCACCTGGCGCAGAAAATCGCTCGTCGCCTACCCCGGCGTGCTTCTCGACGATCTCGACGATCGAGAAAGTCAACGCAATCCGGCAGAAACGATCATCGCCGTGGTGGGCCGCCTGACACCGTGGAAGGGTCAGGACCTCTTTCTGCGCGCACTTGCCGATGTGAAAGTGCGTCCTAGACACGTCTACCTCGTCGGGGGGACCTTCTTCGGCGAGGAGCCATTCCGTGACGAACTCAGGCGCCTGACTACGAAACTCGATCTGCCCGTTACGTTTACCGGACACGTCGACCACCCTGGTGAGTTCATGGGACGCGCCGACATTCTTGTCCACTGCTCGGTCGTGGCAGAGCCGTTCGGGCAAGTCGTGGTGGAAGGCATGCACGCCGGCTGCGCGGTCATCGCTACGCAACCGGGGGGTACTACCGAAATCGTCGACTCCGGCGTGAACGGGTTGTTGGTCGATGGTGGTGACCAGCAACAACTCACCGATGCTCTGAACGCCTTGATCGGAGACCGTGAACTACGTCAGCGACTGACGGTCGCTGGGCAACTGCGTGCCGAACAGTTCGACGTCTGCGTCTCTGCTCGCGCAGTGGGACTGTTCCTCGAGAACATCGCTTCGCCCGTGGCGTCATGAGAGGGGCAGGGATGCGCGAGGATCGGACCCTGACCCGCGTTGTTGCAATCGTGCGCGACATCTGTTTCGTCAGCTTCGGGAAGTACGGCCAATACCTCGTCACAGTCGTGACTCTCCCCTTGGCTGCGAGACTGCTCGGTACCGAAGGGCTCGGCTTGCTGGCAATAGGCATGGCGTCCTACTTCATCGGTTCCATGCTCGTCGATCTGGGCATCACGACATTTCTTGCCGCAATGATGAACAGCGCAAACGTCAATCAGCTTCGGGGTAGCTATCTGGTAATCCGAGTGGGCACCCTCGGAGCTATCGGACTCGGCCTGATCACGAGCATGGTGATCGGTGTCGACATCCACGTTCACATGGTCTTGCTCGGAATGTTCGCGGGTGGGTTCTGGTCCATGTCGGAAGACTGGGTTCTGATCGGGCAGGGTCGGTTCGGCGCCTCCATGGCTTACCAGGGTGCGGGACGACTCGGATACCTCGTTCTACTGGTGATCGTCCTGCCGCAACTGCCCTCTGCATCGATCGCAATCCTGTGCCTCCTTGCCTCATCCACCCTTACTGTGTCGCTGACCTGGCGAGACTCCTTCAAGAAGTTCGGTCGCCCGGAGCGTCCGCGTCAGGTCAAGACGATTCTCAGAATTGGCGCACCGGTTCTCACGTCGCGATTGCTGGTGACGAGCTACGGCCAGGGGGCTGCGGCGGTGTATTCGTCCGTACTCGCCGCCTCTTCGCTCGGACTCTTCGCGGCCGGTGACAGGCTCGTACGCGCAGTCCAGTCGTTGCTCGATCCGATCGGTTTCGCGATGCTTCCGCGGATGGCACGCAACAGCCAAGACACTCTGTTCTGGCGACGCGCAGTCCAAGCACTACTTGCGTGCGTGTGTGCGGCAGGCCTGGCGACTGCCGCATTATGGATCGCCGCACCGACGCTGATCGACATGGTCTTCGGCAGCGCCTTCGCCGACGCTGTCCCGCTGCTGCGGGCCGAAGTACTCATTCTCCCCGCGACCGCTGTGTCGTCGTTCATCACCACCGCCATACTGCCGGTGCGACAAGACACTTCCGGTGTACTGATCGGCGCAATCATCGGAACCTCCGTAGCCGCTGTCGCGCTGTATTTCGCGTTTCGAACACACTCGGTCTGGGCGCTGGTCTACGGCACGTTGTGCTGCGAATTTCTCGTCGCGTGCTGGTACCTCCTGAGGTTGAGGAGGCTCGTCGTGCGTGACAGGAGCGCACGGAGAACCGGGCCAGATTTGGTCCACAGCGCCGTTCTCGAGGAGCATCTCCGATGAAAATCCTGTATGTCGGTGACGACTGGGTCGGGAGCAATGCGCGTTCTCTTGCCAACGGCTTTCGCCAGGCAGGCCATGAAGTCATCATGATCGACTCGACGCCGGTGACACTTCCGAAGCGATTGTCGCCACCCTGGATCTACTCGAAGATCAAGCATCGACGCGCATCGTGGAGCGTCGATGCAGTTCACTCCCTGATCGACGACATCGCTGCCGAATTCCGGCCGGACATGGTCTTCGGCTTCAAGGCGATCCATCTGGACCAGCAACGACTTCTCGATACTCCGGCCAGACTGCACGTGCATTACAGTCCTGACGACGTTTTCAACCAGTGCAACACCACTCCCGGTTATCTCGAGTTCGAGGGCGAGTGGGACCTCATCGTCACGACCAAACACTACAACGCACCCGAGTTGCTCGAACGCGGTGCGCGGGCAGTGAAATTCGTCATGAGCGCTTATGACCCGGCGTGGCACCACCTCTCCGCACGCCATGGCCGGCGCCGGTACCTGATCGGCTTCATCGGCACATGCCGTCCCGATCGTCGCGATCACGTTGTTTCGCTCGCACGACACTACGGCGCTGCGATGCTTGTCCGAGGGCCGGGTTGGCGACGTGTTCCGGAGCTGCAGAGTACGCGAGCCAGAGTCGGAGGGCCGGTGTACGGCGAGGACTTCTCCTCCGAGATTTCCTCCGTAACAGCTAATCTCGTACTTCTCAACTCGAACAATCGCGATACTCACACGTGTAGGACATTCGAAGTCCCGGCGTCGGGCGGCCTTTTCGTCGGTGAACGAACCGCGGAACATGCAGACCTTCTCGCGGACGGCACAGAATGCGTTCTCTTCTCGAACCAGGACGAGCTGAGGGCCATCGTGGACATGTGCGAAAAATGGCCTGACCGAGCGCACAAGATCGCCGAATCGGGTTACCGGCGCATCGTGGGGGGCAGTCACCGATATGTGGATCGCGCCCGGGAGATCGTCGATGCGATCGGGTAGCGCTAGTACCTTGTGCAGCGACTGGAGCTTCGACAGCGCCCGAGAATGGGAGCCCCAGCGATGAACGATGCCGTATACGAGGTACTGCTCATAGCCGGAGCGCTGACGACGATCACGGTAGCTGCGATGTGGATCAAGGGAATCGTCCGTGTCTTTCTCATCGCACAAGCTGTGTATTGGAGCTTGTCCTACGTCGTGCGACCGATCGTTCTCTTGTGGGTGCAACCCCAGCCGACGTACGGCGATAGTGTGGCCGACCCGCGGTTGTCCACGATCGGGTACGACCATGGGATTTCGTCGGTCCTTCAACCAGTGGTGTTCGGATTGTGGACATACGCGACCGTTGTTGTCGGATACACATTCTGGATTCGACGACGGTCGGGTAGCAACCGGAACACAGTCGCTCGGCCGCGATCCCTCGCGGATAAAAATTTCATCCCTACCCTCTGGACAGTATTCGGGATCGGGATGGTCGGACGCGCGCTCCTCTACGCAACCGGTTCGAGCGCCTCAGCCGGGCAGACACAAAGCTCGAGCCCAATCCTGAGTTTCATCACGCTGATGGCAGTCATCGGCACCCTGGGCCTGATCGTCTTCCTCCGCTTCGACGATCCCAGGATGACTTTTGCAGTTATCGGATGTCTGACGGTCATGGAGCTGCTGTGGACTGTCGCAGTCGAATCGAAGACACCGATCATGGGTGCCGCCCTGGCGATCGCAGTTCGGTTCGCGCTCACTGGGTGGACGAGGGTCAAGCTTGCTGCGATCGCAGCGATTTCGGTTGTGGGAATCGCTGCCTTCGGCTGGCTTCAATCCTTCAAGGAATCCGATGTGGCGAAATCACAATCCGCGGTCCTGGATGCAAGCTATCCACCGATCTTGCAGCCGTTTCTGAGTATTCTGCGCCGATTCGACCTCTTGGAGGCAGCGACGGACAGCTACTACATGGGCGGCCGTCCATGGCTCACCATGACAGAAGTCGCCCACAATGTGATCTTCAGTTTCGTGCCCGAACAGCTGGTCGGGGGAAACAAGTTTCATGCCGGAACCGCGTGGGCGAACGAGGTTCGTGGCGCGTCCGTCGATATGACGAACGTGTCGGTCTCGCTCGCCGAGGGAAACATCAACGAGGGATTCGTCCTCGGCGGATACCCGGGGGTGGTTGTGGGCGTAATCTTCACGTTCGTCTTGCTGCTGAGTTGTGTGTGGGCGCTGCAGACCCGACACATATTTCTCATCTCCCTGGGTCTGTTGATGATCGAAGTTCCGGTCTTCTTCGAACGAGGAATTTTCGGCAGCGCGGAACTGCTCGGGAAGTCGGTCCAAGCAGCGGTGTTGGTCTGGATCGTTTATCTAGCAGTCGGGGAAGTTCGAAGACGTCCTGAGCGATCTTCGACCGACCACTCGTCGTATTCGGGTACACAGCTCATCGATGCGACGCGAGAGAAGGAGTAAGCGATGCGATTGATCGACTATTGGCACATAGCCCGCAGGCGCTGGATGATCATTGTGGCGATCACGCTACTTTGTCCCCTCGCTATCGTCGGCTACAGCGCTTCCCAGCCGACTACATATCAGTCGTCGAGTCGTGTCTACGTGACGATGGCGACCGGAACGTCGGTGAACGATGTGTACCAGGGCGGGCTTGCAGCGCAGCAACGCGTCACGTCCTATGTCAACCTGGTCAACAGTTCCATTGTCGCCCAGCGGGTCATCGATTCACTGTCGTTGCCGCTGACCGTAGGCGAGTTGCAGAGCAAGATCCATGCCTCGTTTCCGCCCGCAACAGCGCTTCTCGACATCACTGTCACGGACTCGACCGCCGAGGGCGCCAAGCTTCTGACCGACGCGGTCGTGGCCGAGCTGAAGACCCTGGTCGGTCAACTGGAAACGATACAAGCGGACGCTGCCCCTGCCGCGAGGGTTTCTGTGGTCGATCCCGCCGCCACGCCCATGGCGTCCACCGGCCCGAGCACCACACGACTTTTGGCGCTCGGGCTTCTCACCGGACTCGTATTAGGTTGCGTGGCTGCGCTTGTCCGGGATCGTACCGACCGCAGACTACGTACCTCGAACCAGCTCGAGGACGTTCTACCGGTTCCCGTTCTCGCTATCGTCGATGTGGGTGAACCCGGGGCGATCGGCGAGGTACGGCGACTACGCGCTCGGTTGTCGCGAGCGATGGGTGACATCCGAGGTATGACCACGATGCTCACGAGTTTCTCGGCACGTTCCCAACCGGACATTGCGGTGGACCTCTCGAAGTCATTCGCTGATACCGGCCGGCAGGTCGTGGTCATCGATGCCGACACGTCGGGTCACGGAATCTCCGAACACCTGTGCATGGAGACGGATCCGGGCCTGGCGGAATTGCTTCGCACGACGTCGTCGCCGATCGAGGCGTTGTCGACCTGCTCGATACCCGGAATCAGTGTGCTGTGCCTCGGCTCGGCCGACGACCAGACCTGCGATCTGCTGGCATCCGATCGGTTCGCCGAAATTCTGGCTATCCTCCGGGGCACGTTCGACCACGTATTTATCGGTACCGCTCCGATAGCGACTGCGGCAGGAGCACTCTCGGTCTCCGCACTGTGCGACGCGACAGTTGCCGTCGTCGAACTCGGGAATACGACGTCGCCCGAGGTGCTCGGCGCCCTGTCGACATTCGAGCAGGGTGGTTCCGGGCTGATCGGCGTCGTCGCGGTCTCGAGAAGGTCGTCGCGGTGGTTCAGCAAGGGTTTCCGACGGTCGGAATCAGGGCAGCGAGCAGCGCATAAGATCGCCGATACCCACCATGAATCGGTCGTGAGCGACGACCGTGAATCAGTCGATACGTTTCCGGCGAACCGGTGAACGACGATATCGTCTCGCGCCGACGACTGCTTGCGGCTTCGCTGGGCGCCGCAGCAGCATTACCGCTCGTTGCAGCGTGTGCGTCGCAGTCCACAAGGCCCGGAAACGAAAATTCCGACAACGCGTTCGAATCACCGCACGTAACGGATGCGCCCTCTGCGCGTAACGTCCGGGACTTCGGAGCCGTCGGCGACGGAGCGGCTGACGATACCGCGGCGATTGCACGGGCATGCGCCGGTGGCGACGAGGCCTTGGTCCTGTACATACCCGCTGGTACCTACCGAGTAACGGAATGGCCCGAACTTGTCGACTACGCAACGATACTCGGAGACGGTCGTGATGTGACTACGATCGAATATGCTGGCGACCGCCCATTGATCACCCTCCGCGGTGTACACCGAGTGAGTTTTGCGCGCCTCGGCATCTATGTGACAGGAACGAAGGGCGCAGCGGTGTCCTTGTCCGGGTGTTTCGGATGCTCGTTCGATTCGGTCGTACTGCGCGGTGGTCACGTCAGTGAGAATTATCCTGAGTTCGCCGAACAGCGCGGGGTGATTCTCGACGAGAACACTGGTGGCACAGCATTTATCAACTGCAACATCAGCAACTTCGGCTTCGGACTCACCACCAGTTGCATTCAGAACTACGTCACGTCTTCGAGGTTCGCAGGAAACTACATCGGTGTGTTGGGAACAGGTAACGATCACAATGCGGGACTATCGATGGTCAACGTCGAGTTCGTCTCCGACACCGATCCGAACACAACCGACAAACATGTGTTCGTCGACGGCGCCGCGAACGATTGGTGGCTCACCAATGTGTGGTTCGAAGGCGCCGACGTCGCGTTGTCCATCGGCGATATTGAACGCGGTGGACCAGCGCAATTCGGGTTGGTCAATTGCAAAATTGCGGCCCGCACGGTCTGCGTCGACTTCGTCTATTGTCGACAACCTTATCTCGCCAACATCCAATTCGATTCCGATACCGACAGTCCCGCAATCGAATTGCGGATCGATTCCCAAGGGTGCCCAGAGGGCACGGCGGTGAATCTGCTCTCCAGCACCTCATCCGACATCGATCCATCATCATTCCCCAAGGGGTGGAATGTCACCGGCCGGGGACGAATCAGCGGTGCCACATTCATCGGGACCGTGGCCACAGTCGCAGGGTCGGACAACGCGGACCTTTTACAGGCCCAGGACTCGCAGGGTGCGGTGCTTTCTGCGGTTCTGGCGAATGGGGCTTGGCTTTGCGAACGGCCCGACAGTGGCGTGATCCTCAAAGACTCGGCAAACAAATACTGGCGACTATCGGTATCGACCGATGGCAGCCTCGAGACCTCTCCCCTGGGCGAGCAACGACCGTCCGGTTGAGTCAGGTTCCACACACCTCGTCGACGACCGCTTGCATCTTCTGCCGAAATGCTTGGTGCGAAAACTGTTCGGCGTGCGCACGGATGACGGCCTCGTCATAGATCGAGCCGTCGAACGCAAGCATCGCCGACGCGAACTCCGTGACCAGTTCATGATCGGATTCACCTCGAACGAATTGGCCTGTCACACCAGGAATTACACTATCGAGGACTCCCCCGCTGCCGAGCGCTATAACCGGTGTACCGCAGGCCATTGCTTCGACAGGGACTATTCCGAAATCTTCGACACACGGCATGAGAAGCGCGCGGGTCCGACGATGCAAGCTCAACAACTGCGAATGCGTCACGTGGCCGAGGAAGGTAACAGTCGGACCCGCAATACTTCGGCAATAGTCGAGGCTGCGGCCATCGCCGGCAACCACCAGGCGCATTCTTGCGTTGTTCGCTGCCAGGATCGCCACATCCGGCCGCTTGTACGGCACCAATCTTCCGGCGAGCAAGAAGAAGTCCTCACGGGAGATACCCGGGTCGGGTGTGAATGCTTCGGTGTCCACGGGTGGGTGCACAATGACCGCTTCACGATTCCAGCACTGTTCGATGCGCTGTTTGACCAACGTGGAGTTCGCCACCAAGCGACTCAATCGCGGGGCGGCAGAGATCTCAGCTCGACGGGCCGATGAGGCCAACATAGTCAGGGCCGCTGCACCCACCCTTCCGCCTGCTTCTCCCCGCCGTAATGACGCGTTCCATGCCCAACGCGCTGGGCTGTGAACATACGCAATGGTGGCAGCCGAAGTCGCGAAGGCCGCTTGGGTGGCGAAGGCGTGATGGCTGATGATCACAACTTCCGCGTCGTCGAAGTCGATCCGCCGAAAGAAGCTGGGTATCAAGGGCATCAAGGGTGCGTACGAACGCTCACCACAGCAACGGTACAACCGGTTGAGAAGCGCGGTTTCCGGCGTACTTCGCAGTCCCGCAGGGATTCCGCAAGCGCGCACAATCGGAACGTGTACGCGGGCTTCCGGCCATTGTTTCGATAACTGTTCGACAACCTTCTCCGAACCGGCCACTTCGGTGAATCGCTCGTGAACCAACGCGATACGCGGTGTCATCGTCGCGCGCCGAAAACGCCGGTGCCGCAGCAGATGGATGACGACATCTTCCACCGTGATTTTGTACACCGCACGCATGAGCCGACAGTCGGAAGCACGCCGTCCATCCCTCTCGAATTACGTACCCGACCAACACGGAGAACATTACCCGCACACAGTGCTCACCACGTCACTTCAGCGTGGACGCAACTATCTTCACGGCACCGGATGGAATCGGAAAGCGACGAAATTGCGTCCGAAGTCCCTTCTCCGCTGGGTACACTATGTTCTCGTTGCGGGTGGAATTGCCCTTCGATTCTACGGTCGATAGATAACTGCAGTGAGTGTCCGACTGCAGTTGGTGTTCGCGGTGCAGCACCACCTGTTCAGTCCGACCCGTTGTGGCCAGAGGTGAAGCATGAAGCCCTACCGTCCACTGGTTGTACTCGGCGCCGTCTGCAAGTTCTATTCGAGGCCGATCAGACATTGGGCCGAATCCCACGGCGGCCGGGGACCGAACTTTCGGCTCGGCCCGCTCACCCCGCCGGGCCATCGGTTGATTCTTCGGTCCCCACGCCTGTCGGACGCTTCGGCATGGCGATTCCTCCGATTACGCGATCAGCAGTCGATAGAGCCATTCTGGGTGTCATCGACTCGCCCCTGGGCGGAACGCCACACAGTGGACGCGTGGGTGGACGACTTGCTGTATATGCGCCGGGAGGCTCGTGCAGGTCGCGCCCTATCTCTTGTCATCGAAGTCGACGGTCGATTCGCCGGCCAACTCAACCTCGATCACATCGACAGATGTGCCAAGAACGCCGAGATGGGAATCTGGCTCGACTCGGAATGCAGAAATTTGGGAATGGCCACTACTGCCTGCAACCTGCTCCTCGACTACGTGTTCGGCACCCTCGGACTGCGCAGAGTCACCGCTCCCGTGTGTGTCGACAATCGACTTGCTGCGCACAGCGCGAAGCAGTTCGGGTTTCGCCGCGAGGGCACGATGGTGAGCTACCTCGATGTCGGCGGGCAGCGCAAGGATCACGACCTGTGGGCGATCACTTCGGAAATGTGGGCGGTTCGATCCGGCGGTGGTTCGTTTCCCTCGGGGCAGTAGCGTCGCGCTCGACCAATTCGGCAGCACGTGCGAAAGCGAGACGGCTCGCGTCGATTTGTTCGACAGCACGGGCGAGCAACACCGACCTCGCCTCGTGCGCCGTGTCCCAGGCGTTGCGCATTGCCCGTGTCAATAGATCGTCGACGTCTTCCCGGTCGAGCCTCACGACGTCTATACCGCTCCCGAACATCGAGCCCAAGCCGCCGAACTTGTCGTCGTAATAGCTGGACGTCGACAGCGCGACCACCGGAATTCCCTGTGACAGCGCGAATACCGCGACGTGATAGGCACCGGTGACTACAATCCTGCATCTGCCGACCTCACGCGCGACGGCGCGGGCCCGGGCGAAACGCCCGAGTGGGCGTGCCACCGCAGGGAAACCGGTAAGGAGGGGAAGAGTCGAGCGGCGGTCTTCCGAGTCATGCTCGGAGACGATGAGGGGCACCAACATAGCGCCTGTTTCGGCGGCCACACCACGAACAATGCGCCCCACGGTGTCCTGCACCGAGGCGCCGACCGGTGCGTAGTCTGCAACTCGCAAGCACACGCCGATGTCTGTCCCGAGTTCCTGTCTCCGCGTGGAATAAGCAAGTTCGACGGCGTCGTCACCTGTCACCACGATGTGCTCGGACCGTACACCGAGCGAACGTAGAAGATCCGGACCCCGTCGGTCCTCGCGGACCGCGATGAAGTCGACCTTGGGTAGCACCGCTGCCGCACGTTCGATCAGGTCGGGGTCGTGTATCGGGCCTATCCCCTGTCCCAACATCACCGCAGGGATCCGATGCGTGACTGCGTATTCGAGGAGATCCAGGGTGCGCATGGTCTGAAACTTGTCCACGTCGGCCAGATACCCGCCGCCGATCGCGATCACCAAAGAAGCGTCGGCCACCGCATTCGGTAACCGACCACCATCGCGGCTCAATGCAACTCTGGCCGGATTTTTCGCAGTCGACGACTCGCTCGCACTGGGCTTCACTGCACGCACTGGAGCGGCTGCGGTCCGCACCAATCTCTCGATACGCGTCATCGCGGCGACAGATACACGCAAGACGGGCCCAGCCACAGTCGGTCCGAAAAATCCTGGAACTCGTCCCAGTCGATTCCATTTCGACCATTCGCCACCCGGCAGATAATTGACGGGTTCGGCATCGGGCTCGAACGCTCTGAGTAGAGAAGGCCTGCTCGTGAGAACGCCGATCCGTGCAGAAGGCCACCGCTGCGCGATCCTACGAATTGTGATGTCGAGAATTGCTAGGTCGCCCTTGTTGCTGAGCCAGTACTCACCGTTCTCCAGGAGAATGCGCAGCTCGCGCTTATCCGCTGACATCGAAGGAGCCTCGCTACTCGCCATGGCAACAGCTCCTTGGACTTCCGACGACTCGACTCGAAGATACCGCAGGTCTCGCCCAACCGCCGCGGTTCGAACGCAAAAACCATGTTCCGCACTGGCACATCTCCGGTTCACCACAGGGATCGGTATCGCTGGTGCCAGAATAGAAACGAACGCCCCTCGAGCTGGGAGCTCGTCCATGACCTATACCCCCGCCGGCACACCTCGATCGTTCGATCGCTCCGACACGATGCAGTCGCGTCTACACCACTTGGTTCCCGGCGGCGCCCACACGTATTCCCGTGGTGCCGATCAGTATCCCGAGCATATGGCTCCGATTCTGGTGGGCGGGTCAGGTGCTCGGGTGTGGGACGTCGACGGTAATAGTTTCGTCGAATACGGCATGGGTCTGAGATCGGTGACCCTGGGCCACGGGTACAGACCTGTCGTCGATGCGGTGTGCGCAGCCATCGCCAACGGCACCAATTTCAGTCGGCCGACCGAACTGGAACTGCAGGCAGCGGAGGACTTCCTCGAACTCGTTCCAGGGGCCGACATGGTCAAGTTCGCCAAGAACGGATCCGACACGACGACAGCTGCAGTGCGACTTGCCCGTGCCGTGACAGGCCGCACCGTAGTGGCGATCTGCGATCAGCCGTTCTTCTCCGTGGACGATTGGTTCATCGGCACCACTCCCATGAATGCTGGGATCCCCACCGAGCACGTGAGCTCGACCGTCCGATTCCAATTCAACGACCTCGAGTCCCTCTCTCGTGTGTTGGCCCTGCATCGAGTTGCGTGTGTCGTGCTCGAGGCTGCAACGGCCACAGCCGAACCAGCAGCCGGATTCCTCGAGGGGGTTCGCCGCCTGTGCGACAGTCATGGTGCGCTGTTGATCTTCGATGAAATGATTACCGGATTCCGATGGTCGGAGCACGGCGCGCAGTCCTTGTACGGGGTCCGGCCCGACCTTTCGTGCTGGGGGAAAGCAATGGGAAATGGATTTCCTGTAGCGGCTCTGGCGGGGCGGCGGGAATTCATGGAACTCGGCGGACTCAGAACGGACGAGGATCGTGTGTTCTTACTGTCCACCACCCATGGTCCCGAAACCGGTGCGTTGGCAGCATTCCGCGCTGTCGTCCGCGCGTACGCCGACGAGGATCCGATCGGACGGATGGAGCGCTCCGGCCGAAGGCTCGCCGACGGTGTCACTGCCGCAGCCGAGGAACTGGGACTGCAGAGGTACTTTCAAGTGTCGGGTAGGCCGTCGTGCCTGCTGTTCGTAACCCGTGGCCCCAACCTCGAGCGCTCCCAGGAATACCGAACCCTGTTTCTGCAAGAAATCCTGTCCCACGGGGTGTTGGCCCAGTCGTTTGTGACATCGGCGGCTCACACGGACGCCGATATCGACCTCACCGTCGAAGCGACGCGGTCGGCACTGACGGTGTATCGCAAGGCAATCGACTCGGGCAGCGTATCGGGCTATCTCAGAGGACGACCGGTAGCACCGGCGTTGAGAACAAGCGCCTACCCCAGGCGAATCGACTGACCGCGGTAGTGGCACGACAATCCCGTGACCGGAGGTGTTGTTACGCAGTCCAAAAAAATGCGTTCGACATGGCGTGTCACTTCGGGACAAACAACGGTGACAACCACAAAGCTTGTGAACCCCGTAGACAGTCCAAACAGAACCAGCTGTATTCACTCTCGTAAGTCGTTCCGTCGATTCAGTCGGCTCCGTTCTCAGCGCTTCTTCAGCGGTCGGTCTGCAGATAGGACGAAGGGCCCTATCTTTGTGCCCTGACGTGCACCGATACTGAAACTACCGACTTCCGAGTTGGCACACGGTGGCATTCGGTTCGGCCGCTGGTCGATTCACAGACAGTCCGAGGAGTAGACAAAATGATGTACTGGCATGGCAACGATCCCAGTGGGTGGAGTTATGCATTGATGATCATCGGGATGGTGGTCTTCTGGGGTGTACTGATAACCGGAGTGCTTTTGCTACTCCGATCGCAGGGGGCGCGTGGATCCCAGCCGAACCATCCCCCCGTGCTGTACACCGCTGAGCAGCTGCTGGCTGAGCGGTACGCCCGTGGTGAGATCGACGCGGACGACTACCGCGCGCGGCTCACCACTCTGCGCCAACAGTAGACAAATCCAACGCACCCGAAATAAGTGCTGACCCTGCCAGTTGTGGCTGCTTGTAACATTGACACCGGCATACCCATGGGGGGTATAGTCGATCTATCAAGTACCCCCCATGGGTATGCGCGCAAGTGATCGGAGACCAATGAACACCACCTCCAACTCGGATCTCACTTTGACCGACCTCTCACCGAACAACGGCTGCGGTTGCGGCTCATCGCATCCCTCGACGGCTACTAAAATCCCTTCGAGCCCAACCGGTCAGCAGTTTGCCGTCACCGGGCTCACCTGCGGGCACTACGCGCGGGCAGTCACCACCGAACTCGAAGCTATCGAGGGTGTCCGCCATGTCACCGTCCAACTCGTCGCCGGCGCTGTTTCGACGGTATCGATCGACTCCGCGTCGCTTCTCAGCCGGAGCCAAGTTGCGGCCGCGCTTGACGAGGCCGGTGACTACCATCTGACCTCTGACTGATCGAGCCGGGGACAGAGGAATGAAGGCCCTTATGGGATGTGCTAAGTCTTTCCACGGCCGGCGTCGGCGCGAGATATGCGCTGACCCGTGCGAGCGCAGTCGACCCCGCACCGCTGAACGCGGAATTCTCGGACCGATAGATGCAGCAACTTCTCTGCTGAGGAGTCGGCCGCCCACGGAGACCGCTCGTAACTGGTAGTCCCCCGCCGACGTGGCGCGGGACTACCAGTCCGATCACAGCATGCTCAGCCACCTCACCCTCGCCATCATCGATCGCCGATCATTGACGAAAGTGCAGCAAGTAACGCACTAACGGAATACGAATGTAACGGCTGATACATTAACCAGGTGCACGACGAAGAAACCCCTACACACTGGCGAATAATCTTGACCCAGATCCCGGCTGAACCATCGCGCCACCGGGTGGCGGTATGGCGCGAACTACGCAAAATGGGCGCATTGTCGATCGGCCAGGGCACCTGGGCCGTACCGAATGTGCCGGCATTCTCCGCCGGAATCGACCGCGCCACCGCCCTGGTCGAACGGGCCGGAGGTGAGATCGTCTTCCTTCACGCGACCGGTGCCACCACCGAGGACGGTGCCCGGTTCGAGGCGATGTTCACCGCCGCACGCGAGGAGGACTGGAACGAATTCCTTTCCGACTGCGATAAATACAAGGCTGAACTCGACAAGGAAATCAGGATCCGCAAGTTCACCTTGGCCGAACTCGAGGAAGAGGATCAGAGCCTCGACCGACTGCGGCGCTGGCATCGTGATTTAAGAGCACGGGATGTGTTCGGCACGAACAACTCCGACCGCGCCACTGAAGCGTTACAGGAATGCGGGCAGCGTTTCGAGGAATACTCCGAACGCGTGATCGCCGCCCTGCACGATCCCGAATTTATCGACAACAGTGACCACACATGAACAAAGAGACCGCAGTAGAACGGTGGCGAATGTGGCCCCTGTACGCGGCAGGATTCACCACGGCATTCGGAGCCCATGCCGTCGCAGCGAATCTCGTATTCGACCTCGACAATCTCGCCGACTCTCTTCTATACCTCGGCCTACTCCTGGCCCTCTACGACGGCGCCGAAGTGCTTCTCAAGCCAGTCTTCGGAACACTTGCCGACAAGATCGGGGCCAAACCCGTCCTCCTCGGCGGTTTGATCGGGTTCGCCGCAGCCTCCCTCTTGTTCGTCCTCGTCGCCGACACGAACTGGTTATGGCTCGCGCGCCTGGGGCAAGGTGCCGCGGCGGCGGCATTCTCCCCGGCAGCGAGCTCCCTGGTAGCGCGCCTGAGCCCGAAAGCCGAGCGCGGGAAAGGTTTCGGAACATATGGCTTTTACAAGAGCCTCGGCTACACTGCCGGCCCACTACTGGGCGGCGCAATAGTGTGGTTGGGCGATCTGGCACTGCTGTTCGCAGTGACCACCGTCCTCGCGGCCGTTGTCGCGATCTGGGCTCGAGCAGTCGTGCCGGCACTGCCTGCGCTTCCTCGTCAACGCCAAACAGTCGTTGATCTCGCCCGCCGTTTGAGCGACTCCCATTTCCTGCGGCCCACCATTGCGCTCGCCGCTGCAACCGCAGCTCTGTCAGTCGGAGTCGGATTTCTCCCGGTCTCCGGCGCCACCGCCGGCCTGGGGTCCATCGAGACAGGAGCAGCGGTGTCAGTACTGGCGTTGTGCGCTGCACTGATGCAACCACGTGCAGGCCGCGCCCTCGACAGTGGCACGATCTCGGCTACGGCAGGGATGGCCGCCGGGCTGGGCTTGACTGCTCTCGGGCTAGCCGCCGCGATGCTTCCCGGACTGGCCGGCCTCCTCGGTGCCGGCATCGCCATCGGAATCGGTACCGGGATCATCACTCCCCTAGCGTTCGCCTCGCTCGCCGCCTCGACCCCCGAAGAACGCATGGGCCAGACCATGGGTGCCGCTGAGCTCGGCCGTGAACTAGGCGACGCCGGCGGCCCACTCCTCGTCGCCGGGGTAGCGGCCGCCGCGACGCTCACCGCAGGTTTCGGCGCGCTCGCTGCCCTGGTGATGCTCATCGGCGTTGCAACCGCACGGCGGTGAGTATCGATATCCGATCCCAAACACTAGCAACGGAACTCCGCGGAGCACCGCGCGAAACTGAACGGAACCAGCGAGCACGGTACGCATACTGCGACCTGGAGGCGGCAGTCCACCGACGATCGACTCTCCACTCCGGCAGCAAGAATCGCGACTTGCCTGCTCTGCGGGAACGGAGCTACATGCTTCTCACAGGTGTCTGCCAGGCGTCTCGGACTCGTGGGCGGGGTACGCATGAATGAGAGCAGTCGTGAGCTTCGGAACGGTGTGGGTCAGGGTGTGCTCTGCGCGGTGGGCCAGCCGATGCGCGTCGACGAGACTGGTGGAAGGGTCGATATCGAGTTCGGCGTCAGCGTGCAATCGATGCCCTATCCACCGCATCTTGACGCTGCGCACAGCAAGGACACCGCTCTCCTGCGTCAACGCTGTCTCAGCTGCCTCGACGAAGTCCGGCTCGACACCATCCATGAGCCGCCGAAAAACATCGCGCGCTGCCGAGCGCAGTACAGCGAGAATTGCGGCGGTAATGATCAGACCCACGATCGGGTCGGCCAGGGGAAATCCCAGCGCCACACCGCCGGCACCGATCACCACTGCCAGCGAGGTGAAACCATCAGTACGGGCGTGCAACCCATCGGCAACCAGTGCGGCGGAGCCGATTTGGCGACCGACCCGGATTCGGTAGAGCGCGACGAGTTCGTTGCCGACGAACCCGACGATACCGGCAGTGGCCACCCAGCCGAGGTGTTCGATGGGGACTGGGTCGATCAGGCGACGCACGGCTTCGATGCCGGCGATCAGAGCGGACAACGCAATCATCGCGACGACGAACAAGCCGGCGAGGTCTTCGGCGCGTCCGTAACCATAGGTATAGCGCCGCGTCGCCGCTCTGCGTCCCAGGGCGAAGGCAATCCACAGCGGGATCGCCGTCAACGCGTCGGAAAAGTTGTGGATGGTATCGGCGAGCAATGCTACCGATCCAGATACCGCGACGATGATGACCTGCGCAATAGCGGTCACTCCCAGCGCAATCAAACTGATTTTGACGGCACGGATGCCGATTCGGCTGGATTCGAGGACGTCGTCGATACTGTCGGCGGCATCGTGGCTGTGTGGTGCGAAGATCTCACGCATTACCGAATGAATCTTCCCCGCACGGGCATGACCGTGCCCATGCCCGTGCCCGTGCCCGTGGCTGGGCTCCTCGCCGTTCATCTGGACTTCGTCGCCCCTGGGAGTATGTGTCATCGCCCCTCCTCCACTGAATGATGTTCGACGACCGCATGATTGAGCGAAAGCGCTGAACTGTTGCCTGGTTCGACCGCATTGTGTGGGTGCAGCTCGCGCAAGCCTGCCGTTGCGCGGTGGTGTCCGGGGATGCCGGGGCCGGCATGTTCGGCATTGAACACAGCATCGGTGACCAGCTGCTGGACATGCTCGTTCTCGAGGCGATAGATCACCTGCGTGCCCTCGCGCCGTGTGCGGACCAGACGCGCCATCCGTAGTTTCGACAGATGCTGCGACACGGACGGGGCCGGTTTACCAACGCGATCGGCGAGGTCGTTGACCGACAACTCTCGATCGACCAGCGCCCATAAGATCTGCACCCGCGTCGCGTCGGCCAGCATGCGGAACACCTCGACGACAAGGCCGACCTCGTCATCGAGTAAGCGGCGTCTGCATCCTGAACTATCTGCATTCATACGCAGATAGTAGCTCATGGGCCGATCGGGCCGTTTCGCAACAAAGACACTCGTTGTCGAAGTAGACATTCCGGTTCGACATCTTGTGCCATACTTATTTAACTAACATACTAGTGGAATGTGGAGCTCATGATCGTCTACCGGATAGACCGGCGTTCCGGTATCCCCACGTATGTGCAACTGGTCCTACAGACCAAACAAGCACTTCGTCGCGGCGATCTGGCCGTCGGAGATCAACTCCCCACCGCGAAGGACGTTGTCGGCGCACTCACAATCAATCCCAATACCGTCCTGAAGGCTTACCGCGAGCTCGAACGCGAGGGGTTGGTCGAGCCGCACCCCGGGGTCGGGACCTTCATCGTTGCCTCTCTCGCAAAACCTGGCATGGCCGAGAAGACCGCTCTGCAACGAGAGCTGAACCGATGGTTGGACCGTGGCATCTCGGCCGGCTTGGACAGAGCCGACTTCGAAGCTCTGGTTGCCTCTGCGCTCGACTCCCGCTACCAAAATGAAGGAGAGCAGTAATGACCGACACGGTTCTGTCCATGGCGGGCGTCGACAAATCGTTTCGCCGCACCACTGTCCTGAACGACTGCACGTTCTCGGTCGAACGTGGCACCGTCACAGCACTTGTGGGGCCGAACGGAGCCGGTAAGTCGACGATCATGTCGCTCGCAGTCGGGCTGCTCGCCCCTGACCGAGGAGACGTCACCGTGCTGGGTCAGCGCGTCGGGCAACGCGGGATCACTCCCGGATTGTCCTACCTCGCTCAACACAAGCCACTGTATCCGCGGTTCACGGTCAAAGAAATTCTCCGCTTCGGACGAAGTACCAATCCTTCCTGGGACCAGGACTACGCCTCCGAACTGGTCGAGGCAGCTGAAGTCCCGCTGTCTGCGCAGGTTAAATCTCTATCGCCAGGACATCGAACGCGCGTCGCACTCGCGCTCGCTCTCGGACGTCGACCAGAAGTGCTTCTGCTCGACGAACCCCTCGCAGACCTCGACCCCGTTGCCCGACGCGACGTCGCGCGGACCTTGATGCGTGACGCCGCCGAGCACGGCACCACCATCGTCTTGTCCTCGCATGTTCTTTCCGAACTCGCCGACGTCGCAGACCAACTATTGTTGCTGCGCGAGCACCGAATTCGACTTGCCGGTGCAATCGACGATGTCACCGATGACCATTACGTGCTGGTCGGGTCAGGTGATCCTGCAGCCGTCGCGAATCTCGGCGCGGTTGTTGCCGAGGTCAAAGGTTCCGGCGGCACTGCGTTCGTAGTGCGCGGGCCTCGGCCCTCGGCGGCACCTGGGTGGCAGGTCGACGACGCCTCACTCGACGACGTCGTGCTTGCCCACCTCACAGTCAGGAGTGCGTCGTGATCTGGGTGACGTGGAGGCAGTTCCGCGGGACTATCCTGCTGGGAGTCTTGGCACCGCTGTTGCTGGCGACTGCAATCGCGGCAGTAACTTTCCTTGCGGACCGCCTCGGGTCGAATTATGTGTTGTTCCGATGCTTCGGTCTGTCGACCACGACGTGCCTGACGGAGTCCTCGCTTACTCTTGCAAGCTTGGCAACCATTGCCCTGCCCGTCGTCCTCGGTGTGTTCGTGGGCGTGACGGCTTTCTCACGCGACATCGAACGCCGAACTCACGTACTGGGTTTGACCCAGGCAGTCGGGCGCATGCAGTGGTATTGGACGCGCGTGCTTGTCGTATTCACGCCGATCGTCTTGGCGATGGTGGTTCTGGGTTATGTGGTGCTGTGGTCCCGGTTCGGGACAAGTCCATTCGGGTCCAGCTTCGTCGACGCGTTCTATTCGCGCCTGGAGTTCCCTACCTTCGGTACCATAGGCGTCGTTCCCGCCGGTTACACCGCACTCGGGTTGGCCATCGGCAGCTCGGCAGCACTGTTGCTACGCAACACGATCGGCGCGATGGTGGTCACTATGGTTGCGACCGTCGCTGTCATCGTTGTTTTTCCGGGTCTGGTTCGAGAGCACTACGCGACGCCGGAAGTGGACCGTTTGACCCTCGACCAAAGCGAATCAGGCCAGAGCGTCGCGTACGAGATGGACCCGTCGGATGTACAGCGGCCAAGTTGGACGGTGGACTCCCTCTACGTCGATGCAGAAGGCAAACGCGTCGATCTCGCCTATGACGCATGTTCGACCGTCGACGACTGGCCTGACCCCGGCCCGCTGGAGACCACATCGGATTTCGACAACCGAGTCGACGCCTTCATGGCCGATCAGTCGCGTGCTCGTATCGAATGCCTGCGCGTGCAAGGTGCTGATCATTACGAGAACCTGTTGTTCGACGACCGGATGCTCTGGCGGTTCCAGTTCACCGAAGCTGCTCTGTGCCTGCTTCTTTCGTTTTCTCTCGCCGGAGGTTCGACCCTCGCGGTTCGACGGTTGCGACCGTGATCTGGTCCGCGTGGCGTCTGAACCGGGTGCCTCTGCTGCTCTCGCTGACATTCATCGCGATCCTGATCGTGGCAGCGTTGACGGCGGGGATATACATTCCGGACTATCCGAAGTGGACCTGGTCGTTCGGGGGCATTTGTTCGCGCTGGAACGACGTAGGGCCGTGCAGGCCAGAAACAGCGTTGACGTTGTCGACGCTGTTCGCGTTGCTGCTGCCGTTACTGTTCGGCATGTTCGTCGGTGTCCCCACGTTCGCCCGTGAAGTGGATTCACAAATGCACGTATTGTCGCTGACGCAATCGACAACCAGGGTTCAGTGGTACTTCGCACGCATTGCTGTGGTCTTCTTGCCGATCTCGGGTGCAATGACGTGCCTCGGGTTGACGTTGCACTGGGCCGCGGGACCATCACGGGATTCAATGAGCACGAGTGGCAAGCCGTCCTTTGCGTTCTC
Source organism: Rhodococcus sp. H29-C3 (assembly GCF_030063405.1). NCBI lineage: Bacteria > Bacillati > Actinomycetota > Actinomycetes > Mycobacteriales > Nocardiaceae > Rhodococcus > Rhodococcus sp. H29-C3. Next base: position 266,824 of record NZ_JASITC010000004.1, on the reverse strand, counting down.
GCTGTTCGATTTTCCGCACTTCGAAACAGCCGGTGTCGTTCTCGGCGCCTACACGCTCGTCGTAATGCTCATCGGTAGCACTCTGGCACTCATGTTCCGCAACGGGACCATGGCCATGCTCGCCACTCTGTTCGTATTCCTTTTCGTCCCTGTCGCTTTCACGTGGATCGCACGTGAGCACTACGGAACACCCACGGTCCGAAGCGAAGCGATAGACGGTCTGTACCGCGAATCCGAATACCCTCCGAACCCGTACTACACCACGGACGGAACCTGGGTCATCGACGCCGGCTATGTCGACGCGAGTGGTGCAACTGTAAGGCCCGAAACCACACGCTGTCGGCCGCAATACCAGGATGGATCCGGAGAAAAGCGTGCCGATGAGTCGGACGAACAGCGCGCGGAACGGGCACGACTCGACAGAAAGAACCGTGCCGATCGATTCGATGCGTGTCTACTGGACCAAGGCGTCGACGGCTTCGACATTCGCTACTACACCGAGGCTGACTTCTGGCGGTTCCAAGCCATTGAAACTGGGCTGATGCTTACCTTCAGCGTCGCCATAGGTGCTATCGGACTGTTACAGGTCCGCCGTCTCAGCTGAACTCGAGGCGACCGGTCCTACTGAGGACATCGGTCGTCGTTACACCGGAGGCGGCTATCCGCGTAGATATGACGGTCGCCAGTATGGTCGAGGAATGACGGTGCGTGCGGGTGTTGTGGTTACGGGAACTGAAGTTCTGGCCGGTCGGGTCACCGACAGCAACGGCCCGTGGGTGGCCCAGCGACTATTGGAGATGGGAGTGGACGTTGCCCACATCACGATCTGCGGTGACCGGCCCGAGGACCTGACGGCGCAACTACAGTTTCTAGCGGATCAGCGCGTCGACTTGATCGTCACCACCGGAGGCTTGGGCCCGACCGCTGACGATCTTACCGTGGAGACCGTTGCCGCTCTGTACGGCCGCGAATTGCACCTCGACGACGAACTCGAGCAGCGCATCCACACAATCGTGCAGCGATGGCGGAGCCGGTTGAGTTCTGCAACCGACTCAGAGCCGTTGCTGGCAGGTATTCGCAAGCAGGCAATGGTTCCGCACGGTGCGTATTCCATTCCACCGACCGGAACCGCCCCTGGTGTCGCGATACCTGCCGGAGACTCCGGAACACTGCCCGCTGTCCTGATATTGCCCGGCCCGCCTCGCGAACTGCAGGCGATGTGGCCGGAGGCACTCAACAGCGCACCGGTCGCCGAAGTCCTGGTCCGACGCGCGCAGATCCGTCAGAACACCATACGGGCGTACGGGCTGTCCGAAGCCGACCTCGCTGCAACGCTACGGACCGCAGAGCGCCAGATCACGGGATTCGGCAATCTCGAGATCACCACCTGCCTGCAGCTCGGCGAGCTCGAGATGGTGACCCGCTATGCAGAGCATGCCGCAACCGCATACGCGGAGCTCGCAGGTCTCATCGACATACAACATGGCGCGCAGGTCTTTTCGATCGACGGATCCACCATCGACGACATCGTGGCGAACCGGTTGGCAGGGCATCGAATTGCCACCGCAGAATCGTGCACCGGTGGCATGATCGCCGCCCGTCTCACCGATCGCGCGGGTTCCTCGGCCTACGTCATCGGCGCGGTCGTGTCCTACGCGAACGAGGCGAAGACCGGCCTCCTCGACGTCCCAGCCGAGATGATCGAAGAATACGGCGCTGTCAGTGAAGAAGTGGCGGCTCAGATGGCGGAGGGCGCACGGAGCAGACTCGGCGTCGACATCGCGGTATCGACCAGTGGCGTCGCGGGACCGGGGGGCGGCACCGACCTCAAACCGGTCGGCACTGTCTGCTTCGCAATTGCCTCCGCCGACCGACCGAGCATGACCCGTACACTCCGACTCCCCGGTGACCGTGCAAGCGTGCGTGCGCTTTCCACCACAGCGGCGATGCACATGCTCGCCGACGCGTTGGGGCCTGCGAATTGACCGACACCGCTCAACCGCGGTGGCCGAGGGCAGAGTGGAACGCCGGTTACGCCCTGTGCGAGTCACATTGATGCTCAATGCATTCAGTGACTCGGTAACCGCTCGATCGAGCCAGCGACCAAGGCAACAGTGACATGGTCGATACCCATTCCTTCAGTCCGCGAGTTCGGCTACCTGGTCGAACTCGAAGGGCTCGAAGAACCGCAGGATCTTGGTGGTGATCGTCTCGAGCAGTGCTGCAACGCGGGCGGTGGCTGCATCCATCTGATGCATTTCAGCACTACACGGACAGTCCTAGGCCTGCACCTTGTCCGTCGAATCTGCCGTATCGGCGGACAGGACGGAACCGGCGGGCCCGGACGCGTCGTCGGTCAACGACTCTCCGTCGATGTCGATCGTCGGGAGAACCTTGCGTAGTTGCGCCGGCATCCACCAGGCGCGTCGCCCGAGCAGGAACATTGCCGCAGGGATGATCGTCATTCGCACAACGAAGGCGTCGAGGAACACGGCCGTCGCAAGCGCGAAGCCCATGGATTGAATGAACAAGTCGTCCTGTGCAACGAACGCTGCGAACACGGACACCATGATCAGCGCAGCGGCAGTGACGACCCGTGCGCCATGGGTGAATCCATCGACAACTGCAGTCGTCGCATCGGCCCCTCGCGAATACGATTCCTTCATTCGAGATACCAGGAAGACGTGGTAGTCCATCGCGAGGCCGAAGACGATCCCGATGAGAAAGATAGGCATGGACGATGCGAGCGGCGCCGCCGAGAACATCCCGAGTACTCCGTCCTGGAACAGCAGCACTGTAACTCCGAACGTCGCTCCCACGGAGAGCAGGAAGCCGGCCGCTGCGGTCAACGGCACGATGATCGAGCCGAACACCACCGTGAGTAGCAGGAACGCGAGCCCAACGACGATCAGCAGGTAGACCGGCAGCGCTGTCATCAGGCGATCGGTGACGTCGGTCTGAACAGCCACGATTCCCGTCACGCCGATCGTGGTCCCGGTAGCTGCCTCGACAGCGGTAGTTCCGCCGCGCAGGTCGGCCAGGAGTGTCTTGGTCGAATCGTCGTTGGGCCCACCAGACGGCGTGATCAGTACACGGGCACCGTCGGCGGTGTCGTTGAGTGCGATCACCTGCGCTCCCTCGACGCCGGGAACTTCGGCTGCCCACTCGACCACGGATGCGAAGGCATCTGGCACGGTCGCTTCCTTGCCGTCGATCACCATGAGCAACGGCGCATTTCGCCCTTCGCCGAAGCCGCGGTCGATGAGTTCTGCTGCGATACGCTGCGGCGTCCCTTCGGCCGCGGTCGCGTCGGAGGGAAGCGCCATTGCCAAATGCGTCACCGGGAGCGTCAACAGCACGAGGGCCACGACTGCGGCGACGAGCATCCGAATAGGGGCGCGTCGGACGACACCGACCCAGCGGCGACCCAGTGTCGTGTCTCCGGTGGCCGACTCCGTTGTCGGAGCAACTCCGGGTATGCGTCCGGCGAAGGTCTTGCGTCCGAAGACCCCGATGAGAGCGGGAAGCAGCGTCAGCGCGATCAGCACTGCGACGGCAACAGTGCCCGCCGCGGCAAGGCCCATCGACGTCAAGAACGGTACGCCGACGACGGCCAAGGCCGCGAGAGCGATCACGACCGTCGCTCCCGCGAACACGATCGACGACCCCGCTGTGCCTACCGCACGGGCGGTAGCTTCCCGACGGTCGGCGGAACGATCGAGCTCATGGCGGTACCGCGACAGAACGAAGAGCGCGTAGTCGATGCCGACAGCCAGACCGAGCATCGTTGCGAGCAACGGGGTCGTCGACCCCAGATCTGCGAACGCGGTTGCTGCGACGACACCCAGTACACCGATAGCGACACCCACGACCGCCGTGAGCAGCGGCAGTCCCGCAGCGACGAGCGACCCGAACGTGAAGACCAGAATGACCGCGGCGACGGCGAGGCCGATCAACTCACTCGCCGGATCGATGATGCCCGCATCCTCGACACCCGCACCGAGGTAGCCGACCTCGAGCCCGTCCTCGCGTGCCGTCTCGGCGATCGCGCTCACTTGTTCCTTGGTGCTTTCCAAGACATCGGCGGCGGCAGCGACATCGAACGCCCACTCGATCGTCCCGACTGTGCCATCGGCGCTGAGCGGGCTGAGCGCCGCAGCATCAGCACGCGCACGGTCCTCGGGCACCCCTTGTTCGAGTGCGCTGCCGACGAGTAGGTCGCTCTGCACTCCGGCCGCCGTCGCGGGATCGACGATGGTCGCCGACGATCCCAATTGGGGAAGCGCCTGCAGATCGGTCACCACGCGCTGAACGGCGGAGGACACTTCGCTGTCGAGCAGGGTCGAACCTGCAGGAGCACCGAGGACCATCGTCACGTCCGCTGCGGCTTCGGCGGGCTCACCGGCGAACAACTCGGTCGACATCGCCCGAGCCTGCTCGGCCGGGGTATTGGGAATAGTGAGGGAGTCCTGCATGGGCTTCGACATAGTGGCGGCGATGATGCCGGTCACGAACAAGGTGAGCACCCAGGCTGCTACGAACGACCACTTGTGGTCGAAAGCGAAACGCCCCAACCGGAAGAGACGGTGCGCCATCAGTTCTCTTCCGACACGATCGTGGCCGACTCTGAACGCACACGTACCTCATGCGCGAGAGCGTCGTTCATCGCGCGGAACTGGGCGAGTGTGTCCTTGCGCAACATCGAGCGCATGGGTGGGACAGCGAGTCCCCGAAAATGCTCTTCCTGCACCAGGCGGACCCGACCGGGACCGGACGGATCGATGGTGAAGAAATGCTCACCGTCGAACACTCCCGTGATCCAGAACTTTCCCTTCCAGCGAAATTCTCGATTCTTCGACACCGTCAGCACCGTCGGTGTGAACGTCGTCGTACTGCCTTTGGTATCGGAAAGAACGTTGGTGATTGTGGCCCCTTCGGTCAGCGGGCCCGTGGACGAGACGACGAACGGATTCCATCGCGGGTACGACTCGCGATCGACCAATACGTTCCAGACTTCGTCGGCCGAGGCCTCGATCTCGCGCTCGGCACGAATGACGAACGACGTGCGGGTGGACCACACTGCATATGCGACAGCCGCTCCGATCAGTACAACCATGACAATAATTCCCATCTTGGGCATCTTCTCTCGATCATTGACCGGTGTCCGTGTTCCGACACCCTCTGATACTGCGACGCCTTCGACCGTTCGGCCGAATCACGTTTGCGCACAGAAGGTAACAGCTTCCAAGCAGGATTGTCATGGGGCGCAGCCCATCGCGGCGACAGCAGATCGAATCCGCAAGAGTTCCTTTAGCGCCGTCGAAGTTCGATTCAAGGACAGCAGGATACGTTGGGTTTCCTTCCGAAACATCCGTGTCCGAAGACCTTCTCCAGGGAGCCGCGTTCGATGTCGAACTCCGATGGCACAACACATTTCGACGACTTCGTTTCACACTTTCGCGGCGTCGTCGCCGGAAACTCCGACCGCCTGGCCATCTCGTTCCTCTCCGACCGCGGTGAACCCGACGCGACGAGGTCGCTGACGTTCGGCGAGCTCGACACCCTCTCCGACGCCGTCGCGCGGCAGCTGCGTAGCGACTACGACGTCGGTGAGCGTGCGTTGCTGCTGTTCGCTCCCGGTCATGAGTTCCTCTACGCATTCCTCGGGTGCCTGTACGCACAGGTCATCGCAGTGCCTGCACCGGTACCGACCGACGCAAAAGGCATGGAGCGCCTCAGCAAGATCGTGCGCGACTCCGAGATCGGCGTGTTGCTGACCACCGACGCATTGCTACCTGCCATCACGACATGGTTGGCCGACTGTGGCCTCGACGAGGTCCGCAGTGTCGTCGCTGTCGACACGATCGAGGTACCCGATTCGCCGAACCCGCCGCTCGACATTCCGGCGGCCGATACCGTGGCGTTCTTGCAGTACACATCCGGATCGACGACCGACCCGAAGGGCGTCGTCATCACTCATCGCAATCTGCTTGCGAATCAACGGGAAATCCATCTCGTCACCCGCGCCACCCCGAACGACGTGGCGGCCGGATGGTTACCCCATTTTCACGACATGGGCCTGATCGGGCAACTCCTGCATCCGCTGTACGTGGGATTTCCAGGACACTACATGTCACCGGTCACGTTTCTCAAACGTCCGATGTTGTGGCTGGAGACGTTGTCCAGATTCTCCGGGACCATGACGGTGGCACCGAATTTCGCATTCGAGATGTGCACCAGACGTGTCACGGACGATGTGGTGGCAGGCCTCGATCTCAGCCACGTCCGCATCATCTTGAACGGTTCCGAACCGGTTCACCCGCAGACACTGGTCGACTTCTGCGAACGGTTCGCTCCCGCCGACCTCGATCCGAACTCGGTGTACCCCTGCTACGGCCTCGCTGAAGCGACCTTGCTCGTGTCGGGTGTGCGTGGAACCGGCTTCACCGTGTTCGATGCCGATTCCGATGCTCTCGAACGCAACGAAGTCCGTGCCGCGACGCTGCACGGGTCGGCTCGACCGCTCGTAGGTAGCGGAGTCGTCGGCGAATCCGACGTCGCAATCGTAGATCCGGTCACTCTCGAGCGACTCGAACCCGGACGCATCGGCGAAATTTGGGTTCGCGGAGACACTGTCGCACAGGGATATTGGAAGAACGTCGAAGCCACGGCCGCTACATTCGGCTTGTCCCTCGCAAATGAGCCCGGGTACATGCGCACCGGGGACCTCGGTTGTTTCGTCGGTGACGAGTTGTTCGTCACCGGCCGGTTGAAGGATGTCATCATCGTCAACGGCAAGAATCACTACCCGCACGACCTCGAACAGACGGCGAAGTCGGCGCACCCGGCTGTCGCACTGGGCCTGACCGCGGCGTTCGGGATGGGCGAGTTCCCGGAACGAGTCGTCCTCGTTCAGGAATTCCGCGAGGAGGATCTCGGCGAATTGGAGGTGGCCGATCTCAAACCGATTCTGCACGAATCGATTCGGCAAGGACACGGATTGATACTGAGCGAGATCGTTCTCGTCGATCGCAAGGTCGTCTCGCGGACGACGAGCGGAAAGATTCGTCGGGCGGAAATGCGAGACCATTTCCGCCACGGGCGGCTCGAGGACCGCGGTGTCGTACCGATCGCCGCATCGGTAGTTCGATGACATTCGGTGCCGTGGACTCCGGTGCCGACCTCGGTTCCGACCCGGCGCGATCGATCGATGAACTCGAGCGTCGGCTCGAAGTACTCCTCGAATCCGTCGACATGCAGTCCGTGGAAGATCTCGATGACGCCGACGAATTCCCCACCGAGTTGGTTGCGGCACTGGATCGTCTCGGAGTGCAGCGGTGCTATGTTCCGACCCAATTCGGGGGGTTGCTCGACGACTATTCCAGTGCTGGTCGCATCGTTCGTGCACTCTCCAGGGTGGATGTGACCCTCGCCGTCGCGCATGGGAAGACATTCCTCGGAGCAGTGTCGGCGTGGGTCGCCGGTGACGAACGACAACGCGAGCGGTTGGCACAGCTCATCTGTGAGGGCAAGCAGATCTCGTGGGGTTTGACCGAACGTGCCCGCGGAAGCGACCTGCTCTCGGGCGAGGTTCGTGCGGATACGGCCGAGATGCAGGTGGATTCGAGCCGAACCGGTGACGAGCCCGACACCGCGGGGTTCCGGCTGTACGGAGAGAAGTGGCTGATCAACAATGCGACTCGCGGCCACGCGGTATGTGTGCTTGCCCGCACTCGTGACGGCGGCACTGCCCGCGGTTACAGCTTGTTTCTCGTCGAGAAGTCGGAGCTGGACACCGCTTCGTTCGATACGCTTCCCAAGGAACCGACTCACGGTATCCGAGGCGCGGACATCAGCGGAATTTCGTTCGACGGTGCGTTCGTGCCGGCCAGAACGTTGGTCGGGCCGGAAGGCCACGGACTCGAGATCGTGCTGAAAGCACTACAGCTGACTCGCACAATGTGCTGCTACCTTTCCCTCGGCGCAAGTGATCACGCGCTGGCCATGACCGCTCGATTCGCACGAGCTCGGGTTCTGTACGGTCGCTCGCTCGGTGACCTACCCGCAGCCAGGACGGTGCTCGTGGAGTCGTTCGGTGGCCACCTGCTGGCTGAGGCGCTGACCGTCGTCGCGTCCAGATCGTTGCATGCGCTCCCCGGCGAGCAGTCCGCGCTGGCGGCCGCAAGCAAGTACCTGGTCCCGTCGACCGTCGAGAAGTCGTTGCTCGATCTGCGCAGGCTCATGGGAGCGCGGTCCTTGGTGCCGGGACTGGGGTCCGACGGGACGCTGTACAAGGTGGAACGCGATCATCGAATCGTGTCGCTGTTCGACGGAAACACGGTGGTCAACCTCAACACGATCGTCAGCCAATTCTCGGTCCTGCTCTGGAAGAACACCGCGCGTTCGACTCAGGACGAGATCGACTTTCGTATCTGCACGACGATCGCAGAACCGCTCCCCGCGCTCGACCTCGCGCGACTGTCCCTGGTTCCCCGTCGCGGGCTCGGTCTTCTGGCCAACCTCGAGAGTTCGGTGACAGCACTCGGCTGTCTCCTCGACCGCGAGCACGACGGCCAGGCCTACGCACTCCGGTGTGCTGAGGTTCTGGTCCGTACGGTCGAGAGGTTGTCTCGGCAGACTCGACTGCTGGATCGTGATCCGGTCGAGGTGCCTACCGCTGCCTTCGTTGCGGCGGAACATCTTTCCGCGTGCATAGCTGGGGCGGCGGCCATACAGATCTACCTGAACAATCCCCCCATCGGACCACTCTGGTCCGACGCACTCTGGCTCCAGTTGGCACTACATACCGCACTCGACCGAATCGGTGTACGCAGTTCGGTGCCGATCGACAGCATCGACGCAGGATATTCGGTTCTGCTGGACCAACTCGACCACCGTTCGCATCCCACCATTTTCGATGCGACGGCCTCGGCGTCCGTGAAACAGGAACGGGTGAATACGTGACCATTCTCGACACACTTCTCGGTGACCCGTACCAGTCCGCCAACCCGTACGGAGTGGCCGATGTCCTCGAAGCCGACGAGGCTCGCGAGTTCACCGCCGGAACGCTGACGCTGTTGGACGACTACGGCTTCGGCGCTGAGTTCGTGCCGATCGCCCTCGGGGGTCGATTCACCTCCATCGAACGACTCGTGCACGTCATGCGTCCAGTATTCGGGCGTGATGCGTCTCTCGGGCTCGGATACGGTCTGACCTCGTTCATGGCGGCGGTCAACGTGTACGCGGCCGGTCGCACCGATCAGCAGGTTGCTGTCGCACGAACGCTGATGTCTGGCCGGGCGATCTCGGTTGCTTATCACGAGTCGGACCACGGTAACGATTTCGGCGCGAACGACCTCGTCGCTACCGAGGACGGGGGAAATTACCGGCTGAACGGCGCAAAGAACGTCATCAACAATGCCGACCGTGCGCAGTCCGCAGTGGTGTTCGCCCGCACTGGCACATCTGGATTCGGCGGGCGCGAGCACTCGTTGTTCCTCGTCGACCTCGACGGTCCCGACTCGCCGGCATCGACGCCACGCCACCTGAGCCTGGCCCTTCGCGGTTGTCGCCTCGGTGGGCTCAGTTTCCGAAACACACCGGTAGACGCGTCGACCATGATCGGCGCACCCGGTACCGCAGTCGAGACGGCACTCACCTCGTTTCAGGTGTCCAGATGCGTGGCAGCAGGTGCGGGTCTGGGACCTGTGGACGAGAGCCTCTTCGCAGTGGCAGGCTTCGCAACTCGGCGGCGGCTGTACGGCAGCGATCTGTCGGATCTGCCACACGTCAAACACACGCTCGCGTCGTCGTTCGCGGATCTCATGGCTGCCGAATGTATGGTGGCGGACTCCGCGAACACACTGCACGAACTGCCAGCGTTCGGCAGCGCCCATTCTGCGGCCGCGAAATACATCGTGGCGAGGATTTTGGAGTCCGCGATGTCCGATCTCTCGGTCGTTCTGGGCGCACGCTTCTACCTTCGAACTGGTCCGTATGCACTGTTCGGTAAACACTTTCGGGATTTCGCAGCGCTTGCGATCGGCCACGCCGGTGGCGCGGCCTGCCAATTGGCGATCTTGCCGCAGCTGAAACGCCTTACCTCCCAGGGTGACGCTGCTCCCAAGACTGTGCCGGGAGCGGACCTGGCACCCTTGAACTTCGGGTCCCTTCGAATGTTCGCTCCTGGCCCCGACCCCGTACTGAACCGACTGCGAGTCAGCTTGGAGTCGCGCCCTGTTCATCCCGCACTCACCGACGTCTGGCAGATTCTGACGCAGGCTCTCCTCGACCTGCGCTCCGAGTCTGCGGCTCTTGCCCCGCACGACCTGGGCGTGGCCGCGCCTGCGGCCGCTATGCGGCTCACCGAACGATATGCACTGCTTCTGGTCACGGCAGGGATCGTCGAGCGCCTCGACGGTGACGCGCCGTCGTGGGCCGTTCTCGCGCTGTATCGCACGGCCGAGCGAATCGGCGGCATCCGGTTGGAACCACCGCAACACGTTGTGCTCGAGACGTTCACCGATGTTCTTCGGCGGATACAGGAAGGCCGAGCCTTCGATCTCCGAGCCCGCACAGTCCCCCGCACGATGCCCTGACATCGCCGCAAGGTCACCCACCCTCGTCAACGATCACGCACCACCACTCAACCACGCACTCCCATCACGCCAGAAGGAACGACTATGCCTGCTCGTCCGATCGACGAAACCGAATGGCTGATCGAGAAGGTCGCGGGATTCCTGCGAATCCCACCGAACTCGGTCGACATGGACCGTCCCCTTGCCGAGTACGGGCTCGACTCGGTCTATGCCCTCACCCTGTGCGGCGACATGGAAGATGCGTTCGGAATTGAGGTCGAACCCACCATGGCGTGGGACTACCCGAGCATCGCTGCCATGGCTGGCTTTCTTCGCACCCAGGTTGCGGCCAAGGCCGACTCGTGACCTCCGATCCCGCGATCGCAGTGACCGGAATCGCCTGCCGGTTCCCAGGTGCATCGGACGCCTCTGCTTTCTGGAAGCTTCTGCTCGACGGACGGCACGGCGCGAGCGAGGTGCCACCCGATCGGTGGACCACCGACGATTGGACGAACGGGTCGGATGCTCCGCGCCCGCCGAGCCGATTCGGCGGATTCATCACCGGACACTCAAATTTCGACCACGCCTTTTTCGGAGTTTCACCGGCCGAGGCGAGCGAGATGGACGTGCAGCAGCGGCTGATCCTCGAAATGGCTTGGCATGCAATCGAAGACGCGGGAATCGATCCGACGGCCCTGGCAGGCAGCACGACTGGCGTGTTCGTCGGAATGATGTCGAGTGACTGGACATCGATGGCGATGTCGAGTCCCGCGGAAATGACCCCGCACCGAGGCACGGGAGGTGGATACTGCATGGCAGCCAACCGGGTGTCCTACCACCTCGACCTGCACGGACCCAGTATGACCGTCGATACTGCGTGTTCCTCGTCCCTCGTCGCTATTCATCAGGCCGCCAGTGCAATTCGCGCGGGCGACATCGACACGGCTATCGTCGCCGGGGCCAACATGATGCTCTCGCCTGCACTGTCGGTGTTCTACGCTGAATCCGGCCTTGCCTCCACCGACGGCAGATGCAAACCGTTCTCCGCCGGGGCCGACGGGATCGGGCGCGGGGAAGGTATCGGCGTCGTCGTACTGCAACGGGAAACCGATGCCATCACCCGTTCGGGACTGTCGTACGCCCGCATTCTCGCCTCGGCTGTCAATCACGACGGGCGAAGCAACGGGATCTCCGCACCGAGTATGTGGTCGCAGATCGCAGTCCTCGAGTCTGCTTACGCGCGCGCTTCCGTGAACGCTGCCGACGTTGATTTCGTCGAAGGCCACGGGACCGGAACCGTACTGGGTGACATGATCGAGTCCCGTGCCCTCGGAAAGGTTCTCGGCGTCGAACGCAGCCGACCGTGCCTGCTCGGATCGGTGAAGGGCAACGTGGGTCACCTCGAAGGAGCCGCAGGGATCGCGGGATTCATCAAGGCAATTCTGTCCATCAAGAATCGCGTTCTTCCGCCGTCGTTGTTCGCCGATGCCGAGAACGAAGCCCTTGGACTGAGTGGCAAGGGCATGAGGCTCAACGATTCAATTGCGAAGCTGCCACGCACACCGATCGTCGGGGGAATCAGCTCCTTCGGAATGGGCGGTACAAATGCGCACGTGGTCGTCGGCTCACCGACCGACGTCCGTTCTCCGAGTCGACTGTCCGGGACCTCAGTGCTCACGATCTCGGCGAACGACGACAGCGCATTGACGTCGAACGTAACCGCGCTCGCCGATTTCGTAGACGGCGTGTCGCCGGATCGGTTCAACCAGATTGCGTACTCGACGAACATCGTCAAGACCGGTCTCCGCTCGCGTATCGCCGTTGCCGCCGACACTCCGAGCCAGGGCGCAGCGGCGCTGCGGCGCGCGGTCCTTCTCCGATCCGGCACCGCGTCCGGGCGCACCCCGGCCCCGGCCTTCCTGTTCACCGGCCAAGGGTCGCAGTACCCGGCTATGGGTCGCGCACTGGAGCGTCGCTGCCCGGTCTACTCGGATAGGTTGCGCGAAGTGGTCGACGCGGCGGCCGACGACCTACGTCCACACCTCGATCGCGTCCTCTTCGACGAAGATTCCGCCGAACTGGTGGCTCGGGCCGCGATAGCTCAGCCGGCGCTGTTCGCAGTGCAGTACGCCTTGTCTGCTGCCTTCGTCGACGTGGGTGTTCGTCCGGTTGCGGTTCTCGGCCACAGCTTGGGTGAATTCGCGGCCTCCGTGACTGCGGGTGCACTGACGATGTCGGACGCATTGGGTCTGGTGTCCATGCGGGGCACTCCGATGGACTCAGCAGCAGGCGCAGGTGGAATGCTCTCGGTCCGTGCCGACGTGTCGACGATCGTGGCGCACGTCGAACTGGACTCGACGCTGTGCATCGCTGCGATCAACGGGCCCGGCAGCACGGTCCTAGCCGGTGCGACCGAGGCTCTCGAGCGTGCAGAACGGGTTCTCGCGGCGTACTCGCCGAAACGCCAACGCGTCACCCACGCGTTTCACTCCCCCACCATGGAGCCTGCCGCGTCCATGCTCCGAGCATCGGGGATCAGAGTGCCACCGAACGCGACCACCGTTCCCTTCTATTCGACGCTTCGCGGCGGCGAGATCGACGGCGCCGATCTTACGCTCGCCTACTGGAGCGAACAGATGGTGCGGCCCGTCGATTACCTCGGGGCTATGCGCGCCCTTCTCGCGGACGCCCGGCCGTCGCATTTGATCGAGATCGGTCCCAATGGTGTCTTGACGACACTTGCCCGCGATATCGACACCACCGGGGCCGAGCGGCTCGTTCCGATGCCAGGGCCTGCGTCGGCGGGCACCGAATTTGCCGAGGTTCTCGCAGCCCTGTACAGCCAAGGTACCGACGTTGTCTGGGCACCTCTGTACCAGCAGCAACATCGAACCGTCCGACGTCTGCCTGGGTATCGATTCGACCACGATCGGCACCGGCTGGCGGGCAAGCCGACACTGCGGTTCCGTTCGAATGTGCCTGCTGTCGAGTCGATTCTGGACGATACCGCGGTCGGGGCTGCCCACGGCGGGGTCAGCGCCGAGTCGCCGCTGTTCACCACCGCCACATCCGTCCCGGACGAACTCGATCTCGAGACGTCGATCTGCACCCTGATCGCGCAGCTGGGCGGGTTCGAGACCGGAGAATTCACCCGATCCTCCCGCCTGCGCGACGACCTGGGGTTCGACTCGATCATGGCCGTTCGGCTCGGCGACCGAGTGAACGAACTTCTCGCTCCGACTCCGCCGATCGCGGTGGTCGATCTGGCCGACAATCTCGACACCGTCGGCAATCTCGTGGACTTCGTCCGTCACCACACCCGAACGTACCCGCACACAGTGATTCTCGAAGGAGCGAACTGATGCACGTGCTCGCAACCGGGACCTGCCTGCCCGGCGCTGCAGTCGACAATGCAGCTCTCGCCGGCCGTTTCGGAATGAACGCCGAATGGATCGAGCTGTTCGTCGGAACACGGACACGATACTTCGGTGTCGATCTCGAATCGGGTGAGCGCACCCACTCGATCGTCGATCTCGGTACGCACGCCGCACGGCAGGCACTCGATCGGGCCGGGCTGGAGCCGTCGGACATCGATTTTCTCGTGCTGGCCACCGCAACACCGGATTCGTTGATGCCGACATCGGCCACCGGAATCGCCGACCGGCTCGGCTTGAATCTCATTCCCGCGTATCAGCTCCAATCCGGCTGTTCGGGAGCGATTTCCGCGTTGGACGTCGGTGGGCGCATGCTCGACGACGATCGACGTATCGGCCTGGTGATCGGCGCCGATCTGTGCGCCAAGCACATGGTTCTCGACCGAGACATCAGCGGTATGCCGCCCGCGACGCTCGTGAACTACATGCTGTTCGGCGATGCTGCAGGCGCAATGGTGATCGCAGCCGATCCCACGGACGCCGTCATGCGGATCGACACCGTGCACTGTGTGTTCACCGGTCTCGACAGCGCTCCTGGACAGATCATCGAGTGGTTCGGAGACGCCGATCGACTCTCGGACATCACCGCCGTGCGGGAGGACTACAAGGCCATCGAACGACGTGTGCCGGGCATGAGTGTAGAAACGGCAGGCGAATTGCTTCGCCGTTCATCCTGGTCCGCGGACGATATCGACTTCCTCCTCCCACCTCAGCTGTCCGGCATCATGACCGCCCGCATCCGGAAGGAGATGGGAATGGACGGTGCCCGAGAAATCAGCTGTGTCGCCGCGACCGGCAACAGCGGAAATGCCCTGGCTTTCCTACAGTTCGACAGCCTTGCCGGAGTCATCGAACCCGGCAACCGGGCTCTCGCGATCGCCATCGAATCCAGCCGCTGGATCCGAGGCGGCATCACCTTGGAGGGACTGTGACCGTCACGAACGTCACGAGGGCGGTTGCGATCGCGATCGTCGGCAGCTCGACGGTCCGAGGGCTGCAGGCTCCCCTCGGCGCCGAACTGGCGCGTCACGGATTCGAATCCGATATCCGAGTGGGTGGATTCGGCGGATGGGCTCTGGAACTACTCCAGGACCGAGCCCCCGTCTTCGAACACGACCCGGACATGACGATCGTGATGCTCGACGCGAGCATCGTCCTCGATCGTCTCCCCGACACCTGGACCGCACGAGACGTAGCGGTTGCACTCGACGACGTCGCTACGACACTCGAGCGCTCGGTACGGAGCCACGCGGCTCGACGGTTGACGGTTGTCGCGACCGTGCCGCTGCCGGCAGCGGTGCTGTCGATGGCGATCGACCTGGTGTCCAAGGCGCAGATCGGGGCCGCCTGGCGTCGGTTCAACGCACGATTGCTCGATCTTGCCGTAGCCGACCACTCGATCGTCGTGCTGGACGCCGACGCCGTTCTCACGGAGTCCGGTCCGCTGTCCGACCCCCGTATGGCGTCGTATGCCGGCATCGCGCTCGGTAACGAGTTCATGGGGGCATGCGCTCGTCAGATCGGACACCTCACCCGATCGCGCCTGGGCCGGGCCAGCAAGGCACTCGCGCTCGATCTCGACGGAACACTTTGGGAGGGCGTTCTTTCCGAGGACGGAATCGAGGGAGTGAACCTCAAGCACGGTCTGACCGGCGAAGCATACTCAACGTTCCGACGCACCCTGCGGCAGCTTGCCTCCCAGGGCGTGATGCTCGCGATTCTGAGCAAGAACGACGAGGCGCTCGTCCGGCGAGCATTGATCGAACACCCTGATTCGGACATGAGCGAGGGTGACTTCGTTGCCATTCGTGCCGATTGGAATCCGAAGCCGGGAAACCTGGTAGCCATGGCCGCCGACCTGGGCATCGGCGTCGAGTCGTTCGTATTCGTCGACGACTCGGAATCCGAGCGGGGCGCAATGCATTCGGCCTTGCCCACCCTTCCTATCGTGGCGGTGGATGCAAACGAACCCGCATTGCACGTCGTATCACTGCTTCGTGACGGGTGGTTCACCACATCGACGATCACCGCCGAGGACACCGCCCGAACTACCAGATACCGAACGGAGTTGCAGCGCAGGACCCTCCGCGATGCAGCGCAGGACGTCGAGTCCTACCTGACCGATCTCGACACGAGGGTGGTCGTCTTCGAGCCACAGGGTGTCGAGATCGCCCGAATCGCCCAGATCACACAGCGCACCAATCAATTCAACCTCACCACGCTCCGGATGGACGAACGTTCGGTTCGAACCTGGATCGATGATCCACATCGTGCCGTCGTAGCGGTCGAATGCGCAGACCGCTTCGGCGATCACGGGATAGTGGGGGCGCTCTTCGTCGAACGGTCCGAGAAGACCACCTTCGTCCGAAACTTCGCGCTGTCCTGCCGGGTCCTCGCACGGGGGGTCGAAACGGCCTTGCTCGCGCACGTCGCACAGTCCGAATTCCACACCGGCAGAACCGAACTGATCGGCTGGTACGCAGCAACTCCGAAGAACTCGGCCACTGCCCGTCTGTACCCGGATCACGGGTTCCGGCCGTCGGGCGGTGACCACCGCGGCCTGCACGGGCTCGGGGCCGACTCGGAGGAATTCGTACTTGCCCCGGCAGACGTGCCGTCGGTACCCCCGTACGTAGACATCAAGGAGAGATGACCATGAGCATGAGCATGACGAAAGAGCGATTCGTCGAATTGGTCCGTACCGAAAGCGGTCTGGAGATCACCGAGTTCGGTTTGTCGACCCCTTTCGACGGCGTTGCGGGGTGGGACTCGATGTACCTGCTCAAGGTCATCACCGTGGTGGAGGCGGAAATAGGCAGACCGCTATCGGTCGTCCGGGCCATGGAGAGCAAATGCCTGGACGACATCTACCGGGTTGCCACCGCATGACGTCCCTCGTGCGGATGGTCGGCGGTCTCCGCGTGGTGCCGAACCACCGCTGGCACACCCTTGCTTTCCTAGCCGGCAGCACCGGTCGCAGCCCCGTCTACCTCGGCATCGAGGTGGACGCGTCGGCCATTCTCGCGAGACAGAGCGAGTCGGCTCGATGTTCGGTCGTCGCGCAGGTCGTCGCGGCTGTCGGGACCGTGTGGGCACGTCATCCCGAGGCGAACTCCTCGTTCGAGTCACTTGGTCTACCTCTCGTGGTACGGCATCGTGATGTCGACGTCAAGCTGGCGTTCGACGTCTCGGTCGACGGGACCAGGACGGTGCAGTCCGCAGTTCTCCCTGCTGCACAATCGATATCGCCCGCAGCGATCACCGAATGGATCACCGACACCCGAGAGCGCCTCGAGTCGGGCGATCGCGGACCTGCGCAAGCATTTCGGTTCCTACCCGGCGTCGTCGGCCGAGCCGTGTTCGACATTGCCACCTTCCTTCCGTGGAGCCACCGGGCCCTCGGAACAGTTGCGGTGACCTCGCTGGGCCATCGCCCGATTCGGCACTTCTACTCCGATGGAGGCACCACCATGACTGTCGGAATCGGCAGGATGATCGACTCCGTCGCACTCGTGGACGACCGAGCAGTCGACCGAACGATTCTTCCGCTGTCGCTGACATTCGACCATCGGGTGATCGACGGCGCACTGGCGGCCGAGGTCGCAGCGGACCTCGCGTCGGAGCTGGAAATGTCCGGATCGACCACTGCACCCGAGCTCGAACGGATCGTATAGCGCCATGGACTATCTCGACGAAGTGAAGAATCTGGTCGTCCTGCACGCACGGGCACAGGGAATGAGTGCTCGGCGTTGTCGGTCGACATTGGCCTCCATCACCACCCTGGACGACGGGGACGGCGGTTGGGCCGACGCATGGGTCGGTGCTGCAACCGCATTCGCGCATGAGGGGAAGCACCGAGACGCCGTTCAGTGTCTGAATCTGGCACGATTCCCGTTCGCGTCGACACCAGGGCAGAAGCAGGCCTACAAGGACTGCACCGTCCGGTTCGCAGCGTGGGCCGCCGACGTCGAGGGTGTGGAGAAGCTTGCGGCACGTATCGACGGCACCAACGTTCCCGTTTGGTTCCGTGGCCTGCCCAGCGATGGTCCGGCCCCGTTGCTTTTGGTGATCGGCGGGATCGTGAGCCCGAAAGAACAATGGGCGGACATTCTCGTTTCCGCCCGCGCACTCGGCATGGCCGTAGTGATCGTCGATTTCCCCGGTGTCGGCGAGAACTCGACTCGATACACGGGGGCCAGTTCGATGCTCATCTCCGCGGTGGTGGACGCGGTAGCAGCACGAATGATGATCGACGGCGTTCATGCTCTTGCGATGAGCTTCGGCGGCACTGTCGTCCTGCGCGCTGCGACGACAGATCCACGTATTCGTTCCATCGTGACCGTCGGTGCCCCTGTCCGGTATCTCTTCGGCGCAGCATCTCTCGCGGGCGAACTCCCCAGGACGACGGTTCGCACCCTCGAACATCTCACCGGCGCAACGGGATCGGATTTCGAATCGACCCTGGCGCAGTGCGCGCTCGACGATCACGAACTCGATCGGATCAAGATACCGGTGCTTTACATCAGGAGCAGTCGCGACGAGATCACACCGGCGGCCGAGTCGCAGCTGCTGCTCGACCGGCTGGTGTGCTCGCGTGTCGTCGAATTCGACGACGTTCACGGGTCGCCGACACACATGACGGCCGTACGACTGTTGACAATCGGCGCGCTGACCCGGCAGTCGGGACGAAGGCCGATCACCGGCACGGCGTTGTCGATATTGCTCTCGCTCGGCTCCCGGTTTCCGTTCCTGGCACCGATCGACCTGGGCCGGACTGCGGCATGACCGTCACCGACGCACCTACAGTGCTGTGCTTCCACCACGCCGGCGGATCCGCATCGGTATACCGACGCTGGACCGAGTCCGACGCATTGACCGTGGTGCCCGTCCACCTACCGGGCCGCGACGATCGCAGGCACGAGCCTTGCTTCACCAATCTCGACGCCCTGGTCGACCTTCTCGAGATCGAACTTGCAGAGGAGATGGACCGCCCCTACGTCCTGTTCGGCCACAGTATGGGCGCGCTCGTCGCCTACACACTTGCAACCCGAGCCCTCGAAGCAGGCCGTCGTCTCCCGGAATCACTTGTGGTGGCAGCAAGTTCACCACCACATCTGCCGACCCTGCCACTGCCACTGGACACACTGTCCGACCTCGAAATCGCCCGTAGCCTTGCGGCATTCGGCGGTCTTCCGCCTATGTTGCTCGAGCGGCCGGAATGGCTCGGCCCGCTCCTGACGGTGGTGAAAGACGACATCAGGGTCTGCCAGAGCGCGCGCCTTGCAACGGGCACATCGTTGCCGATACCGATTCACGCGATCGGTGGGACCGGCGATCTCCTGGTCGCCGCGGCGTCGCTGACACAGTGGGACCGACACACGACGAGCGACTTCACGGTCACCATGGTCGACGGCGGACATTTTCTCACGACCGACAACAGCGACGAACTGTTCGGCTTGGTCGAACGCATCGTTCGCACGACGGCTGAGTCGGTGGGCACCCGATGACACTGGACTCCGATCGTGACCTCCGTGCCGCGCGGCATGAGGGCGGCGACACGTCGCCGCCGCGCGGACTCGAGACCAGGCTCGCTCTCGCCGGACTGGCTGCATGGGTAGCCTTCTTCGCACCGACCCAAGTTCTTCTCGCTGTGGCGGCGGAACGCATGTACCCGGCCGACAAAGAGCTGTTCTTCGGTCTGATCTCCGCTGCAGGCAGCGTGGTGATGCTCGTCGCGTACCCCATAGTCGGTGCTCTGTCGGATCGTTGTCTACCTACGGTCGCCCGACGAACGGTGTCCATGATCGGTGTGGCCGTGGCCGTGGGCTGCCTGGTGATGGCGGGCCAAGCCGACAGCGGCCTCGAATTGGTGTTCTGGTGGTGCGCAACTCAGACCGGAATCGCCGCAATCCAGTGCGGGGTCGAGGCGAGTGTCGCCGACGAGATACCGACCCGACACCGCGCGCGGATCGGCGGAAAGCTCGCCGCCGCACAGATGTTCGCTGCTCTACTGGGAACGGTGGTCGCGTCGGTGTCGACCGATCTGTCGATTTCCTATTTGGTGGTTGCCGGCGTGGTCACGATGCTCGCGGCGCCGTTCATCGCGGTGTCGGTCGTCGCGGCGCCGACGGCGCGTGACCCGGCACCGGCGCTTGCACACCCGACGGCACCACCGATTCGCGTCGGTCGGTCGAGCTCGACATCCGAACTGTGGCTGGGGTGGACCAGCCGAACCCTGGTGCTGTTCGGACTCGGCAACGTCACCCAGTTCCTGTACTTCTTCGTTCACGACGAACTCGCGCGGCCAGAGCCGGCAAGCGCCCTCATCCTGTTGACCGGTCTTTTCGTGGTCTCGGTGGTGCTCAGCGCCCTGATCTGCGGCACGATATCCGATCGGATCGCGGACCGTACCGGACCCGCAGTGATCGGTTCTGCCGTCGCAGGTGTCGCCGCGTCGACCTTCGGCTTCGTGGACTCGTGGCCCCTGATCCTGTGTGCAGCAGCCGTACTCGGTGCAGGACTCGGCGCGTTCATGGGACCGGCCTTCGCACTGCTCACCGAACTCCTGCCCGATCCCAAGCACTACGGCCGTGACCTCGGCCTGCTCAATACAGCGGTCGTTGCTCCCAGCGCCCTCGCACCGATAGTCGGCGTCGCCATGCTGCAGTTGGAGCACGGTTTCACGGTGCTCTACATGGTCGCGGGCACGTCGCTCCTCCTCGGCTCGGTCACAATGTACGTGCTGCGTCTTCGCACTCGGGACAGTCGCGAGCACACTGTCGCGGTGAATCCGCTGTGACCGTCACCGAGGTGCGGGCTGTGCGACGGTCCTGGGTAGTTCTGGTCGCAATGTCGGCGGCCGTCACGATCGTCATCTTCAACAGCTCGGCCGTCAACGTCGCACTGCCCTCCATGTCGACGGACCTAGGATTGTCCTCGGCTGCACTGCGTCTCGTCGTGGTCGTCTACTCGGCGACATTCGCAGCCATGCTGTTGCCCGCAGGGCATCTGTGCAACCGAATCGGTGCCCGAACAGTCTTGTTGATCGGCCTCCTGTCCACGGGGCTCGGCGGCGCAGCAGCCGCCTCCGTCGACAACGTGCCTGCAATCATGCTCGCCCGCGCTCTGATGGGCATCGGTGCGGCCTTCGTGATGCCATCGACCCTCGCACTCGTCGTGGCGACCGCCTCGGATGCCGGGCGATCTCGCGCTATCGCCGTGTGGAGCGCGGTCTCGGTGGCCGGTGCCGCAGGTGGACCGATTGTGGGTGGAGTTCTCGTCGAAGGATGGGGATGGAACTACATCTTCGGCGTGTCCGCCGCCGGATCCGCTGTCATGGCCCTGGTGGTCCTCGGTGTGGTGTCACCGACGGCCACGCTGCCACGGTCTGCTGTGAACGGTCGGCTCCTGGTGCTGGCGTCCGGAGCGATCACCACCTTCGTCCTGGGTGTGACGGTCGTCAGCGACGAGATTATCGTCGGTGCCGTCCTCATCGGGGTCGCCGGGATCCTGGCTCTCGCGGCATGGGTTTCTCGGTCGCGCAAGCAATCCGGTTCGTTCTCGGCCGATCTCACGGACTCGGATCCCACGACAGCGCGCCATCGACGTCGGGAGTTCTTCGGGGCGTCCGTATCGAACATGTTGTTGTTCTTCGCGCTCGCCGGCACCCTGTTCGTGCTTACGCAGAAGCTTCAGTTCCAATTCGAACTGTCCCCATCGTCGGCCGGTCTCGCCGTAGCCCCGGTAACGGTCGCGCTGATCCTCGGGGTCACGTCGTCCACACCGTGTTCGAACCGTTTCGGTCGACGGCCGGTGGTAGTGGCCGGACTGATCGTCGCAGCGCTGGCATCGGTGACCCTGTCGCTGGTCGGAGGCGAACTCCACATCGTGCTCGGAGCGGTATTCGTAGCCGGGCTCGGCGTCGGGTTGGCCCTACCTCTGGTGACCGAGTCGATGGTCGCGGCAGTGCCCTCGCATCGGGTGGGTGAAGCCGCCGCCGTCAACGACACGATGCAGGAGATCGGGTACGCACTCGGCGTCGCCGTCCTCGGTTCCGTGCTGTCGGTCGTCTACGGCTCGAACCTGCACGGACCATCCGTCGACAACGCATCGCTCGGGGCCACTCTCCTCGAGGCCGATCGACTGGGTGACGACGCATTGCGCGAATCGGCCATGTCCGCCTTCTCCACAGGGTCAACGGTCGCCTTCTGTGTGGGCGGGGTGTTCCTCGTGGCAGGGGCAATCATCGCCCACCTGTACCTTCCCCCGGCAGAATACCGAGTCCGAAACGGAGCGCAATGAACACGACCCTTATTTCGACGCCCCCGACCTCTGAACCCCTGCACGTCATACCTTCTGATCTGCTCGACCTGACCGCGATCGAGTCACCGACGTCCGTCGCGCTCCACGCACCCGATGGGCGAACGGTCGACTACCGGACGCTCGCCGAGTTGGTCGCGACCACATCGACGGCTCTTGTGGCCGCGAGTGTCGGCCGCGGTGATCGCGTCGTCACCCGATTGACCAACGACGTTCCTGCTGTGGCGATGGTGTTCGCGGCTTGGTCAGTCGGCGCCGTTGCAGTCCCTCTCCCACCGTCCATGACGGATATCCAATTAGCCTCTGTCGCAGACGATTGCACACCCGCACTCGTGGTCGTCGAGCAGCTCCCGGAAAACACGGCGGCCTTCGCGTCTCCGGTGCTGACCTGGGTCGGCCTCGGCACCGCGAAGCCACCCGAACCGACCCTCCGACGACCGGTCCACGACGACGAACCAGCACTGCTGATGTACACCTCCGGCAGCACCTCCAAGCCCAAGGGCGTCATCTGTCCGGCAGCGGCAATCGTATTCGCTGTAGGTTCGATCGGGCGGCAGCTCGAGTACCGAGCAAGCGACACCGTTCTGCTCATGTCGCCTCTGTCCTTCGACTACGGCCTCTATCAGGTTCTGCTGTCGTTCGCGTCCGGTGCGTCCGTGGTACTCGCCGATGCCTCGAACGCCCTGGGCCTGCTCAGGACGATCAGATCGCGACCCGTGACCGTGGTGCCTGCGGTTCCAGCAGTTGCAGGAATGCTGCACACTCTGCTGTCCCGCGGCGGCAGCGTCGACACGGTTCGGATGGTCACCAATACCGGCGCGGACCTGCCGCCGTCCCGGATCGCCGAGCTTCGCATCATATTTCCCCATGCGGCGATCATCGCCATGTACGGCATCACCGAATGCAAGCGCGTCACCATCGCCGAGCCGGACCTGGACCTTCATCGTCCAGGGTCGGTGGGACGTGCTATTCCGGGAACTCGGATCACCGTGCTCGACGACTCGGGGCGCCCTGTCGAACCTGGGACCGACGGTCAGATCGTTGCCATCGGACCACATGTCATGGCCGGATACTGGGGCGCGGGCGAACTGACTGCCGAACGCTTCGGCGTCGACGCGCTATCGGGCGAACGAATGTTGCTCACCGGCGATTACGGTCGCATCGACGCCGACGGCTATCTGTACTTCACCGGTCGTCGCGACGACATCTTCAAAGCCGCCGGCGTCCGGACCAGCGTGTCCGAAATATCCGCCGCCGTCGAATCACTGGACATCGTGCAGTCGGTAATCGTCCTCAAGCCCACCGACGATCATGGGTTGTCGATCGTCGTGACGGCCACCGCGTCGGGAAGCGAAATTTTGAGCGCTCTAGCCACAATACTCGAACCAGCCAAGATACCGACACGATGCGTCGTACTCGACGAACTCCCCCTCACTCCCAACGGAAAAGTCGACACTCGCCGCGCAGAGCTCGCACTGACGAAGGACACACCATGACACGCAACACGGACATCGCTCGTACATTCGGGACACCGGTCTACATCTTCGACGCGGACAAACTCGACGCGGCCGCGCGCGATCTCACCCGCGCGCTACCACAGCCGAGTTCCATCTATTTCTCACTGAAGGCAAATCCCAATCCCGCAGTGGCCGAGGTACTTCGACTCGCAGGATGCTCCGCGGAAGTCAGCTCGATCGGCGAGCTCGACGCAGCCTTGTCCGCCGGATTCCCCGCGGCGGACATCATCTACACCGGGCCGGGAAAGACGGATGAGGAAATCGTTCACGCCATTGCCAGCGGCGTCCGGGAGTTCTCCTCCGAATCTCGAACCGACCTTCGGCGCCTGTCCGCCCTCGCCGACGGATTGTCCGTCGAAATCGGCATTCTGCTTCGGGTCAACAGCGATTCGGCCCCGGGCGGTGCAGGGATGCGCATGACGGGAGCGTCGTCGCAGTTCGGAATCGATACCGGCACAATGCCCTTGACCCGCGACGACATCGACCTTCCGTCGATCGAGGTGCACGGGTTCCACTTCTACCCTCTCAGTAACGCATCCGACGAGTCCGCGCTCGTGGTCGAGATGATCAACAGCATCGATACGGCCTGCAGACTGCGCGACGAACTCGGCATCGAGCTGAAGGTTCTCGATCTCGGTGGCGGTTTCGCTGCGCCGTACGCATCCTCCGGACGCAGGCCGATTTACCAGCAGCTCCAAGAGTCCATCGCGAGTGCGCTCGATGCCCGGCTGCCGGGCTGGCGTACCGGGGAGACAAGAATTGTGTTCGAGTCCGGCCGGTATCTCACGGCGGACTCCGGGGCGCTCGTCGCGCAGATCATGGATGTCAAAGACAGCCGCGACCGACGATATGTGATCACGGACACCGGAATTCACCATGTCGGCGGTCTGTCCGGCATTGGACGCGTTCTACCCGTGTCTGCACATGTCATGGCCGGGGCGACGCGCGGGGACGTCACCGGAATCGAGACCGACGACGACACGGATACGCGTGACATCGTCATCGCAGGGCCGCTGTGCACACCGGCCGACGTACTCAACAGGAACGCCGACCTCGCCGACCCCCACCCAGGCGACTTGATCGAGATTCCCAACGTCGGTGCCTACGGGCTGTCTGCGAGCTTGATGGGATTCCTTTCCCGACCCGCTCCCGCCGAGGTACTCGTTCGCGGAACCGAAACGATATCAGCCACAAGAATTCACTTCGACAGACAGGATCTGACTATGACCACACACGACGCACAGCAGCCGGCGGATCACACACCCGAGACGGCGTGGGATCGAAACTTCGAACGCCACATTTCGCGAGCCATTCCCCGCCTGTCGATCGCCGGCGGCCTGAAGGCCGACGAGGACCTCAAGAATGCCGGACTGGATTCGCTGGCGCTCGTCGCGCTGTTGGGCGACCTCGAACGTGAATACCGAATAGCGATCACCGATGACCAGCTGACGGCCGAGAACTTTGCCACTCCCGACTCGATCTGGTCGCTGGTCACGCGAGCACGAGACGCTGTCTCGTTGTAAGTCCGCGTAGCGGATACTTGCTCGGCAGTATCGATTCGGCAGTATCGATTTCGAGCAGGTGTCCGCAGCACGACCCCAATATGAACAGATCACTCTCACAACGAGAAATATGTCCAATTTCGGTAATATCGGACTTCGGCAGAAGCTAAGTAGAACCGAATGAAGGAAACTCACCAGAATGAGCGTGTCGAAACTCGAGGGTAGAGGTATTTCGATCAAAACATTCGGAGCCCTCGAACTGGATTCACAAGACACAGTGTTCGAGATTCCCAGCGGGACGAAGCTCAGGTCGGTGTGGGCATCCCTGGTGATCGACCCAGGCAATACCGTCTCGATGGAGACCGTGGCAGATATCGTGTGGGGGTCCAATCAACCCAAGCGCAGCCGTGAATCCATACACGTCTACATTTCGCAGCTTCGTTCGTTCCTCGATTCGTGTGGCCACTTTCCAGGACTCATCGAAACCCGAGCCGGCGGATATCGACTCGCAGTGAACAAACTTGACGTCGATTGGTGTGTGTTCGACGATGCGGTCAAGAACGCCCGCCCCAAGGCCAGATCCGGAGATCTCGACGGCGCCTGGGAGGACTTCGAAGTCGCACTGGCGTTGTACCGCGGCCCTTTTCTCTCGGGACTATCGGACAGTCCGCTACTGGAAGCAGCCGTGGACGAGATGAACGAGGGTTACCTCGCGTGTCTGGAGCAACGCAACGAAGTGATGCTGGCACGCGGAGAAGTCGCCCCACTGATCGGCGAGCTGCGTAAACTGACCCGGCAGTTTCCTGTGCGCGAAACGATGCACCGCCAACTGATGCGGGCGTTGTACCTGTCCGAGCGACAGATCGAGGCGCTCGAGGTCTACAACCGATTGCGGCACACGCTCCAAGGAGACTACGGAGTCGAGCCCGGTCGGCAAGTTCGGAGCGTGCACCAATCCATTCTCGAACGCGATTGCGAAGCGATCCGAGAGATGATCCTCTTGTAGTGCAACGCAATACACCGATACCGATGTCGCATCGGTATCGGCGTATTGCATGTTCTCAGACTTCGACGCGTGCCCCGGCGCGGATGGCCGCAAGTCGGTCGACGGCCTGCCTGGCAACACTGTCGGAGTTCAACAGGCTGTAGTAGATCGGACCCCAGATCCTTTTCTTCAGGAACGCCGATCGCTCGATAGCGCGGTAGATGGAACGGCGTCCGATCTCCGCGGCAATTCCCCGTTGCGCGAAGGCCAACTCCTGACGCATTTGCAGCGAACGTGCGGCCTCGACCGATTCCTCGCGCAGCGCCTGAAAACGTCTGCAGGCGTCGTCGACTGCGATGTCCGTCGAGTGGGTGAGGGCCGACGGCAACAGATCCGCCAGTACGACGCCGTCGAGAATAGCGTGATTGACACCCTGAGCCAGGACCGGTGAAAGTGTATGCGCCGCATCACCGATCGCCACGAGGCCCGGAGTCGACCAACGCGGTGTGTAGCTGGTGAAAATATCCAGCACGGACGTATCGCGCCACGAACCGATTTGTTCCGCAACCGTGTCGGCGAGTTCCGGTACGAGTCGGGCGATTCGATCGTGCAGCGCAGGCAAACCGGATGCGCGAATCTCACGAAGTCCACCCGGTGGGATGTTGACACCGAGACGTACGAGGTCCGGGATCGTCGGAATACACATGACGTGGGAATCGGCTTTCATGCGAACCTGATAGCGCGATCGGTCCCAGGATTCCGGCGCGGTCACCTTGATCCACAGCAAGTCACGTTGCATCGGTTTGCGCCGGGACGGAAGCGATGCCATCGCCGTCGTAGTCCCGTAACGTCCGTCCGCAGCGACCACGAGACGGGAGCGCACCGAATGCATTATTCCGTTGCAGCGGAAGCGGACTCCGCTGATCCGCCCGGAGGTACGGTCGAGTTCGGTGACCGTCGCAGCACGAATCATCCGGAGTTTCTTGTGATCGGCTCCGACGAACATCGCGTCGAGCAGCACGTCCTGGGGGACCTCGGTCGGTAGTTCGGAGTCGCGTCGAAGTTCCTCGAACCTGAGCGAGAGAACCGAGGTCCCGGAATCGACGATTCGGAGTCCGTCGACTGTCATGTACGACGCCGGGGACAGATGATCGAACACGCCGAGTGCTCGGAGCACGAACACCGAGTCCGGTGAGATGGACTCGCCGCGAAAGGATCTGGTCGAGGTTGCCGATCCCTCGAGTACAGTGACATCGACACCGTGCATCGCCAATGCCACCCCGAGCGCCATGCCTGCGGGACCACCGCCGACGACCAGTACATCGGTGTCGATCGTCTCGCCCTCGTTCGGAATGTATTCGCCCACGATGCGGCTCCCCTGGTTCTTGGATTCGAGTGTATCGACCGACCGTAGCAAGCAACGAATTCATTTGGATTGCACTGTGATTGCATCTCGCCAAAGACTCGCTAAAGGTCCTGCAGAGGAGCGTTGACCGGCTCGTACACACCAGCTTAACCTTCGACGAGATCGCTTCCCACGTCCCGAAAGGCTGCTACCGCAGATGCAGAACGGAAACGACGGCGCTCGTTGCCCATACTCATACCCCTTCGAGCGGCCCTCAGCCATGGAGATCGCCTCCGAGTACAGCACCATACAAACCGATGAGGCCGTCGCTGTGGTGAATATGCCGTCGGGCGATTCCGCTTTTCTCGTCACGCGATACGAAGACGTCAAGACCGTCCTCGGTGATCGACGATTCTCCCGAGCTGCCACGTTGGCCGAAGGCGCGCCTCGGCTGGGTCCGGTTCCACAGAACTTCCCCACCCTGCTCAACATGGATCCACCCGACCACTCCCGCGTCCGCAAGATGATCAGCGGCACGTTCACCGCTCGGCGCGTGAACACGCTCGTTCCGCACATCGAACAGCACGTCTCATCGTTCCTGACGGATATGATCGTCGCCGGACCCGACGCCGACCTGATCGAGTCGTTCGCAGCAAAGCTGCCGGTACAGATCATCTGTGAGTTGCTGGGCGTCCCCATGTCGGATCGTCCGCAGTTCGGTGCCTGGTCCAGGGCATTCCTGGCGACGACGAGCAAAGAATACACACCTGAGCAGGTCAAAGAAGCGCAGGTTGCGCTGTTCACCTATCTCAATCAGCTGATCGAGACGAAGAAGGCCGATCCGCAGGGCGACATACTCTCGGAACTTGCCGTTCAAAACGCGGAAGACCCCAGAATCTCCGATCTCGAACTGGTCTTCCTCGGTGTGACCCTCCTCGTCGCCGGGCACGAAACGACCGTCAACATGATCGGCAACGGAATCTTTGCTCTGCTGCTCGAGCCCACGAAACTGGACGAGCTCAGGGACCGTCCCGAACTCATCGACACCGCCATCGAAGAGCTACTGCGCCTGTTCGGTCCCGGGACGGAAGGGTTGCTGCGCATCGCAACCGAGGACGTCGAACTGTCCGGAGTCCTGATCCCCGCCGGTAGCGCGGTCCTCCCGAGTCTCGTTGCGGCCAATCGCGACGAGGACAAGTTCGAGGACGCGCAGTCGTGCGCCCTCGATCGAGACGAGGCTCAGCATCTGTCCTTCAGCCACGGCCCCCATTTCTGCATCGGCGCTTCCCTGGCCCGCGCCGAGCTCAGGATCTCCTTCAACGAGATCCTTCGCCGCCTACCCGGCCTCGCGCTTGCCGTCGATCCCGCCGAAGTTCCTCGACCGGAGGGCCTGCTGGTGAACGGCGTCGCACGGCTGCCCATCACCTGGGACGCCGACGCCGCACGCGCATTGCACGAGAAGGACTCCCACACGTTGCTCGACTCACACACACTGCAGGAGCAGATCCGATGAAGGTCACCGACACATACATCACCGGCACCGGGCACTGGTTGCCGGAAAGCGTCACCAGTCAATGGGCCGTCGAGGCCGGGTTGTACTCCCAGGAAGATCGCGACGCCGACGGCTTCATCGGCGCCTGCATCGAAAAGGAACTCGCTCCCCCACAGATGGCCGTCAACGCCGCGCGGGACGCCATCGACAACGCCGGTATCGCCCCCACCGACATCTCTGTCGTGTTCCACAGCAGCATCTGGTTCCAGGGCGTGGACATGTGGCCGTCGGCCTCGTACGTCGCCGCTCATGCCGCCCACTCGGGAGCCAGAGCATTCGACCTCCAGCAGCAGTGCAACGTCGGACTCGGCGGCATGGAGCTTGCGTCGCAGTTGTTGACTGCGATGGAAGGCGGAAACATATTGATGACGACGGCCGACCGCTTCGGTGGCGATCGCATCGACCGGTGGAAGACCGAGAACGGCGTCGTATACGGCGACGGCGCCGGGGCGATTGTGTTGAGCCGCAACCCCGGTGCCTTCCGAATCCTCTCCACGTTCACGCAGGCGGAGAACGACTTGGAGAAGGTCGTGCGGGGACCCGAGTTCCGCGAGAACCCCGAAGCCGGGATCATCGACATCACCTCCCGATTCACTCATTTCATCGGAACCGGAGGAATGCGCGAGGCCGCCGGTCGTCTCGTATCTGCGGTGAAAAACTCGGTGGCAGGTGCCTTGGAGGACGCGGACTGCGAGATCGGCGAGATGGCCCACGTCGTCATCCCCGCTGTCGGGCGGACCAAGCTGGATTGGCAACTGCAGGAGCTCATTCCGGTCGATCTCGACAGGACCAACTGGAGCTTTGCAAGTACGACCGGCCACCTCGGATCCGGTGACCAGTTCGTCGGGCTGAGCGCGCTGCAGGCGGCCGGAACACTGAGCGACGGCGACAAGGTTCTGCTCGTCGGCGGGGGCGCCGGTTTCACCTGCACGAGTGTCGTTCTAAAGTACAGTGCTACGAACTTCGGCACCGCACCATCGACTGAGGAGAAGTAATCGTGACGTCGGCAAAAGCAGGCAGTGCACTGTGGGCGTTCGCCGCAGTCATGTTTCTCGCCTACCCGATCATGCGGCCGTACTCGACCGAGGTCGGTATGGAAGGCGCCGAGGCATTCGCGCAGACGAATTGGGTTGTCGCCCACGTGAGTGCGATGTTGGGATTCGTTGCCATCGCGCTTGCCCTCCGAAGCCTTGAACACGTCGTCGCGGCGACAGCCGGTGCAGCGACTGCAGGAACTGCCGTTGTTCTCACGTGGATCGGCGTCGGGCTGACGTTGACCTACTACGGCGCCGAGGCCTTCGCCCTCAACGCCGTCGGCGCGAAGGCGGTCTCCGACGCCGAGCCCGCGATCATGGATCTTGCGGATCCCATCAGGAACGGCGCCGTGCAGATTTCGATGTTCGGTATCGGACTGGTCCTGGTCCTTGTCGGCGGCATCTTCGCAGCCCTGGCCGTTCGACGGTCCGGCGTGCTGCCAGCCTGGTCCGGCCTGCCGATCGCAGTGGGTCTCGCACTCTTTCTGCCGCAGTTCTTTGCTAGTCCCGCGCTCCGTGTCGGCCACGGGGTCGTCATGTTCGTCGGTTGTGTCGTCATGGCCTGGGCCATGTGGAATGCGCGCACCGAACGTGTCAAGACCGATCTGGCGGCCGCCTCCCGCTGAGGACGAGCATCCGACTGTGACGGCCTCGTCTGGTTCACCGCTGCAGTGAGCGATTCGGAGATGCCATCACAGCGGGCTGCGCAGTTGGCGACACCGAGTACCTGATTCCGTTCGAACGGTTCGACCGCTACTGGGCAGTCCCACACACGTGGGCTGTCAGAGCGGGTCCATCGTCCGACTTCCTTGGGCCGAGCAAACCGGTACGCATTGCCTCGGGGTCGACCACCGATATTGATCGGGATCTGCTGCGTTTGTCGAGATACAGGTCGCTGTCGGCGCGCGCCAAGATCTCCGCAACAGGTTCACCGCTGGCAGTCGAAGATGCGACACCGACACTGACGTGCGACAGGCGTTGGCGGGTGGCCTGCACGAACGCCTCCACTACCTCATCGCGGTGCCCGGCCAACATAGCCGCGAATTCGTCCCCACCGAGCCGAGCAATGACTGTTC
Organism: Rhodococcus sp. H29-C3; assembly: GCF_030063405.1. NCBI lineage: Bacteria > Bacillati > Actinomycetota > Actinomycetes > Mycobacteriales > Nocardiaceae > Rhodococcus > Rhodococcus sp. H29-C3. The sequence goes on along the minus strand of NZ_JASITC010000004.1, from coordinate 235,483 downwards.
CCGGCGGTGCCAACCCCCTCCAAACCTGTGCCAACTCGACCAACATCGCGTCACCCACGCGGTGCCCATCTGTGTCGTTGACGGTCTTGAAGTCATCGACATCGATCGCTACCACCGTCAGGGAGTTCGGAGCTGGTGTGTGTCGCCGGATCTGCTCGGTGGGGCGCGCTTCCGAGGCCGCTATTTCCCATCCCGCTCGATTGAACACTCCCGTCAACGGATCAGTGCACGAGGCGATGATCAACTCTTTGGTCACAGCACCGAACGTTTCCGCCGCACCGACGATTGCCACCACGAACACCAAATAGCTGATGGGAAACAACGGCGCCGGTGCCCACCACACCGCCGCCAGCACACACGCAACGAGGACACCGATCAAGACACGAGCCGGACGGTTCCGATGGAATGCGCGGATGTACATCGCCACAAACATCACCGCGATCAAACACAGAAACTGTGCCGAGGTCAGGACATGGAACGCCATCACCATAGGCGAGGCGATCAATGCAGCCCCCAACGCCACCCGATGCCCCACAATGGTGCGCGGCCGCACCCATAACGCAACCAACCCCGCGACGCCGACAACGATCGCAATCACCCCACCGGTGATGTTCGCGGTAATCCGATCACCGTGCGGCAAAATCGATGCTGCCACCCCCGCCACGTACAGCATCGTCGTCAACGCCAGATACTGCTTCAACAAACGTGTCTGCAATCGCGCCAACCCATGAGCCGATCCCGGATGCAGAAAGTGATTCAACAACGGCATGTATCACAGCCTGCCAGCAACGACACTCATAATCACGGTGACCGTCGCCGATGACATCACAAAACCCCGCCACGGCGCCACGGAACTCGGGGCACATCAAAGTATCCGGACTCGCCGGTGCGGTTCACCAGCGGAGACCTGCAAACACACAGCGGTTGCGAGGCTGGTTACATCACCGGAGAGCTCTGCGAGTCGCTTCGATCAGACATCGAAGTGACTCAGCTGCTGCGACGGACCATTCACTACCTCATTTCAACCGCCCACTCAGCAAAGAAGTTTTCCAGCGTACTGACTCCGGAAGCCGGAACGGGAATCATGTTGTCCGGGAATCGCTTCAGGCTGTCGAGCATCGACGCGAGTATCGACGGATCGAAACCCGCATCAACTTCGCCGGCGCGGCTCGACAGAAGTTCTCGCTCGAAGCGCAAACGAAGTGCGTAGACGAAGTCTCGCGCTTCCGCACGGTCGAAGAGTGCGACCACTTTTCGCCCCGCGAGTTCTTCCGGCGCGAACGTAGGACCCACCACACTCGCAGTCGCAGGCATGCCCGGTACAGAATCCAGAGCTAGGTCCATCAGCAAATCTTCATCACCGTGAACAAAGCAGGCGGCAGAAGGTCTCAACGTTCTGAATACGCTCGATCCGCCGGCCGAGGCCGATGGCAACAGCTTCGAATTCATCCCTCGCGACACGCACTTCACCACCCAGCCCTGCTGGTGAAGAAGTCCAAATCCCCGCGTCGGACGGACAGACAGATTTTGCGCTACCAAAGTTGCTCCGCCTGCCAGCAGAAAGCCACCACTGGCCGGCAGCGTGAAGAACAACCGCGCTATGCGAACCTGGAAGGCAGTGGGCATCCCGCTATCTCCCGGATCGCTCATGCGAAGACGACGGATCCCAGGTCGCCGCCACGACCCGAACGCAGGTGGACTCCCGACCGTCCGACTCTTTCTGGAAGTGTTTGGGCACGAAAAAGACCCTCTGTCCCGCACGTGCGTGCAGGTCAGAGGGTCTCTTGCGCTCCCCCGGCTGGACTCGAACCAGCAACCGTCCGATTAACAGTCGGAAGCTCTGCCAATTGAGCTACAGGGGATTACTTCACGGCGTCACACTCTCGTGTGCGCCGAGAGAAACCATAGCGCACACCCCCATGGGAGTACCAAATCGCCCTGGTGGAGCTGAGTCAGGCAGGATGGTGGAACGCGCGTAGAGGTAGGTGGAGGGTCGCCTACGTCAATGATCGCCAAACACTGATGACCAGCAACACTGTGGGAGGACTTTGATGATCCGTTTGGTTCTGGCTGCTGGAGCGGCGTACGTACTCGGAGCCAAGGCTGGTCGTGGTCGCTACGAGCAGATCCGTAAGACCGCTGCGGCCGTCGCCGGCAGTCCGGCTACGAAGAAGGTTCTCGATGTGAGCAGGCAGAAGCTGTCGGACTCGTTGAATACGCAGCCGAAGCTCGAGCCCATGAAGACGATCGACGACGAATCGCAGCTGTACATCCCGCAGGATCAGCTCCGCAGGAAGTAGCTAGCCGGCGGCTGAATCGTCCTCCACGTTGCCGATGGCCTGTTCGAGCAGGCTTCGCCGGTACTGTTCGAGGGCGATGACGTCGCCGAGCAGTGCGTAGTACTCGTCCGGGTTGTCCTGCGGTGACATCCGCTGCATTTTCGATTTGAGTTCGGCAACCTGCTCACCGACCCACACTTCCTGCAAGCGAGCCATCACGCCGTTCGTGTAGCGGGTCAGTGCGATGTCGGCGACGGGTATGTGTTCGACGGCCAACTCCATGACGAGTGACTGCACGACCGGGCTCTCCGCGCGTTTGGCGACGGCGTCGACCCATTCCCCTCCGCCGAGCCCCGCAGCGGTGCCGCCCGCGGCTGTGACGGCCGCGCTGACGGCCGCGTAGGCGGGGTGTGTGAATGTCTCCGGGGGCAACGAATCGAACACGGAGCCGGCGATCGACGGGTTCTGCAGCGCCGACTTGAGGGCTTCGCGCTGCGGCCACAGCGCGGGATCTCGCGGTTGCGGTCGCGGTGGGCCGGCCGGTGTCTCCGGCTTCGGCTCCTGACGCTTCTCGAACGGCACACGCTTGCTGTTGGCGTCTCCGCCGCCCCGAGCGATCCTCTTGGCTTCGTCCCGCACCCTGGCGAGCACCATCGCGGTGTCGTCCCAGCCGGTCCACCCGGCGAGCTGGCGGGCGTACTCGTCACGCAAGGAGCCGTCTTTGATGCGGGCAACAACGGGAACCGTCCGCTTCAAAGCTTCGACGCGGCCCTCGGGGGTATCCAGATCATGTTCGCTCAGCAGCGATTTGACGACGAACGCAAACATCGGTGTCCGACGCGCCACCAGATCGCGCACTGCAGGATCGCCGGATTTCTGGCGTAACTCGCAGGGATCCATCCCGTCTGGGGCGATGGCGACGAAGGTTTGCCCGGCGATCTTCTGATCGCCTTCGAAGGCTTTCATCGCGGCCGCTTTTCCTGCTGCGTCGCCGTCGAAGGTGTAGATGACCTCGCCGCGAAAGTAGCTGTCGTCCATCATGAGTCGACGCAGCATCGCCAGGTGATCTTCACCGAATGCAGTGCCGCACGACGCGACGGCGGTCTTGACGCCGGCCAGGTGCATGGCCATGACGTCGGTGTAGCCCTCGACGATGACGGCCTGGTGCGACTTGGCGATGTCTTTGCGTGCCATGTCCAGACCGAACAGCACCTGAGACTTCTTGTACAGCATGGTTTCCGGGGTGTTGATGTATTTGCCGGGCATGGTGTCGTCGTCGAAGAGTTTTCGTGCGCCGAAGCCGATGACGTCGCCGCTCTGACTGCGGATCGGCCAAACCAGGCGGCGGCGGAATCGGTCGATCGGGGTGCCGCGCTTGCCTGGCGTGGCCAAGCCTGCGTCGATGATTTCTTTGGCCTCGAAACCTTTGCTCAGCAGATGCTTGGTGAGGGTGTCCCACCCGTCGGGCGCGTATCCACACCCATAGGTGAGTGCGGCTTGCCCGTCGAAGTCGCGTTCGGTGAGGTAGTCCTGCGCCGCCTGCGCGTCGGGCTCGCGGAGCCGTGCAGCGTAGAACTCCTGAGCGGCAGCGTTGGCCGCGATCAGCCGCGCGCGTGTGCCGCGATCCCGCTGAACCGACGGCCCGCCACCTTCGTAGGTGATGGAGTAGTTCAGCCGGTCTGCGAGCTGCTCGACGGCTTCCACGAAGGAAATGTGCTCGATCTTCTGTAGGAACGAGTAGGCGTCACCGCCCTCACCGCAGCCGAAGCAGTGATAATGCCCGTGGTTGGGGCGCACGTGGAACGACGGTGACTTCTCGTCGTGGAACGGGCACAGCCCCTTCATGGAGTCGCCGCCCGCGCGCTTGAGCGAGACGTAGTCACCGACCACGTCCTCGATTCGAGTGCGTTCGCGGATGGCGGCTATGTCTCGTTCAGGAATTCGGCCGGCCACACCGGGCAGTCTAGTACCGCGCACCGGCTGCGAAGAATCAGATCAGCCCCAACTGGCCTGAGCTCCCAGGCTGCGCTTGTCGATCCGCTCGAGCCGACTTTCGGTATACGACGCAATTTGATCGACGACCACTCGAGTGCGCTGCGCGTCGTCCTGGGCGCGGTTCCATGCCGGTACGAGAATCGGGTCCAACTCCCCCGGCGCCGAGCGCAACAACCATTGCGCGACGCGGTGGATTCGTTCCCGCTGCCGTTCCTGACGCATCTTGTGGCCGGCGTCGGACATCACGTACCGCAACGCCATCGTCTTCAGGAGCGCCACCTCAGAAGCGACGACGGCGGGGATGACCAGATCGGCGTCGTACCGCGACAGTGACCCGCTGCCCCACTTGTCGCGGGTGCCGTTGATCGCAGCGGTCGCGAATCGCCCGACCAGTTCGCTCGTGAGGTGCTTGAGCTTCACCGACGCTTCGAGTGTCCCGTCGAACCGACCGGCCGTCACGACAACCGGCATGCGCGAGAGTCGATCCGCAGCCTCGATCAGCTCGGCTGCGTCGAGACCACGGAATTCCCTGATGCCGAGTTCGGCCAATGCGCGCTGTTCGGAACGATCGCCGAGTGCTCTGAGGTCGATTCTGGCGCCGATCACGCCGTCTTCGACATCGTGGACCGAGTACGCGACGTCGTCGGCCCAGTCCATCGACTGGGCCTCGAGGCACTTGCGCCGGTTCGGTGCCCCCGCTCGAACCCAATCGAGGATCCAGCCGTCGTCCTCGTACGCGCCGAACTTTGCTCCGGGCGAGGGCCGCAGCCACGGATATTTGATCGCCGCATCGAGAGATGCGCGAGTGAGATTGAGGCCGACGCTGGTGCCGTCGGCGTCGAGGGTCTTCGGTTCCAGACCGGTAAGGATTCGTAGGTTCTGCGCATTGCCCTCGAACCCGCCGCAGTTCTCGGCGACCTCGTCGAGCGCTCTCTCCCCGTTGTGCCCGTACGGCGGGTGACCGATGTCGTGTGCGAGCCCCGCCAGGTCCACCAGGTCCGGATCGGCGCCGAGTCCTTCGGCGATGCTGCGCCCGATCTGCGCCACCTCGAGCGAATGCGTCAATCGAGTACGCGGGGTATCTCCGTCACGCGGCCCGGTGACCTGAGTTTTGTCGGCCAACCTCCGCAGCGCGGCGCTGTGCAGTACTCGTGCTCGGTCGCGCGCGAACGCGCTGCGGTGGGATGCATTCTCCTGACCACCGTCGAGCCCTGCCGTCTTACGCGGTTCCGCGACGAACCGTTCGAGGTCGTGATCGGTGTAGCCACTCACCGCTATTGCCCTGCCGTGTAGGAGAAGTCGGCGGTGAAGTGGGTGAGCTGATACCACAGCAGTGCGCCGGTCTCGCGAGCAATTCCGTGGGCCTGCGATTCCCTGGTGTACACCGCAGGGCCCGTCCTCGTCGGCGAGGTCCATGCGTCGAGGCCTGCATCCCTGGCCATCGTGCGAGTGCGCAACGAATGCCACGGGTCACTGACCAGCACCACGGACGATCTTCCCTGCTCGCGGAGAGTATCGCTGACCGCCTCGATGCTTTCGAGAGTGTCCGAACCCTCCTCGACAGCAGTGATCTTGTCCGCGGGTACACCTTGTTCGATCAGATAGTTGCGCCCCGACGCGGCCTCGGTGAACAGGTCACCTTCCTGCTTGCCGCCGACGGTGACGATCTCGGGTGCCACACCCTGTTCGTACAGGGAGGCGGCCTGATCGAGGCGTGCCTCGAACACAGTCGACGGAGTACCCGAATACTGGGCCGCACCGAGAACCACGATCGCCTCGGCCGGGGAATTGTCGTCGATCCGCGCCACTTGCCAGACTCGAACGGCCGTGCCGCCGACGACGAGGAGACCCATCAGCACGACGCCCAGGATGAGCCGCGTCGTCCATCGTCTGAGCGTGCCGAAGAAGCCGAGCCGGTCCGGGACGGCTTCGTAGGTCTCGTAGGGATCCCCTTGAGGTTCGCCGTACCGATCGCGGTCGAGAGTCGAGTTCACTCCTCGAGTTTGCCAGCCTCACGCGCCTGCGGTCGCCGAGGCCTCACAACCAGCGGCGTTCCTCCGGGTTATCAGCTGAGGTACTGCCTTGCCCCCGGGTCGGCTCCTGTCTCGCGGTCAGGCGAGAGCGTCGAGGCCGGTGAGTTCGGCGGAGAGCGCCCACAACCGGGCGGCCTGCTCAGGGTCGGTCGCCCAGGGGTGCACGCCGGAGGGGGACTGGTCGTCCGGCGACGGGGCCGCGATGTCGACGTCGTCGAGGTAGACCCCACCCAGCCCGACCAACTGAGGGGAGGTCGCGGCCCAGGTCGCGGTGGCCGCACCGGCCTCGGGCGACTTGAACACGTCAGTCATCAGGGGGGTGCCCTCCTGATCGATCCACCCACGTTCGACCATGTCGGCCTTCGGCATGTGCCGTTGCAGCGGGGTGAGAATGCCGCCGGGGTTCACCGCGAAGGCTTGGAACCCGTGGGATTTGGCAAGCGAATTCAGGTGGACGGCCAAGAGCACGGCGGCGGTCTTCGACTGGCCGTAAGCCAGCCAGGGGTCGTAGGCTTCACGCTCGAACATCACGTCGTCCCAGCGGATGCCGGAAAGGGCATGCGCCGACGATGACAGCGCGACGACACGGGCGCCGCCCGCCGCGCGAGCAAGAGCGGGCCAGAGCCGGTTCAACAGCGCGTAGTGGCCGAGGTGGTTGGTAGCGAACTGTGCTTCCCACCCGTTCTCGACCCGGGTCTCGGGGCAGGCCATCACGCCAGCGTTGTTGATCATCATGTCGACCGCACGGTCGGTGGCCAGGAAACGCTCGGCGAACCCTTGCACGCTCGCTTGGTCGGCCAGGTCGAGCTCATCGACCTCGACCCCCTCGATCCCGGCCAGTTCCGCAGCCGCCACCTCGGCCCGCCGCGCCGGCACGACCACCCGGGCGCCCGCCTTGGCGAGCGCCCGGGTGGTCTCGATGCCGATGCCGGAATAGCCGCCGGTGACGATCGCGAGCCGGCCGGTGAGGTCGAGGCCGACGAGTACCTCGTCGGCGGTGGTCTGGTGGCCGAAGCCGGAGCCGAGCGGAGCCTGGGGTGTGGTCATTCCGCGACGGTACAACTTAGAGCGCACTCCGTGGCAAGCCTGCGGGGTACGAAGTCACGAAAAGTCAGGACACCAGCACGTCGAAGGCTGCTAGGAGCCGTCGCGGTAGCGAGGTCGCAGGCAGCACCTCGAAGGCCGATGAACGACCGATACTGTCGCACTCTCCGCACTGCCACTCGAAATGCTAGTTGCTCGCGCGCACTCAATGCTCGTCGAGACCTCACAACCAGCCACGATCGAGAGCGATATGAACTGCTTCGGCGCGTGTGCTCGTGCCGGTCTTGCCGATGGCTGCGGATAGATGATTACGCACTGTGCCCTCGGACAGGTGCAACGTTTGTGCTACCCGGGCTGCCGTGCCCCCTGCTGCCGCTTCTCTGAGCACTTGCTGCTCACGGGCCGTCAACGGCGACACCCCGGCCGTCAGTGTCTCCGTGGCCAGCGTCGGGTCGACGACGCGGAGTCCCATGTTCACGCGCCGGACCGCATCGGCGAGCTGACGAGCCGGGGTGTCCTTGACCACGAATCCGTCGGCGCCTGCGTCGAGGGCGCGCCGCAGATAACCGGGTCGGCCGAAGGTTGTGACGATCAACACTCGACACGAGGGCACGTGAGTGCGCAGTTCCGCGGTGGCAGCGATCCCGTCGATACCCGGCATTTCCACATCGAGGAGCGCAACGTCGGGTGTGTGTTGCAGCGCCGCGGCAACGACCTGATCGCCGCGGCCGACTTCGGCCACCACCTCGAGGTCGGATTCGAGCTCGAGTAGGGCCGCCAGAGCTCCGCGCACCAACGCTTGATCGTCGGCGAGCAACAGTCGAATTGTCATTGCGACATCACTTCCACGCGAAAACCACCGGATTCTCCGCTGCCGAGCACGAGTGTGGCGTTGGCAGCTTTCACTCGTTCACCGAGACCGCGAAGACCATTGCCCCCGGAGTCCGCATTGGTAGCCATCCCGCGGCCGTCGTCGGACACGACGATCGACGTCGGATCGAGTGCGACGAAGCATCGTCGCGCACCACTGTGCCTGATGACGTTGGTGACACCCTCACGCAATGCCCAACCGAACAGTTCACGGTTTCGCAGAGGGACATCGTCGGCGTCGGCAGGCAGGTCCGCTCCGATCCCCGCGGCGTCGAGCGCCGATCGTGCATTGCCGAGCTCCACCGCGATGTCCACGCGCCGAGCACCACTGACCGTGCTGCGCACATCGCCGAGAGCCTCCCGTGCGAGTGCTTCGACCTGTGCGATCTCGACGGCGGCTCGCGCAGGGTCGAGGTCGATCAGACGTCCGGCGAGTTCGGCTTTGACGGTGATCACGGTGAGTGAGTGTCCGAGGATGTCGTGGACATCGCGCCCCATTCGTTCGCGTTCGGCTACGACGGCGAGGTCCGCCAATTGTTGTCGGGCTTCGGCAAGTTCGTGGTTTCGGCGGAAGATCTGCGTAATACCCCAGGCGGCAAGGGCACTCACGATGAGTTGGAACCCGAAGAAGCTGTCAGGTTCCCAGTCCGGCACGAATCGCGGCAGTAGTTCGACAGCTGCGAGCATCGCAGCAACGAGCGTGACCGACTGAATCGAAGGCAGGATCATCACAGCAAGAACTGCGATGTAGATGGTCAGACCGAAGGCGGTCGTCCCCAGCATCAGCGAGAGCAGGGCCGTGATCGCCAGCATCGAGGCGAGTGAACTCCAAGCCAGCGCCGAGGACATCGGCCGATCGTGGCGGTGTCCGTGCCGAAATGCCCAGAACGTACCGAGAAAGAGCAGCGCGAACCCGACCACGAGTGCCAGCCCAGCTATCCGAGCGAACCACGAGGGCTTGGCGAGTACCTCGCCGATGGGATAGGCGAGGTAGATCAACCACGCCGCAGCGAAGATCGGGCCGAACCGCCAGAAGTGGTCGCCACCCTCCTGCGCCTGTGGATCGATCTGCTCACTCATGCTGCCTACGTTATCGGTGTCGGCAGCATGAGTAAGCGAAGAATCAGACACGTTGGGTATCGCGACGGAACAGCACGGCGGCACCGAAGATGAATACGCCTGCCCACACGGCGAGATTGAGCACGGCCACCGCGAGGGTAGCGGCGCTGGGATCGGTGAAGGGAGCGCGTGCCACCGTGGCGAGCCCGTAGAGCGGGGTGAATTTGGAGACGAAAGGGAACCAGCCGCTGTCGGCCAGCGGCACGAAGAGCCCGCCTGCGAACGCGAGAACGGCGAGAACTGGGCCGAGTACCTGCATGACGTTCTCGGACGGCAGGAGATATCCCATGAACAATCCGAAGGCCGCGAAGACCGAACTACCGAGCCATGCAATGACGCCCGTCGAGATCCACACCCAGATCGGCATATCGGCGCCGAAGACGGAAGCTACCGCGAACACGACGACGATGGAGGCAAGTCCCATGGTCATCGCCACTGCCATCTTGGTGACGATGTAGGCGACCGGCTTGAACGGGGTCAAACGAAGTTGTCGACTCCATCCCTGTGCACGTTCGACGGACACCATTGCGCCCCCGCTGGTAGCGGCGAGCATTGCCCCGTAGACCGCCATGCTGATGGCGATGAACGCGGTGACGTTGCCGTGTGCGAACGCGTAGTTCGACGAGTAATCCGACGCGGTCCCGAAGATGACGAAGAACACCGGCGGCATGACGAGGGTGAACAGCACCGTCCGACGGTTACGAATCAATCTCTTGATCTCCAGGCCGAGGAAGGTGGGGCTGAATCCACCGAGCTTCAGGGTCGGACGTGAAGTCGTGTGTGTTGCAGTCATATCGAACTCCCTGCGAGATCCGATGGATGGTCGGTGGTCAGTGCGAGAAATGCGTCTTCGAGTCCCCGAGAAACAATTTCGAGGTCGACGGCGTCGATGCCGAGTAAATAGCGCGCGACGGCGTCCGAGTCCTGTCCGTGGACGATCACTCGATCTCCCCGCGTTTCCACCCGGTCGACCCCCGGAAGGGCCAGGAGTGCTCGCTGGTCGACGTCGACTGCCGTGGCAGACACGGTGCGACCCGAGGCCAGGTTCTTGACCTCCGCGGCACTGCCGTCGGCGACGATCCGCCCGTGGCGAAGCAGCACGATGCGATCTGCATAGGCATCGGCCTCGTCGAGATAGTGGGTAGCGAAGAGAACGGTGCGCCCGCTTCGCGCATCGGAGCGAATGGCGTTCCAGAAATCACGTCGCCCCTCCACATCCATCCCGGTCGTGGGCTCGTCGAGAACGAGCAGATCAGGCTCGGGCAGAAGTGCCAACGCGAACCGCAGGCGTTGCTGCTCACCGCCCGAACACTTCGCGACACGCCGATCGGCGATGGCGGTGATTCCGGCGCGTTCGATGACCTCGTCGACCGGTTGTGTCCGCGGAAACAATGCAGCGGTGAGCCGGACCGTTTCGCGCACCGTGAGGTCTCTGAGCAGACCGCCGGACTGCATCACGGCCGAGACCCGCCCCGCGCTGATCGCGTCTGCGGGTGTCTCGCCGAAGATGCTCACCGTCCCGGAGTCCGGTCGCACCAAACCGAGCATCATGTCGATGGTGGTCGTCTTCCCTGCGCCGTTGGGGCCGAGGAAGGCCACCACTTCCCCCGGCTCGATGCGCAGACTCACATCCGCGACGGCTCGGACATTTCCGAAAGATTTGCTCAGGTGGTCCAGATGCACCGAAGGTGTCGTTGTCATGAGATCAACACTGCTCGCGTCGAGGGCGTCGAACCCCTTCCGTGCGTCATGTTCTCGGCATGACATGTGTCATGGGTTGCCCTCCCGGTAAGTTCGGTACCTATGGCAGTCGATCAGGCAGAGCACCGACCCGCGTTCATTGCGGTCCGGAGAGTTCTCGCATACAGCGCACTCACCACCGTCCTGGGATTCACCGCTTTACTCGGCCCCGCCGGGACCGCCTCGGCCGAACCGCCGTCGCGCCTCGACACGCAGATCACCGACGAAGTGCAGGTGCTCGACGAGCAGAGCACCGGAGATATTCAGGCCGCGATCGACGATCTCTACGACAACAGCCGTATCCGACTCTGGGTTACTTTCGTCTCCGATTTCGACAACTTGTCCTCCGAGAGCTGGGCAGAACAGACGTACACCGCGAGCGATTTCGGGCAGCGGGACGTACTTCTTGCTGTAGCGACGGACGGTCGGGCGTACTACCTCGGCGTCGACAAGTCCTTGACGGAGATCACCGCGGCGGAGCAAGAGTCGATCCGCGTCGATCAGATCGAGCCGGCGTTGGCACAGCGAGATTGGTCCGGTGCGGCCATCTCCACCGCAGGAAGCCTCGACGAGGCCTACACCTCCTCCGGCTCGGACGGGTCCGGTACACCGTGGCTGATCGGCGCGGGCGCAGTACTCGTCGCCGGCGGCGGAGCCGTCGCCTACTCCTCTCGCCGAAAGAGGAAGCTGCACAAGGCGAGCATCGAAGCTGCGCACACCATCGATCCGACCGATACTGCGGCACTCAGCGCGCTTCCGCTCGATGTACTCGATGCTCGCGCCCATTCGATGCTCGTGGAGACGGACAACGCCGTGCGCGCAAGCAAGGAAGAGTTGACCATCGCACGATCGGAGTTCGGCGATCGAACTGCAGCGCCCTTCATCAGTGCATACCAGGAAGCAAAGAAAGCACTCGCGTCCGCATTCGAAATGCGGCAGCGTCTCGACGACGCCATTCCGGAAACGCCGGATCAACGACGCTCCATGCTCATTCACATCATTTCCTCGTGCGGCCGAGCCGATCACGAACTCGACTCTCGCGTAGCGGAATTCGAATCGATGCGAGATCTGCTCATCAATGCCGGATCGAAGCTGGATTCCCTGACGCAGACCGTCGTCGGCTTGACTGTCCGAATCCCCGAGTCTCAGCAGATTCTCGAACAATTGCGCACCGAATTTGCGCCGGCAGCGCTCGCATCGATCGAAGCGAACGTCGATATGGCTCGCGAGGCAATCGAACTCGCCGAGTCGAACATCGCCGTCGGCCGAGAGGCAGCTGCACGACCCGCGGGCAAGCAGGGTGAACTGGTCTCCGCCGTCCGAACCGCAGAAAAGGCAGCCGAACACGCACGCGTCTTGCTCGACGCAGTCGACCACGCGCAGAGCGATATCCGTAATGCGATAGCGACGCTTCCGGCCGCCATCGAAGAGGTGCGTAAAGACATCGCCGATGCTGCAACGCTCAGTCGGCACGGTGGGCCCGATTTGGACAAGACGCGCGCGGCGGCCGAACAGGCACTGCGCAACGCCGAGGCGTCCCAGGCATCGGATCCGCTCGGAAGCTACAACCAACTCGTTGCTGCAGATCAACAACTGGACGCAACGATCGAAGACGCGACCGAGGTGAAGGAGCAGGAGGAGCTTATGCGCGCCCGACTCGCGCGTGACATCGGCGGAGCTCAGTCGCAGATCACCGCCGCCAAGGACTACATATCGACCAGGCGCGGCGGCGTCGGAGCCGAAGCGCGAACCCGCCTCGCCGAGTCGGAACGTCATTTCGAGGCTGCTCGCCAGCTGGAGTCCTCGGACCCGGCGAAGGCGCTCCAGCATGCTCAGGCCGCAGCACAATTGGCCACGCAGGCATCTCAGAGCGCGCAGGCCGACGTCCGAGACTGGGAAGATCGCAATCGCCCACGCGGCGGCGGTGGCGGTGGGAATGTGGCCGGCGCGGTCCTCGGCGGAATCCTCATCAACAGCGTCCTACGCGGCGGGGGCGGCGGCTTCGGCGGAGGCGGAGGCTTCGGCGGCGGCGGAGGCTTCGGGGGCGGTGGCGGAGGAGGCGGAGGTTTCGGTGGCGGCGGCGGCCGGTTCTAGGCGGGTGCGCGCGTCCGGTCGGTGAGAAATTCGAACCTGTGTCGAGGTGACCGAACACGACGTTCGGGCACCTCGACTCGGGCGTTCTAGGCTCCGAGCAACCGCTGCGCGAGGTAGCCCTCGACCTGATCGAGAGCGACCCGCTCCTGCGCCATCGTGTCGCGCTCGCGGATGGTGACGGCATGGTCGTCGAGGGTGTCGAAGTCGACGGTGATGCAGAACGGCGTACCGATCTCGTCCTGGCGACGATATCGACGGCCGATGGCTCCGGCGTCGTCGAATTCCACGTTCCAGTACTGACGCAATTGCTGTGCCAGATCCTTCGCCTTCGGCGTCAGATCGGCATTACGCGAGAGCGGCAGGACGGCAACCTTGACCGGCGCGAGGCGGCGGTCGAGCTTGAGTACGACGCGCTTGTCGACGCCGCCCTTGGCGTTGGGTGCCTCGTCCTCGGAGTACGCGTCGACGAGGAATGCCATCAGCGAACGAGTCAGACCGGCCGCCGGCTCGATGACGTACGGCGTGTAGCGGGTGTCGGTGGCCTGCTCGTAGTAGCTCAAGTCCTGGCCGGATACCTTCGAGTGCACCGAGAGGTCGTAGTCGGTGCGGTTGGCAACGCCCTCGAGCTCGCCCCAGGCGCTTCCCTGGAAGCCGAAGCGGTACTCGATGTCGACGGTGCGCTTGGAGTAGTGCGAGAGCTTCTCCTTGGCATGCTCGTACAGGCGCAGGTTCTCCGGGTCGATACCGAGGTCGGTGTACCACTTCATGCGGTAGTCGATCCAGTACTCGTGCCACTCTTCGTCCTCGCCGGGCTTGACGAAGAATTCCATCTCCATCTGCTCGAACTCGCGAGTGCGGAAGATGAAGTTTCCGGGGGTGATTTCGTTGCGGAAGCTCTTGCCGATCTGGCCGATGCCGAACGGTGGCTTCTTGCGGGATGTCGTCAGCACGTTGGCGAAGTTCACGAAGATGCCTTGAGCGGTTTCGGGCCGCAGGTAGTGCAGCCCTTCCTCGTTGTCGACCGGTCCGAGGAACGTCTTGAGCAGGCCGGAGAACGCGCGCGGTTCTGTCCATTGGCCCGGGTCGCCGGTCTCGGGATCGCGGATATCGGCTAGGCCGTTCTCCGGCGGATGCCCGTGCTTCTCCTCGTACGCTTCGAGAAGGTGATCGGCGCGGTAGCGCTTGTGGGTGATCAGCGATTCGACGAGCGGGTCACTGAAAGTCTCGACGTGACCCGACGCTTCCCAGACCTGACGCGGCAGAATGACCGAAGAGTCGAGGCCGACGGTGTCTTCGCGGCTGGTGACCATGTTTCGCCACCACTGCTTCTTGATGTTCTCTTTGAGCTCGACGCCCAGCGGGCCGTAGTCCCAGGCAGACTTGGTACCGCCGTAGATCTCGCCGCAGGGGTATACGAGACCTCGACGCTTGGCGAGGTTGGCGACGGTGTCGACTTTGGACTTGGGTGCCACTGGCGGAGCTCTCCATCTTCGGTGTTCGAGGGGGTCGTTGCAGGCGCTTGGCCTCGCGCCAGCCTATCGGTCGGGCGGCGTATCTCCGAACGGTCCCCATTTGGTTTGACATGCATACTCCTGCATATCAAAATGGAAGTGATTTGCATTAACACCAAGTGCGTGGGCCTGACACCGACGAAAGACGTTCGAAACGTAGGGAGATCCTCTTGGCAACGATAGAGACGAACCCGTCCCACCGGAGCGGTGATGCTGCCGACGATTCCCCATCTCAGGCTCTCGACGACCATTCCCACGACCCGTTCGCATCTTCTCCCCCGGCACCGATTCCGCCGAAGGAAACCCTGGCAGCCGCAGGCGACATCCTGCGCGCTCTCGCTGCACCGGTACGTATCGCGATCGTGCTTCAACTACGCGAATCGGAACGCTGCGTACACGAGCTGGTCGGCGCCCTCGGCGTCACCCAACCGTTGATCAGCCAGCACCTGCGCGTTCTCAAGGCTGCCGGAGTCGTCCGCGGTGAGCGCAACGGCCGCGAAGTTCTCTACCGTCTCGTCGACGACCATCTGTCTCACATCGTCGTCGACGCCGTCGCACATGCCGAGGAAGGCTGAAAACACCCATGACCGACAGTTCGTCGACCGATACTGCCCGTCCCCGAAAGCCCGTCATTGCCGGAGTGCGGGCTACCAAACAACGGAGCGCGATCTCCGACCTCCTGGACAGCATCGAGGAGTTCCGATCCGCTCAGGATCTGCACGACGAACTCCGCAAGCGCGGAGAAGGCATCGGCCTCACCACCGTCTACCGCACGTTGCAGACCCTCGCCGACGCAGGCACCGTGGACGTTCTTCGCCTCGACACCGGCGAATCGGTGTATCGGCGATGCTCGTCCGGGCACCACCACCATCTGGTGTGCCGGCTCTGTGGCTACACCGTGGAGGTCGAGGGCGTAGACGTAGAGAAATGGTCGCAGGATGTCGCCGAGGACAACGGGTTCAGCGACGTCAGCCACACGGTCGAAATTTTCGGCACCTGCAGCGAATGCCGAGCCAACTCCTAGCTCAGCCCTCCACAAGTAAGCCTCAGGGCAAGAGCCCTACCCGTGCCTTCTCGACGCCTGCGAGCACGAGAACCAGCATCGTCATCAGCGGTTCGTCGTCGAGGCCGCTGGCCGGAAATGTGTACCGCAGCAGTACGTCGGCCATCTTTCCGTTGACATTGACCGAGATCGAGCCGAACTGCGACTCGGCGTTTCGGTCTGCGACCTTCTTGTGCAGCGAGGCCTTCACCGGGCGATCCCACGCCAGAACCGCGGTCAGAGAAAGCACTTCGAGGCCCGGCGACAGCACGAGCGAACGCAACGAGCACAAGGCCCCCGCGTAGTCGAACCCCAGCGACCCCTCGTCTGCCACTGTGACGGTAGCGAACTGGGTCAGCGCAATCTGGGCGCGGGATTGCAGGGACAACTGTTCACTCATACTTGACTCCACCGAATCTGCGGTCTCTGGAAGCGAATTCGACACATGCCGCCCACAGATCCCGGCGGTCGAAGTCCGGGAACAGCTTCTTTTGAAAGACGAACTCCGCGTAGGCCGATTGCCACAGCAGGAAGTTGGAAGTGCGCTGCTCACCGGACGGCCGCAGAAACAGGTCGACGTCGGGCATGTCGGGCTCGTCGAGATACTTGGCGACGGTCGCTTCGGTGATCTTCTCCGGATCGAGTTTTCCCTGTGCGACCAGCCGCGCTATTTCCTTTGTCGCGTCGGCGATTTCGGCCCGTCCGCCATAGTTGACACACATCGTCAGCGTCATGACGGTGTTGTGCTTCGTCAACTCCTCGGCGACCTCGAGCTCCTTGATCACACTGCGCCACAGGCGAGGTCGACGGCCGGCCCATCGAACGCGAACACCCATCTCGTTCATTTCGTCGCGTCGACGCCGAATGACGTCGCGGTTGAATCCCATCAGGAATTTCACCTCGTCGGGACTACGCTTCCAGTTCTCCGTCGAGAACGCATAGGCCGAGAGCCATTTCACGCCGATGTCGATGCAGCCACTGACCGTATCCATGAGCACTGCTTCACCGCGCTCGTGTCCCGCGGTACGCGGCAGGCCTCGGTCCTGCGCCCACCGACCGTTGCCGTCCATGACCAATGCGACATGTTGTGGGATCAGCTCGGGTTGCAGGATCGGCGGCCGGGCGCCCGACGAGTGCGGGTCCGGTGGGCGTACAGCGATCTCCTCGTCAGGCCGGGTACGCGGTTCGCGTCGTCGAATCACGGTCTTCATCCTGCCCGACGGTGGATATTCGGACCGACTCAGCCTCGGCCTGATGCGGCTTCGATCGTTCGATCAGGGGCAACGTCCGCAACTGACGCTCGAGATGCCACTGCAGATGTGCGGCAACTAGGCCACTCGTCTGACTACGCACGACAGCCGACGTCGTCTCGGTGTAGACCCACTCACCACGCTCGAGGGCAATCATCAGGTCGAGTACACCGGCCATCGGGGTCGCTGCCCCGGGCGGCCTGCAGTGAACGCAGACGGAGCCGCCGGCCGCGACATGGAACGCCCGATGTGGGCCGGGAGCGGCGCACCGGGCGCACTCGGTCAACGACGGCGCCCACCCGGCGTACCCCATTGCACGCAGCAGGAAGGCGTCGAGGATCAGTTCCGGTGGCCGCGCCCTGTCACTGAGTGCACGCAGGGCTCCGACCGTCAGTTGATGCAGGCGCCTCGCTGGCGCGTGCTCCTCGCCTGCGAGACGCTCGGCGGTCTCCAACACCGCGCACGCGGTGGTGTAGCAACCGTAGTCCGAGACGATGTCGCCACCGAAGGCATTGACCGTGTGGACCTGGGTGATGATGTCGAGGTTACGACCGGGATGAAGTTGCACGTCGATGTGTGCAAACGGTTCCAGGCGAGCACCGAACTTCGAGGTGGTGCGCCGCACGCCTTTCGCCACCGCACGGACGATTCCGTTGTCTCGGGTCAGGAGCGTGACAATCCGATCGGCCTCGCCCAGCTTGTGCTGGCGCAGCACGACTGCGTTGTCCCGATAGAGCCTCACGTCCTCCATACTCCCACGCTGGTCCGGCGGTTCCCATCTCCCTCGCGCAGGTTCGATACTGTGCCAGCGTGGACTTTTCTCGCGCGACCCTCGTCGAACAGGCCGCAGCACTCGCAACAGGCCGCATCACATCAGTTCAGGCCGTCACCGAGTCGCTGGACCGGATCGAGAAGAGTCAGCCATCTCTCAATGCGTTCCGCATCGTGCGAGGTGACGCCGCACTGCGGGAGGCCTCGGAGGCCGATCGACTACGTGCAACAGGGCACACTGCTCCCCTGCTGGGCGTGCCGATCGCGGTCAAGGACGACGTGGATGTCACTGGTGAACCGACGGCCTTCGGATGTGCCGGAGAGTTCCCGCGGGCAACCGTCGATTCGGAGGTGGTGCGCAGACTTCGCGACGCCGGTGCCGTCATCGTCGGTAAAACGAATAGTCCAGAACTCGGACAGTGGCCGCTCACCGGTGGAAGCGCGTTCGGGCACACTCGAAATCCCTGGAGTCGCACGCACACGCCCGGCGGTTCGTCCGGCGGGAGTTCGGCGGCGGTTGCCGCCGAATTGGTCTCGGCTGCGCTGGGTTCCGATGGTGCGGGCTCGGTGCGCATTCCGGCGTCGTGGACCAATCTCGTCGGAATCAAACCGCAGCGTGGACGCATCTCGACGTGGCCCCAGCCCGAGGCCTTCAACGGCATCACCGTCATCGGCCCGCTGGCGCGGACCGTCGCTGATGCGGCACTTCTGCTCGATATCGTCTCGGGTAGTCACGACGGCGATGTGCACAAGCCCGCTCCGTTGCAGGTCTCGGACGCGGTCGGTCGCAATCCAGGCCCGCTCAGGATCGCGCTGAGCCTGCGCAAGCCGTTCATTCCGACACCCTCGAAACTGGACCCCGAGATCTCGGCGGCGGCCTACGAGATGGCAGCGGTGCTGCGGTCATTGGGCCATCACGTCGTCGTTGACGATCCGAAATACGGAATTACGTTGGGGCTCAATTTCCTTCCCCGTTCACTGGCCGGAGTGGCAGCCTGGCTCGATCAGCTCCCGGATGCGTCGCTGGCCGATCCGCGGACCCGCGCCAACGCAAAACACGGGCGCGCCCTCTCCGGCGCCCCGCTGCGCGCAGCTCGCGCCGCGGAACCGCGGATCCGGCGTCGTATCGGCCGAATATTCGACGAATACGACATCGTGCTGGCTCCGACGACGGCTACTCCACCGCCGCTGATCGAAGCAATCGACGACAAAACCAACAGCGAGACCGACCGCATCATCACCGAACACTGTCCCTACACCTGGCCGTGGAACGTTCTTGGATGGCCGAGTGTGAACATCCCGGCCGGCTTCACCACGAACGGCCTGCCGATCGGTCTGCAATTGATGGGCCACGAATCCTCGGAACCGCTGCTGGTCTCCGTTGCCGCACAACTGGAGAACGTGCTGCAATGGCACCTCGAGCGACCCGAACAGTGGTGGTGAGCGGCACCGTCGACCTACTCCCACTTCATCTGCCACGGACGAAGACACACCCACCCAACCGGAGTTGAGTCGACGGGGTGAGGCCGACAAAATTGTCCGTGGTTCTGGCCCGGGAGGCTCGCCACGCGCGAACCGAAGCAGATGGCTGGTTCGAGAGAACCTCACCCGGCAGGACGTTTCGGCGGGTGATCGAAGAGATCGTGGCAATCGAACTCTTCGATCGTGCAATGACGCTCGCCGCCAAGATCTTCACGTCGGTTCTCCCCGTCATCATTGCCGCCACGATGTTCTCCGGTTGGGACCTGGTAGCCCACGGAATAGACGATCAGTTCGGATTCAATCCTGCCTCGGGACCCGGCGGAAGTGGTGGACTCCAGGCGACGGATCCGTCGTTTGCGACCTTCGGCGTAGTGGGGCTGTTGATGATCGTCATCAGCGGCACCTCGTTCGCTCGCACCCTCACCCGGATCTACGGGAAAATCTGGAACATGCCGCCGAGCGGTCTGAATCATGCCTGGCGGTGGATGGTGGTCCTGTTCATAGTCGCCATGTCGGTACCGCTGCTCGGAATCGCCCGCTCGGTTGCCGAGCTCAGGTTCGTCGGCAGACCCCTGGCACTCTTGGTGGAGTTCGCCGTATGGCTGTTCGTGTGGGTACTCACCCCGCATCTGCTCACAGGAGGCTGGGTATCCGGCCGAGTGCTGTGGGCGACCGGTGCTCTCACCGCGGCGGGGCTCACTGCTTTTCGCGCCGGAGGACGCGTCGTCCTCCCCCGAATCACCGAGACAGCAGAAGCACAATTCGGCCAGTGGGGTCTGGTATTCACTTCGATCAGCTGGCTGTTCGGATATTCCGTCATCATCGTCGGTGCCGCTGCTGTCACCAAAGCTCTTGCCCTCGACGAAGGACCGATCGGCCGGGTTCTTCGTGGTCCGGAACCCGCGCTGGTTCCCGAGTCCACCGATCCCTCGACCCCGGGCGATCCGTGAAGGTAGGTGCGGGCAAATTCGCCCATGGTGGGCGACGCGCGCAGCGGGCACCTGGCATTAGCGTCGAGGACACGGTCGATGTAGAAGCACGCTGATCACTGAGGTGTCGTTATGAGTCTTCACTACGAACAACGCTCTTCCGTCAGGCAGCGCTGGTCGGCCCGGGCTGCATTCGGCGCGGTGATCGGCGCGGTGGCCGTGCTCGTCGTGTTCGCGGGCGCACGGACGCTGGCGTTGTTCGCGGTGACCGTCTGTGCCCTCGTCGTCGGCGTCGCGGCTTTGTTCTGGTTCCTCACGAGTCGAGGTGTGTTCCGATGGATTTCGCTGACCATCGCGGTTCTCGCGCCGATCGTGGTCGTCGTCTACCTTGTTCGCGCGCAGCTGTTGTGGGTGGCGATACTAGCTCTCGGACTTGCCGCACTTGCCGCACTGTCCGCCCGGGCCGCCCTCGGTGGCGCTACCAAGGATGCGCCGACGCCCGAGCACGCTGCGTCGATTCCGAAAAGCCCGTTCCTGATCATGAATCCGCGATCGGGTGGCGGGAAGGTAGGACGATTCGATCTGAAGAAGCGAGCCGAGGCCCTGGGTGCGGAGGTGGTGCTACTCGAAGGACCGGACACAGTCGACGTCGAAACTGTGGCCAGGAAAGCTGTGGAGCGGGGCGCAGACCTGCTCGGGGTGGCCGGCGGTGACGGGACTCAAGCTCTCGTTGCCGGTGTCGCCGCCGAGTACGACCTTCCGTTCTTGGTGATCAGTGCTGGAACTCGCAATCACTTTGCGTCGGATCTCGGGTTGGACCTCACCGATCCGGGCCGATGTCTGGACGCGCTGTCCGATGGCGTCGAGCTGCGTGTCGACCTCGGCACCATCGACGGGCGAACTTTCGTCAACAACGCCTCCTTCGGTGCCTATGCGCAGGTAGTGCAGAGCCCCGCGTACCGCGACGCGAAAACCGGAACGATCCTGCAGATGCTGCCGGACGTGATCGCGGGCCACGACGGTGCTCGATTGATCGCCCACCTCGGCGATCTCGAGATCGAAGGACCGCAAGCCGTACTGGTGAGCAATGGACCGTATCGAACTCACGATTTGGTCGGCCTCGGACATCGGGCGCGGTTGGACCACGGCCTTCTCGGCGTGGTGACGATCTCGGTGAGCAGTGCACGTCAAGCCGTTGGACTCCTCCGCCGTACACATCGACACGGACTGACTCAACATCTCTCGGGCGATATCACCGTCGACGCGGACGAACCGATGATTCCGGTCGGTGTCGACCGTGAGGCTCTCATGCTCGGGACCCCGGTGCGCTGCACCATCACCCCGCGCGCTCTCCGCGTCCGCGTACCGCGGGTTCGTCCCGGAGTTCGCCCGCCCACACCGGCGATGGACTGGGTTCGACTCTTCCGACTCGCTCGGCCGCAGCGAGTCGGTCACGTGCGTTGAGAGGACGATCGATACCACCTCGAGTATCGCCCGGCGAGCGGGGCCGCGGTAAGTCCATGGGCCACAACGGAAAGCCCGATCGTGATCACCGCGGTCGTCAGTAGAAGACTCTCGTGGGGCAATTCGTAAGGTTCTTCGACGATGAGGATGACGAAGACGATGGTAGCGAGACCACGCGGCCCGAACCACCCGACGAACCCAACGGTCGGTGCCCGGGCGTGCAGACCGATCATTGCCACTGCGACGGGCAGCATGCGGACAACGGTGAGGCTCACCACGGCATACCCGAGTACGGCCCAGGACAGACTACCGAGTGCGGGCCCGAGCAAGACAGCACCGTAGACGATGAATGTCACTGCGCTGGAAAGATCCCCGAATTCCTCGATCAGGTGTGACACGTCGCCGCCGGCCCGCCTGCGGATGACTCCGAACGCCAGCCCTCCGACGAATGCTGCGATGAACCCGGAGCCACCGACCCCGACGGCCGCGGTGTAGGCGAGTGCAGCAGCCGCTACCGGGACGATCTGAACCCACAACGGATCAATCGAATCTCGGCGTCCGGCGAGGACGAGGACAGTTCCCGCAACGGCTCCCGCAACGATGCCTGCGGCGACACCGTAACCGATCTGCTCGAGAACCAGGACGGCGGCGGCACCACCTCCGATCGTTCCGGTCTCCGTGTGTGCAATCGCAAGCACGACCAAGAAGATCGGCACGCAGATGCCGTCGTTCAGCCCGCTCTCGACGTTGAGACCTTGACGGACCACCGTCGGTAGTGACGGCAGAGTCACGACCGCCTTCCCGAGTGCGGCATCGGTGGGGGCAAGAATGACGGCGAGCAGAATCGCTTCCGGCAGCGAGAATTCGTCGAAAATTACAAGTACGGCAACGATTCCGAGCGCGATCGTCCCTGGAAGCCCGAGCGCGAGCAATCGGACAGGCAGCGCAAGCTGGCGCCGTAGTGCGGCAAAGTCGATGCGCGAGGCGTCGACGAACAACACCAACCCGAGCGTCAGTTCGGCGAGAAGTTTGACCGCTTCACCGGCGTAGTCCAGTTCGATCAAATCGGACCCTGCTACACCCAGCGCTAAGCCTCCGACGGTGAAGACGATCGGCGCAGTGATCGGGGTTCCGTCGATGCGTCCCGAGATCGCGGCGAACGCGATCAGGAGACCGGCGATGGCGGGCACCGCCCATGTCATGGCCGCACACCTCCGAACTGTCTCGAACATTCGGCAGCGTCCGGACATATCGTCTCGAACACGCTGCCCTCGAACAGGTTCCGCATTATGTCGGTCGAGCGTCGTCCGGCGAAACCTCACCGAGCGCGGGCCGCACAATCAGCTCCACTACCAGCAGAGCTGCGACGGCGACGAGCACTGTTACTGCCACGACAGCACCGGAGGGATACCCCCAGAACACCAGTGTCATCACCGCGATCGCGACGATTCCCGCACGAAGAGGGAGTCGCAACTGCGCGACCACGGACTCGAACCGATTCGGTGCCCGTCCGCCTGCACGACCCCTGATCGCGTCGACGCCTTTGCCGTAGGCGGAGCGAACCGCCACTGCCGATCCTGATGAACCGGTGAGATATCCGACGATTGCGATCACCACCGCAAGCACGAATACCGCGCGCAAGGTCGTCCTGAGCGGCACCAGGACAGTGTCGATCAGTACCGTAGCGGCTTGCGGGGACAACACATCGGCGGGGATCGCATCGAGATACAGCGACCGACCGATGCTGATCGCGACGGCGAGCAGCGCCATGGCCACAGCGAGGCTGACTCCGACGAGCGCACCTGCCCGTCGGCGCATGCCCTTCGGGCTAGCCCAAACCGCACCCACGGCTGCGAGCAAGGTCAACCATGGAAGCACCCCGGATGCTTTGTCCAGCAACGATGTTGCGCGTTGCGCCTTGACCAGGTCGGGTGCCTGGAACAGTACGAAGGACTTGTCGATCGACGGTATTTTGTCCGCGAACGCGAAGCCACGCTCGGTCAGCTTGGCGCGCACCTTGTCGATGATCGGGGTGAGCGAGATGCTCACCGTGCCATCGTCGCTGACCACGACGGCCGCTCGGGTGTTGCCGGTCAGCACGGCCGTCAGAGCTTGATGCGCCTCTCGGTTGGCCTGAATCCACAGTGTTTCGAATTCGTCGGAGGACACCAGAGAGTCCACCGTCTTGTGCACGAACGACTCGGCCTGGTCCGCGATGACCGGGGCGAGACCGACAACCGCGGGTGGCACGCGGGGCGCGTTCTCGGTGATCGAGGTCAAGGCTTCGGCGGTGATCGACTCGACATCGAGACGCGTCATGATCTCGTTCGTGATTTGATCTGCGAGCTCACCCTGCAGCACCGGATTCGAACCCAGCGGCGTCACCGTCTCGACATAACGGTCGGCATCGAGAATCTCGCTGCGCGCATACCGGGCAAGTACCGCGGAGAAGCCCAGAACTGCGACCAAAACCAGAAGCAGGATCGCTGCGATCCAGCGCACTGTCGAATGCCCGGCGCGGGTTCGAGGTACTGCGGTCGGTGTGCGCTCCTCGCGCAGTTCGGCCAACTCTCGCCGCAAACTGTCCAGCTCCCCCCGCTCAGTCGCGCTGAGTGGTTGTTCGGAGCCTGGTGAATCCATGTTCGGCCTCTTCTCCGGTGGGCACAATCAGGGCCAAGCAACTGCTCCCTCATCGATGACCTTGCGCGGCTCCGGGCCCAACTGCATCATTCGTATCGGGTGACATTCTTCTTCGAGAAGCGGTATCCGCCTCCGGTCCGCCCACACGTGGGACGGTGAAGTTCTAGGGTCGGAGCCAACTGATCAGGAAGCGGTCCTGCCCTGGTGGCGGCAGTCTAAGTGAGAAGTTTCGAGTATCCGATGCACATCGAAGTCAGGAGTCACGATGGCAAAGCTGGAATTCAAACGCGTATCCGAAATCTCCCGCAAGGAGGTGGCAGAACGAATCATCGCGCTCGGCCACGCTCTCGCCAGTGGTTCGGAAGTGGAGTTGGGGTCGGGTGGCGACTCGATCTCGATCGTCGTCGCCGATCGAGTCCGGTGGGAACTCGAAATCGAAGTGGACGGAAACGAAACCGAGATCGAAATCGAGATCAGCTGGCGAGACGCTCCTTCCGAGGCTGCTGACAGCGCGCCGGCAGAGAAGCGCGATCCGCCGCGTCGGGCGCGGGCACGCAAGTCGACCCCGAAGTAGGACCTGAAATGGACGCAGACCTCACCCGCCTCGGATGACGCCACGGCCCCCGAGGAATTTTAGAGTTGAAGCGTCGAGAGAGCTCGAACCAGCTGTCCGTCACCCCGAGTCGCGACCATCGGCCGGAGTCTCGCAGACCGATGTCCAAGTTCGAAGGAGTTCGAAACATGATCGATTCATTCTGGGAACTGATGTGGTACACGCTGATCGTGTTCGCGTTCGTCGCGTATTTGATGATCCTGTTCCAAATTGTCGGCGACCTGTTCCGTGACCGCACCATGTCTGGTTTCGTCAAGGTCATTTGGATCATCCTGCTTGTCGTAATTCCGTACCTCACGGCCTTCGTCTACGTGATCGTGCGCGGTCGCGGCATGACGACTCGACACATCGAGGCACAGCAGTCGGCCATGGAGGCAACCGATCAGTACATCCGAGAAGTCGCGGGCAAGTCCTCTGCCGAGCACATCGCCGACGCCAAGGCACTGCTCGACGCCGGCACCATCAACCAATCCGAATTCGAAGCGTTGAAAGCCAAAGCAATGAGCTGATTGCCTTGCTGCGACCGGGGTCCACAAAAGGAAGGAACGCACATGAGTTCTCTTGTCCTGGAGCTACATCACGTCGTGCAGCGGATGCGCGGACCCCGGCACAGGCATCACCATAATTGCCGATCTCGTCGGCGCAACCACGTGCATACGCTCCTCGCGCACCATTCGATCTAACCGAGGGCGCGATCTAGAGGGGGGCTCGACCCGATCGAATCAAAACCCGAGCTTGCCCATCTGCTTGGGATCGGTCTGCCAGTCCTTGGCGATCTTGACGTGCAGGTCGAGGTAGATGCGAGTACCGAGCAGCTTCTCGATCTGCAAGCGCGAGTTGGTACCGACCTCTTTCAACCGAGCACCGCCCTTGCCGATGATGATCGCCTTCTGGCTCGAGCGTTCGATGTAGAGGATGGCGTGGACGTCGAGCATGTTGTCGTGGCCCTCGCGGGGAGTGATCTCATCGATGACGACGGCTAGCGAGTGGGGAAGTTCGTCGCGAATGCCTTCGAGCGCGGCCTCTCTGATCAACTCCGCCATCAGGATTTCTTCTGGCTCGTCCGTCAGTTCCCCGTCCGGGTAGAAGGCAGGGCCGGGTGGCAATTCAGAGGCGAGCAGGGCGACCAGCTTCTCCACCTGCTCACCCGACTCGGCAGACACCGGAATCACGTGGCTGCTCTCCCCCAGCAACTTCGACAGAGCCATGAGCTGCTGTACGACGCGTTCTTTCTTGACCTTGTCGATCTTGGTCACGATACCGATCAGCGTCGTCTTCGGCGAGATGTGGCGAACCTGCTCGAGAATCCAACGATCACCCGGCCCGATCTTTTCGTCCGCGGGGATGCACAGTCCGATGACGTCGACCTCGGAATACGTGTCCTGCACCAGATCATTGAGTCGCTGCCCGAGAAGTGTTCTGGGACGGTGCAATCCAGGGGTGTCGACGAGAATCAACTGCGCATTCTCGCGGTGAACGATCCCACGAATGGTGTGGCGCGTTGTCTGCGGACGCGATGAAGTGATGGCGATCTTGGAACCGACGAGCGCGTTGGTCAGCGTCGACTTTCCGGTGTTCGGCCGACCTACGAAACAAATGAATCCGGACCGAAAATCTTCTTCGCTCGAATCAGACATCGAGCACCTCCCAGCTCTTCCCGCCGCGCGATGCGGCCGGGATGGTTGTATTCGTTCTGCCGCACAGCTCAGGCATCGGACGCTTCTGTCGACGATTCCTCGTCGTGATCGTTCTCGAACCTCTCCACCAGAACGGTCGTGACTCGCACTCGCCCCTTCTGATCGGCGCCGCCTTCGCCGGTGAATGCCAAGCCGTGCGACTGCACACGCGAGCCTGGAAGCGGTACTCGTCCGAGCTCGTAACCCAGGAGACCACCAACGGTGTCGACATCCTCGGATTCGATGTCGATGCCGAACAACTCGCCGACGTCATCGAGTGGTACGCGCGCAGACACCCGATAGCGTCCGTCACCCAAGTCTTCGATAGGGGCAACTTCACCTGCGTCGTACTCGTCGGCGATCTCTCCGACGATTTCCTCCAACACATCCTCGATGGTGACCAACCCTGCAGTTCCGCCGTATTCGTCGATGAGCACGGCCATGTGCTTACGGTCACGCTGCATTTCGGCGAGCAAACTATCCAACGGCTTGGAGTCCGGTACGAATACTGCCGGCCGCATCACGTCGGTCACCTTCACACCGCGTCCGCCATCGGTGGAGTAGTACGTCTGCTGCACAAGATCTTTCAGGTACACGACGCCGATGATGTCGTCGACGTTCTCACCGATCACCGGAATCCGGGAATGCCCACTGCGCACGGCGAGCGAAGTCGCCTGTCCCGCTGACTTGTCAGACTCGATCCATACCATTTCCGGCCGCGGAACCATCACCTCGCGAGCCGAGGTATCACCGAGTTCGAAGACGGACTGAATCATTCGGCGCTCGTCGTCAGCAACCACTCCACGCTCGCGGGCCATGTCGACCAGTTCACGCAGTTCGATCTCGGATGCGAACGGGCCGTTGTGGAATCCGCGCCCCGGCGTGATCGCGTTGCCGATCAAGATCAGCACGCGGCTCACCGGACCGAGAATCCAGCCGAGGCCTCTCAACGGAAGTGCCGCGAACAGTGCAATCGAGTACGCGTGTTGGCGCCCGAGCGTTCTGGGACCGACGCCGATGACAATGTAACTGACCAACACCATCACGACGGCAGTCACGAGAAGCGCGATCGTTTCGTCGAGAACACCTATCAGCCCACCCGCGAGTAGAACTGTGGCAACGATTTCGCACAGGATGCGAAGAAGGACCGTCAGATTCACGTATCGAGGGCGGTCCGCGACGATGGTGAGAAGGCCGATAGCGCCCGGGCGCCCATCTTTGACCATGTCCTCGACACGAGCCCGCGAGACGGTGTTAAGTGCCGAATCCACGGCTGCGAACAAACCTGCGATCGGTACGAGAACGACTGCTGCCACTATCAGCGCAGGCGCATCGCTCACAGGTTGTCGCCGCCGACGAAGCCGGTTTTGCCGAGCAGTCGACTGTCCCTGGCCGCCTGCACTTCGGCTTCTTCTGCGCGACGGAGATCCTCGTACCACTCCGCCAGAATGCGATTCTGAAGAGCGAACATTTCCTTTTCTTCATCCGGTTCGGCGTGGTCGTAGCCGAGTAGATGCAGGACACCGTGGACAGTCAGCAATGCCAACTCGTGTTCGAGAGGATGGCCGGCGGCTGCAGCCTGATCTGCGGCGAAGGACGGGCACAGGACGATATCGCCGAGCATCGACGGTCCCGGCTCGGGAGAATCAGGACGACCGCCGGGCTCGAGTTCATCCATCGGGAACGACATCACATCCGTCGGGCCCGGTAAGTTCATCCACCGCATGTGCAGGTCAGCCATGGTGGACGAATCGACGAGAACCATCGACAGTTCGGCCGCCGAATGCACGTCCATACTGGCGATAGCGAACCGGGCCACACTTACGAGATCCGTTTCGGAGACTTCCATCCCCGATTCGTTGGACACCTCGATACTCATTGCTGCTCACTCTTTCGACAAGGGACTTTCGAGCAGATTCTATCGGCGAGCAGAGCGCGGCCCTCCAGAGCGTCGCTGTGCCCGATTGCTCAGCGAGAGATCTTGGTTGTTCGTGGACTCGAACCGCTCGTAAGCATCGACGATCTCCGACACCAGGCGATGTCGAACCACGTCGCTACTGGTCAACTGTGCAAAGTGAATGTCGTCGACGTCGTTGAGTATCTCCGACGCAGCCCGTAGCCCCGAACGTGCGCCACCGGGGAGGTCGACCTGAGTGATATCGCCGGTGACGACGATCTTCGAGCCGAATCCCAGCCTGGTGAGGAACATTTTCATCTGCTCGGCGGTGGTGTTCTGCGCCTCGTCGAGAATGATGAACGCGTCGTTGAGGGTCCGACCGCGCATATACGCCAGCGGAGCGACCTCGATGACACCTGCCTGCATGAGCTTCGGAATCGCCTCGACATCCATCATGTCGTGGAGTGCATCGTGTAGCGGGCGTAGGTACGGATCGATCTTGTCGTGCAACGTGCCGGGCAGAAAGCCGAGACGCTCGCCTGCTTCCACCGCGGGCCGCGTCAAGATGATCCGGCTGACCTGCTTGGCCTGCAACGACTGGACCGCCTTGGCCATCGCCAAATAGGTCTTGCCGGTACCAGCGGGGCCGACACCGAAAACGATCGTGTTGGTGTCGATCGCATCGACGTAGCGCTTCTGATTGAGCGTCTTCGGCCGGATGGTCTTGCCTCGACGAGAAAGAATGTCCAGGCTCAGCACTTCGGCGGGTGACTCGGCAACACCTTCGGTCAGCATGCCCACTGTCCTGCGTACCGCATCGACGGTCAGCGGCTGCGCGCGCTTGGCGACGGCGGCCAACTCGGAGATGACCCGCTCGGCGAGCGCGACGTCGGCCACCTTGCCACTCAAAGTGACTACGTTTCCACGGACATGGATGTCGGCACTCAGAAGCTGCTCGAGGGTCCGCAGGTTCTCGTCGGCGGGTCCTAGGAGCGGGAGAACGGCCTCGGGCGCAAGCTCCATGCTGGACCGAACCATGCGTTCGGTGGGAAGTTCGCTGTGTTCGCTCACGTGGTGGCTATGGCCTGCTTTCCGATGTCGACGAGCATGAAATGGACGGGGCTTGATTCGAGTTTAACGCCCATGCGAATTACAGCATTCCCATTTACCTGCCGGTACCGGCGAGCACCGCAGTCACCGAGCGCTGCCAGCTCTGCGACCCGGTCTCGAGAAACGCGACGTGGTCCTCACCAGGAACGATCGTCAGTTCGGCGTGATCACCGGCTGCGCGTGCCGCTGCCACATAGAGTTCGCTCTGCGACACCGGTACCAGCGTGTCGAGCGATCCATGAATGCAGTGCATCGGGATTGCGGTAGGAATGCGGTGCATCGGCGACGCCGCCCGATACAGCTCGGGCGCGTCCTCGTAGGCGGCGTCGAGCAACGCGAGGACGGCAGGATTGACTATTCCCGACGCCGGTCCTGTCACCAAGTCCAGAACACCTGCCTGCGTCACGATCAGCGACGGGGTCAGCGCGCCGCTGCGCCGTCCTGCCAGCCAGGCGGCGAGGTGTCCCCCGGAAGAATGACCGAGCACTCGGATGTCTGCGAGATCGAGTGAGATCGAATCGAGTTCGGCGGCTATGCCGATCAGTGCGTCGAGCGCTGCGCCGACGTCGTTGCTCACTTCGGGCCACAGACCGCCTGCGCCGACGCGGCGATACTCGATGTTCCAGGCTGCGACACCTGCTCGCGCACATTCGACGGCGTACCGGGTGCCGAGGCTGGAGCTGTACTGGCCACTCCAGGATCCGCCGTGAACGATCATGACGACAGGTACGGGAGTGCCGGTTTCAGCGGCGGAGCGCTCCGGGAGATAGAGGTGGCCGTACTGCTCCTCGTGCTCGCCGTAGCTGATTTTGGTTCGTTCCACTAAGGCTCACGAAAGTCGAGAGGCTGCTGCGCCCAGCGGCCCGTCGAGACACCGATCGCACCCAGTGCAACGGCCGCAGCGGTCGAGGTCCGCAGAACCGTCGGGCCCAACACGACAATTCGCGCTCCGGCGGCAGTCAGTCTTTCTACTTCACTGTCGTCCAAACCACCTTCGGGACCTACCACCAACAACACTTCGCTCACCGAACGCAGCGGCAACTCCGAGAATCGCTCGGTTGCCGATTCATGAAGCACTGCAACGATTCCCCCGCGGGAGACGACCCCACGCACGAGTGCGAGTACCGCCGCCGTGTCATGGAGTTCGGCGACGTCCGGAACGAACGGCCGTCGGGACTGCTTGGCAGCGGCGGCAACAGTACTGCGCCACCGAGCGACACCCTTGGCTGTTTTCGCACCTTCCCAACGCGCGACGCATCGGGAGGATTGCCACGGCACGATGGAGTCGACGCCCGCTTCGGTCGCCAGTTCTACCGCCAACTCCGAGCGATCTGCTTTGGGCAGCGCTTGGACGAGCCCCACCGATGGTGTCGGCCGCGGCATGTCCGATCGAGCATTGACGGTCATTTCGAGGCGGTCACGCTCGGCGGAGATCACGACGGTGTCCGCGACGCCGCCGTGCCCGTCGGAAAGCAGAATTCGCTCTCCTACTCGAATCCGCCGCACCGTCGCGGCGTGGTGGCCTTCTTTCCCGTCCAGGACGGCGGTGCTACCGACTTGGGGCAAGGGATCGAGGTAGAAAACGGTGGCCGCCATCGTCAGCGACCGCTGAATGCTTCCCGGAGCCTCGAGAACAGCCCACCGCTGTGCTGGGAACCGATGGTGACGACCTCGGCTGAATCGCGGTCTCGCAGGGTCTTCAGGTCATGGAGGAGCTGAGTCTGCTTGTGGTCCAGACGTGACGGCACCACGACCTCCAGGTGCGCGTGCAGGTCGCCTCGAATTCCGGATCGGAGCTTCGGCATACCGTGACCACGCAGTACCGCGACTGCTCCGGGCTGAGTGCCTTGATCGACGACGATGTCCGTCGGTCCGTCGATGATCGCGTCGACCGACACGGAGGTACCGAGCGCTGCGTCGACCATCGGGACACGAATCGTGCAATGCAGATCTTCGCCGTCGCGGACGAACACATCGTGCTGCTGCTCGACGATTTCCACGTAGAGGTCACCTGCGGGTCCGCCACCCGGGCCGACTTCACCCTGCGAAGCGAGTCGAATCCTCATGCCGTTGCTGACACCGACCGGGACCTTGACAGAAATGTCTCGTCGCGATCGAACGCGACCGTCGCCACCACATTTACGGCACGGGTCGGGGATGGTCTCCCCGGCTCCGCGGCAGGTCGGGCACGGCCGTGAGGTCATGACCTGACCGAGGAATGAACGCTGAACGGACTGAACTTCGCCTGCGCCACCGCAGGTTTCGCAGGTCACGGGCTTGGAGTCGCCGTTGGTACCCGCACCGGTACACAGGTCGCACAGGATCGCCGTGTCGACGGTGATGTGCTTGGTGACACCCGTCGCGCACTCGTCGAGCGTGAGTTTCGTTCGTAGCAGCGAGTCGGCACCCGGCTGAACGCGACCACGGGGTCCGCGACCACTGCCGCCTCCCTGGCCGCCGAAGAAGGCCTCGAAGACATCTCCGAGTCCGCCACCGAAACCGCCGCCACCGAAGCCGGCTCCACCGCCGCCACCTTGCTGAAGCGGATCTCCACCGAGGTCGACGACACGTCGCTTCTCTGGATCGGAGAGGACCTCGTAGGCAGTCGAGATGTCCTTGAATCGGGCTTGCGCGCTCTCGTCCGGATTCACGTCGGGGTGGAGTTCACGCGCAAGTTTGCGGTAGGCGCGCTTGATCTCTTGGTCCGATGCCTTCTGGCTCACACCGAGCGTCCCGTAATAATCCCGTGCCACGTAAGTCTCTTTCGTTTTTGTCGATCCGGTCTGCGCTTACCTCCGCCTTCGCGGTGCGGCAAGCAATGTCTGTTGTCCGGTGATCAGCGCTCGGCGAGAACCTCGCCGATATACCTCGCAACGGCGGCGACCGATGCAATTGTTCCCGGATAGTCCATGCGTGTGGGGCCCAGCACTCCCATACCCCCCAGAACCATGCCAGCCGAACCGTACCCAGTGGAAATCACCGAGGTTCCGCGCATCTCCTCGACCTGCGTCTCTTCACCGATTCGCACCGTCACGGTTCGCGTGTCCTGTGTCACAGCGAGCAGCTTGAGCACGATGACCTGCTCTTCCAATGCTTCGAGAACAGCACGCAACGAACCGGGGAATCCAGCGTCACCTGCAAAATCGGCGGCATTTCTTGTCAGATTGGCGGTACCGCCGAGCACCAAACGTTCCTCCGAGTGCTCTACCAGGGACTCGACCAACACAGTGGCAGATCTGATCATCGCGTCGCGCAGGGGTTCGGGGGCATTCTCGGCGAGTTCGGCCACGGCCGCCGACGCGGCGGCGAGCCGCTTTCCTTCGAGCGCTCCACCGAGCAGTCTGCGCAGTTTCGCCAAGTTCTCGTCGTCGATGACATCGCCCAGTTCGACGATGCGCTGATCGACGCGCCCGGAGTCCGTGATGAGCACCAGGAGCAACCGGGCTGGCGTGAGCGCAACTACTTCGAGGTGGCGAACCGACGACACCGACAACGTCGGATACTGAACCACGGCCACCTGGCGGGTGAGCTGTGCAAGCAGTCGAACCCCGCGGCGAAGAACATCGTCGAGGTCTACGCCGTTTTCGAGGAACTCGAGAATGGCACGCCGCTCGGCAGACGAGAGTGGTTTGACGTCGGCGATGCGGTCGACGAACTGACGGTAACCCTTGTCCGTCGGTACCCGACCGGAGCTGGTGTGAGGCTGTGCAATGTAGCCCTCGGCCTCCAGCGCAGCCATATCGTTACGCACCGTCGCGCTGGACACACCGAGGTTGTGACGTTCCACCAATGCGCGCGACCCGACAGGCTCCTGGGTGGAGACGTAATCAGCAACTATGGCCCGAAGAATTTCGAACCGACGGTCATCAGTGCCCGACATCGGTATCCACCTCCACATCTGCTCTGTTCATGACAAATACCGGGTCGGGGCGCGAACAGCCGGTTGACCGCACTCCCCCGGCCGACCCGTCTGTCGAGTCTAGTGGCCGTGGAGCAGTACCCACCGCTAGGCCTTAGTGTGGACAAGTGGGTTACTCGACTGCGACAACGGACATAGCTGTGACGAACTACACCGAATCGAGGGTCACACCGTGATCTTCAAAGGTGTCCGCGACGGAAAGCCGTACCCCGAGCACGGCCTGTCACTGCGGGACTGGTCCAAAATTCCACCTCGTCAACTACGCCTCGACGACATAGTCACCACCACGAAGGTTCTCGAACTCGACCGCCTTCTGTCCGAGGATTCGACCTTCTACGGCGATCTGTTTCCGCACGCGGTCCACTACCGCGGGGTGGTCTACCTCGAAGACGGCCTACACCGAGCCGTACGTGCGGCCCTGCGGAACAGAACCGTTCTCCATGCCCGCGTGTTCGACTACGACGCACTGAGTGCGTGAGTTTCCAGAGTTCGAGTTTCCAGTGCTCGTCTTGTGGGTGATCGAACGACCGCTCACGCGGCGATAGTGCGGACGACCGCGTCGGCCAGTAGACGGCCGTGATCGGTGAGGACGTAGCGATCGTGCTCGACCACCATCAGGCCGTCGACCACCAACTGGTCAGCTGCCGCGCGCTCGGAATACGCAAGCACATCGGCCGGCAGTCCAGTTCGTAGACGGATCTTCAACATCAGCTCTTCCAGGTGAAGGTCCTCACTCGTGAGCAGTTCACTACCTGCGACGGGGAACTCACCCGCTTCCAACCGGTCCGCATAGCGAGCGGGGTGCTTGATGTTCCAGAACCTGGTTCCACCGATGTGACTGTGCGCGCCAGGACCGGCTCCCCACCAATCTCCGCCATCCCAGTAGCCGACATTGTGTTTGCATTCGGCAGCGTCATCGGTCGCCCAGTTGGACACTTCGTACCAGTGCAGTCCAGCGCCGGACAACACCGAGTCGATCCGCTCGTACCGACTGGCCAGCACGTCATCGTCGGGAGCCGGTAGCTCGCCGCGTCGAACCTTGCGCGCCATGGCCGTTCCGTCCTCGACGATCAACGCATAGGCCGACACGTGATCGACGCCCGCCTCGAGAACTGCTGCAAGGGAGGCGTCGAGATCCTCCGCGCGTTCACCGGGGGTCCCGTAGATCAGGTCGAGGTTGACATGGCCGAAGCCCGCTGCCCTGGCCTCTTTCGCCGCGGCAACAGCACGTCCGGGCGTATGCGTTCGATCGAGCACCGCGAGAACGTGCGGGGCGGCCGACTGCATGCCGAGCGAAATCCGGGTGAAGCCCGCGGCGCGCAGCTTTTCGAAAAATGTCGGCGACGTCGATTCCGGATTGGATTCCGTCGTCACCTCGGCGCCCGTCGTCAACCCGAAGCTGCCACGGACGGCGTTCAGCACATCGGTGAGGCCGTCCCCACCCAGAAGCGAGGGCGTACCTCCGCCGACGAAGACCGTGTCGGCGGTTGGCACCGATCCTGCGCGATCGTTCATGAGCGCGGCGGCGGCATCCAATTCACGACGCAATCCGGTCAGCCACGACTGCGGCGACGCGGATGTTCCGAGCTCCCCGGCGGTGTAGGTGTTGAAATCGCAATAGCCGCATCGTGTCGCACAGAAGGGCACGTGCACGTAGATCCCGAACGGCCGCGAACCGACGCCGTCGAATGCCGTATCTGGCAGTTCGAGTGAGACTGCAGGCGAGGTGGGAAGGTTCACGCTCTCCAGTGTCCCAGAACCTGAACAGTCGACTCACCACACGGACAGCGTCCCGAAATGCAGGCGCTCAGCCAGCCCATTTACCCCGAAATCGAGGTAAATACGTCGCCGCGGTCGGCACTTGCCATATGACATGGCACAATAGGCTCCGTGAACGACTCTGGGATCCGATTGGTGGCGCGACGCCACGTCGATCTCAAGCGTGTCTGCAGCTCTTCGTGTCGATGCCGTAAGAGTGTGTAGCTGAGCCCTGCGTCTCGTTCGATGCGCACGCTCACCCCCGCTCGGAATTCGAACTGAGCACGTTTCTTCTCACAAGCCCCGATCCAACCGAACGCGTGTGCAAGCGGTGAGTTTCAGCCCCCACCCTTTCACCGTCCGGCAGAGAAAAGATGCAGGAGCCTTTGATGTCGTCGACAACCGACGCGACAACCGGCGCGAAATCGCCTGATGTTGCGCCCAGAGAGCGCACCGCACGGCCCACCAAGCGCCGCGCCGAAGGTCAGTGGGCCCTCGGATACCGCGAACCCCTCAACGCCAACGAGCAGGCGAAGAAGGACGACAACCCGCTGAACGTGCGGGCGCGCATCGAGAACATCTACTCCAAGCAGGGGTTCGACAGC
This sequence comes from Rhodococcus sp. H29-C3, assembly GCF_030063405.1. NCBI lineage: Bacteria > Bacillati > Actinomycetota > Actinomycetes > Mycobacteriales > Nocardiaceae > Rhodococcus > Rhodococcus sp. H29-C3. The sequence goes on along the minus strand of NZ_JASITC010000004.1, from coordinate 199,642 downwards.
ATCGACAAGGGCGACCTGCGTGGACGCTTCCGTTGGTGGGGCCTCTACACCCAGCGTGAGGAGGGATACGACGCCACCTTCACCGGTGAGGAGAACGTCGACCTCCTCGAAGCCAAGTACTTCATGATGCGAGTGCGATGCGACGGAGGCTCTCTGAACCTCGAGCAGTTACGGACCATCGCGGGCATCTCGCAAGAATTCGGCCGTAACACCGCCGACCTGTCCGACCGCGAGAACGTCCAGTTCCACTGGATCGAGGTCGAGAACGTACCGGAGATCTGGAAGCGACTCGAGGCTGTCGGCCTGAAGACCACCGAAGCCTGCGGCGACTGCCCCCGCGTCGTTCTCGGCTCTCCCCTGGCCGGCGAATCCCTCGACGAGGTGCTCGATACCACCCCCGCTATCGACGAGATCGTGCGCCGCTACATCGGCGACCCTCGTTACTCCAACCTGCCCCGCAAGTTCAAGACTGCGATCTCCGGCCAGCAGGACGTAGTCCACGAGATCAACGACGTCGCGTTCATCGGCGTGAACCACCCGGAACACGGTCCCGGACTTGATCTCTGGGTCGGCGGCGGCTTGTCCACCAACCCGATGCTCGCTCAGCGGGTCGGCGCCTGGATTCCGCTCGACGAGGTTCCCGACGTGTGGGAAGGTGTCGTCTCGATCTTCCGCGATTACGGCTACCGCCGTCTGCGCGCAAAGGCCAGACTCAAGTTCCTCATCAAGGATTGGGGAATCGAAAAGTTCCGCGAAGTCCTCGAGACCGAATACTTGAAGCGTCCCCTCATCGACGGCCCGGCACCAGAGAAGCCGACGCGGCCCATCGACCACGTCGGTATCCAGAAGACCCAGAACGGACTCAACGCAGTCGGTTTCGCGCCGATCGCGGGCCGCGTTTCGGGAACCATTCTCGCTCGGGTTGCCGACGCCGCCGAGAAGGCCGGCAGTGATCGAATCCGCTTCACGCCCTTCCAGAAGCTGATTATCCTCGACGTGGCCGAAGAAACCCTCGAGCCACTGATCGCCGACCTCGACGCACTGGGCCTGCCTGCTCGACCGTCGCACTGGCGCAAGAACCTGATGGCCTGCTCCGGCATCGAGTTCTGCAAGCTGTCGTTCGCCGAAACGCGCAAGCGCTCACAGGTTCTCGTGCCCGAACTCGAAGAGCGTCTGGCAGACATCAACGCCCAGCTCGACGTACCGATCACGATCAACATCAACGGCTGCCCCAACTCCTGCGCCCGCTCACAGGTCGCGGACATCGGATTCAAGGGCCAACTGGTCGACGACGGTGAAGGCAATCAGGTCGAAGGCTTCCAGGTTCACCTGGGCGGCAGCCTCGGCTTCGACACTACTTTCGGCCGAAAGCTACGCCAACACAAGGTCACCAGCGTCGAGATGGGTGACTACATCGATCGCGTCGTACGGCAGTTCGTGAAGAACCGCAACGAGGGCGAACGTTTCGCCGAATGGGCCGTGCGAGCAGACGAGGCGGATATGCGATGAGAACTCGAATGAATCTTTCGGTCGAGGAGTTGAAGGCGATCGCGGAGCGTGGTGCTCGCGAACTCGACGGAGCCGACGCACACGAATTGCTGGCATGGACCGAACGCGAATTCGGAACCGACTACATCGTGGCGTCGAACATGCAGGACGCAGTCCTGGTACACCTTGCAGCCCAGGTACACCCGGGCATCGACGTCCTGTTCCTCGAAACCGGCTATCACTTCGCGGAAACCATCGGCACTCGCGATGCGGTAGAGGCCGTCTACGGTGTGAAGATCGTCAACGCCCGCGCCGAACTGACTGTGCCACAACAAGATGCAGTAGAGGGCAAAGATCTTTTCGCTCGCGAGCCGAATCGATGCTGCGCCATGCGCAAGGTCGCTCCCCTGAAGAAGGAGCTTGCAAACTACAGCGCCTGGGTTACCGGCATCCGTAGAGTCGAATCGCCCACCCGCGCGAATGCGCCACTCATCTCCTTCGACGACGGCTTCGGCCTGGTGAAGATCAATCCGATCGCAGCCTGGTCGGACGAGGACATGCAGAACTACATCGACGAGCACTCCATACTCGTCAATCCGCTTGTCGACGAAGGCTATCCATCAATCGGGTGCGCACCTTGCACCGTCAAGCCCGCCCCCGGCGCCGATCCGCGTAGCGGACGGTGGGCCGGTAAGGCCAAAACCGAATGTGGGTTGCACGCATCATGACACTGGACACGACAGCTGTAGAAACTCACCGAACACTGCTCGACAGCGATCGATTCGATACACTCGACGCGCTCGAGTCCGAGGCGATCCACATTTTTCGTGAGGTAGCAGGCGAGTTCGAGCGCCCGGTCATTCTCTTCTCCGGCGGCAAGGACTCCACCGTTTTGCTGCACTTGGCGATCAAGGCCTTCTGGCCTGCGCCACTTCCGTTCTCGCTGCTGCACGTCGACACCGGCCACAACCTGCAGGAAGTGCTGGACTTTCGCGACTACATAGTCGCCAAGTACAACCTCCGCCTGCACATCGCCAGCGTCGAGGACTACATCGCCGACGGCCGGCTCACCGAGCGTCCCGACGGCATCCGCAACCCCCTTCAGACCGTTCCGCTACTGGACTCGATCTCGGAGAATCGCTTCGACGCCATCTTCGGTGGTGCACGCCGCGACGAGGAGCGCGCTCGCGCAAAGGAGCGCATCTTCTCCCTTCGCAACGCGTTCGGCCAGTGGGACCCGAAGAAGCAGCGTCCGGAACTGTGGAACCTCTACAACGGTAAGCATTCGCCGGGTGAGCAGGTTCGGGTGTTCCCGTTGAGCAACTTCACCGAACTCGACATCTGGCGTTACATTGCCCGCGAAGACGTCGAATTGGCGTCCATCTACTACGCCCACCAGCGCCCGGTGTACCAGCGCGATGGAATGTGGATGACTCCCGGCGTGTGGGGCGGCCCGAGCGAATCCGAGGAGCTGAAGACTCTGTCGGTTCGGTACCGGACCGTGGGCGATGGTTCCACCACCGGCGCAGTTCTCTCCGATGCGGCGGACAACGACGCGATTCTTGCCGAGGTCGCGGCATCTCGGCTCACCGAACGTGGTGCCACTCGCGGAGACGATCGTGTTTCCGAGGCTGCCATGGAAGACCGCAAGCGCGAAGGATACTTCTGATGAGCAACTCTCGTTCCGGTACACAGCTTCTACGGCTTGCCACCGCGGGCAGTGTCGACGACGGCAAGTCCACTCTGGTCGGACGACTGCTCTACGACACGAAATCTGTTCTTGCCGACCAGATCGATGCCGTCACTCGGGCATCGGTCGACCGTGGACTGAGCACGCCGGACCTGTCACTGCTGGTCGACGGCCTGCGTGCCGAGCGCGAACAGGGCATCACGATCGACGTTGCCTACCGGTACTTCGCGACGCCCGCGCGTTCGTTCGTTCTCGCCGATACGCCCGGCCACGTTCAGTACACCCGTAACACCGTCTCCGGTGCGTCCACAGCTCAGCTCGTCATACTTCTCGTCGATGCACGCAAGGGCGTCATCACGCAAACACGTAGGCATGCAGCGGTTCTCGCACTGCTCGGGGTACCAAAGCTGGTATTGGCGGTCAACAAGATCGACCTCGTGGAGAATCCGGAGCAGGTATTCGCGGACATCTCGGAAGAATTCAACTCTCTGACGAGTTCACTCGGCTGGGCTACCGAGGATGTCACCGAGATACCGGTGTCCGCCCTTCATGGTGACAATGTGGCTGTGCGCTCGACCAAGACCCCGTACTACGACGGCCCGACGCTGATCGAGCATCTCGAGTCCGTCCCGGTGGACGCGGAACCTCATCGAGTCGGACTGCGATTCCCCGTGCAGTATGTAATCCGTCCGCGCACAGCCGAATTTCCGGACTACCGCGGCTACGCCGGCCAAGTCGCAGCGGGAACGGTGTCCCCCGGTGACGAAGTCGTCGTGTTGCCCTCGGGGGTACGCACGACCGTCGAGCGCATCGATACGGCCGATGGCGAACTCGGATCGGCCCATGCCGGCCGCAGCGTCACGTTGATTCTCGCCGACGACGTCGATGTATCTCGAGGTGACACCATCGCGTCCCCGCAGGATGCGCCGGAGGCCCTCGGCGAATTCGACGCCACTGTGTGCTGGCTCGCCGAGAAGCCTCTGCGGCCCGGTGCACGCCTGCTACTCAAGCACGGAACGCTTACCACGCAGGCCATTGTCGGCTCGCTGGTGGAGCGGTTCGACGAACAGAAGTTGACGTCCGAGCCGTCACCGGAATCGCTGGAGCTCAATGACATCGGTCGAATCTCGGTTCGTGTTGCCGAGCCGATCGTGGCGGATGACTACCGGGTCAACCGTCACACCGGAAGCTTTCTGCTGATCGAGCCGAACGGCGGAAATACCCTCGCTGCCGGTCTGGTCGGCGATGCGTTGTCCGCCGTCGAGCTCGGGACGCCGACACCGGTGTGAGCGTGCTGATTGCCACCGCTCACGGTAGCCGCGATCCGCGCTCGGCTCGTACGGTGCACGCAGTTGTCGATAGAATCCGACTTCGGCGCCCGGATGTGGATGTGAGAGTGGCGTTTCTGGACCTCACGGAGCCACACGTCGATCGAGTGATCGACGATGTCGCGCTTGCGGGCGCCGACTCGGCAGTCGTCGTTCCGCTGCTGCTCGGGAGCGCGTTTCATGCGAGAGTGGACTTGCCGACGATGCTCGATGCGGCACGGCAGCGGAACCCCGGATTGCCGCTGGTGCAGGCCGACGTACTGGGCGAGGACCAACGGTTGGTCGATGCCGTTCGCTCACGCGTATTCGACGCAGGCGTCGACGTCGACGACCCCGATGTCGGTGTCCTTCTTGCCGCTGTCGGATCCTCGGACGGTGCCGCCAACGAACGCACTCGTGCCATTGCTCGAGACGTTCTCACGGGAACTCGTTGGCGCGAGGCCGTGACATGCTTTGCGACCGTGCCGAATTCGGGTCCTGCCGAGGCTCTCCAGCTCCTGCACAGCGCCGGTGCGAGAAAGATTGTGCTCGCGCAGTGGTTCCTCGCACCGGGGTTGCTGACCGACCGGGTATCCGCAGTTGTGGACGCATCAGGTTTCGAGGTCGTCCGAGCGGACGTCATCGGTGCGCATTCGTCGGTGGCCGAGGTGGTGTCCCATCGTTACGATTGCGCTCTGTCGCAGACTGCCCGACCGGTTCTTCGCTGAGGGTCCTGACCTGTCTTCCGACACTCCTGCGAGACTGTCGAGATGGACGATGAGTGGTCGGACGAGGATCTTCAACAGGATATCTCCGAGGGGCGTTGGGTTGCCGACAGCGTAACGTTCGCCCCCACTACGACAGTGGGATCCCTCGTCCCCGCGGGCTTCGACGCTTACGCCCGAATTTTGTACCCGGTATGTCTGTCGACTCCCGACGGCGGCAGCCGCCTGGTGCGTTGGTCCGACATTGCACGTCACACCGGCACGATCGCCCACGCCGAGATGGAACTCCACGCGCTCACAGCGAAAAGAGGACCTGGGTTCCTTCGCTCGGATCCCCCTACCCCAGCTACACAAGTCTTCGACTGGCACGAACAACTCGAGGGAGTGGTACAGGTGCTTGCCGAGCACACCAGCACGCCCGACGACTGCTGGTTCGCATTCTGGGAAGGCAACACCTCCCTCGACGACATACGCATGACTGCACCGACAGTCACGATCGGCGGCTTCGATTACTTTCTGCTCAGAGGACACGGCGCACGCGCCACACAGCCCTTCCGCGCACTTGCACCGCACATCTGGTGGCCCGCCGACCACTCATGGTGCGTGGTCGCCCACTTCGATTTCCCCTGCGTCTATCTCGGAGGAAGCCGTCAGGCGGTAGGGGACGTACTCGCCATGCCTGAAATCGAGGCGTGGCCGGCGCGAGTCGACCAGATCGTGACTGCAGACAACGATCACCTCAATTCATAGATCTTCCGGCCGGCGCCATTGTGCCCTTGGAATTGAGGATCTTCGGGATCCGTGTGGCGCGTACGTACACCGTCTCTCCGGCGTTGAGTTGGAGCGCTTCACTGTCGCCGCGAGTGATCTGCGCAGTGAAGGGTTCTCCGGTTGCAGCATTCTTCAGTTCGACCTTCACCTCGAACCCGAGACGTACGACGCGTTCGACGATGGCGCGAGTCACGCCCGCAGATTCTGCTGTCCCGTTTTCCTGCGCCAGCGACATGCTCGGATCCCGACCGACGCGAATGTCGTGCGGTCGGACCAGTAGTCCGTTGAGCTTTGCGACCTGCCCGAGGAAGGACATCACGAAGTCGTTCTCGGGACGATCGTAGAGGTCCTCGGGGGTACCGACCTGCTCGATCCGTCCCTTGTTGAGCACCGCGATCCGGTCGGCGACGTCGAGTGCCTCTTCTTGATCGTGTGTCACCAATACCGTCGTGACATGCACCTCGTCGTGCAATCGACGCAGCCAGGTCCGAAGGTCCTCACGGACCTTCGCGTCGAGGGCGCCGAACGGCTCGTCGAGCAGCAGCACTTGCGGGTCGACCGCGAGCGCGCGTGCCAGTGCCATACGCTGCCGTTGGCCGCCCGAAAGCTGCGCCGGAAATCTGCTTTGGAAGCCGGCGAGGCCGACGATCTCGAGGAGTTCGTCCACCTTCCGCTTGATTTCCGGTTTCGGCCGCTTCCTGATCTTCAGTCCGAATGCGACGTTGTCCCGAACGCTGAGGTGCTTGAAGGCTGCATAGTGCTGGAAAACGAATCCGATCTCACGACGCTGGGGGCTCACCCACGTCACATCCTGGCCGGCCAGGACCACCTGACCGGAGTCGAGTTGCTCGAGGCCTGCAATCGACCTCAGCAAGGTCGACTTACCAGAGCCGCTGGGGCCGAGCAACGCCGTCAGCGAACCCTTCGGGATGTCGATGCTGACGTTGTCGAGTGCGGCGAAGTCGCCGTATTTCTTGTTGGCGCCGACAACGGAGATCTCGATCTCGTTGTTCTTCGATCCGGTCATTACTTCGTCCTCTTTTTGTCGAGGGCAGTCATCAACAGCAATACGATGACGGCAATTGCCATGAGCAAGGTGGATGCAGCGTATGCACCCGCTTGGTTGAAGTCCTCGTATCGTGAATTCACCAACAGCGTCAATGTCTGCGAGACGCCAGGCAAGTTGGTCGACACCATGATCACGGCGCCGAACTCTCCGAGCGAACGCGCAACGGTCAGGACGATTCCGTACGTCAGGCCCCAGCGAATAGCAGGAAGTGTGATCCTCCAGAAGGTCTGCATCGAAGAAGCCCCCAACGTCGATGCAGCTTCTTCCTGCTCTTCACCGATTTCGTAGAGCACCGGCTCCACTTCGCGCACCACGAAGGGCAGCGTCACGAAAATCGTCGCTATCACCATTCCTGGCAGAGCGAAGATAATCTTGAAGCCGAGACTCTCGATGCCACCGAACCAACCGTTTGCGCCCCACAGCAGGATGAGCGCGACGCCGGTGACGATGGGCGACACCGCAAATGGAAGGTCCACGATGGCCTCGAGGACGCCCCTTCCCCGGAATCGTCCACGCACGAGTGCAAGAGCAGTGATGACTCCGAACACGACGTTGATCGGTACGACGATCGCGACGATCAGCAGCGAAAGTTGCAGTGCCGACTGGGCTGCCGGCGTTGTTATCAGTCCCCAGAACTCGGCGATCCCATTTTCGAATGTCCGATAGAGGATGGCGCCGAGCGGAAACAACACCAGTGCAGCGAGATAGAACAACGCAACGACCCGCAGAGAGAGCTTGACCGGGATCCCCAGCTTCATCGGATCTGTTCCTCTCTTCGAGCGAGTCGACTTCCTACGATGCGAAGAACGAACAGCACGACGAACGCCAACGCAAGCAAGACGACCGAGATCGCCGCTGCGTCGACCTGATGGTCGTACTCGATCAGTTCACGGATGTACTGGGATGCGATCTGCGTTTGCCCTGGGATGTTGCCGCCGATGAGTACAACCGATCCGAATTCGCCGATGGCCCTGGCGAATGCCAATCCGGCACCACTCAGAACTGCGGGCATCAGCACCGGAAGCACGATGCGCCGGAAGATGGTCCAGTTCCCTGCCCCCAGCGATGCCGCGGCTTCTTCCACCTCTTTGTCGATCTCGATGAGTACGGGTTGTACCGCTCTCACTACGAACGGCAAGGTTACGAACAGCAACGCGACGACGACAGCGGGCCTCGTGGCATTGAAGACCAGGCCGATGGGACTGGTCGGGCCGTAGAGCGAGAGCAGCACCAGGCTCGCCACGATCGTCGGCAGTGCGAACGGCAGGTCGATCACCGCATTGACGAATCGTTTGCCCGGGAACTCGTCTCGAACGAGCACCCACGCGATCAGTGTGCCGAGGAAGAGGTTGATGATCGCGGTGGCCGCCGATACTTCCAGCGTCACCCTGAATGTCGCAATCGCACGCGGCTGGGTTACCGCATCCCAAAAGCCGGCCAGCCCGTTGTCGAACGATTTGACCAACAACGCTGCAAGCGGCAGCAATACGATGATGCTCAACCACAGCACGGCCACTCCGAGGCCGAGTGGGCCGACGGAGCCGGGACCGCGGAACTTGCGCCCCTTACGCGAAGTTGCGCGCCATGACCGTGACTCGGCCTCAATAGTGGTCGACATGGTTGCTACTTGGTGTTTTCGCTGTAGATGGTCGTGATCGCACCGCTGTCACCGAACAAATCGGCGTCGACCTGACTCCAACCACCGAGATCGCCGATAGTCCGCAGCTTCTCCGGAGTGAAGAACTTGTCGGAGTACTCGGCTGCAACGTCCGGGTTGGCGGGGCGGAATCCGGCCTCCGCCCAGATCTTCTGTCCCTCGTCGGTATAGATGTAGTCGTTGAGCGCATTGGCCAATTCGAGCTGGCCGCTGGTGTTCACCACAGCTACGGGATTGTCGATTCGGAAAGTATCGGCCACATCGATGTGCTCGACCTTCTCGCCCTGCTCTTCGATGAGGAGTGCCTCGTTCTCGTAGCTGATCAGCACGTCGCCCTGCCCCTGCAGGAACGCCTCGGTCGCCGCGCGACCCGACTCCGGTTGCACCGGAAAGTGTCCCGAGACGAGCTTGCGAACATAGTCGAGACCCGCCTGCCGATCCTGACCGCCGTTGCTCTTTGCCGCATACGGCGCGAGCAGATTCCACTTGGCCGAACCGGAACTGAGCGGGCTCGGGCTGATGACCTGGACATCAGGGGCGAGCAGGTCGTCCCACGTTCGAATATTCTTCGGGTTCCCCTCACGGACGACCAAGGTGACGACCGAACCGAAAGGCACACCGCCGTAAGCGTTCTGGTTCCAATCCTCGTCGACCTTGCCCGCCTTGACCAACCGTGTCACATCCGGCTCGACGGAGAAATTCACGATGTCTGCCGGGGCACCGTCGACCACTTTGCGTGATTGGTTGCCCGAGGCGCCGTAGTCGGCATTGATCGAACTGTCCTCGCCCGCTTCGCTTCCCGCGAATGCAAGCCCAATCGCATCCCAGCCGTTCTTTGGCACTGCGTAACCGACGAGGGTCAGGGCGGTGCCGCCCGAGGATCCGCCCGAGTCACCGACGACGTCGCTGGATCCACCTCCGCAGGCGGAAAGAACGAGAGTTCCCACCGCAACGAAGGTGGTGAGCAGGTAGCGAGAGCTGTGTCTCATCGAAAAGGAGCCTTTCATCTGTTCAGTCCGTTCGAAGCCGATTCGCGGCTGTACGAGAGGACGGTGTGCGGGCACGCATGCGCGGAACGAGAGACCAGCGCAGCGAAAGTAGAGAGGCGGCCGGTCGCCTGGAGAGATGTCCGGCATCCACGTCGAACAAGCAGCGCAGCCAACGACAGGTCGCAGCGAGCAAGCAGGCTATGACGCCTGACCGTCACAGGGCCCGAGCGCCAGGAGGTCTATGGACAACAGTCGATATCGGCAACTGCGAGCATGCCGACCGCAATCAACGCCAACTCATGGCGGACTCGGTACTCGGCAGCGGCAGACACGGACAGAAATCTAGCAGAGGATCCTGGTGGACTCTAATTCCTCGATCGGCCCCGGCGTATATACGTCGACTACCTGGTCAGAAACCAGGCGATCACGACGAGAACGAGTAAAGCGAACAGTGCTAGCGAGACCCTCGACCGTGGCATCAGTGGCCTTCCGTTTTCGACGTTTCTTGAAATGGGGCTTCCAGCTCGGCCTGAGAGTGAGCATCTCGACCCAGCACTCGCAGCAATGCTGCAAGAACTCGGTCGAACAGGACCGCGAGCCCGAATGCAACGGGTACGACCACCAGCAGCACTACGAGCGACTGTGGAATGAACGGGAGAGCGATGATCCACAGTTCGATCCCGTCCCACCAGGTCGCTATCGCATCCACGCCCCTCACTCTATCGGTCCGCCACGCCGAGAAAGCCCGGCGGTGGACGACGGGCACCCACACCGATGATGATTGGATCATGACGGCATTCGAGAACGAGTCGACAGTAGTTCCCGTAACCGACGGCACTGTCCTGGCAGCGGGGGTACCCGACGCCGACGGGCACCACTCACAAGGTGCTCTGTCCAGTACGGAGGCCCCAGTTTCCAGCCTCACCTCCTATCGAAGCGCATTCCCTCCGATCGACGATTATGCGTTTCTGTCCGATTGCGAGACGACATGCCTCATGGCCAGGAACGGTTCGGTGGAGTGGATGTGTATCCCACGCCCCGATTCCCCGAGCGTGTTCGGTGCGGTACTGGACCGTAGCGCCGGCCACTTTCGGGTCGGCCCGTACGGCCAGTCGGTTCCAGCTGCCCGACGCTATCTGCCCGGCGGCTTGATCGTCGAGACGACGTGGCAGACCGAGACCGGATGGCTCGTCGTCCGCGATGCGTTGGTGATGGGTCCGTGGCACAACACCGATCAGCGTTCCCGGTCACACAAGCGGGCACCGACCGATTGGGATGCCGAGCACATCCTTCTCCGCACGGTCAAATGTGTCAGCGGCACCGTCGAATTGGAGATGAGTTGCGAGCCTGCATTCGACTACCACCGTGCTCCCGCGCAGTGGGAGTACACCGGCAAGGTCTACGAGCAAGCAACAGCTACATGCGAGGCCAGTACTGACGGAGACCAGCCGACGCTGACCCTGACAACCAACCTTCGTATCGGCATCGAGGGCCGAGAAGCTCGCGCTCGTACCCGCATGGCCGAGGGTGACAACATATTCGTGGCGCTCTCATGGTCCGATCTCGCCGCACCTGCAACATTCGAAGAAGCCTCCGAGAAGATGTGGCGTACCGCCGAATGTTGGCGTCAGTGGATCACCATCGGACGGTTCCCCGACCATCCGTGGCGCGCCTACCTGCAGCGCAGTGCGCTCACTCTCAAGGGTCTCACCTACGCACCCACCGGCGCCCTGTTGGCCGCGTCGACGACATCTTTGCCGGAAACACCCGGTGGAGAACGTAATTGGGACTACCGGTACACCTGGGTACGCGACTCGACCTTCGCTCTGTGGGGCCTCTACACGCTCGGTCTCGACCGCGAAGCCAACGATTTCTTCTCGTTCATGGCCGATGTGTCCAGGGCCGAGAACGGCGATGCCAACCCACTCCAGGTGATGTACGGCGTCGGCGGTGAGAAGACTCTCGAAGAGAGCGAGCTGCTCCACCTGTCCGGTTACGACGGCGCACAACCGGTCCGCATCGGAAACGGCGCGTACAACCAGGAGCAGCACGATATCTGGGGGACGATGCTCGACTCGGTGTACCTCCATGTGAAGTCACGCGAACATGTACCGGAGTTCTTGTGGCCGCTACTCAAGCGACAGGTCGAAGAAGCGATCGCGAACTGGCGCAAGCCCGACCGCGGAATCTGGGAGGTGCGAGGCGAACCGCAACATTTCACCTCGTCCAAAATGATGTGCTGGGTAGCGCTCGACCGCGGCTCGAAGCTTGCCGAAATTCACGGCGAGAGCGGTTATGCCGACCAATGGAACGATATTGCCGACGAGATCAAAGCCGATATCCTCGAGCATGGCGTCGACTCTCGCGGGGTGCTGACTCAGCGGTACGGACACGCTTCTCTGGACGCGTCATTGCTGCTGGCGCCGTTGCTCAGATTCCTCCCACCCGACGACGAACGCATCAAGGCGACAGTGTTGGCCATCGCCGACGAACTCACCGAGGACGGGTTGGTGCTCAGGTATCGCGTCGACACGACCGATGACGGTCTGGCGGGCGAAGAAGGAACCTTCACCATTTGTTCTTTCTGGCTGGTGTCGGCGCTCGTGGAGATCGGCCACCTACAACGTGCCAAGCATCTGTGCCAACGTTTGCTGGGATACGCGAGTCCGTTGAAGCTCTACGCCGAAGAACTCGATGCGAAGACCGGTCGGCACCTCGGCAACTTCCCGCAAGCATTCACTCACCTAGCGCTCATCAATGCCGTTGTCCACGTCATTCGAGCGGAGGAAGCTCAGGCCAGCGGACACTTCAAGCCCGCGCACGCCCACTGAGTTCCCTCAATACCGGCCACTCGACGCCGGACCATCAACGCCGTAGCTGCTGCGCCCATTCGGCCAGCAGCTCGGCAGCGGGGACCGCCCTGGCTCTGAGGTGGCCCGTGCCTGCCCACATCGACAGCCCCGACGGATCACCCGCAGCGGCAGCCTTGGCCCGCATGGGGCCTGTGAGGTAGTGCACGTCCGGGTAGGCCAGCGGTGCCACGTCGGAGTTCTCCGAGATGAACTCGTTTACGAGCCCACGTGCTGGACGGCCGGAAAACGCGCGGGTCACCGCGGTGCCGGACGCCTTCCTCAGCTGCTCTCGGTGGACCGCCCTGGTACCGGCCTCCGGGGTATCGAGAAAGGCCGTGCCCAGCTGCGCGGCGTGCGCCAATCCTGACGACACCAGCGGTGCGATGTCGTGTCCGTCCATCAATCCGCCCGCAGCAATACGTGGAAGAATCGACGCCGCCCGCACGGCCTCGAGTACGCCGGTCAACGGAACATTCGGGGCCGAACCATCGAAACTTCCTCGATGGCCGCCGCTTTCGGGGCCTTGCACCACGAGTGCGTCCACCCCGTTGGCTTGCGCCTCCTGCGCCTCCGACCCGCTCGTCACGGTGCACCAGACCTCAGTGCCTACTTCGTGCAGCGCAGCGACCTCCGCAGCACTGAACGTGCCGAACGTGCTAGTCACGAGGGGAACCGGGTGCTCGACGAGCCAGCTGAATTTGTCGGCGTAGTAGTCGTCGCGGCGCGGCAACTCCCCCGGTTCGACGTCGTACCGCGCAAACCATGACTCGAGATGCCGCGCATACGCAGCGACATCGGCGCCTGTCGGGTCGTCCGGGATGAACAAGTTGACGCCGAAAACGATGCCTCGCATCGAATCTACCTGCGCGGCAAGCTTATCGACGTCGAGTAGGGCACCGCCCAGCATTCCCAGTCCACCCGCGTTCGACACCGCTGACGCGAGTTCCACGGTCGAGGGCCCACCGGCCATCGGCGCACTGATCACCGGGACACGAAGCCCGTCGAGGATGACCGTGGAGCGAATCACTTCTTCGGCTTGTCCGTCGACGACTCCGAAGACAATGCGGCAACGAAGGCTTCTTGCGGAACCTCGACCCGACCGATGGTTTTCATCCGCTTCTTGCCCTCTTTCTGCTTCTCGAGGAGTTTGCGCTTACGGCTGATGTCACCGCCGTAGCATTTAGCGAGCACGTCCTTACGGATCGCGCGGATGTTCTCGCGAGCGATAATCCGGGACCCGATAGCAGCCTGAATGGGCACCTCGAACTGCTGGCGCGGAATCAACTCTTTGAGCTTGGTGGTCATCTTGTTTCCGTACGCGGCCGCGGCATCCTTGTGCACGATCGCCGAGAAGGCGTCGACTGCCTCGCCCTGAAGGAGGATGTCCACCTTGACCAGAGCTGCGCTCTGCTCGCCGATCTCCTCGTAGTCGAGGCTCGCGTAGCCACGGGTACGCGACTTCAAGATGTCGAAGAAGTCGAAGATGATTTCGGCCATGGGAATCGTGTAGCGCAGTTCGACACGCGTCTCCGACAGATAGTCCATACCTCCCAGCTCGCCGCGCCTGCCCTGGCAGAGCTCCATGATCGAACCGATGAACTCGCTCGGGGTGATGATGGTGCACTTCACCATCGGCTCGAAGACGTCGCGCACCTTGCCCTCAGGCCAGTACGACGGATTCACCACCACATGTTCGGCGTTGTCTTCCATCTCGACGCGATACACCACGTTCGGGGAGGTGGAAATCAAATCGAGGTTGAATTCGCGTTCTAGGCGCTCACGGGTGATCTCCATGTGCAGCAACCCGAGGAAGCCGCAGCGGAAACCGAATCCGAGCGCGACCGAGGTCTCGGGCTCGTAGGTGAGTGCAGCGTCGTTGAGTTGCAACTTTTCGAGTGCGTCACGCAGGTCCGGGTAGTCGGAACCGTCGAGTGGGTACAGGCCGGAGTACACCATCGGGCGGGGTTCGCGATAACCGGTGAGGGGTTCCGTCGCGCCCTTGCGCGCCGTGGTGACGGTATCGCCGACCTTCGACTGTCGAACGTCTTTGACGCCGGTGATCAGGTACCCGACCTCGCCGACGCCGAGACCCTTGGTCGCTTTCGGGTCGGGTGAGACGATCCCGACTTCGAGAAGTTCGTGAGTCGAGCCGGTCGACATCATCGTGACCTTCTCGCGGGGATTGAGAGCCCCGTCGACCACTCGGACATAGGTGACGACGCCACGATAGGTGTCGTACACGGAGTCGAAAATCATTGCCCGCGCCGGCCCGTCCGGATTCCCGACTGGCGCGGGAACAAGCTTGACGACCTCGTTCAGCAATTCCTCGACGCCGACACCCGTCTTGCCAGACACGCGAAGTACGTCTTCCGCTTCGCAACCGATGATGTGCGCGATCTCGGCGGCATAGCGGTCGGGGTCCGCTGCGGGAAGATCGATCTTGTTCAGGACCGGAATGATCGTCAGCTCTTTTTCGAGCGCAAGATACAGGTTCGCGAGCGTCTGAGCTTCGATCCCCTGCGCGGCGTCGACCAGCAACACTGCCCCCTCACAGGCCTCGAGCGCACGAGAGACCTCGTAGGTGAAGTCGACGTGGCCGGGTGTGTCGATGAGGTGGAGTACGAACTCCTCGCCGTCGACCAACCACGGAAGGCGAACGTTCTGCGCCTTGATCGTGATGCCGCGTTCACGCTCGATGTCCATACGATCGAGGTATTGAGCCCGCATCGATCGGTCATCGACGACGCCCGTGAGCTGCAACATCCGATCTGCCAGCGTCGACTTGCCATGGTCGATGTGGGCGATGATGCAGAAGTTCCTGATCCTGGACGGATCGGTGAACGTCGTGTCGGCGAAGCTGGGCACTTACGATCCTTTGGCCGGGGAGAGGAGCGAACGGACAGACCCCATCTTCCCACGTCTCGCGCTCGAAGACTTCCCCGGCTGGCCGTTCGCGCGGAATGACTAGACTGTTGTCGCATGGCTGGGAACTGGAGCAAGTTCGGTAAGGAATTGAGCAGGATCGCGCGGCGCGAGGGCCCGAGACTGTTCCGTCAACTTCAGAGTTCGGGCGCCCTCCAGAAGGGCATCGATGCCCTGTCGAGTAAAACCTCCTCCGGTCCGACCGTCGATCCAGGGCGTCCGGTTGCGTCGCACACGGTCCCGACCGCACATCGCGCACGACGGGTCGAATACTCCCCCGATCTCGATGGGAAAGCCGATCCCGGTGAAATCGTGTGGACCTGGGTCACCTACGAAGAAGACGTGAATCAGGGCAAGGACAGGCCCGTCCTCGTGGTCGGACGCGATGGCGACGTCCTGCTCGGATTGATGCTGTCGAGTCAGAGCAAGCGCGATGGTGAACGAGACTGGGTCGCCATCGGTTCGGGCTCCTGGGACAGCGAGGGACGGCCTAGTTGGATTCGACTCGATCGGGTCCTCGACGTCCCCGAATCAGGGATTCGACGCGAAGGTGCGGTACTGAACAAGTCGAAGTTCGACATCGTGGCGTCACGTTTGCGCACAGACTTCAGCTGGACCTGATTCAGGAGTCGAGACGGTTGTATCGGCCGAACACGCCGCGATAGATGAGGGCACCCAACGCTCCGCCTAGCAGCGGAAACACGACAAAGAGCCAGACCTGAGAAAGCGCACCGGGTTGCCACACCGCGACGGCGAGGCTTCGAGCGGGATTCACCGACGTGTTGTCGATCGGGATGGCAACCAGGTGGATGACGGTGAGTGTGAATCCGATCGATACCCCCGCCAGTGGAACGTCGGAGATCTGATCGGTCGACGCCAACACCACGAAAACGAGCAGCGCGGTCAGCAGCACCTCGATGACGATCGCGGCGCCGATGCCGTAACCGTTCTCCAGCACACCCCCGAGCGGGCCCTTGATTGCAGAGGGGCTGTGCGCGCCCCAACCGTTTGCGCCGAGTCCGTCCACTTTTCGGTCGTACGACGGGAGACTGTTCGCGACCGCGAACAGCGTCGCGCCTGCGATGAGTCCGCCTATTACTTGAGAGAGGACGTAGAGCCCCGCTTTGGCGATCGACAACCGCCCCAGTAACAACTGCCCCATGGTGACGGCGGGATTGACGTGGCAACCGGAGATCGGGCCGATCGCGTAGACGAGAAACAGCAGTGTCAGACCGAAAGCGAGTGCAACGCCGAGGTTTCCGACTTTATCCCCCGCGAACACTGCCGTACCGACGGCGGTGAACACGAGCACGAAGGTGCCGATCGCCTCCGCGACATACTTTTTCGTGTCGGAGATTACTTCCGGTTCCGCATACTCCTGTGCTGTCGACATGTCCCCACCTTGATGAGAAGGTATTCCCGACCAAATTCTGTCGAGCAGTAGGATACGTCAATCATGTGATCTCCACCACACATTCAGGTAGTGGACCTGCCACCGGCAGCGACTTCCGATCAGCACTCCACAGAGAGAGTTTTTCAGCCTCCGCCCTCGGCATCCATGCCGAGAACGTCGCCGATTTAGGTTATGTCTGCCAGTGCTGGTATTCTCGACCTTCGGCGCTGGGCCCAACAGCTCGGCAGCATACTTCGGGCATTTCAGCATGGATCGCCCTGACCGGAATACCGACGAAGACAGAAGGATTTACGCGTGGCAAACATCAAGTCCCAGAAGAAGCGGATTCTCACCAACGAGCGTCAGCGACTGCGCAACCAGTCGGTGAAGTCTTCGCTGCGGACGGTCATCCGTTCCTTCCGTGATGCCACTTCGACCGGCGACAAGGACAAGGCCTCGGCATTGCTCCTCACTGCAGCTCGCCAGCTCGACAAGGCAGCAAGCAAGGGCGTCATCCACAAGAACCAGGCGGCCAACAAGAAGTCGGCACTGGCTCTCGCGGTCAACAAGCTCTGATCTTCACGTAACAAAAGAACCCGCTCGGATTGCCGAGCGGGTTCTTTTGCGTGCCCTACCTGCTGCTCAGTTCCGCCACCACTGACACTGCACGCTCGACGGCGTAGTCGAAATCGGCGGCTTGCCCCTTCACGTCTGCATTCAGCTGAGCCACGATCTGCAAGGCTTCTGCGATCGTTCGACCGTTCCACGTGCGGGCCTGCCCCTGTGCCTTCTTGATCTTCCAGGGCGGCATGCCCAGCTCTCCCGCCATCCGGAAGGGATCTCCGCGTCCTGCCGACCCCACCAGCGCAATGGTGCGTACCGCATCTGCCAACGCATCGGCCAGAAGCACGTGCGGCACACCCCGGTGCTGCGCCCAGCGCAAGGCCTCCAACGCGCCGGGACGGTCCCCCGCTACTGCCTTGTCCGCGACGTCGAAGCCGGACACTTCTGCTTTGCCGGAGTAATACCGACGTACAGCGGCGACATCGACCTTGCCACCGGTGTCGGCAATCAACTGCGAACATGCAGCGGCTAGTTCGCGGAGTTCGGAACCGACCGACTCGACTATTGCGTCGACTACGTCACCGCTGACCCGGACCTGTGCGGCGGTGAACTCGCGTTTGACGAAGTCCACTCGCTCGGATGCCTTGGTCAGCTTCACGCACTCGTGGGTCACGGCCCCACTCTTCTGCAGCGATCCGACCAGAGCCTTTGCGCGCCCACCGCCAGAGTGCATGACGATCAGCACTGCGCCGGCCGGCGGGTCTGCCGCCGCATCGACAACGATGGCCATTGCGTCCTTACCTGCTTCGGCCGCGGCCTCGAGCACTACTACCCGATCCTCGGCGAAGAGCGAGGGGCTCAGCAGCTCGGCCAATTCCGGGGCGCTGGCGTCACCGGCACGAAGCTTCGTCACCGGGAGATCTTCACCGGGTTGTTGAGTCGATCTGATCTGCCCGACGATCGACGCTACTGCGCGGTCCATCAGCAACTCCTCGTCGCCGAGGACGAGATGGAGGGCTGCAGGTGGGGTATTCGCATTCACATGTGCGATCGTGCCATGCCGGTCCGACCTTTTCCGAACTCCATGCAGCTCTCACGCCCGAAGTCCCGTGAGCCAGAACAACACGAGGACTACGCAGAGACCGCCGAGGATCCAGCGGGCGAGTTGTAAGCGCAGTGCGAGTACGAGGACGACGAGCGCACCGACCACCGCTGCGGCACCGGGAACGCCGCTGGTGATCTCGAACCCGGCCCCGGGTACCGACGCGGCCCACTGTGCGACGGAGATCAACCACCACAGTGGGGCGGATGCCACCAGAACTATCAGCGATGCGGCACCGGTGGCGAAGGTCGCTACGACGGCCACGATCGCACCGATCACTGTGATGGGCGCCACGAGTGGAGCCACGGCTACGTTCGCCACCACACCGACCGCTGAGAACGTGCCCGACATCCCTGCCACCACTGGTGCCGTCACCGCGTGGGCGGCGGCTGCCACCGCCACGATCTCGGCGCTCGCTCTCCCCCATCCATGTCTGCGTAGCCAGTCCACCCACACCGGAGCCAAGACGACCAAACCTGCCGTCGCCGACACCGACAGCGCGAACCCGAAGTCCACGGCAAGTTCCGGCCACCAGGCGATCAGTCCGAGTACCGCGGTACACAGAGCTGGTACCGCTTGGCGCCTGCGTCCGGTGACAAGTGCCAGCAGTCCGATGCTTCCCATCACTGCCGCCCGCAGCACACTCGGAGACGGACGCGCGATCACCACGAAGATCAGCAAAATCAGAGCGCACACCGATGCCGTTGTGCGCGGGCCAGTTCCGATTCCTCGGGCGAGCAGAAGGACAGCACCGAGCAGGATCGAGAAGTTCGCACCGGAGACCGCCGTCAGATGAGTCAGACCAGCAGCCCGGAAATTGTTCGCTGTCTCTTCCGGTAACGCGGACACGTCGCCGACCACCAGTCCCGGCAAGAGACCGCCCCGGTCCGGCGGCAACGACGTCGAAGCGACGAGGGCGAGATTCGATCGGACATGCCGAGCGGCCGCGGCGAGAAGTCCGGGTTTCGAGACCGAGGTCGGCGGGCCGTCGACTCGCACCACGGCCACGGTGAGGTCTGCGCGGTCCGGTACGGACAGCTGCCCGCGGAGCGTCACCTCTTGGCCTGGTACCAGGTCGTCCCAACCGTCGGTAGGTGCGATGACCAGTACACGTCCACCGACGCGGTGTGGTGTGCCCGCAATATCCATTTGCGTCAGCTCGGCTCGGACCGTCACGGTCTCGGGCCCAGCGGAGCGTGACGATCGCGGATCTTCACGCACGGTCACGGCTGCGCTGATCCAGGCCTGCCGTTCTGCGGCTCGGCCGACAGGGCTTGTCTCGAATACTCCGACGTGTATTGCGGCCGCTGCGGCGAAGCACGCTCCCAGAACGAGCATCGCCACCACGCCTGGCACCACGCGCCGAACCGAGACGGACTGTTCCGAAGCCACTGCAGCACCGGCAACACCGATCACAGCAGCGGCAACACCGAGCGCAGCGGCGAGAATTGTCACCGCTGCGGATCCGGCCAACACGCCGAACACCATCGCAGCCCAACACAGCAGAGTCGACGGGACCAGCCGAAAATCGTAGGGACGGATCTCCGGTTCGGTCACACGAACACCTGGCTCCGGAGCTTCTCGAGACGAACGGGTCCGATACCGTCGACCTCGCCGAGTTGAGTGACATCGGTGAACGGCCCGTTCACCTCACGCCACGAGACGATGTTCGCGGCGGTTACCGGGCCTACTCCCGAGAGGGCATCCAGCTCGGTTACCGTTGCGGTGTTCAGATTCACCGTGCCGGTGTTGGAGCTGCCGGCAACCGGTGCTCCGGTCGATTCCGACTTCTCCGTCGTACTCGAACTTGCTTGGGCGCCTGAGGTTCCCGAAGCCGCCGACACCGTTGCGCTCACCAGAGGCCGCGGATCCGGCGGGATGGCCCCGACTACGATTTGATCGCCGTCGGTGACCTTCGCTGCCAGGTTCAGTGCCAAGACGTCCGCTCCGTCGAGCGGACCTCCCGCCGCAGCCAATGCGTCTGCCACCCGCGAACCGGGAGGCAGATGGATCAGACCCGAAGACGACACCAGTCCGACGACACTGACTACGACGTCTACTGCAGGAACCGGCTCCGATCCTTCGCTGGGGTGACCGGACTTCGACGGTGTCGCAGCAGCCCCGGACTCGGGTGTCACCGCCGGAAGCGGCGGCACTGGAACGACTTCCGGAGAATCACGAAGAAACCCGAAGCCGGCCACGAGGACGACGAGCAGGCCGACGCCGCACAATGCGAACATGCCTTTCCGCCCCGGATCGAGTCTGGCACCTCGCCAACGCTCCGGAAGATACGGCGAGAGCGCCGTCGTGCGGCCTTCTTCTACATCGAGCCAATTATCTTGTGCCGAAGCATCATCGATACTTTCAACGGACTCGGGATCGCTACCCGAACCAGTCAGTGATCGTAGTCGCTCTTCGGGTCTCGCCATGTCACGGACACTAACGACGGCGACATCACTTCGGCACAGAATTGCGTGGTCACCGATTGCCCTGTGGAACAAGGCCTCGCCTGTGGACAACACCCCTCGCACAACCGAAAACTCTCGAGCGACAGGACAGTGGTCACACCTGCGGGCACACCGCGACACCCACTGCGCCTGGACCCACATGAGCCCCGACAACAGCGCCGAACGGCAGCGTTTCGAGCGTGACGATCTGCGGGATGCGGTCGGCGAGCATCGAAGCAACGGTCGCCGCGCGGGCTTCGCACTGCATATGATGAACGGTGAGCGCAACCCCCGATTCTCCCGATACGGCGGCAACCGCCTCGACGAGCTTGCCGAGTGCCTTCGTAGAGGTCCGAGTCTTTTCTTTCAACACGAGCTTTCCGTCGGCCAGGTGGAGCACAGGCTTCATGGCAAGCGCCGTCCCCAACAACGCTGCCGCCGCCCCGATCCGCCCGCCGCGGCGTAAATGATCGAGTCGATCGACCACGATGAAGCATCGAGTCCGGGCGGACACCGCCACGGCTTCGGCATAGACCGAATCGAGACTGCCGCCGCCGGCAGCAACACGCGCCGCCGAAAGTGCGGCGTAGCCGACTCCCATGCCCACAGCAGCCGAATCCACGACGCGAACACGATCACCCAGTTGGGCGGCGGCTTGCCGTGCCCCATCCCAGGTGCTCGACAGTCCACGCGAGATATGGACGGCCACCACTCCAGCACCGTCACTTCGCTCGAGTGCCGCGCCGTACAGATCGACCAGCTCGCCCGGCGAGCTGCCCGCGGTGGTCACCGGTCCGTCGGCGGCAAAGTCCTCGGGGATGTCGTCGATACCTTCGCGGAGATCGACGCCGCCGACGAAGACGTGCAGTGGTGCGATCGTGATACCGGCACTGCGCGCGGCACCAGGTTCGAGGCACGCCGAAGAATCGGTCACTACCGCGATGGTCATAGCGCGGTTCCCTGTGCCTTGCGAAGTTCGACCAGCATCGCTTCGGCCACGGCGACGTGCGCGTCCCAGCCCCAGTGGATCCCGTCCGGGTTGGCGTTGTCGGAGTAGATGTTCTCGCGGACTGCTTCTGCAAGGTCGACCAAGGGGACGCTCGTGCTCTCACTCCAGGTGCGTAGTGCGCGCTCGGCCGCTGGTCGACCTGCATGGACCTTGCCGTATGCGTCACTGCGATGCACTGAGGGCAGTGTGCCGATGACGGGAAGCTCCGGTCGAACGTATGCCAAAGCAGCGCGCGCCTGCTCGAGATAATCGACACTCAGCTTCGGTGGCAGCGCTACCGGCCAGCGCAGATGCGCGAATCTCGGTTGTACCCACTGATATCCAGCTCGAACGACCCGCCGCAGCGCAGGCGGACGGACGTAACGAATTTGCTCGCGTAGAGCCGTCGGCAACGGTGACGGCAACGAGTCCATTCCGCCGACACCGAAAACGACTGCACCCGCTTTCGGGATGGCAGCCCAGACTCGCGGATCCTGGGTCAGAGCCCACCAGACATCACGACTGGTCCAGCCGATTCGGGCAACCAACTCGACCCGCCATCCGAGCTCGGCCGCGACGAGGTTCGGCCAAATTCTCGGATCATCAACCGGCAGACCACCTTTGGGGCCGTAGTAACTGAGGGAATCGGCGAGCACCAGCAGTACCGGCGGAGCATTCTTCTCGGCCACAGGCGGTGCGTAGTCGTCAGAGGATGTCATTGGCCACTCGCGCCGACGCGTTCCAGACATCCAAGCGCCAACCGAGGTCTTCGCCCTCCCCGTGAGTGCTCAGCTGTACCCAACTCGTGTTGGAGAGACCACCGAGAACCGGCCAGCGATCGACCGGAAGGTCGAGTAGCGAGGCGGTGAGAGCGGCGATCAATCCGCCGTGCGCGACGAGCACGACCGGTCGATCAGAGGCGTCGGCCCCCCACTCTGGTAGCTGCTCCAGAAGTTCTTCGACGACGGGCACACTGCGACGGGCCACGTCGAGACGGCTTTCACCCCCGGGTGGTGTGATCGAAGCGTCGGCGCGCCACTTCAGACGCGCTCCAGGTGCCTGCACATCGACATCGAGGTGCGTGAGCCCCTGCCACTGACCCAGGTGCGTCTCACGCAACCGCGCGTCGGTCGAGACCGGCAGTCCCGAGGCGTCCCCGAGTGCGACGGCGGTGTCGAAAGCGCGAGCAAGGTCCGATGAGACCACGCTCAGCGGCGAACGCAGTGTCAGTTCCGCTGCCGCAGTTTTGGCCTGTGTGCGCCCCAGCTCCGACAGATCGGTATCGAGCTGACCCTGCATCCGGCTCGTCGCGTTGTATTCGGTCTGACCGTGGCGCAGCAGGATCAAATGCCGCTTGACGGCAGCGCTCACTGCTCCGTTTCCGGTTCCGCGCGCTCGCCGAGCCCCGGAACCTCCACGGTCGGGCAGTCCTTCCACAAACGCTCGAGTGCGTAGAAGTTGCGCTCGTCCTCGTGCTGAACATGGACGACGACGTCCACATAGTCGAGCAGCGCCCATCGACCCTCGCGGGTGCCTTCTTTGCGCACCGGCTTGAAACCGGATTCGCGCAGGGTGTCCTCGATGCTCTCCACGATCGCGTTGACCTGACGCTCGTTCGATGCCGAGGCGATCACGAAGCAATCGGTAATGAACAATTGATCCGACACGTCCAACACAACCACGTTCGTTGCGAGCTTGTCGTCGGCTGCGAGTGCCGCAATTCGCGCCATTGCGACGGCCTCGTTTGTTGCAGTCACTTGACTTCTCTCCCACTGTTCAGGCTCGAGTCCTCGGTCACTGCGCTGGTGACGGACTCTGCCGGTTGCTGTTTTTGTGGCGCAGGCTCCGACATGGTGACGGAGCCGTCGAGACGCTGTGCGCCCCTGGGTCGGTATAGGTTTCTCTTCGAGATGTACTGCACCACGCCGTCGGGTACGAGGTACCAGACCGGGCGATTCTCGCTTGCTCGGAGCCTGCATTCGGTAGAGGAGATTGCGAGTGCAGGGATCTCGATGAGCGTAAGCGCATCCGGTGACAAGTCTTGCAGGTGATCCGCCAGGTGCTCGACACCCAATTCGAACCCCGGTCGCGATACGCCGACGAATTTCGCCAGTTCGAAGAGTTCCTCCCAGTTCTGCCAGGTGAGGATACTCTCCAGCGCATCGGCTCCGGTGATGAAGTACAGCTCCGCAGTGGGATGCTGCGCGCGAAGATCGCGCAGTGTGTCGACGGTGTAGGTGAGCTTCTCGCGATCGACATCGACTCGGCTGACCGAAAACCGCGGGTTGGAGGCGGTAGCGATCACTGTCATCAGGTACCGGTCCTCGGCCGGGCTGACAGACTTACCTTCTTTCTGCCACGGCACACCGGTCGGAACGAAGATGACCTCATCGAGATCGAACGTATTGGCAACTTCACTCGCCGCTACGAGGTGCCCGTGGTGGATCGGATCGAAGGTTCCACCCATCACGCCCAGCTTTCGGCGCGTTGCCGAATCGGAGGCTACGGCCGGAGATGGTTGCTGCACGATTGTCGAGCTTACTTCGCCCCGGCAACGCGTCTTCGGCCAGACACCGTCCGGAGGTCCCGGTGGGCTCGAAGATCACACCGGGAGCAGTCTCGACACGATGTCGGCCAGCTGCTGCGCCGAACGGCACTCGTACATGTTGATGACCTCGCGATAGACATCGGCGGCGGAATCGCCGGACCCCCATTGTCCGATCGGCTCCGGGTTGAGCCAATAGGCATGCTTGGCGACCGACACCGTGTGGGCCAGGGCGGCGACCTTCGGATCACGGTAGTTCGTCCGGGCATCACCGAGTATCAACACCGAGGTCCTGGAGGTGACGGATTGGGCGAATCTGTCGTCGAAAGTCTGGAACGCATTTCCGTAGTCCGAGTGCCCGTCGAAGGTGATCAGATCGGACTCGCGGATGATCCGCGACATCGCAGCGCCGAGATCGGCACTGGAATCGAAGAACTGCGTCACCTCGTCGGTCGAGTCTATGAAAGCAAAGATTCGGACCTTCGAAAACTGCTCGCGGAGAGCATGAACCAACAGCAACGTGAAATGACTGAAGCCGGCGACCGAGCCCGACACGTCGCACATCACCACCAGTTCGGGCCTGAACCGACGGGGCTTGCGCTGCACGAGATCGATCGGTACGCCGCCGGTGGACATGGATTTGCGCAGGGTCCGACGCAGGTCGATCGAGCCGGCGCGGCTTCGGCTGCGTCGCGCAGCGAGCCTGCTGGCCAGAAGCCTGGCAAGCGGTGTGACGCTGCGTCTGAGTGCCACCATTTCGGTGTCGGACGCACGAAGAAAGTCGACTTCCTCAGCCAACTTGGGAACGCCGTAACTTGCCACTCGCTCGCGTCCGAGTTGCTCCGCTGCGCGACGCCGGGTCTCGTTGTCGATCATCTTGCGAAGATCGGCGATACGCGCTGCAGCGGTGCGCTTGGCGACCTCGTCCTCGTACGGCGACGAGGACCGGTCCGAACCGGTCGGCGCGTTACCGAGAAGACCCTCGAGAATTTTGCTCAGCAACGTATCGGGTGCGACGTCGCGTAGCGCCTGATACGCAGAGAACGACGGCCCGTTCGTCGAGGTGTACTGCCCGAGCTCCTCGACCATCTGTGCGGCGAGCATTTCGGTGAGGCTCACCGCCTCCGGGCTGCCGTCGACGAGCAGCTCGGTGATGAGTTCGCGTAGCGCAGTGATGTCGACCTCGCCGTCGGCTGCGCGCGGAAGGGCAGTGTCGATCTTCCCCGCGTCCCGTTGCCCTGACGCCGCTGGAAACCACAGATCGAAGAGAGCGTCGAACGTGTCACGGTGCGTGGGCCGACGAAGGAGCGAGCATGCAAGCCCCTCGCGAAGCGCTTCGCGGTCCAGCATATCGAGCACCGAGAGCACTCGACCTGCGTCGATGGTTTCGGACGGCCCGACCGCGATCCCGCGTTTACGCAACGCGGTGACGAAATCCACGAGGTGACCGGGCAGACCGTGCGGAGGTGACTGCATGTCAGTTCAGCCGAAGCTCGGCCGCAGCTTTGATCTGGTCGGATTGGTGTTTGAGGACGACACCGAGGGTGGCTCGGACCGCGTCGTCGTCCAGGGTGTCCATTCCGAGTGCGAGGACAGTGCGACCCCAATCGATGGTTTCGGCCACCGATGGCAGCTTTTTCAGTTGCATCGCGCGCAACACTCCGATTGTGCGCACCATCTGCTCGGCAATCGCTTCCGGAAGCTCCGGCACTCGACTGGCGAGGATTCGCAGTTCGAGATCGGCGTCGGGGAAGTCGAGATGCAAGTAAAGGCAGCGCCGCTTGAGCGCTTCCGACAACTCACGGGTTGCGTTCGATGTCAGGATGACGAACGGCTTCCGCGTTGCGGTGATGGTCCCCAATTCGGGAATGGTCACAGCGAAATCGCTGAGTACCTCGAGCAGCAAACCCTCGATCTCGACGTCGGCCTTGTCTGTCTCGTCGATCAGCAGAACGGTTGGATCCTCGCGTCGAATGGCCTGCAGCAATGGCCGGGCAAGCAGGAACTCTTCGGAAAAGACGTCCAGCTTCGTCTCGTCCCAATCCTGATGCCCGGCCGAGCTCGACTGAATGCGCAATATCTGCTTGGCGTGATTCCACTCGTACAGCGCTCGTGCCTCGTCGACGCCTTCGTAGCACTGCAGTCGAATCAGTTCGGCGCCGGTCGATTGAGCGACGGCACGGGCAAGTTCGGTTTTCCCGACTCCTGCCGGGCCTTCGATCAGAAGTGGCTTGTCCAGTCGATCGGCAAGGAACACCGATGTTGCTGTGGCTTTGTTCGCCAGATAGCCGGTCTCGCCGAGCCGGGTGACGACGTCGTCGACGCTTGCGAACAGCGGCGGCGACGTCGGTAGTGCTCGATCCACGTCTGCTCCTTCTGCTTCTTCTCAGACCGCGCGGGTATGTCCTTCGCCCCAGACGGTCCATTTGGTGGAGGTCAGTTCCGGCAGGCCCATGGGCCCGCGAGCGTGCAGTTTCTGCGTCGAGATTCCGATTTCTGCGCCGAACCCGAACTGCTCTCCGTCGGTGAATGCTGTCGATGCGTTGACCATCACGGCTGCGGCGTCGACCCGGGCAGTGAACTCTCGGGCCGCGCTGAGGTCTGCGGTCACGATTGCTTCGGTGTGTCCGGTGCCGTATTCGTCGATGTGCGCGATGGCCTCGTCGATACCGTCGACGACCTTGAGGGCGACGTCGAGGGACAAATACTCCTCGGTCCAGTCCTGTTCGGTGGCGGGCACGAGCCCGGGTAGGTCGCCGTGCACGACGACGCTATGGCTCTGGAAAGCCTGTAGGAGCTGCGGGACGGCAGTCTCGGCGATTGCCGCGTCGACCAGGACGGTCTCTGCTGAATTGCAGACGCTGACGCGTCGAGTTTTCGAATTGAGAACGATCTTCTCGGCCATGAGAAGGTCGGCCGCGGAATGAATGTAAATGTGGCAGTTACCCACTCCGGTCTCGATCGTCGGTACCGTAGCATCTCGCACGACGGCCGCGATCAGTCCCGCGCCGCCGCGCGGGATCACGACGTCTACCAGCCCTCGTGCCTGGATCAAATGCGTGACGGAGGACCGATCCGCGCTCGGAAGCAGTTGCACTGCGTCGACCGGAAGACCGCTTGCTGCCAGCGCATCCTGCAACACCTGGACCAGTGCGGCATTGGAACGGGCAGCGGACGAAGATCCCCGCAGCAGCGCCGCATTTCCTGATTTGAAGGCAAGTCCGAACGCATCGACCGTGACGTTGGGTCGGGCCTCGTAGACCATGCCGACGACGCCGAGGGGCACCCGTACCTGGCGAATCTCCAGCCCATTGGGCAAAGTCGAACCACGTACGACGCCGCCGATAGGATCCGGCAGCCCTGCGACCTTCCGCAGGCCCGCAGCGATACCGTCGATACGTGTGTCGGTGAGTCGAAGTCGGTCGAGCAGTCCTTCGTCGGTTCCGGCGGCGCGCGCGGCGTCGACATCGGCAGTGTTCGCGGCCAGTACCTCGGGAACTGCCGCCAACAGGGCATCGGCTGCAGCATGCAGCGCAGCGTCCTTGGCTGCGGTCGTCATCAGCGCCAAGGTCTTCGATGCCACGCGTGCGCGTCGGGCCGCGGTGTGAACCTGCTCACGCGTATCGAGTTCACCGATGGTCGCGTTCGCCGAAACAGGTGTGACCGTCATGCCCTACACAGTAGCCAGCGACTTCTTCCAGCAAGATGCGGTGCCCGGTGAACCGAAGTTCCTCGGCCCGACGCTGAGGATCCCCGGGCCCGACGCTACGGAACGAACCCCAACTTCTTGTCGACGACGTTCTGAAGTTTCTCCGCGTTTGCATACCGGTGAAAGTTGGACACGAAGACTTCGGCCAGTTGCCTCCGCCACCCGGTGGCATCCCCGCTCATGTGCGGGGTCACGACGAGGTTCGCGGTGGTCCACAGCGGATCGTCCGCCGAGAGTGGTTCGCTGTCGAAGACATCGAGCGCAGCGCCGGCTACGTGTCCGCTGCGCAGATTTTTCACGAGCGCATCGGTGTCGAGCAGTTCACCCCTGCCGACGTTGACAACCCGCACACCCGGCTTCACCGCAGCCAGAACGCTCGCGTCGACGAGTCCTCGGGTTGCCTCGGTCAGCGGGGCAACCAAAACAAGATAATCGACGTCGTGCACGACGACGCTGAGGTCGGAACTGGCATGAACGACGCCGAAATCGACATCTCCTGCGCGTGCAGTTCTTCCCACGCCCGACACCGTCATACCTACCGCCGACAACAACCGGGCAATCTCGCGCCCGATTGCACCGGTGCCGACGATCATCGCGTGTGCAGTATCGATGCGTTCGGTCTCGCGGTGCTTCCAGACTCGCTGTCGCTGCAGCTCGGCTGACTCCGAAGATTTCTTGGCAAAGCCGAGAATGTGAGCGAGGACGAACTCTGCTATCGGCCTATCGAAAACTCCTCGCGAATTCGTCACCACCACATCCGAAGCCACGAGATCGTCGAACATCAGGGAATCGACGCCCGCAGCGGCAATGTGGATCCACTCGAGCTTGTCGAACCGATCCCACACCTGCCGTACGGCAGGCGAGAAGAAATCCCACAGCAGCAGAACATCCGCTCCGGAGACCGCGTCGCCGAGGGTATCCACCGTCGCATAGCGCACGTCGGCCATTTCGGCCACCGACTCGAGGCCTTCGGGGACATTGTCGGCGTGAAATACCACGACCACCGGCCGAGTCGTCATCTCGACTTGTATCCGACCAGTTCGATGCCCTGAGCGGCCAACTCGGCGTCGTTGTCACCGGGACACTGATTTCCGCGAAGCGAACGCCCGGCCGTCTCCGGCATCAGAAGAATCGGTACGAATGCACTAGCCGCGGCCAGCATCATGTACCAGCCTGGGATCAGGTTCGATCCGGTCCGGTCGATGAGAAATGTCAGAATGAGCGGAGCTGTACCACCGAAGAGTGAAGTGGACACGTTGTAGCCGATTGCAAAGGCGCCGTAGCGAACCTGCGTCGGAAAAAGTGCCGGCAACGTCGAGGATACGCAAGACAACATGATCACGAGGAGAATTCCGAGCCCGAGCAGACCCACGGTCTGGCCGACGATGCCGGTATTGATGATCAGCAGAAACAGCGGAACACTGAACACGAAATAGCCGACACAAGCAGTGAGCAACAGCGGCTTTCGACCGACCCGATCGGACAAGGCACCGATCGGATTGATGATGGCCATCAAGATCAGCATGATGACGACAAGCGTGAAATTCGACTGTGTGGTGCTGTGCCCCAACGTGTCACTGAGGTAGGACGGCAGGAAGGTGAGCACCGTGTAGTACGCAATATTGAGTAGCAGCACGAAACCCATCAGAATGAGGATCCGCTGCCAGTAGGTCATCGTGGACTTCAGCGAGGCGATCGCTCCGCCCTGCGAGCCTTCCGAGATGGTCTCGCCGTCGGCCTTGGCCTCGGCGAATACCGGCGAATCTTCGAGTCGGGTACGCAACCACAGCGCCACCATGCCGAGAGGAAGAGTCAACAAGAACGGAATACGCCAACCCCATGCCTCCATGGTGTCGTCTCCGAGACCGAGGTTCAACAAGGTGCACAGCGTCGCGCCTGCGACAGTGCCTGCCAGCGTACCGAATTCGAGAAACGAACCGAAGAAACCTCGACGCTTGTCGGGCGCATACTCCGCCATGAAGACAGCCGCACCACCGTACTCACCGCCGGTCGAGAATCCCTGCACCAGGCGGCACACCAACAAAAGAATCGGAGCGAAGATCCCGATGCTGTCGAAGGTAGGCAGGATGCCGATCGCCGCGGTCGCCAGGGACATCATCGTCACGGTCAGGACGAGCACCTTTTGGCGACCGATTCGGTCACCGAGAGGTCCGAGTACGATCCCACCGATCGGCCGAATGATGAACGATGCCGCCAGAACTGCGAATGTCGAGAGCAGGCTCGCTCCCCCATCCTCGGATGGGAAGAAATTCGCAGCGATGTACACCGCCAAGTAGCCGTACACGGCGTAGTCGAACCACTCGACGGCGTTACCGAGGGCAGAACCACCGATAGCGAGGTGGAGAGTCTTGGTTTCTTTCGGGGTCAGTTCCTTGGTGTTCGGCGGATACCCTGTGATCGGGTGACCAACTGCATCTACTGTCGGGCTTTTGGGTGACTGAGTCACTGTCCAATACCTCTCGCTTTGTGAAAAAATGGAGCGTCGGGTTGGTCCTGTGCAGCGGTTCACGTTACTTGCGCGTACGTCTCGGTTTCCTACAACCCCTACGTTGTGGCCATAGCACCTGGTAACGCCACACTTCTGCACGCAATCAGTGCATACGCCGCTGCGCTGTCACACAATTGGCGCACCGCCACGGACTCGTTGGGCTGGTGGGCCTGCAATTCGATCTCACCCGGACCCAGCACGATAGCGGGAATACCCATGTCTCGCACAATGAAACCGCCGTCGCACGACGCAGTCCAGATATCGGTGCCGTGATGGCCGGCGGAATCGGCCACTGCAGTGACAGCCGATTGCACGATATCGGAATCTTTGCTGGTCAGAAAGCCTGGCATCTCCATCGAGACGTGCACTGTTACCTCGATCCCGTCGCCGATGATCCCGGCCGCGGCAATGCGTCGATGCAGCTGGGCCGCCACGATCTGAGCATCTTCTCCTGGTAGCAACCGCCGGTCCACGGTGATCACAGCACAGTCGGCAACCATCGAGGTCCCGGTTCCGCCGGAGACAGTACCGACGTTGAACGTTGCTGCTCCCAGCACCGGGTGAGCGCCGGCACGTAGTTCCTCGCCTATCGCGTCGATCACTACGATTATCTGCGCCGCCGCCGAGATTGCATTACGCCCGTTGGACGGCCGCCCTGCATGAGCCGAACGCCCCCGTACGGTGATCTCGAGATTCGCTGCACCTCGACACCCGATGATGGTCATCAGATCCGTAGGTTCGGCGACGATACACCGAGAATAGCTACGGCGCTTGCCTGTTCGTACGAAAGACCCAATTCCCAGTCCGGTATCTTCCTCGTCGACAAGACACGCCAACGATACGGGCGCGGAACCTACTGCACCGCAACGCTTCAGGGCGGCCATAGCGACTACGACGGCCGCTAGTCCACCCTTCATATCGCATGCGCCCCGTCCGTACAGGCGCCCGCCGCGCACTGTTGCCGCGAAGGGATCCCTCGACCATCCGCCTCCTGCCGGTACGACGTCGGAGTGCCCGAGAAACAACACACCAGGTTCTTCGCTTCCCCCGACCGACACCATGACGTTCGGCCGTCCCGGTGCAACCTCGTCGATCTCGATGTCGAATCCGAGCTCGCGGCACGTGTCGGCCAGCACTTCGGCCACGCATTCCTCGGTACCACCGGGGTTTTCTCCCCCCGCATCGATCAGCGCCGACGCCAGCGCCACCAGCTCACCTTCGTCGATCGCAGCCAGTACCCGAGCCTCCAGTTCGGCTCGACTGTTCGATCTTCCCCTCATCGAGTGGAATCGGCATTTCGTCGAATGGCATGTGCAGTCCGCGGCACGGAATCGAGAGATCGAAGCGAGAGCGACTTGTCCACTGCCGCTGCCAGTCGCTTGACGCCCTCGTCGATACGCTCGGGCGAGGAAGATGCAAAACACAGCCGCAGGGAATCTTCGAATTTGCCGCCGACCGACAACGCCGGGCCGGGAATGTAAGCAACGCCTTCGGCAAGAGCGACTTCGAACAGCGCCTGTGTGGACAGCGCGGCGGCGTCGCCTCTCAGTGTCGCCCAGAGAAAGAAACCGCCTTCCGGGTCGGTACTCGAGATCCGATCACCGAAATACTTGTCGAGACTGCGTTGCATTGCGATTTTGCGTGGGCGATATACCGCACTCAACGAACGCAGATGCGTCGCGAGGTGTCCTCGTCGGATGAATTCGGCGATCATTCGTTGCCCCGGAAGGTTGGTGCACGTGTCCATCGCCTGCTTGGCGTTGATCAATAGCTGTCGCGCCTCGGGCGCCGCGTCGACCCAACCGACTCGAAGCCCGGGGGCGATCATCTTGGAAAAGGTCCGCACCGAGAAGAGGAGTGGATCGTTTGGGCTCAGAGATTGGAAGCTCGGGATGTGTTCGCCCTCGAATCGGAGCAGACCGTACGGATCGTCGTCGAGAATGACCGAACCCCATCTGTGCGCCAATTCCAGCAGCAACTTTCGTCGCGCCAGTGACATCGTTGTGCCCGAGGGGTTTTGAAAGTTCGGGATGACGTAAATCATCTTGGGCAGCCGGCCTGCGGCCTCGACCAGATCGGGCAGCGCCTCCACCACGAGGCCGTCGGCATCCATCGGCGCTTCGAGCACGTCGCCCCCGTAGCTCAGGACGGTGGCGGTCCCGTTGGTGTACGTGGGACTTTCGACGATCACGAGATCCCCAGGATCGACGAACAGCTTGCATGCAAGATCGAGGCCCTGCATACCACCGGACGTGATGACGATGCGATCAGCAGACGACGGTTCACCGACCGAATCGAGATATCCCAGGAGCGCGTCGAGCAGGCCCGGGTCGCCCTCGGTGGCCGCGTAGTCCATGGCATCGGCCGTGAGAACGGTAGCGGCGATCTCCGAAAATAGTTCGGCTGGAACGGTTTCCGAAGCAGGCGATCCCATCGCGAACCGGACGATATCGTGCTTTTGAGCGGCGAGAAGCGATGTCGACGAGTCGATCACCGATCCCACCAGCTTGTCGGTGCGCAGGGACCACGGAATGGTGGTGGCGATCATGTCTCACTCCTTCGTCAGTAGTTGCCGCGGGAAATCGGTGAAAGTCTCGACGCCGCGTTCGGTCACGCGAACGGCCTCGGATACCTCGTATCCGTAGTCGTCCATCCACATTCCTCCGATGATGTGGAACGTCATGTTCTCGGTCAGGACCGTGTCGTCGTCGGTTCTGATGCTCACTGTCCGCTCGCCCCAGTCGGGCGCGTAGGCGATACCGATCGAGTACCCGATGCGCGACGGCTTGTGCAGTCCATGCTTGGCAAGACTGACGTTCCATACCTGCGCAAGTTCGGTGGTGCTGGCGCCGGGACGAACGGAGTCGAGGACCTCGTTCAGCGCCTCACCGGTGGCACGAGCCAGGTAGTCGAGCCGCTTGCTCGGCTTACCCAGAACAATCGTGCGGGCCATCGGGATGTGGTAACGCCGGAATACACCGGCAAGTTCGACCACAGTGGTCTCACCTTCGACGAACACCTGATCCGTCCAGGTGAGGTGAGGAGTGTCCGCACCTGCTCCGGTCGGCAGCATCGGCACAATTGCCGGATGGTCGCCACCGAAGTCGACGGTGCCCTTGATCTGCGCATTCATGATCGCCGCCGCCGCGTCGCACTGCCGCAGTCCGACGCCGATCGCATCGAAGGCCGCCCCCATCGCTGATTCGCACACCCGCGCGGCACCCCGCATGAGGTCGATCTCGGCCGGGCTCTTGACGACGCGAACCCAATTGATCAACTCGAACGAGTCGGTGAACTGGTACTCGGGCAGTGACTTCACCAAGGCTTCGAACGCTTTGGGGCTGAAGTAGTAGGAATCCATCTCCAGGCCCACCAGACCGTGGGAGAAGTTGTTGACCACTCCCAGTTCGCGCAATTTCTGTGCAACCCATACGAACGGGTGTGTTTCCTTGCGCTGCACGAATGTTTCCGGGTACCCGAAGGTCTGGTCCTGAGGCAGCCAGGAGGTACGGAATGCGCCGTTGGCGTCCATCTCCCTGGCGAAGAAGTACAGGTCGCCCTCGAGCGGCACGTACAGGACTTGCGGTGTGTAGAAGGAGAGCGCGTTGTAACCCAACAGGTAGTAGAGATTGGACGGGTCCGTGACGATCAGCGCCGTGAGATGCTGCCGGGCCATTCGCTCTCGCACTGTGGCCAGGCGATGGGAGTACTCGTCTTCGGTGAACGTGATCGGCGTGCTGTTGGGAAGGTCTGCATACTCCGCCAGCCCGGGGGCATGGCGTGGACCGACAGCGCTGGTGAATGTGACTGCTGGTTCGACTGGATTGATCGGTTCGACTGGGTGCCCGGACTCGTTCACTCGTACCCCCTTTCGGGGCATCGCGGGAGGCTCGAGGCCTCAAGTGCATTTTGCAGATTGTTGACAATCAGGCTATGCGGAAGAGTCCAGGTGCTGCAAGAGAACTCGTGTTACTTCTTCGTTTCGATCAGTCGCACGCTGTCCACAACGTGCACGCTCAGTCGGCCACGGCGCCGACGCGGCCGCCGAACCCATCGGCAGCCGCCTCGGCCTGCATGGACCGACTCAGATCATGAATCGCAGTGTCCATGTGCTCATGTAAACCTGCTTCGAGTGCAGCCCAATCCGAACCCAGGAGTAGGTCCACCAACAATTGATGCTCCTCGACCAACGCCTCGGGCCGGAAGTAGGCCGTCTCCAAGTTGGCCATACAGATGCGCGCCTCCGCTGCCAATGTGGCGTACATCCTCGACATCCGACTGTTCGACGTCGCAGCAACCATCGCCGTGTGGAACGCCAGGTCCCGCTCGGCCAGACCGAACCAATCCGCTGAGTCGATGAACGGTTGCATCTGGTCGACAATTGCCGACAACTCCGCCGCCGTCGCCTTCAGGACGGTGATCTCGCCGTGGACGAGCGTCCATGCGGCACCGACTTCGATCGCCGCGCGGGCCTCGTATATCTCGGCGACGTCGTCGACGCTGAGCTCGACAACGAACACACCGCGATTTCGGTAGCTGATCAACAAGCCTTCCTGATTCAGCCGCTGGAGCGCTTCGCGAACCGGGCCACGCGAAATCCCCAGCTCGGCAGCAACATTGGCTTCGTTGATCTGCTCGCCCGGTGCATAGGATCCGTCGATGATGCAATCACGAATCTGATCGGCTATCACCATCGACGTATTTCGGGCATCGATCGGGGTCAATCTTCGGGAACCTGACATATGCAAACCTCCTGCTAGGACCTAGGGATTGCGAAGTATTTGTATTCCAAGAACTCGTCGATACCGACTTTGCCGCCTTCGCGGCCGAGTCCGGACTGCTTGACGCCGCCGAACGGGGCAGCGGGGTTCGATACGAGACCGGTGTTGATGCCCACCATCCCCACTTCGAGCCGCTCCCCCATACGCAATGCGCGATCGATGTCCTGCGTGAAAACGTAACCCACAAGCCCCCATTCGGTATCGTTGGCAAGCGCGATCACTTCGTCCTCGGTGTCGTACGGAACGATCGCGGCAACGGGACCGAAGATCTCGGTCGACATGAGATCGGATCGGGCGTCGACATCGTCGAGCACCGTCGGAGGGTAGAAATATCCTGGCCCAGGATCCTCTTGCCCACCCACCACCGCCCGAGCACCGCGCGCGAGTGCATCGTCGACGAGGCGTTGCACCTTGGCGCGGCCGCTGCGATCTATGAGCGGCCCCACTTCGACACCGGGCCGGTTGCCGGCACCGACTGTCAAGGCACCCATGCGAGCAGCGAGCTCGGCAGCGAAATCCTTGGCGAGCGAGCGGTGGACGAGAAACCTGTTGGCCGCTGTGCATGCCTCGCCCATGTTGCGCATCTTGGCCACCATCGCCCCGTCGACGGCCCGGTCGAGATCAGCGTCCTCGGCGACGATGAACGGGGCGTTCCCGCCGAGTTCCATCGACGTCCGCATCACGGTCGGAGCTGCCTGCGCCAGCAAAATCTTCCCGACGGCGGTGGAGCCGGTGAAGCTGATCTTCCGCGCCGAGCCGCTGGCCATCCACGATCCGACGACGCCTGCGGCGTCGGTCGTCGGGACCACGTTGACTACGCCGTCGGGAACCCCTGCTTCGAGGAGGATCGCGGCGAGCGCGAGCGCGGTCAGCGGAGTCTGTTCGGCCGGCTTGAACACCACCGTGCATCCGGCAGCAAGCGCGGGGCCGATCTTTCGGGTGCCCATCGCCAATGGAAAGTTCCACGGCGTCACCAGAATGCTAGGACCGACCGGGGCTCTGGTGACGATGATGCGGTTCTTCCCATCGCCGGTCAGCGTGTGGTCGCCCGAGATGCGGACCGCCTCTTCGGAGAACCATCGAAAGAACTCTGCGCCGTATGCGACTTCGCCTCGGGCATCGGCGAGCGGCTTGCCCATCTCTGCGGTGATGATGGCCGCCAGTTCCTCGGTCCTGGCGATGATCAAGTGGAATGCACGAGAAAGAATCTCGCTTCGAGTGCGCGGTGCCGTCTGCGCCCAGGACTCCTGCGCTTCGACGGCGGCCGCCATCGCGGCCTCTGCATCGCTGATGTCGGCATCGTCGACGGCGGCGATCAATTCGCCGGTTGCGGGATCGATGACGTCGAACTTCCTCCCGCTGTTCGCTGTTCGCCAGGTCCCGCCGATGAACAGCTGGGTCGGCGAGGTGATGACCGGGCGCGTCATGGACGTCATAGCTGATGCCCCTTCCTGGGGGTCTGGGTCGAACGTGTCGAAGGCGCGGGATCGAGGAGTTGCGCGAGGTGCATCGAGGCGGACGCGCTCTGATTGCCGGTCAGTTGGCGCACCTGCATGTGGCAGCTGAAGCCGTCGGTCAGGATCGGCCTGGTCGGATCAGCGCGTCGTACCGCTGGTGCCAGGGCCTGTTCGGCGACTTTCATGCTCATGTCGTAGTGATCCGGTTCGAAGCCGAAGTTGCCTGCCACCCCGCAACAACCGGTCGCTTCGTCGACTCCGCCGATCCCCACGGCAGCAAGCGCCTTTCGCTGTGTGGCTTCGCCGAATACTGCGTACTCGTGGCAGTGGGTCTGCACGGTGACTGCTTCGGGGACGTCGGCCGACGGACTCCACCCCGCGGCTGCCAGCTCGATCACCGCGCCTGCGAAACTCTGCACCCGTGCGGCGACCCGTCGAGCCGCCTCGGTGCCCACCAGTTCGGGCATATCCTTGCGGAGCGTTGCCGCACAGCTCGGTTCGGTGACGACGATCGGCCGATCGGTGCCATCGTCCAGTGCGGCAACAGTTCTGCTCAACTGCTTCTTGGCGGTTGCCAGCTGCCCCGTCGAAATCCACGTCAACCCGCAGCACACGTCGGTCCTGCACTCTGCTGTCCGGTTGCCCTCGACGAGAACGCGAACCGCGGCACCGACGATGTCCGGCCGAAACCCCTTCGTGAAGGAGTCGATGAGCAGGACGACATCACCTCCCGGTACGGATCCCGCTGTCTGCGTGCGTAGTTCCCGTCGCGAGGCGAACCGCGGGAGCGGTCGCTTGGTCGTGAGACCGCCGATTCTCGCAGCGATCACGCCGGTTCGCGGGGACATCGCGCGGTTGAGTACCGGTGCCAGGATCGACGTCACTTTCAACCAGCGTGGCAGCCAGCCCAGCGAGTAGTGCGCCATCGGGCGCAACTTCCCCGCGTAGTGATGATCGAGAAACTCCGACTTGTAAGTCGCCATATCCACCCCGACGGGGCAGTCGGTTGAACAGGCCTTGCAGGACAAACACAGGTCGAGCGATTCCTTGACATCCTTCGAAGCCCACCCTGCCGCGACCGTCGCGCTACTGCGAACCATGTTCTGAAGGACGCGGGCACGCCCACGGGTCGAATCCTTCTCGTCCCCGCTCGCTCGATAGCTCGGGCACATGACGCCACCGGAGGTGGATCGGCAGCGCCCGACGCCGACGCATGCCTGTGTTGCGTGCACGAACGGATCCAAGTCCGGCTTCGTTCCGATCTGATGCAGCTCGAAGGTCGTCTTCCATTCACGATTCGGAACACCCTGCAATGCAAGGTCGTTCATCATCGGCATCGGATCGACGATGCTGCCCGGATTCAGGACGCCCGCAGGATCCCAGATGCGTTTGAACCGCGCGAATGCGTCGAGCATCGAGGTCGAGTACATGATCGGCAGTAGTTCCGACCGTGCCCGACCGTCTCCGTGTTCACCCGACAATGAACCGCCATGCCGGACTACCAGTTCGGCGGCTTCACGTAGGAAGGTCGCCATCACCGCTCTTCCGACGTCACTGCGTTGGTCGAAAGTGATACGGACGTGCATGCACCCGGCGCCGAAATGCCCGTACATCACGCCGGTGAGCGAATGCGCGGCAAGAAGGTCACGGAAGTCTGCGAGGTACGCGGCCAAATTCTCGGGTGCGACTGCGGAATCCTCCCAGCCGGGCCAGGATTCGCCGCCGCCGGCAAGACGCGCCGACAATCCCGCACCATCCTCCCGCACACGCCACAGCGATTTTCGTTCCGCGAGGTCTGCGACGATGCGCCCATCCTTCAACCTGCCGAGCTCACGTAAGCGCTCGAGCAATCGCCCAGCCTTGTCCTCGACTTCGGCGAGGTTCTCGCCATCGAGATCGACGTAGAGCCAGGCGTTTCCCGAAGGCAAGCCTTGAACCGAGTCCGCTCCCCTTCGGTGCTGCATCGTCTCGACGATCTTCTCGTCGATCCCTTCGACCGCCGCCGGCGAAAATTCGAGGATCGTCATGACATCCTCGGCTGCTTCGACGACATCGGCGTATCCCAAACTCAACAGCAGCGCAGCAGGCGGGACAGGAACGAGCGCGACGGTCGCGGCGACGACGATCGCGCATGTACCTTCGCTGCCGACGAGGGCACGTGCGACGTCGAAGCCGTTCTCCGGCAACAACGTCGACAAGTGAAACCCCGAAACCTGCCGTGGAATCCGACCGAGTTCGAGTCGAAAGTCGGCTAGATTGTCCGACACCAGAGTACGGAGTTCGGAGGTGATTCGGGCCGCTGCGGCGACTGCGACGGCGTCGTGAGGATCGAGGGCCGTGACGCCGGAACGTGTCGCCCGCAGCACCACCCCGTCGACAGTGACAATGTCGAGAGCGATCGTGTGGTCGGCTGTCCGGCCGTACCGGACCGAATGATTGCCGCAGGCATCGTTGCCGATCGCACCGCCGACAGTTGCTCGTGATTTGCTCGATGGGTCGGGTGCATAAGTCAACACGCCGCCGCTCGCCCCCGACACGGTCTCGGCGAGTTCCGAGAGCACGATCCCCGGCTCGACCACGGCCGACTTCGATTCGACGTCGATCGAGAGCACGGTATTCATGTGCCGCGAGAAGTCGAGGATCACACCCTCGCCGATCGCGTTGCCTGCCATCGATGTTCCCCCGCCGCGGCTCACGATCGGTATGTTGCCCTTCACGCACGACTTCACTACTGCGCACACGTCCGCGGTGCTGCGAGGAAACACCACGGCGACCGGAGGCACGCGATAGTTCGACGCGTCGTACGAATACTCGGCCAGGCGCCGCGAGGTCACATCGACGTCGACGCCCGTCCTGCGCAGTTCGTCGAGGACCGGTCCGACGCCGCTGATCACCGTCACAATGCGCGCTTCAACGTTCGGGCGATGGCATCGAGCCCCTCGGTCACCTCGTCATCGGTGACGACAAGCGCAGGAATGACTCGTACGACATTGCCGAAGGCGCCGCAGGTAAGCAACAGCAGGCCTTCCGATATTGCGGTCTGCTGGACGCGGCCGGCAGCAGCGGCGTCGGGTTTGCCGTTCTCGTCGACGAATTCGAGGGCCTGCATCAGACCGAGTCCGCGAGCGTCGCCGATGGCCGAGTACTGCGTTTGGAGTGCCACCAGGCCGTCGAGCAGCACGTCGCCCTGTCGGCGCGCGTTCTCGACAAGGCCTTCGTCGCGGACGACGTCGAGCGTGGCCACAGCGGCAGCGGCGGCGACAGCGTTTCCGCCGTAGGTGCCACCCTGCGATCCCGGCCACGCCTTGGACATGAGGTCGGTCGACGCTGCGATCGCCGAGATCGGGAATCCCGAAGCCAGGCCTTTGGCGGTGATCACGATGTCGGGGGTCGCGGTCGAATGCTCGTGGCCCCAGAACTTTCCGGTCCGTCCGACACCGGCCTGGACCTCGTCGACGATGAAGACGATCCCGTGCTCGTCGGCGCGTAGACGCAGCCCTTCGAGGAACGCGGGTGGAGTGGGCAGGTAGCCACCGTCGCCGAGCACTGGTTCGATGATGAACCCAGCGGTGTCTGCCGGGCTCGACATGGTCGCGAGGAGGTAGTCGAGTTCCTGCAGTGCGAAAGCGATAGCGGTGTCCATGTCCCAGCCGTAGCGAAAGGCATAGGGAAACGGTGCGATGTGCACTCCGCCCATGATCGGAGAGAATCCGGACCGGAACTTGGTACCGGCGGTGGTGAGCGACGCCGCAGCAACGGTGCGCCCATGAAATCCGCCATGGAATGCGATGATGTTCGGCCGACCGGTTGCCATGCGCGCCAATCGAATTGCAGCCTCGACGGCCTCGGAACCGGAATTGGCGTAGAAGACACTGTCGAGCCCGGCAGGCAGAACCTCTCCGAGTTTGTCGGTGAGTTCGAGCAGCGGCTTGTGCATGACGGTGGTGTATTGCGCGTGGATGATCTTGCCTACTTGATCACGTGCCGCTTCGACGACGCGCGGATGACAATGCCCGGTGCTGGTCACACCGATGCCCGTGGTGAAATCCAGGTACCGCTTTCCGTCGGTGCCGTAGATCCAGCTGCCCAGTGCATGGTCCACGACAACCGGAGTCGCTTGCTTGAGTGCGGGGCTGAGGTGCGTGCGTGTCGGCGCGGTCATGCGATCCATCGTGGTGGAGCATTTGCAGATTGTCAACAATCTGCAACGTGCAAACTTCATGCGCACATGTAGGCCACCGTGGACGCCGCATATCGTCGTGGAATGACGACTCCGCGCATCGTTGTCCTGGGCAGTATCAACATGGACCTGACCACAACGACTCGACGCCTACCCGAACCCGGCGAAACCGTCCTGGGTGACTCCTTCGACACTGCACAGGGAGGAAAGGGAGCGAACCAGGCGATCGCGGCGGCACGAGCAGGCGCCGACTCCGCATTCCTCGGGGCGGTAGGCGACGACGCATTCGCTGCCGACCTCGAACGAAGTGTCAGGAAGGCCGGTGTCGACGTGTCCGGACTCCGACGCACCGACGGTCCGAGCGGGATCGCAGCTGTGACCGTCGACTGTCACGGAGAGAACTCGATCGTCGTCGTCCCGGGCGCCAACGCCACGATGTCCACCTTGACCGATCGTGAACTCGATACCATTGCCGCCGCGGATGTGCTGCTGTGTCAGTTGGAAATTCCCCTCGACACGGTCGTCGCCGGCGCCGTTCACGCCCGAACCCACGGCGCTGTGGTCATGCTCAACCCCTCCCCTGTTCGACCACTGCCGGAGACCCTCGTCGACGTCGTCGACGTCCTGGTCGTCAACGAGTCCGAAGCCGACGCTGTCGGCGGAAGCGTCCTCGATCGCATTGCACACGTCGTCACCACGCTCGGCGCCGCCGGAGCTCGGTACCGCGGACCGGCGTCGACGTTCGAGGCTCGAGCACCACGGATCGACGCCATCGACACCACCGGTGCCGGAGATGCCTTCACCGGAGCATTGGCTGCACGCTGGCTGCAGGGCCCCGAGGACTCCGTCCGATGGGCTTGTGCAGCAGGGGCATTGGCCGCGACACGTCGTGGCACCGGAGCATCGTCGGGAGCGCGATCGGATATCGACGCGCTCATCGCGGATGCAGCACGACCATGACACTATCTCCGCGGGTCCCCGATCTTGCCGCGCTCGACGTGATGGTCTCGGTCGCACGGCTGGGCAGTATGAGCGCAGCCGGACGGGAACACGGATTGAGCCAGCAAGCGGTCAGCGCACGAATTCGGGCAGCCGAGCGCGACATCGGTCTCCGTGTGTTCGACCGCACCAGCCACGGCGTGATGCTCACGCCCGAAGGTGTCGCCGTTCTCGAGTGGGCAGGGAACGTTCTCGGCGCCGCCGAAAAGTTTGCGACAGGTGTCCAATCCCTCCTGCGGGAGGAAAATGCGAGCCTCACCGTGGCTGCGAGCATGACGGTCGCAGAGCATCTGTTGCCGGGCTGGATCGTCCTGATGCGGGCTAGGTTTCCGGACGTACGAACGCAGATGCGGTTGATGAACTCGGCCGAGGTTGCCCACCAGGTCCTCGCGGGTCGAGCCGATATCGGATTCGTCGAAGGACCGGAAATCCCGGACGGCCTCGGAATTCGCATCGTGGCAACCGACGAACTCGTCGTCGTCGTCCCACCGCAGCACCCGTGGGTGTCACGAGGCTCGGTCACCGTCGACGAACTGGCCGCAACAGCACTCGTCCAACGCGAACTCGGATCCGGTTCCCGCACCACCTATGAGAGCACCGTGCACCCGACGGTACCGCCGCTGCTGGAACTCAACTCGGTCACCGCGATCAAATCGGCCGTGGTGACTGCGAACGCACCGACGGTCCTGTCTTCGTTGGCGGTCGCGGCCGACCTTCGCGATGGCCGATTGACACGGATCGACATCGACGCCGTGACGATGCCGCGGGAACTGTGCGCGGTGTGGGATCTGCGTGAACCTCTTCGCGGCCCACGCCGAGACTTCCTGGACATCGCCACCTCACCGCGTACTTGATCGCCGACCCGTCTTCAGTACCTGGAGCCGACCGCCGCAGGTGCATTGCTCAGGAGGTCGAGATCCTCGGGCGACAGATCGAGCTGTGCCGCAACCAGATTGGCGTCGAGATGATGGGACTTCGTCGTGCCCGGGATCGGGATGACGTGACTTCCCTGCGCCAGAACCCATGCCAGCGCGATTGCTGCCGACGTGGTCTCATGGCGACGCGCAACCGATGCGAGAACATCGACGATCGAACGGTTCTTTTCCGCCGCAGCCCCGGAGAACCTGGGCAGGGTGGATCTGAAATCGCTGAACGCGAGGTTGGAGGTATCGAGATCTCCGGTCAGAAATCCGCGACCGAGTGGTGAGCCCCAACGCCCGCACCTTGCCGGCGGTCATCTCGTCCGAGAGCGGGGATCGTGCGGGTCGGAACACTCACTTCTACTCCTACGGGTGTCGAAGCCGAAGAGATCTACGCGAAGTTACGTCCTCCAGCCGAGGATCGCTCGGCCCTTTTTCAGACGATGCCTGCGAGCACGAAACCTGCGGCGCAGGCTCCGACCGAACCCACCAAGGTTCCGACCGCGGTGGCCAGCGCGAGTGAACGCTTACCGACCTGCACGAGTCGAACAGTTTCGAAGCTCGCCGTGCTGAAGGTCGTGTATCCGCCGCAGAACCCGGTGCCGATGACCGTCTGCAGATCGGTCGCCCCTTGCGCGAGGACGACGAGCCCGGCAAGAAATCCGACGAGCATGGATCCGGAAATGTTGATGCAGATCGTCGCCCACGGGAACAGCGTTCCTTGCACCTTGGATTTGACGAAGGAATCGCCAACGAATCGGCAGACTGCTCCGAGCGCGCCTGCCAGCGCCAACAGGAGGACGATCATCTCGCCGACCGATCGACATGCATCGAGGCGCCGACGACGATCCCCGCCCACGCGGCGAGCGCACCGAGGAATACCGTCGATATTCCGTACGCAAGCGCTGTCACCAGGTAGCCGTCTCTGGTGAGTAGTACTGCTTCCAGCGCAAACGTGCTGTATGTGGTGAAAGCACCGCAGAACCCGGTGCCTGCGAGCAAGCGAATCCGTTGCCTGACACCGGCGTCAGCACCACGTCGTGCCATGTTCTCGAGCAGAACACCGAGCATGAACGCTCCTAGCAGGTTGATCGACAACGTGGCAACGGGCCAACCTCGGATCACCTGCGGAAACGCGATCTCGATTCCATAGCGCATCGCGGTGCCGATCACGCCGCCGACGAAGACGAGAGCGAGTGCCCTCGGACGAAGATGCAGAGGCCTCGCAGGCGCGGTCATCTGCGCCGCGTCGTCGTCCACATCTGGATCGAACGGCAGGTCTTCCTCCAACAAGGGCACCTCCTCGTGTGTTCGATGAAGCGTAATCGCCCTGCGGGCGGTGAAACTGTCGGACACGTGCGGCACGATGAACAGATGAGCACCACCGAACCGTCGACGGTAGACCTGCGCGCAGATGCGGAGCGGCTCCTTCGGGAGCTGGCCGGGCCCACTGCCGGTCTTCGCGAAGATCAGTGGACGGCAATCGAGGCTCTCGTTGTTCATCGCCGCCGCGCGCTGGTGGTGCAACGCACTGGTTGGGGAAAGTCGGCGGTCTACTTCATCGCCGCAAAACTGCTCCGCGCTCAGGGACTCGGACCCACAGTCATCGTCTCACCGTTGTTAGCACTGATGCGGAAC
Organism: Rhodococcus sp. H29-C3; assembly: GCF_030063405.1. Taxonomy (NCBI): domain Bacteria; kingdom Bacillati; phylum Actinomycetota; class Actinomycetes; order Mycobacteriales; family Nocardiaceae; genus Rhodococcus; species Rhodococcus sp. H29-C3. The sequence goes on along the minus strand of NZ_JASITC010000004.1, from coordinate 154,940 downwards.
CAGGTAGTTTCCGCCGAGCGCGCCGGTGTGCGGGCCGCAACCATCAACTCCGGGAACATGACCGAGTGGGAAGACGTCCATGCCGATGTCGCTGCGGGCAGACTCGACGTGTTGCTCGTCAGCCCGGAGCGGCTCAACAACCCGGACTTCCGCGACCAGGTGCTGCCCTCACTTGCAGCAGACGCGGGCCTCGTGGTCGTAGACGAAGCACACTGCGTTTCCGACTGGGGACATGACTTCCGTCCCGACTACCGACGCATTCGAACGCTCATATCCGAACTGCGCGAGGGGATTCCGGTATTGGCTACCACTGCCACTGCAAATGACCGCGTCGTGGCCGATGTCGCCGCGCAACTCGGTGTCGGTGGCGGGGACACCCTCGTTCTCCGCGGCGGACTCGAACGCGAGTCGCTCCACCTGTCGGTGGTCCAGATCGAGAACACCACCGAGCGCGCGGCGTGGCTCGCAGCTCATCTTGCCGAACTCCCGGGGTCCGGAATCATCTATGCCCTGACGGTCTCCGCAGCACGCGACCTCGCGAGCCTGCTGTCGGATCAGGGCTTTGCCGTGTCCGCCTACACCGGCCAGACCGACCCCACCGAACGCGAAGCGTTGGAATTGGACCTGCTGAACAACGAGGTCAAGGCCCTCGTAGCCACATCCGCACTGGGCATGGGCTTCGACAAACCGGATCTGGGATTCGTCGTCCACATGGGCGCACCTTCGTCCCCCATCTCGTACTACCAGCAGGTCGGCCGTGCGGGTCGCGCCACCGACCGCGCCGAAGTCATCCTCCTGCCAGGCCACGAAGACAAGCAGATCTGGAGCTATTTCGCGTCCGTAGCCTTCCCGCGAGAACACGTCGTTCGGCAGGTCATCGACGCTCTCGACCCCGTCAAGCCGCAGTCGACCCCCGCGTTGGAGCCGTTGGTGGATCTCAACCGGAGCCGACTCGAGATGGTCCTGAAGGTGCTCGACGTCGACGGGGCGGTTCAGCGCGTGCGAGGCGGATGGATTTCGACCGGTCAGTCGTGGGCTTACGATGCACCGCGCTACGAACGCCTGGAGCAAGCCAGGGACGCAGAACAGCAAGCAATGGTCGACTATCAGCGCACCGATGGGTGCCGGATGGATTTCCTGCGGAGACAGTTGGACGATCCAGGCCTCGGCGCCGAGCCGCATCCGTGTGGCCGGTGCGACAACTGCACAGGAAAGGCTTACTCACCTCAGGTGGACGCCGCAGCTGTCCATTCTGCGCGTGAGCGTCTCGATCGCCCGGGACTCGACCTGCCTCCGCGAAAGCAATGGCCCAGCGGGATGAAGAAACTCGGAGTCTCCCGCTCCGGCAAGATCACCGACGGCCCCGAGCCCGGCCGTGTTCTGGGCCGCCTCACCGACTTGGGTTGGGGTGGGCGCCTGCGAGCAGCCCTCGATGCACCCGACGGTCCAGCTCCCGACGCCCTCGTGCAGGCCTGCATCGCGGTACTGGCCTCGTGGGACTGGGCGAAGAGACCGACCTCCGTGATCGCGCTGGAATCGTCGACGCATCCGGCGCTGGTTCGTTCGATCGCAGGCGAGTTGGCCCGCATCGGACGGCTCGACGATCTCGGAACTCTCGCCCTCCGGCCGGACCATCCGCGAGTGACGGCCGCAAATTCGGCATTCCGTGTGGCCGGCCTCGTCGATTCCTGGCTCGTTCCAGACCTGAACGGGGTCTCCGGACCGATCCTTCTGGTGGACCTGGTTACCGATACGGGGTGGACTTTCACTTGCGCCGGCTCGGCCCTGCGCGCCGCAGGTGCAGATGCGGTACTCCCGTTTGCTCTGGCAACTCCGAAGTAGTCCTAGATATCGGTAAGACCACACTTGGCATCGGACGGAACAGGCCGAGTTACCGCACCCTCCTCGACCAGTTGCAACGGCAACAAGCCCAGTTTGTGACCAGGATCACATTCACGCTGCCACCTGCGAAAGGACGGGTGTTTTCGACACCAATTTCGCTAGCCACGTGAAATGCCAAGGGCACCTTGTTACGTTTACCTTTGCTATGAAACCCGCACAGCTGAGAGCAACCACAGTCACTGCGCCGGACGCAGTGAAGTTTCGTAAGCCAAAGATCTCCGACGGAGTCCGGCTCTGGGAAATCGCAAGAGATTCAAAGGTGCTCGATCTCAACTCGAGCTATTCGTACGTTTTGTGGTGTCGAGACTTTGCAGCAACCTCGGTCGTATCCGACGTCGACTCTCGCGCAGTGGGATTCGTCACCGGTTACACCCGACAGGATTCTCCCACGACATTTTTCGTGTGGCAGGTCGCAGTCGATGCTGATCAACGGGGTAAGGGCCTTGCCGGCCGGATGCTGAACGAACTTCTCGATCGCCTTACCCCACAGGGCATCACACACCTGGAAACAACGATCAGCCCGGACAACGAAGCGTCGATCGCACTGTTCACGGCCCTTGCTCGAACACGAGGGACCGACATTGGAAAAACAGATCTGTTCGCGCCAGACGATTTTCCTGATAGCCACGAAGCAGAGGAACTCTACACAGTAGGGCCGGCCGACGTGCGCGCCAGCGAAAGGAACACGCAGTACATGACGGACAAGACCGACACCACCGAAAAGCCGGACGTATTCGAAACCATCGAGTCCGGCGTTCGTAGCTACAGCCGCCAGTGGCCGGCAGTGTTCAAAACTGCCAAGAATTCGACGCTGACCGACGAGAACGGGCGCGACTACCTCGACTTCTTCGGCGGGGCAGGCGCACTGAACTACGGCCACAACAATCAAATCATGCAGGACGCGTTGGTCGACTACATCACCAGCGACGGCATCACACACGGCCTCGATATGTCCACGGTGGCCAAGCGTGAATTTCTCGAGACGTTCAAGAAAAAAATTCTCGACCCGCGCGGCCTCGATTACAAAGTTCAGTTCCCCGGCCCGACCGGCACGAATGCCGTCGAAGCTGCACTGAAGTTGGCTCGCAAGGTCACCGGTCGCGAGTCGATCATCAACTTCACCAACGCTTTTCATGGCATGACACTCGGTGCGCTCGCTGTGACCGGAAACTCGATGAAGCGAGCCGGCGCCGGAATCCCGTTGGTGCACAGCACACCGATGCCGTATGACAACTACTTCGGTGGAGTCAACGAGGACTTCCAGTGGTTCGAGCGCGTTCTCGACGACTCGGGCAGTGGATTCAACCGCCCGGCAGCGGTCATCGTAGAGACCATCCAGGGCGAAGGCGGCATCAACGTCGCGCGACCGGAGTGGTTGCGCGCACTGTCCGATCTCTGCTCGCGGCGCGACATCTTGCTGATCGTCGACGACGTTCAGATGGGTTGCGGCCGCACAGGCCAGTTCTTCTCCTTCGAGGACTCGGGCATCACGCCGGACATCGTCACCCTGTCGAAGTCGATCGGCGGCTACGGCATGCCGATGGCACTGACACTGTTCAAGCCAGAACTCGACGTCTGGGGCCCAGGCGAGCACAACGGCACCTTCCGCGGATTCAATCCCGGCTTCGTGACCTCGAAGGTCGCGATCGACCATTACTGGTCCGACGACAAGTTCGAGAAGGAGATCCTCGCGAAGGGCGAGCACATTCGTGATCGCTTCATCGCGCTGTGCGCCAAGTACGATGGCGTTTCCACTCGCGGTCGCGGCATGGTTCAGGCTCTCGTATTCGACGATGCAGAACAAGCAGGCAAGGTCGCCAAGCTTGCTTACGAAGAGCACCTGCTGGTGGAAACTGCCGGCCCGAAGGACGAGGTTGTCAAACTTCTTCCGCCGCTGACCACCACGATCGAAGAGCTGGATCGCGGACTCGACATCCTCGAAGCTGCGACAGCAAAAGTCTGCTCGTAGACCACTTCTCACGTGTCGAATGTTTGCTGAAGGGAGCTACACCACATGATCGTACGTACCACCCAGGAAATCACCGGAACTGATCGAGACATCGAGAGCGAGGATGGACAGTGGCGCAGTAAGCGCATCATCCTCGGCGGTGACAGGGTCGGATTCTCGTTCCACGAAACGACCATCAAGGCCGGGACGGTGAACAACTTCCACTACGCCAATCACGTCGAGGCTGTGTGGCTCATCGAAGGCGAAGGCACCCTCACCGATCGCGAAACCGGTGAAACCTACGAACTCGGTGCAGGATCGATGTACCTGCTGAACGGTAACGAGCGGCACACCGTCGAGCCGCGTACGCAGATGCGCATGTTGTGCGTGTTCAACCCTCCCGTAGTGGGCAACGAAACCCATGACGAGAACGGTGTGTACCCCCTCGTCGAGGTCCCCGCGTAAGTCGAAATCCTGACGTAGGTGAGGTGTCCACGTAGACGGACTCCGTATAGCTCCGCCCCACTCGACTTCAGTCGAGTGGGGCGGAGCTATTTCTGCAATCCGATCCGCTGAAGGGACCCAGCAGGGCTCGGCGTCGTAGTTTTTGGGTCCAAGCCTTCAGCTGCTGGCATCGACCCCCTGTGTCCACCCGCGCGCTACCCTGGTGACGTGCCTGCCCCCGCTCGTTCAGCTGCCGCAGCGACAACCCGACTCGACCAAATGGTCGCGCTGTTGTCGGGAAGATCCATCGCGGTCGTCTCCGGAGCCGGCATGTCCACCGACTCCGGTATCCCGGACTACCGGGGGCCGGACTCACCACCTCGTAACCCGATGACCTATCAGCAGTTCACCGGCGATCACGAGTTCAGACGCCACTACTGGGCACGGAACCATGTCGGTTGGCGACATATGGATGCGGCAAGACCGAACGACGGCCACCGCGCGCTGGCCCAGCTCGAGCGCCGAGGGATTGTTTCCGGGATCATCACCCAAAACGTAGACATGTTGCACACCAAAGCAGGTAGCCGAAGAGTCATCGACCTCCACGGCGTTTACGCGCGAGTACGGTGCCTGAACTGCGAGCGACTGGTTTCCCGCTTTGCTCTGGGACAACGCCTAGATCGCGAGAACCCTGGCTTCCTCGACAGCGTCGCGCCGGCCGAAGGCGTCGAGATCGCCCCCGATGCCGACGCGATCATCACCAGCACCGCACACTTCCGGATGGTCGACTGCGAGTACTGCTCCGGCATTCTCAAACCGGACATCGTTTACTTCGGGGAGAGCGTGCCCAAGCCAAGAGTTGCCGACGCTTTCGACCTCGTCGATCAGTCCGATGCACTTCTGGTTGTCGGATCTTCTTTGACGGTCATGTCGGGTCTACGGTTCGTCCGACGCGCGGCGAAGGCCGAGATCCCGATCGTGATCGTCAATCGCGGAATCACCCGGGGCGACGAATTCGCCACTCTCACAAGCGCTGCCGGGTGCTCTGAAACGCTCACCGCACTCGTGGACACCCTGCCGTCACACCTATGAACGACAAGCGTCGCGGCGGCCGACCATAGATCAGACCGGCACCAGATCGTCGGCATGCACCACTGGACGCTGTAGCTCGGGAGTGAGATCGCAACTGGACCTACCGAGCATTCCGCTCAGCTCCGACGCGTCGTACGCCACCACTCCCCTAGCCACGAGTTCGCCATCCGGGCCGATCAGCGACACGACGTCGCCACCGTAGAACCGACCCTCGACGGCGGTGAGTCCCGCAGACAGTAGCGACCGCCGCTTCGTTGCGACCGCGTGTACGGCACCTGCGTCGAGGTATAGCTCACCTCGGGCGTCCGCAGCATGACGTACCCAGAATTTGCGCGAGGACAGTCGAGTGGAACGTGCGGTGAAAGCTGTGCCCACCGCAGCCGTCGTCAAAGCTTCCGCTGCGTCGGAAGCGGCTGCCAATAGGACCGGAACGCCTGCATCGGCCGCCAATCGGGCAGCGGACAGCTTGGACGCCATCCCGCCTGTTCCTAGCGCGCCTCCGGAACCGGCGACGACTCCATCGAGATCTTCCGGGCTCGCGACCTCGCGGATCAGTGTGGCGTCACCTTTGCGCGGGTCGCCGTCGTAGAGACCGTCGACGTCGGACAACAACACCAGCGCGTCGGCACCGACGAGGTGCGCGACGAGCGCGGCGAGACGGTCGTTGTCACCGAATCGGATTTCCGTGGTCGCGACCGTGTCGTTCTCGTTGATCACGGCCACTGCCCCGAGCACACGCAACCGATCGAGGGTGCGCTGGGCGTTGCGATGATTCGTGCGCCGGGCAATGTCCTCGGCGGTGAGCAACACCTGGCCGACGGTTCGTCCGTATCTGGCGAACGAGGTACCCCAAGCGTGCGCAAGAGCAAGCTGGCCGACGCTCGCTGCGGCCTGTTTCGTCGCGAGATCGCGCGGACGGGTCGTCAGACCCAGTGGTGAGAGTCCGGCGCCGATGGCACCGGAGGACACCACCACGACATCGGATCCAGCACGCATTCGTGCTTCGACAGCATCGGCCAATCGGTCGAGCCTGTCGACGTCGAGTCCGCCGACCAGTGAGGTCAGTGCCGAGGAGCCGATTTTCACGACTACCCGTTTGGCACTGGCCACAGCGGTCCTGGCCCCAGTCGAATCCATTGCAACCGAAGAGGATTCAGAATTCACCGGAACCTACACTTCACTCTTCGGGGTCGAGTCCGCGGCGGGCCCGACGTGCGTGTTTGCGCTCGTCCGCACCGATTCGCTCCACCTGATCGAGCCTCGCATCGGTGCCACGACCGGTCATGGTGATCTCCACACCCGCCGGCGTCTGTGGCTCCCAATCGAAGGAGACATCACCGATGGTCACAGATGCACCCGGCTGAGCGCCCTTCTTGATCAGCGCATCCTCGACGCCGAGGCGGGCGAGACGGTCAGCCAGGTAGCCGACTGCTTCGTCGTTGCTGAACTGTGTCTGGAGCACCCAACGCTCCGGGCGCGTGCCGAGAACGATGAACCCACCCTCGACATCGGGATCCTTGATGACCTGGAAACCCTCTTCGTTGCGTGCGACAGGACGAAGCACCGGTCGGCGCTTCTCGGCCGGAGGATGAGCGAGACGGTAGTCCTCGACCATTTTGCCCAGCGCGAAGATCAAGGGCTTGAGGCCTTCACGGGTGATCGTCGAGATTGTGTAAACAGGCCATCCGCGGGCCTCGAACTCCGGCGTCACCATCTCGGCGAGCTCGGCGCCCTCGGGAATATCAGCTTTGTTGAGCACGACGATGCGCGGCCGATCGGCTAGGTCGCCGAGACTCGCGTCGCCCAACATTGCCGGCTTGTAGGCCGCCAACTCCGCTTCGAGGGCATCGACGTCGGAGATGGGATCTCGACCCGGATCCAGGGTTGCGCAGTCGACGACGTGCGCCAGAACGGCGGTACGCTCGAGATGTCGAAGGAATTCGAGACCGAGGCCCTTTCCTTCGCTCGCGCCGGGAATCAATCCGGGGACGTCGGCCACCGTGTAGGTGGTGTCACCGCTCGAGACGACGCCGAGGTTCGGAACCAACGTGGTGAACGGGTAATCGGCGATCTTCGGCTTCGCGGCAGAGAGCACCGACACCAGCGAGGACTTGCCTGCAGACGGGAAGCCGACGAGACCGATGTCGGCGACCGACTTGAGCTCGAGCACCACATCGCGCTCGATACCTTCTTCGCCGAGCAGCGCGAATCCAGGTGCGCGACGCGCCTTCGAGGCGAGCGCGGCGTTGCCCAAGCCTCCGCGACCACCGGGTGCAGCAGCGTATCGAGTGCCCTCGCCGATCATGTCGGCCAGGATGCGACCATCCTTGTCGAGCACCACAGTTCCGTCGGGCACCTTGAGGATCAGATCCTCGCCGTTGGAGCCTTCGCGGTTGCCGCCCATGCCCTGGGTTCCATTGCTGGCTTTGGCATGCGAATTGAAGTGGAAGTCCAAGAGTGTGTGGACATTGCTGTCGACGACGAAGATGACACCGCCGCCCTGCCCACCGTTTCCGCCGTCTGGACCACCAAGCGGTTTGAACTTCTCGCGGTGAACCGAAGAGCAGCCGTTGCCGCCTTTACCGGCGCTGACGTGCAGCACCACGCGGTCGATGAATCGTGACATGACTGCCTTCGATCCTTCCTCGGTCGAGAATGCGACCGAAATATTTCGATGCCCACAAATACGATAAGGGCGGACCGGGCAATTTCACCCTGGTCCACCCTCATCGTCGAGATCGAGCGCGTCGAGACTTTCGCGGCGTTCGCCTTACGAAAGTTTTCCGACGCAGATTGTGCAGCGGAGACTAGGCCTCTACTGCGACCGGAACGATGTTCACGGTCTTGCGTCCACGCTTGGCACCGAATTCGACTGCGCCTGCGGACAGAGCGAACAGCGTGTCGTCGCCACCACGGCCGACGTTGACGCCGGGATGGAAGTGCGTGCCGCGCTGACGAACCAGGATCTCGCCTGCGCTGACGGTCTGGCCACCGAAACGCTTGACGCCGAGGCGCTGCGCATTCGAATCGCGACCGTTACGGGAGCTTGATGCACCCTTCTTATGTGCCATGTTGCATACCCTCCTCGGGGTGAATGTCAGCGCTGAAAAGTCAGTACTGAACAGACCTGGTTACTTGATGCCGGTGACCTTCAGGACAGTGAGCTTCTGCCTGTGTCCCTGGCGCTTGTGGTAGCCGGTCTTGTTCTTGAACTTGTGGATGCGTATCTTCGGACCCTTGGTGTGCTCGACGACCTCACCGGTTACCGAGATCTTCGCCAGCTTGTCGGCATCGGTGGTCAGATCGGATCCGTCTACGACGAGGACCGGAGCAAGCGAGACAGCAGTGCCGAGCGCTCCCTCGATCTTCTCGACCTTGACGAGGTCACCAACAGCGACCTTGTACTGCTTTCCGCCGGTCTTGACGATCGCGTACGTTGCCATCGGAGGGCTACCCCTTGCTTCTTCGAACTTGCTCGCATTGCCCATGGCAACACGACTGGTCTGGATCGTGCATGTGATTCTTGCGGTGTTACTTACTACCGGGTGCGTCCGCCGCCGCACTCGACCGAACGTCGAGGCACAGCAGAAAGTTGTCACCGGCAGCGACCTTGTCAGGTTACGGCAGACGGGCAGTCGTGGTCAAACTGCCCGTCGACTCACATATCCGCATCCACCGGCGGCCCTGCCGGGCGTGCCGCCGCCCGACGTCGGCGAGGCTTCTTCACGGGCACCTCGTCCGTGGTGGGAGCACTGGAAACCGGTTCGGCGGCCGTCGTGACCGCAGGCTCCGGCGGCACTGCCGGCTCCTCGTGTGTAGCAGGAATCACGAATACGGCAGCTGCGTCGGGAGTCTCGGCCGTCGGTGCCGCTGCCTTGCGAGCAACACGGCGACCACGACGCGCTTTGACGACCGGTTCCGGCGACTCCTCGGCGACAGCTGAGTCTGCTGTCTTTTCGACAGCATTCTCCGGGAGCGTCGGGTCCGGCTGTACCTCGGACGACACCGTCCCGGTCGATTCTGGCTCGGTCGATTCTGGCTCGATGTCCCGGCCTCGAGCACGAGCCACCTCGGCGGCATCGATGATCCTCGGCTCCGAAGACGTACTCGAATCCGAGTGTGCATCGAGCACCTCGGCTGGAGTGACATCGTCGACAACGTCGTCGTGATGCGCAGCCATGGCGAGGGCCACGGGGTGTGCACGCTTCACCGACGGGTCCGGTGTGTGCTCGTGCGCCTCGGGCTGGCTCTTCGTTGCAGGACTGTTCGTATTGTCAGCCGCGTTGTCGGTCTTGTCGCTGTCCGACTTGTCGTTGTCGGATCTGTCGCGACCGCGGCGTTTGCGCGGCGTACTCGAATCGGAGCGCGGTGAAGAGGACCGCGAGCCGTCATCGGTCTTCGCCTCGACCGGGTACGGGTGAACCATGATCCCCCGGCCCTGGCAGTGTTCGCACGTGGTCGAGAACGCTTCGACGAGACCAGTGCCCATCTTCTTACGCGTCATCTGAACGAGCCCGAGTGACGTCACCTCGGACACCTGATGGCGCGTCCGGTCGCGACCGAGGGACTCGGTAAGCCGGCGCAACACCAGGTCCCGGTTGGATTCGAGCACCATATCGATGAAGTCGACGACGATCATTCCGCCGATGTCGCGTAGACGCATCTGCCGAACGATCTCTTCGGCGGCCTCGAGGTTGTTCCGCGTCACCGTCTCCTCGAGGTTGCCGCCTGCACCGGTGAACTTGCCGGTGTTGACGTCGACCACGGTCATCGCCTCGGTGCGATCGATGACGAGCGTGCCTCCGGACGGTAGCCAGACTTTACGGTCGAGCGCCTTGGCCAACTGCTCGTCGACCCGATGCGCTTCGAACACGTCCGGGCGACCGGGCTCGGCGATGTGGCGCTCGAGCTTGTGCAGCATGTCCGCTGCCACCGTCTCGATGTACGAAGACGTCGTGTCCCAGGCCTTGTCACCTTCGATGACAAGTTTGACGAAATCCTCGTTGAACAAGTCACGGATAACCTTGACCAGCAGATCAGGCTCTTCGTACAGTGCCTGCGGTTGAGAACCCTTGCCTGTTTCCGCCTTGGCCGACGCTTCTTCGATAGTCGCCCACTGTGTCTGCAGACGGATCACGTCACGCGCGAGCTCGTCTTCACTGACGCCTTCGGCTGCGGTACGGATGATCACCCCGGCCTCGGGAGGAACGATGTCGCGAAGAATCTCCTTCAGACGCTTCCGCTCGGTGTCGGGCAACTTGCGACTGATACCCGTCGAGCTGCCACCGGGTACATAGACCAGGTAGCGGCCCGCTAGCGACAGCTGAGTCGTCAGACGTGCACCCTTGTGCCCGACCGGATCCTTGCTCACCTGCACCAAAACCTGGTCACCCGGCTTGAGCGCCTGTTCGATCTTGCGAGAGTTGCCACCGAGACCTGCTGCGTCCCAGTTGACCTCTCCGGCATACAGGACGCCGTTACGACCACGGCCGATATCGATGAACGCAGCTTCCATGCTCGGCAGTACGTTCTGCACACGGCCGAGGTAGACGTTGCCGACCATCGACGCGGACGCACTACTGGTGACGAAGTGCTCGACCAGCACGCCGTCTTCGAGAACGGCGACCTGTGTGGTCACTCCGTTGTCGGGGAACGACTTTTCCCGGACGACCATGACGCGGTCGACCGACTCGCGACGTGCCAGGAACTCCGACTCGGTGAGAATCGGTGGCCGTCGGCGTCCGGCGTCACGTCCGTCGCGGCGGCGCTGACGTTTCGCTTCGAGTCGAGTCGAGCCGGTGATTCCCTGGACCTCGTCCTTGCTACGGGACTTGTTCCGCGGTTCGCGCTCGTGCACGACGGTGTTCGGTGGGTCGTCCTCGGTCTCGGTGGACTCGGACGAGGCATCACCGGTGCTGCGGCGACGACGACGTCTGCGGCGGCGGCGGCTCGAACCGTCGGACGAATCCTCGTCGTCGTCGTTTTCGTCGGCCGAGTCGACCGGCGAATCGACCGGCGAATCGACCGACTCTTCCGATTCCGTATCCGCAGCCTGCTTCTGGGCATCGTCGGTATCGCTGGATTTGGCGTTCGAACGACTACGACCACGGCGACGTGAACGACGCTCGCCCGCAGGCTTGTCGTCGTTCTCGGAGTCGCTATCCGAATTGTCGGAATCGGCACTCTGCGCGTCTGCTACGTCGGAATCAGCGGGGTCGGATTCAGCCGAGCCGGATACGGGAGCATCGGACTCGGAAGAGTGCGTGTCCGAAGACGACGACGCTGCGTCCTCACTCGAATCGTCGTCACCCTCGGAGGCATCGTCCGAATCTTCGTCCGAACTACCATCGGCAGACTGTTCCCCACGTCCGCGGCCACGACCACGGCGACCGCGCCGACGCCGCCTGGGTTGCGACTGATCGTCGTTGTCTTCCGAATTGTCGGCATCTTCGGAGGTGTCCGAGGTGTCCGAGGTGTCGACTGTGTCCGAGATATCCGTTGTGTCAGTGGTGTCGGCGACTGCATCCGGGGCGGCCTCGACAGCGGGCTCACCGCGAACGGGACCCTTGTCCGGCTCGACGACTGGATCGGCGGCGAGAACCGATGGATCTTCGACGGCAGGAGTCGATGTGGGCTCAGCGGCAGGACCTGCGGCTTTCCGGCTTCGTCGACGCTTGGGAGCCTCGACGATCGCTTCCGGCTGGAGGAACACCGGAATCGCGAACGCAGGGCGCGCGGGAGGACTGTCCACTGCCGGCTCTTCGACAACAGGCACCGGCTCGACCACAATCGCGTCGGCCTTCACCACTGCTGCAGCCGGCGTCTCGGTCGCAGGTGAGAACGAGGAATACACCGTCTCGGCGACGTCGCGTCCCAGGCTCGACTGCGCGCTGCGCGCCTCTATTCCAAGCTCACCTAATTTGGCGAGTACCTGTTTACTGGTGACGCCCAGAATCTTCGCGAGTGCATGCACTCGGAGGCGCTCGGGGAACGCCGGACTTCGGCTGGATGACGATTCGTCATCGACCGAACTTCCTGAGTTCGAATTCTGTACATCTTCGGGCGGGGCTTGGTCGGCCACGTAAGTCTCCTCGGGCCCCCGGGCGCGTCCACCTGAGTCGAAGCTGGTGCGACGCGGCCACGCGAGAGCAATCCTAGTGTGCTGACGTCGGTTTGACGCCAGATCGTAAGTCGCGCTCCGCACGGAGTGCACCGTCCACAGCGAGTGGTCGGCGTACGGATGCACGGTGCCTGGCTGGATGGCTATGGTGTCCCGAGTCCGAGCGCCTGATCATCAAGCATGCCGCACGTGGGAGGTCTTCCTACGTGTTCGGCAGCGATGACGGGCATCGCACTGCGGGTGTCATCCGGTCACTTTCACGAGAACGTCACTTGCGTGACGCTCGTGTTCGGTGTTGCACAAAACTGGTAACGGCAAAATTTTTTTACTGGCAAAACTTGTCGAGGTAAAGCGTGTTGTGAAAGCAACCTTCACGAGTATCCCACACCGGGTGAAGCGAACCTGCCACGCCGCACCGATCTTGTAGTCGGCGGCACGGCGGGCGAGCCCGAACTAGTGTCGAGAATCAGGAAAGGCTTGGAAACCACAACGCGATCTCACGCTCGGCGGACTCGACGGAGTCCGATCCGTGCACGAGGTTCTGCTGTCCGTCGAGGGCAAGATCTCCGCGGATGGTTCCTGGAACCGCCTTCTCGACCGGGTCGGTGCCTCCCCCGATCTGGCGGAACGCAGCGATAGCTCTCGGTCCTTCCAACACCGCGGCGACGACGGGTCCAGAGGTGATGAACTCGAGTAGCGCTGGGAAGAACGGCCTGTCCTTATGTTCGGCGTAGTGCGCGCCGGCCAGTTCGAGGGAAACGGATTTGAGTTCCAGTGCTGCGATACTCAATCCCTTCTTCTCGATTCGGCCGAGAATCTCGCCTACGTAGCGGCGGGCAACTCCATCTGGCTTGATCAGTACAAGGGTGCGCTCGGTCACGAAAGTAGACAGTAGTGGACGGACCCCGACTACCTACGCTCAGACCCACCGCGGAGTGCCGATATTCGCCGGATTCGCAGTCTCAGTCCCGCTGACCTCTGAGCATGCCGCGTTCGATCCGTCGAGTGATGTCCCGCCGTAGGTACAGCAGATATATCCACACCGCGAGGAACACCACTCCCACGATTGCGATCGACAGGTGAATGAATCCACCGAGCAGAACGAACACCTGAAGAGCGAGATTGATCTGCATCGCCTGCGGTCGTCCTTGCATACCTGCGGCAAGCACGAACGCCACGGCCATCCCCACCAGGTACAACGTGGAGAACCAACCGAGGCCGCCCCCGACCGTCGACACGACGGGTAACGCGAGCAAAACGACGATGGCCTCGAGAACGAGGGTCCCTGCCGTGACTCCGCGGAAGCCTTTCCACGGATCGATTGCCGGCGGCTTGAACTCGCTACCGCCCTCCCCTGCCTCACTCATACTGGCTCCTTTCCGAACAATGTTCGAGCTGCTCCGGCGGTGACTACCGATCCGGTGACGATCACCCCGGCACCCGAGACGGCCTCACCGGGATCTGCAACTTCCTCGGCGAGCCCGATGGCGGTCTCGAGCGCGTCGGCGAGCGTCGGGGCGACGACCACGCGTTCGTCGCCGAACTTGGCGACGGCCAGGCCTGCGAGTTCCTCGACGTCCATGGCTCGCGGTGATCCGTTGTGTGTGACGACGATTTCGTCGAACACCGGCTCGAGCACCGTCAACATGGCCTCGACGTCCTTGTCTCCCATGACACTGACGACTCCGACCAGTTTTCGGAAGTCGAATTCATCGGTGAGAGCCGCAGCGAGAGCTCTGGCCCCGTGTGGGTTGTGTGCAGCGTCGAGAAACACCGTTGGAGCATTGCGAACGCGTTCGAGCCTGCCAGGATTCACGATGGACGCGAAGGCCGCTCGAACGATGTCCACGTCGAGTTGATGATCGGCGCCCGCGCCGAAGAACGCCTCGACCGCGGCGAGCGCCAACGACGCGTTCGTCGCCTGATGCTCTCCGTGCAGCGGTAGGAAGATATCGGTGTACACCCCACCGAGACCTTGCAACTCGAGTTGTTGACCGCCCACGGCGATCCGACGCGCGAGCACCCTGAATTCCGAACCCTGCCTGGCGACGGCAGCATCGGCTTCCACCGCGGCGCGCAACAGCACGTCGGCAACTTCGGGCTTCTGCTCGGCCAAGATGGCGACGGTGTCTCGCGGCACGAGCCGCTCCGGTGCTTTCTTGATGATTCCGGCTTTTTCTTTGGCGATACCACCGAGATCACCACCGAGAAACTCGACGTGGTCGATATCGATCGGGGTGATCACAGCTACTTCACCGTCGACAACGTTGGTGGCATCCCATCTACCACCGAGACCGACCTCCACGACGGCGACCTCGATCGGCGCCTCCGCGAACGCCGCGAACGCCATGGCGGTGGTGACCTCGAACTTGCTCATACGTGGTCCGCCTGCGGCCTCGGACTGCGCGTCGACCATCTCTACGAACGGAGCGATTTCGTTGTAGGTGTCCACGTACAACCGCGGCGAGATCGGGATGCCGTCGACACTGATCCGTTCGGTCGCCAATTGCAGATGCGGACTGGTGGTCCGGCCTGTTCGGCGGTGAAAATGCGTCAGCAAGGCATCGATCATGCGGGTCACCGATGTCTTACCGTTGGTACCGGCAACGTGAATCGACGGGTACGCCTTCTGCGGTGATCCCAAAAGGTCCATCAGCGCCGCGATCCGCGCGGTCGACGGCTCGATCCTCGTCTCCGGCCACCGCTTGTCCAGTTCTGCCTCGACAAGCGCCAATTCGGCCATGTCCACCGGACTGGGTCGGGAAGGAGCTGAATAGGATTCGGACACTACTGCCCCATCGTTTCTAGCCGGGCGTTGATTCGCGCAATCTCTTCGACCGCGATCTGCTGCCGGCTCTTGATTTTCTCGACCACGGCGTCCGGGGCTTTGGCGAGAAACGCCTCGTTGCTCAGTTTGCTCGTGGTCTGGGTCAGTTCCTTCTCGGACGCGGCGAGGTCTTTGACCAGACGCGCGCGTTCGGCAACGAGGTCGACGGTTCCCGAAGTGTCGAGCTCGACCGTCACCGTCGCCTTCGTCAGTCGAACCTCCACGGAGGCCGTGACGGTGAAATTTTCGGCAGGTTCGATCAGTCGCGCAAGAGCGCGAGTGGCATGAACCTGAGTGGACAGATCGGCGTCGGTGATCCCGACGAGCCTTGCACCGACCTTCTGCGACGGTTTGAGACCCTGATCGCTGCGGAAGCGTCGAACCTCGGTCACGAGCTTTTGCATATCTGCAACACGCTGTGCAGCAACCACATCCGCGATGTCTCCGGATGCGGCGGGCCACGATGTGATGACGATCGACTCGCCGCCGGTCAACACCTTCCACAACGTTTCGGTGACGAACGGGATGACCGGATGCAAGAGCCTCAGTAGCGCATCGAGCACGTTGCCGAGCACGGTACGAGTCGAATCAGCCTGTGCGGTATCACCGAACTGCACTTTGGCGATCTCCAGATACCAGTCGCATACTTCGTCCCACGCGAAGTGGTACAACGCCTCACAGGCCTTGCTGAACTCGTAGCGCTCGAATGCGACGTCGACCTCGGCGCGCACTTCGTCGAGGCGATCGAGAATCCACCGGTCGGCGTCCGTCAGTTCCGCTCGCGCCGGAAGTGGCGCAGGCGCAGCGCCGTTCATCAAGGCGAACTTGGTCGCGTTGAACAGCTTGTTGGCGAAGTTACGTGAGGACTGCGCGTGATCCTCGCCGACCGACAGGTCCGCACCCGGGTTTGCACCACGAGCGAGGGTGAAACGCAACGCATCTGCCCCGAAGCGGTCGACCCAGTCGAGTGGATCGATACCGTTTCCTCGGGACTTCGACATCTTTTTCCCGAACTGGTCACGCACCAGCCCGTGCAGGAAGATGTCCTTGAACGGCACCTTATTGCCGGCCTCCCCCGAACCCAGTGCCGGATCGGATGCGACGTAGGTGCCGAACATCATCATGCGGGCGACCCAGAAGAATAGGATGTCGTAGCCGGTGACCAGAACGCTGGTGGGGTAGAACTTGGCGAGCTCATCGGTTGCATCGGGCCAACCCATAGTGGAGAACGGCCACAACCCGGACGAGAACCACGTGTCGAGGACGTCGGGATCCTGCACCCAACCCTCGGGCGGCGTTTCGTCGGCGCCGAGGCACACCGTCTCACCGTTCGGGCCGTACCAGATAGGTATGCGGTGACCCCACCACAGCTGACGCGAAATGCACCAGTCGTGCATGTTGTCGACCCACGCGAACCAGCGGGGCTCTTGACTCGCCGGATGGATAGTCGTGTCGCCGTTGCGAATTGCATCACCTGCAGCGGCTGCGAGCCCATCGACCTTGACCCACCACTGCAACGACAGACGCGGCTCGATCGACTCACCGCTGCGTTCGGAGTGTCCGACGCTGTGCAAGTAAGGACGCTTTTCGGCAACGACGCGTCCCTGCTCGGCCAGCGCCTCACGAACCTTGATTCGGGCCTCGAACCTATCCATGCCGTCGAACTCGGTTCCGGTGTCGGCAATCCGACCTGCCTTGTCCATGATCGTGGGCATGGGCAGGTTGTGCCGCAGCCCCATCTCGAAGTCGTTGGGATCATGGGCAGGGGTGATCTTGACTGCGCCCGTGCCGAATTCGGGATCGACGTAGTCGTCGGCGATGATCGGGATCTGTCTGCCGGTGAACGGGTGCTCCAGGGTCGTTCCGAGCAGATGTTGGTAGCGGGCATCGTCCGGGTGAACTGCCACCGCAGTGTCGCCGAGCATCGTCTCGACGCGAGTGGTAGCGACGACGACGTGGGGCTCGTCGTCGTTCAACGAGCCGTACCGCAGAGAAACGAGCTCGCCTTCGACGTCCTCGAACTTGACCTCGATATCGGAAATGGCGGTCTGCAGCACGGGTGACCAGTTGACCAGCCGCTCCGCCCGGTAGATCAAGCCGTCGTCGAACATTCGCTTGAAGATGGTCTGTACTGCCTTCGAGAGGCCATCGTCCATCGTGAAGCGCTCGCGTGACCAGTCGACGCCGTCACCGATGCGGCGCATCTGGCCGCCGATGGTGCCTCCCGACTCACGCTTCCAGTCCCACACCTTGTCGATGAAGAGTTCCCGGCCGAAGTCTTCTTTGGTCTTCCCCTCGGCCGCGAGCTGCTTCTCCACCACGGTCTGCGTCGCGATACCCGCATGATCCATCCCCGGCAGCCACAGGACCTCGAATCCGAGCATGCGCTTACGACGGCTCAACGCGTCCATCAACGTGTGATCGAGCGCGTGACCCATGTGCAGACTTCCCGTCACGTTCGGTGGGGGAAGCACGATCGAGTACGGAGGCTTGTCGCTCGTGGCGTCGGCTTCGAAGTAGCCTGCGTCGACCCAGCCCTGATAAAGCTCGGCCTCTACCGCGCTCGGGTCCCAGCTCTTCGGCAATCCGGTTGGGTCGCTACCCACGCTGCGGTCCTGGGCGTCGGCGGGGTTGGCTGGGTTCTCTGGCACTGAACTGGTCACCGGTCGATTCTAGTTGTCAGCCGATTCGATACCGACAGGCCCACTACCGGCCCCACTGCCGGTGCTCGGTCAGCCCAATATCTCGGGGATCTCCGTCTCGATTCCGAGTAAGTGTTCGGAAAGGAACGACAGTACGACCTCGTACCAGATCTTGGCGTGCTGTGGAGTGAGGACCCAGTGATTCTCGGACGGAAAGTACAACATCCGATGGTCGGTCTTTCCTTCGTCATCGGTGGGAAGTCCGGATTCGCTGAGCAGTTCGAACCACAGACGAAGACCTTCACCGATGGGTACGCGATAGTCCTTGTCTCCGTGAATGACCAGCATCGGCGTATCGATGTCTGCCACGTACAGGTGCGGTGAGTTCTCGAAGGCCATCTCGGGTGACATCTCGCGCTGCCAGTAGTACGCGGCGTCGGTCGTGGGGCCGAACTGGTCGAGCGCCCATAGGCCGGCGTGGGTGACGATCGCATCGAAACGGTCGGTGTGGCCGGCGATCCAATTCGCCATGTATCCGCCGAAGGATCCTCCCATCGCGGCGGTGCGTGTGCCGTCGACCTCGTCGAGCGCGGCAGCAGCATCGGTGACGGCCATCAGATCGGTGAACGGTTCCTTGCCCCACCGCCCCCACCCACGATCTACGAAACTCTGGCCGTAGCCGGTGGACAGCGCTGGGTCCGGCAACAACACCGCATATCCCTGCGCGACCATCACCCAGGGATTCCAACGCCACGACCACGTATTCCAGGAAGACAGTGGCCCTCCGTGCACCCAGAGCAGAAGCGGTGCCGGTGCCGACTCCGACGCATCGGCCGGTAGGGCAAGCCACGCGCGAACATGCCGGCCGTCCTCGGTCACGGTCTCGACCTCGGTCAGTGTTCCAGGCAGCGCCGGTAATGGGTCCGGGAGTGCCAACGGATACACCACACCCGACTCGATGTCGATCCGAACCGGATGCATGGGTTGCAGGTACGACGCCTCCAATGCCATCACGACCCCGGTCGACGCCACGTGGAGGTGGCTGTACGCGGAATCGGTGGTGGTCACCGGGTTGGCCCCGCCGTCGCGCACCAGGAATACCGGGGCACGACCCCGGTCGTCGGCGACCACCAACACTCCGGTGCCATCGGACAACCACACCGGATTCGACGGCCACCGATCCCATCCAGGAGCCAGATCGGACACCGTTCGATCTTCGAATACGTACTGTTGCAATGTCATTCGAGGCGCTTGTTCCGGCGTCGACAACGATTCACGGACGAAGGCCACTCGTGAACCATCCGGTGAGATCGACGGCGAACCAAGATCGGCACCATCGTCGTCGACGATCGTGGTGCGCGTTCCGGTGTCGAGGTCGACTCGGATCAGGACAATGCGCGAAGTTGCCAGGGCTTTTCGAACCGTCCAGGTCGACACGACGAACGAACCGTCGGCGCTGATGCTGTAGGACGCCTCGTGAAGAGCTCCTTCGGCGTTCGCCGTGACACGACGGGGGTCGCTGTCACGGTCGCCGACATACAGATGCGGGGTCGCCGGTCCGAGGTCTTTATCCCAGTGGCGAACAGGGTAGCCGGTGTGCAGAATTGCGCCGACCTTCTTGTTCTTACGCAACTGACGAAGCCGCTCGTCTTCCTCGTCGGTCCCGGCAGAACGCATGACCTCGGACATCGCCACGAAACGTGAAGAATGGCTCGCTGTTTCCACACCGGAGTAACCGGCGCCACGCTTCGAAACAACGTGGGCCTCACCGACACCAGCAGGCAAGCACCACACCGCTACCGACTCGTCGTCCTCTGACGTTCGACGCAGAAAGTAGAGGTCTCCGTCGGCGGTGAACGCGGGACCGCTCTCGCCGTGTTCGCTCCACGTCAAACGCCGGGCGGGAGCCGAACCCTCGACGTCGATTTCCCAGAGAGCGCCGACATAGGCCACCTTGTCGATGTCGAGCCTTGAAACGACGACGACGACTCTCGATCCGTCCACGGACATCGCCATATCCGACACCCGCGGCGCCGCCAGGTATCGATCCAGGTCGTCGAACACTGTGGCTACTGCAGGTGGCACCTGGGCACTCCTCGAGGCTGAAGACATCGTCGCCCGATGCTACGGCGCGGAGCCGACTCGCGGTCAGCTCGGCCCGAGTTCCTCGCGCAGTTGGGTGAGCGTTCTCGACAGAATTCTCGACACATGCATCTGTGAAATGCCCATGCGGTCGGCAATCTGGGTCTGCGTCATCGAACCGAAGAATCGCAGAACGACGATCTGCCGCTCACGCTCAGGCAGCTTCTCGAGCGCCGGCCGCACGGTGAGGTAGCTTTCCATCTTCTCGAGTTCCGGGTCGTAGTCGCCGAGGGTATCCATCAGCGGCAAGCGATCCTCGCTCACTACCGAGTCGACGGATACCGTCTGATAGGCGCTGCGAGCCAGCAGTGCCTGCGATGCTTCTTTGACATCGATGCCAAGTTCAGCGGCTATCTCACTGGCCGTCGGCGCGCGGCCCAGCTTTTGCGATAGGGACCCCACCGCGCCCGAGATCATGGAGTTGAGCTCTTTCATCCGCCGCGGGACGCGGACCGACCAACCAGCGTCTCGGAAGTACCGACGCGCCTCACCCATGATGGTCGGAACTGCGAAGGAAACGAAGTCGGATCCACGTTCGATGTCGAACCGATCGACGGCATTGACGAGACCGAGCCTCGCGACCTGAAGCAGATCTTCGTGAGCTTCACCGCGACCACCGAAGCGTCGCGCGATGTGCTCCGCGAGGGGCAGGCATCGAGTGATGATGCGATCGCGAAGAACTTGCCGCTGCGGTGAATCCTTGTCCAACAACTGCATCTCTTGGATGAGTGGGACTACTTCGCTGTAGTCGTCGGACTGACGCCGCGCGGTCTTTTCGTACGGCGCAGGCACTAGGTGTTGCTCCTCCGCTTGACCACGTCCACCGACACGGACATTCCGTCTTGTGTGGACTGCTCGCTCATCGCGATCGAATCGGTCAATGTCTGCAGAACGTGCCAGCCGAAGCTATCGGACTTCGGCACCTGATCGGGAACCAGGACCGAACTCGAAGAAATCCGTATGCCGACGTCGCTCACGGTGAAAGCACAGGTGAGCTCTGCACCGGGTAGCGCCCCGGCGATCAGTTCCGAGCACACCTCGTCCACTACCAACTTGATGTCGGCAATGTCGTCGAGGGTGAAATCACCAAGGACCGCAAGCGTTTCGGCGACCGCACGTACCACCGGCAATTGCTCGGCGTCCGCGACAACGCGCAGCTCGACCGGCGCGCCAGAGTTTCGCTCCAGCTCTTCGATCTTGCCGACGCCAGTCATCCGCTCTCCCTATCAGTCGTCCAAAAGTCTCTGTCGGTCGAAGTCAAGTGGCCCCTTAGGAACGCAACTGCATCGGCCGGAGTCAGAGTACCCGGGTCGTCGGAGTTCAATCCTTGCGAGTTCCTTCGCTTCCCACGCCGGTCCATTTCCTCACGATGCCGACACAGACCTGGACACTGAACGACAACTCTCCCGACGGTAGAGCGCTCGGGCGCGAGGTTCATTCTCGCGTCGATCGGCGGCTGCGGTGTGTCAGCAGGTGACGTGAACTGTCGGTACTGGCACGATCAAGCTGTGGACTACACAGCGCAGTTGGCCGAACTCGCCGAAAGATCCGGTATCTCGACGTCCTATCGGGGCTGGGATCAGGCCGAGCACGAGGTATCCGAGCAGACCCTGCAGCAGATACTCCGAGCACGAGGCATCGCCGCCGAGAACGAAACGGAGGTTGCCCAGTCCCTTGTCGATCTCGACGAGGCACCGTGGCGCCGCATGGTCCCACCGGTCGGCGTGACGATTTTCGGTGAACCGCAAACCGTGGAAATTCATGTGCCCCATGGAGATCCCGTCACCGTCACGATCACGACAGAAACCGGTGAGCTGGTTCTGCTACAGCAGGTTCAGATCTGGGTCGAACCACGCGACATCGACGGCGAGCCAGTCGGCCGCGCCACTTTCGATATTCCCGGCGACATCCCTCCCGGCTGGCACACCCTGACCGCGGTGAGTGCGCCTGATTCCAACCACGCGACGACAGCGCAGTGTCCGATCGCGGTGACACCGAAGCGACTCTCGACCAACGATGCATTGACCAGTACACAGCGAACCGGTCTTCTGACGCAGTTGTACTCCGTCCGCTCGAACAGGTCATGGGGCGTCGGTGACTATGCCGACCTGGCCGATCTGGCCGCCGTGGCAGGTGGAACCCATGGGTTCGACTATCTCCTCGTCAACCCGATGCACGCCCAGCGTCCCGCCCCACCGGTGGAGGCATCCCCCTACCTGCCCACCACGAGGCGCTTTTTCGACCCGATGTACATCCGGGTCGAGGACATCGCGGAAACCGCGTACCTGAGCCGTGATCAGTACGCCAAGGTTCGCGAAGCGGCACGCAGTTTCGTCAAGGCGAACAAGCGCACCCGCAGCATCGACCGCGACCCATCCTTCCGCGCCAAACTTCGCGCCTTGAAGCGTATTCACCGCGTCGAGCGTTCAGTTGCACGGAAGAACGACTTCGACGCGTTCGTCGCGAGGGAAGGAAAGGGTCTCGACGACTTCGCCCTGTGGTGCGCACTGGCCGAGAAATATCGACCTGATTCCCCGGTCTGGTCGAGCACAGCGGCGCATCCGAACACCGACTTCGCCACCGGCCAGCGCAGGGACCTCGCCGAACGTATCGATTTCCACAAATGGTTGCAGTGGATCTGCGACGAACAGCTCGACCGTGCGCAGCGCGTCGCCGTTGCATCCGGAATGGACATCGGGATCATGCACGATCTGGCGGTCGGGGTGCATCGACAGGGAGCCGACGCCTGGACGTTGGGAGATGCCCTGACCGCAGGCGTCACCGTCGGGGCACCACCGGACAACTTCAATCAGCAAGGCCAAAACTGGAACCAGCCGCCGTGGAACCCGGACAGACTCCGCGAACTGGGCTATGCGCCGTATCGCGACATGCTGAGAACGGTGCTTCGTCATGCCGGCGGCGTACGTGTCGACCACATACTCGGGCTATTCCGACTGTGGTGGATTCCAGAAGGCTCCGCAACCCCGGGCGAAGGAGCATACGTCCACTACGACTACGAGGCTTTGATCGGAATCCTCGTCCTCGAGGCCGAGCGTGCCGGGGCTGTGGTGGTCGGCGAGGATTTGGGCGTTTTCGAGCCACGCGTGCAGGAATATCTGGGGCAACGTGGGCTTTTCGGTACTTCGATTCTGTGGTTCGAAAATGATCATGGAGCACCGATTGCACCGGAGAATTACCGCACGCTGTGCCTCACGTCGGTCACCACACATGATCTCCCGCCCACCCTCGGATATCTGAGGGGAGAACATATCGCCCTTCGCGATCGGCTCGGACTACTCGAACGAGATCTCGACGCCGAGATCGAGCAGGACACCGCAGGCCGGGAAGCAGTGCTCGATCTCGCCCGTGAGCGGGGTCTGCTCGCGCCAGGTGCCTCCGAGCAAGAGTCCATCGAAGCGTTGTATCGGCTCATCGTTCGGACCCCTTCGCTCCTGCTGGGAGTTGCACTCGTCGATGCAGTGGGCGAGAACAGAATTCAAAACCAGCCCGGCACCGATGAGACTCAATACGAGAATTGGCGGGTTCCACTGGCCGACTACAATGGGAAGGCGGTCTGGGTCGACGACCTTGTCGATCATCCACGGTTGCTGGCCCTCGTAGCTGCACTGAGACGGGGGTAGACCGCGGTCCGCCACCGAGAGTGCACAATCGAGGAATGAACCAACCCACCAAGAGTGCTTGACCGATGGGACGCATCACCACCCGCAGGCCCGTGGTTCGGCTGAGGGGTCGGGTCGAGACGACTCGCCCCGACACCCTCGTCGTCGAGGAGCCGTTGGAGATCCGCGTGAACGGCACCGCACTGGCTGTCACGATGCGTACGCCCGGACATGACGTGGACCTCGTCCATGGTTTTCTGCTGACTGAGGGCGTCATCACAAGCCGAGACGATATCCGGATCGCGCGCTACTGCGACGGCGTGGACGACACCGGACAGAACACATACAACGTGCTCGACATCGAACTCGCGGCGGGAGTCGCACCGCCTGAGCCTGGAGTGGAACGCAATTTCTACACGACCTCTTCGTGCGGTGTGTGTGGAAAGGGATCACTCGACGCGGTCCGCTCCAAGACCACGTACTCCCCTGTCGTCGACGACGTTCGCGTCAAGTCCGAGGTGTTGGCGATGCTACCGGACCGGTTGCGTCAGGCTCAGAAGATCTTCGATACCACCGGCGGCCTGCACGGCGCAGCGTTGTGTGACAGCGACGGTCAGGTCCTCGTTGTTCGCGAGGACGTGGGTCGGCACAATGCCGTCGACAAAGTACTCGGATGGGCGACCGGTGAAGGACTCATACCGTTGCGAGGCCACATATTGATGGTGAGCGCTCGGGCATCGTTCGAATTGGCGCAGAAGGCAGTGATGGCCGGCGTCCCAATTCTTGCCGCAGTGTCGGCGCCGTCTTCGCTCGCCGTGGATCTCGCGGAAGAGTCCGGACTGACGGTCGTCGGGTTCCTTCGCGGCGAGAACATGAATCTGTACTCGCATACCGAGCGCATCCTGCGTTGAAAGTCCACCGGCCGAGCCGAAGACGAGTGAAGCCCCGATCATCTGATCGGGGCTTCACTCGTGCATATGAGAGCTACGCGGACTTTTCGCGACGCTCGGGGCGTTCGGGCTTGCGTGGAACGATTGTCGGCAACACATTGTCGTTGACGGTCTCGGAAGTCACGACGACCTTGGCAACGTCGTCGCGGCTCGGAATGTCGAACATCACCGGGTTGAGGACCTCTTCGAGAATGGCGCGGAGCCCACGAGCCCCTGTACCTCTCAGGATTGCCTGATCAGCAATAGCTTCGAGCGCGTCCTGAGTGAACTCCAACTCGACATTGTCCATCTCGAAGAGTCGACTGTACTGCTTGACCAGCGCATTCTTCGGCTCCGACAGGATGGTGACGAGGGATTCCTTGTCCAGATTGGTCACCGAGGCGATAACCGGGAGACGCCCGATGAACTCGGGGATCAGACCGAACTTGATCAGGTCCTCCGGCATGACCTCGGCAAAGTTGTCTTGGGTGTCGAGTTCGGCCTTCGACCGAACCTCCGCACCGAAGCCCAGACCGCGTTTACCGATCCGGTCCGAGACGATCCTCTCGAGGCCTGCAAAAGCACCGGCCACGATGAACAACACGTTTGTCGTGTCGATCTGAATGAATTCCTGGTGTGGATGCTTGCGACCACCCTGCGGAGGCACACTCGCCTGGGTTCCTTCGAGAATCTTCAACAGCGCTTGCTGCACACCCTCACCGGACACATCCCGAGTGATCGACGGATTCTCACTCTTGCGAGCGATCTTGTCGACCTCGTCGATATAGATGATGCCGGTCTCGGCTCGCTTCACATCGTAATCTGCTGCCTGAATCAACTTGAGGAGGATGTTCTCGACATCCTCACCCACGTAGCCGGCCTCGGTGAGTGCTGTGGCATCCGCTATCGCGAACGGCACGTTGAGCATCTTTGCAAGTGTCTGAGCCAAGTAGGTCTTGCCACATCCGGTGGGTCCGAGCATCAGGATGTTGGACTTGGCCAACTCGACGGTCTCACCCCGCGCATCGCGAGCTTTGTCCCCGGCCTGAATGCGCTTGTAGTGGTTGTAGACGGCCACGGCCAGCGTGCGCTTGGCAGTGTCCTGACCGATCACGTAGTTCTCGAGGAAGTCCCGAATCTCGGCCGGCTTCGGCAGATCGTCGAGTTTGACCTCGCTCGACTCCGCGAGCTCTTCTTCGATGATTTCATTGCACAGGTCGATGCACTCGTCACAGATGTACACACCAGGCCCTGCGATGAGCTTCTTCACCTGCTTCTGGCTCTTACCGCAGAAGGAGCACTTCAACAGATCGCCGCCGTCACCGATGCGTGCCATATTCGAGGTTCCTACTTCCTTGTTCGCGTCCGGCCGGTAGACACCATCACGATGTCGGTCCAGTCCTCGGCAACTTCTCGATCCACAACTCGTTCATGCCCTGAAGCGACCGTACCCGTGTTCGACGACCATGGGTGAGATGTTTCCGGTGATTCGCTGCCCAACTTATTCCGACCCCAACGTCTTGCTGGTCGAAGACAGCCGAAGCGTGTGAACGTTCGTGCTGAACAGGGTTGTCGGACGGGGTTGTCGGACGTAGAAGAGCTTGACCTACGCCCGACAACGAGAGGTCTCACGGAGAGACCTGGTTGTACTACTTCTGTGCCGACAACTTTCGGTATTCGAAAACCGTGTCGATGATTCCGTAGTCCTTCGCCTGCGCGGCGGTCAGAATCTTGTCACGATCGGTATCCTTGCGGATGACGTCGGGATCCTTACCGGTGTGCCGTCCAAGTGTGGTCTCCATGAGACGACGCATACGCTCGATTTCCGCAGCCTGAATTTCGAGGTCCGAGACCTGGCCCTGAATGCCACCACTCGATGGCTGGTGGATCAGCACACGCGCATTCGGCAGAGCGGCGCGCTTCCCCGGTGTACCTGCGGCGAGCAACACGGCCGCCGCAGATGCTGCCTGTCCGAGGCAGACGGTCGCCACGTCCGCACGGACGTACTGCATGGTGTCGTAGATGGCCATCAGCGAGGTGAACGAACCACCTGGCGAGTTGATGTACATCGTGATGTCACGATCGGGATCGAGACCTTCCAACACGAGCAGCTGGGCCATGACGTCGTTGGCCGACGCGTCGTCGACCTGGACGCCGAGGAAGATGATGCGCTCCTCGAACAGCTTGTTGTACGGGTTGGATTCCTTCATGCCGTAGCTGGAGTGCTCGACGAAAGAAGGCAAGATGTACCGCGAGGACGGCATCTGATTGGGATCGAACAGGTTTGTCATCGTTTCTCCAAGATGTAAGTGATCGAGGGATCGCCGGTCCGGGCGGATCTAGTCGCCGATTCCGCCGGCCTGCCGTGCACGGCTGACGACATGATCGACGAACCCGTACTCCTTTGCCGCTTGGGCGGTGAACCAGCGGTCACGATCGGAGTCTTCGGTGATCTGCTCGACGGTCTGGCCGGTGTGCAGCGCGATCAGTTCGGCCATTTCACGCTTGGTGTGCGCGAACTGCTCGGCCATGATGGCAATGTCACTGGCACTACCGCCGATTCCGGCCGAGGGCTGGTGCATCATGATCCGGGCGTGCGGGAGTGCGTAGCGCTTTCCCTTGGCTCCGGCCGACAACAGGAACTGCCCCATGGATGCAGCCAAACCCATTCCGTAGGTAGCTACATCGCACTCGGCGAATTCCATGGTGTCGAAGATTGCCATGCCCGCGGTGACGGAGCCACCGGGAGAGTTGATGTAGAGCGAAATGTCTCGGGTGGCGTCCTCAGCGGACAGAAGGAGAATCTGAGCACACAACCTGTTGGCGATGTCATCGTCGACCTGAGTACCGAGGAAGATGATGCGCTCGCGAAGCAGACGCTCGTACACGGAGTCGCTGAGATTAAGGCCGGAGGAGGCCGAAGTCATGACGGGACTCTGCTGACGCGAAGCCGCCGAATTCTGAACAGTCACGGTACCTGCCTTTTCCATACGATCGTTGGTTCCTGATACAGACACTAACGAAAGAAGGCGGCTCCGGAGTCCCGGAACCGCCGTCGTTCGCTGTAAGCGTTACTTGTCTTGTTCACCCTCGGCAGAATCGCCTGCTGCAGGCTCTTCCTCGTCCTCGGGACTACCGAAAAGCTCTGCGGTGTCCACGGTCGCACCGGCCGTGTCAGTCACGTTGACACGGTCGACAACCGAGGCCAAAGCCTTGCCGCGACGTACGTCGGCAAAGATGGCGCCGAGCTGATTTGCCTGCTGCACCTGCTGGATGAACTCCTCGGGCGAGATGCCGTAGCGCTGCGCCTGGAAGATGATCCGCTCGGTGAGCTCGTCCTGACCGACCTGAGTCTGTTCTGCTTCGGCAATGGCATCGAGGAGCAACTGCGTGCGCACCGACTTCTCGGCGGCTTCCTTGACGTCCTTGTCGAACTCTTCACGACTCGAACCCTGCGCCTCCAACATCTCGGCAAGCTTGGCTTCGTCGTGGTCGAGTCCGTGGATGGCCTCGTGAAGCTGGGAGCCGACCTCGGCCTTGACGACAGCTTCCGGAGCCGGGATCTCGAGGGTCTCGAGAAGCGTCTCCAACACCTTGTCGCGGATCTGACCGGCTTGCTCGACCTTCTTCACTCGTTCGACGCGAGTCTTCAGATCGGCGATCAGCTCTTCGAGGGTGTCGAACTCGCTGGCAAGCTGTGCGAATTCGTCGTCGGCCTCGGGAAGTTCGCGCTCCTTGACGGAGACGACCTTGACGGAGACCACTGCTTCCTTGCCGGCGAATTCTCCCGCAACGAGCGTGGAAGTGAAGTCTTTGGACTCGTCTACCGACACGCCGACGATGGCATCGTCCAAGCCTTCGATGAGCTGGCCCGAACCGACCTCGTGGGACAAGCCGCTGGCCGAAGCCTCTTCGACGGTTTCACCGTCGACTGTGGCCGAGAGGTCGATGGAGACGAAGTCTCCGGACTGCACGGGACGAGTCACACCGGTCAACGTGCCGAAGCGCTGGCGCAGCGACAACAGCTGCTCGTCTACCGCTTCGTCGGTGATTTCGAGGGGATCGACCGTGATGTCGATGGTCGAGTAGTCCGGCAGGGCGATCTCTGGACGGATGTCGACCTCGGCGGTGAAGGTGAGCTCCTCGCCGTCCTCGATCTTGGTGATCTCGATATCGGGCTGTCCGATGACCTTGATGTTCTCCGCAGAGACGGCTTCGGAATAGCGAGTGGGAAGGGCGTCGTTGACGACCTGCTCCAATACTGCTCCTCGTCCGACTCGAGCTTCGAGCAGCTTCGCGGGAGCCTTGCCCGGGCGGAACCCCGGCAGGCGGATCTGCTGAGCAAGAGCCTTGTAGGCGCGGTCGAAATCAGGCTTGAGCTCCTCGAAGGGCACCTCAACGTTGATCCGGACTCGCGTCGGGCTGAGCTGCTCGACGGTGCTCTTCACGGGACATGCTCCTTTTGGTGGTCTTACCTTGCTGTCTGAATCATCGTCTACCTGGATCACTGTACGTCCGGGCCACTGCCGGTCTGGTCAACCGAACTGGCGGCGACCCGGCGGTGATTCCTTGATCGAAGCCGGATCCGCAATGGATCCGGCTTCTCTTGTCGGGGTGACAGGAATTGAACCTGCGACCCTCCGCTCCCAAAGCGGATGCGCTACCAAGCTGCGCCACACCCCGTCTACCGCACAAACCTACAGGCACCATTGAACAGCAAATGCATGGACCTTGGAACAGCAGGTGCAGGACCCATTCAACAGTATGCACTATCTGGGGTCGTCAACGGGCCACCGCTACGGCGTCCACAGGTCGTGAGTACAGCCAATTTGTAATCTCGAGCCGAGGTTCTGTAGAGTCTCATAACGCAAGCGGCGCAGATGGCGATCCCATCGAGTCGCTCGCATGCCGATGTAGCTCAATGGTAGAGCCCCTGTCTTCCAAACAGGCTACGCGAGTTCGATTCTCGTCATCGGCTCCAGCAAAAAGTCCGGTCCTGTTCTTCATGGACCGGGCTTTTTTGTATCTGCACTCTGCAAGTCCCCTTCAGATACGTATTCCGTCGTAGAGCGCCTGCGCCACTGCACGATCGCCGACGATGTCGAGGCCGTCCAACGGTCGTCGACGCCAGAGAGTGAGCATCAGGTTCTGCGCAGAACCACGCAGCGCCACATCACCTTTCCGGTGTAGGCGAGATACTGCGACCTCGTCTCCGGTGAAATCGAGGAACAACTCCGCATCGGTCCCGTCATCGGTGTGCACATGGACTGTTCGTCCTGCCACGGCAGGAACCTTCTCGACGGGAAACCTCGTGAGAAACTGCTCCGCCCACTCGACTATTGCGTCCGCAGCACCGGCTGGATCGGCCGATTCGGGTTCTGGGCCCCCGCGCTCGTGGACCGCATCCTGGGCATCGAATCTGTGGACAGTCACCTCGTGTAGCTGCCTCCTGATCCAATAGTCGGCCGAATCGATCCCGGCCCACGTGGCAACTTCCTGCGCTGGATCTACGGCTCGATACGCCGCGAGCATGTGGGCGACGGACTCTCGATAGTCATCGAGGACTTGCAGTCCACGCTCCGGCTTTGCAACGGATCCAACAACTTTCGCCATTCCATCGGATGCAGGCGTTTCGAGTGCAGCAACCGCCATCCGGTGCACGAAGTTGACATGGCGGATCAGCTTTTCCACGGTCCAACCGGGCATCGACAGAACCGGCAACACGAGGTCGTCGAGGGTCAGCGATGCCATCCGCTCGCACTCACGGGTCAGAAGTTCGAACTGCGGGACTGAAGTCATAGCGGCGATTCTCCCTCGCACAGGACATCTCCGCGCGCGTATCCGCCGCACCTTTGGGATGCGTCCGATTAGTCTGGACGACGGTGGAGAGCGAGGTGCTTTCTAACTCGCCTGACAGACCGGGCACCAGAACAGGTTTCTTGCCTGCATCACCGAATGCAGGATCGCGGTCCCACACACACGGCACGGACGTCCCGCTTGGCGATAGACGTACGAGCGCGGCCGTTTCGCGTCGTATCCGACGTCGCCGTGGTCGTCTTCCGGCCGAATGGTGATGATCTTCCCGCGTCGGACACCGATGTTCATCAGGTCGACGAGGTCGAGCCACAGCGCGTCCCATTCGGAATGGTCGAGATCCTTGCCAGGACGCATCGGATTGATCTCGTGGCGAAAAAGAATCTCGGCACGATAGACATTACCCACTCCCGCAAGGACCTTCTGATCCATCAGCAGAGTGCCGATAGCCGTGCGCGACTTCGTAATTCGTGCCCACGCGCGTTCGGGGTCGGCGTCTTTTCGGATGGGGTCCGGTCCGAGCCGCGCCTTGAGTGCGTCGACTTGCTGCTCGGTGTATATCTCGCATGCGGTCGGGCCCCGCAGGTCGGTCCCGTACTGCTCCCCCACCATGCGCAAGCGCACTGCCCCGACCGGATCATCCAGCGGCACGGCCTGTTCGGTGAACTTCCCGTACAGGCCCAAATGAATGTGCACGATCAAGTCGGATTCGTATCGGTGAAGAAGGTGCTTGCCCCACGCCTCTGCCGCGTGGAGAACAAGGCCGTCGATCAGCGCGGCGCCCGAGGTGAACCGTCCCTGAGGACTGCTCACCTCGACCGGCGCCCCGCCGAATCGTCGTTGATGCAACCGAGCCAGTCGGTGCAACGTGTGCCCTTCGGGCACAGTTACGCAGGCTTCACATCGCCGCCGAGGGCTTCGCCCCCGGGTACTGCCGGAGCTACTCCACTGCGCTCGTACTCGGACAAGATGTCGATGCGACGCTGATGACGTTCTTCACCGGAGAACGGTGTCGACAGGAAAGCGTCGACAATCGCCAGAGCCTCGGGAAGTGTGTGCATGCGCCCACCGATACCGATGAGCTGCGCATCGTTGTGCTCGCGCGCCAGTTTCGCGGTCTCGACGCTCCACGCCAATGCGCATCGTGCGCCCGGCACTTTGTTGGCTGCGATCTGCTCGCCGTTACCCGAACCACCGAGGACGAGACCACGGCTCCCCGGGTCGGCGACTACGCGGCGAGCGGCGTCGATACAGAACGCCGGGTAGTCGTCCACGGCGTCGTATTCGAATGCGCCGCAATCGACGGGATCGTGCCCGCTCGCGGTGAGATGTTCGATGATCTGATTCTTGAATTCGAGACCGGCATGGTCTGCCCCCAGGTATACGCGCATGCCTAGAGTCTGACAGGTGGGAGTGCGCGCTGAAAAAACGGTTGCCGGAGTCGACGGCGCAAAGGGCGAATGGGTTGTCGCGATTTTCGACGGCACAGTCGTCGAGTGGAGTGTCGCGGCCGATGTCGATGCTGTTCTCGAGACGACCGCGCGACGCTCGGTGGTCGCGGTGGATATGCCGCTGTCGATGCCGGAGGAGTCGTATCGGATCAGTGAGCTCGCGGCGAAAGCATTTCTGGGCCCGGCGCGGTCGTCGATCTTCCACACGCCGGTATCTGAGGTACTCGACGCCGAGGACTACCGCGAGGCATGCGACATCTCGCGTCGGATCACGGGCAAGGCGATCAGTAAACAGACTTGGCACCTACTGCCTTCGGTGCGGGCGTGGCGGGCAGCTGAGTTCGACCCCGATCGCGTCGTCGAGGTTCATCCCGAATGTTCGTTCCGTGCAATGGCGCCGACGACTGCTTTCGCGTCGAAGAAGACCGGACGCGGTGCAGGTCAACGAATGGCGGCATTGTCGACCTGGATCGACCCACACAATCTTGCCGTGGGTCTCGCCGAGCTACCGCCAGGCCCCGCGCTCGACGACGCGTTGGATGCGGCTGCAGCCGCGTGGTCGGCGTGGCGGTACAGCCAGGGAAAACACCGCACCTTCGGGTCGACGAACGGTCCGGATCGCATCGTTTACTGATCCGGACCACGCGCCGTAGGACTGGCCTCTAATCGAACTGCGGATCCTCGTTACGAGATCTCTTGAGCTCGAAGAAGTGCGGGTACGAAGCGAAGATCACCGAGGCGTCCCACAGCTTGCCTGCCTCCTCCCCGCGCGGAATTCGTGAGAGGACCGGGCCGAAGAATGCGACACCGTTGACGTGGATGGTGGGAGTACCGACGTCGGGCCCAACCTTGTCCATTCCAGCGTGGTGGCTGGTGCGCAGGTCATCGTCGTAGTCGGTACTTTCGGCCGCTTGTGCCAACTCCGCGGGCAGTCCGAGCTCGGCGAGCGACTGCTCGATGACCTCGGTGAAGTCCTTGTTGCCTTCGTTGTGGATGCGAGTGCCCATCGCGGTGTAGAGCGGGAGCAGAATTTGATCCCCTTCGGCGCGGGCCGCAGCAATCGCAACGCGGACGGGTCCCCACGCAGACTTCATCATCTCGACGTATTCCTCGGGCAGATCCTTGTCTTCGTTGAGAACTGCCAGGCTCATCACGTGGAAGTTGGCTTCGATGTCGCGCACCTGCTGGACCTCGAGGATCCATCGCGAGGTAATCCAGCACCACGGACACAGTGGGTCGAACCAGAAATCCGCGGTGTCCTTTTGAGCACTATCAGTCACGTGAGGCTCCTTCGAAGTTTTGTTGACGAGTTGACGTGGGGTCAAACGACGGCGGCTAGCCACGAATTCCGCCGACGCCTGAACCAGCATGCCCGACCCTCGACGTGATGGGATGGTGGCACTACTCATTCCTACTCGAGAAGGTGCCAATTCTGTGGTTGCTCCCAATCTGACTCGCGACCAAGCTGCCGAACGCTCAACTGTGATCGGCACTTCGGCGTATTCGATCGTGCTGGACCTGACCGACGGGTCGGGCAATGCCAGCGAGAAAACATTCCTGTCGACCACCACGATCACCTTCACCGCCACCGCGGGTGCCTCGACCTTCGTAGACATCATTGCCGGCCGAATAAGGTCGGCCACGCTCAATGGATCTGCACTCGATGTCTCCGGCTACGACGAGGAGACCGGAATTGCGTTGACGGATCTCGCCGAGAAAAATGTATTGGTTCTCGACGCCGACTGTGTCTATTCGCACACCGGTGAAGGATTGCACCGATTCGTCGACCCTTCCGACGGTTCGATCTACCTGTACTCGCAATTCGAGACAGCAGACGCCAAACGGATGTTCGCGTGCTTCGATCAGCCGGACTTGAAAGCCACCTTCGATCTCGAGGTCACTGCTCCCGAGAGTTGGAAGATCATCTCCAACGCCCCCCACGCATCGGAACCTACTGCGGGCAAGCACTCGTTCGAGACGACGCCGCTTTTGAGCACGTATCTCGTCGCCCTGATCGCCGGGCCGTACGCCGAGTGGACCGACACCTACAGCGATGAGCACGGCACCATTTTTTTGGGTCTCTACTGCCGCGCCTCGCTTGCCGAGCACCTGGACGTCGAGCGACTGTTCACCGAGACCAAGCAGGGTTTCGGCTTCTATCACGCGAACTTCGGCACTCCGTATGCGTTCGGCAAGTACGACCAGCTGTTCGTCCCGGAATTCAATGCCGGCGCGATGGAGAACGCAGGGGCCGTGACATTCCTGGAGGACTACGTCTTCCGTTCCAAGGTCACGCGCTACTCCTACGAGCGTCGCTCGGAGACGATCCTGCACGAGATGGCCCACATGTGGTTCGGTGACCTCGTGACCATGACGTGGTGGGATGACCTCTGGCTCAACGAATCCTTCGCGACCTTTGCATCGGTGCTGTGCCAGACCGAGGCGACCGAGTACACGAATGCGTGGACGACGTTCGCCACCGTCGAGAAGGCGTGGGCGTATCGCCAGGACCAGTTGCCGTCCACACATCCGATCGCGGCGGATATCCCCGACCTCGCTGCGGTCGAGGTCAATTTCGACGGCATCACCTACGCCAAGGGCGCAAGCGTTCTCAAGCAGCTGGTTGCCTACGTGGGCAAGGAGGAATTTCTCGCCGGTCTCCGCAGCTACTTCGTCGACCACGCATTCGCAAACGCCACCTTCGCCGACCTTCTGGCTGCGCTCGAACACTCCTCGGGCCGCGACTTGTCGGATTGGGGCAACCAGTGGCTGCGTACCACCGGACTGAACACGCTGAGCCCCGACTTCGACGTCGATGCCGACGGCAAATTCACTCGGTTCGCAGTCCTGCAGAGCGGTGCCGCTCCCGGTGCCGGTGAGCGCCGAATCCACCGCATCGCGGTAGGGATCTACGACGACGTCGACGGAAAGCTGGTCCGAACCGACCGCGTCGAGCTCGATGTGGATGCGGCCGAACGCACCGATGTCCCGAGCCTGATCGGCGTGTCACGGGGCAAGATCGTTCTCGTCAACGACGACGACCTCACGTACTGCTCGGTGCGTCTCGACCCCGAGTCCTTGGCGACACTGATCGCGCGCATCGGCGACATCTCCGAATCACTCCCCCGGACCTTGGCTTGGTCGGCGGCGTGGGAGATGACCCGCTCAGCCGAATTGAAGGCTCGCGACTTCTTTGCACTCGTCCAGCGCGGTATTTCCGCCGAGACCGAGGTCGGCGTCGTGCAGCGGTTGTTGTTGCAGGCTCAGACAGCGATCAACAACTACGCGGATCCAGCATGGGCGAAGGAACATGGTCAGTCAGAATTCGCAGACTTGGTACTCGGGCTCGCCCGCGCCGCGGACGCCGGTTCCGATCACCAGCTGGCATTCGTCAACTCACTGACGGGTTCGTCGCTGTCCGAGCGCCACGTCGCTCTCGTGCAGGCACTTCTCGACGGAGATGTGAGCGGCCAAGGCCTCGACGGACTGGACATCGATACCGACCTCCGCTGGCGCCTCATTTCTGCTCTGGCAGGCGCTGGGGCTATCGACAACACCGGTCTCGCATCCCCGGTCATCGATGCCGAGGCTGCACGTGACAACACCGCAGCGGGCGCCCGTTCGGCTGCTGCGGCTCGCACTGTCAGGCCAGACAGTGCAGTCAAAGAACAGGCATGGGCGACGGTTGTCGACGATGACTCGGTCCCGAACATCACCGCGCGCTCGATCATCGGCGGTTTCGCCGGGCCCGATCAGTCGAAATTGCTAGCACCGTACGTGGACCGCTACTTCGATGCGATCAGTGATGTGTGGGCACGGCGGTCGAGTGAGGTTGCCCAGACAGTGGTCATCGGGCTCTACCCATCTTGGTCGATCAGTACCGAATCTGTCGCGGCAGCGGATCGATTCTTGGGCGGGGATCTACCACCCGCCCTCCGCCGTCTGGTGATCGAGGGACGCGCAGGGATCGTGCGTTCACTCGCAGCGCGAGAGTTCGACGCCCAGTAGTGAGGCACTGACAACGAAAACATGTGCCGTTCGATCGACTGATTCGATCGAACGGCACATGTGCTTCGAGGCGGAAAGCCCGGCTGGCCGGCTGACTGTTTACGGGCTGACGATGGCCGCACTCATGACTCGCACCGAGCTGACGAGTCCGTCGATGAGGTTGCCTTCACGGAAAGGGCCGATCGCTGCGGTGATCCCGAGCTGTGCGACTCGATCGGTGGCGCGATCCGATACGCGGCGACCGGTACGGATCTCGATTGCTTTACGGATGGGATCGACTGCAATGAGCAGTGACCGAACTGCATCGGGGGTACTGGGGAATACGGCGTCCGCGCCTGCGGCCACATCCTCGCCCAAGTCTCCGACATAGATGTTGAAGCGGATCTGGGTTGCGCGAGTGGCTTCGGCCAGCGCGTCGTCGATTGCGACGAGGTCCTGAGTTGCGAAGGGAAGCTGGTCAGGGTACGGGTCGCCGAACTGATTGACCGCGGAAATGCGGCCGCTGGACGTCCGTGCCGCACCGTAAGGCAGGTCGTCGACGATGCCATCCGTGACAGCGACATCCGTGCGAGTCAATTCACCACTTGCCACTTGCCGAACCTCCGATCGAATCAGCTGTAGCAGCCGCGTGCGAGCCGTGACCGCCGTGTGGCGTCACCTCGTCCGTTGCGCTCCACAGCACTGAGCCACTAACCCACGGGTCGGACAGGCGGTAGGGGGTGATGTCCAATCCGGGCTGCCTTTTCGCCAGGAAAGACAACGCACCGACGATTCCGACAATCGCGATCGGAATCACCCCGAAAATCAGCAGAGTCTCCAGAATGCTCACAGGACAAGACGGTAGTCGACTTTTCCCTGCAGGTCGACGCCGGGTTCCACCGGTGTCGCGAGTCAGGCCGCACCCTCGCCCAAGTAAGCGAGCCACGCCGGGTCGAGTTCCTTGTTCCCGGCCAACAGTCGCCAGTGCGGCCCCTTGGGCGGGACCAGTTGTGCTCGGAGTGTCCACCCCAGCTCACTGAGCATTTTGTCTGCCTTGCGGTGGTTGCACGGCGCGCAGCACGCGACGCAATTCTCCCAGGAGTGTTCTCCCC
Source organism: Rhodococcus sp. H29-C3 (assembly GCF_030063405.1). Classification (NCBI taxonomy): domain Bacteria; kingdom Bacillati; phylum Actinomycetota; class Actinomycetes; order Mycobacteriales; family Nocardiaceae; genus Rhodococcus; species Rhodococcus sp. H29-C3. Next base: position 117,910 of record NZ_JASITC010000004.1, on the reverse strand, counting down.
CGCGGCTGCGTGGGATCACGTGGTCGACGGTTTCGGCCTTGGATCCGCAATACGCACATCGGAAGCGATCTCGATGCATCAGCGCGGCCCGTGTCATCGGCACGCGCGCTCGATACGGCACTCGGACATAGGTCCGCAGACGAATGACGGAGGGCACCTGCACAGAAAAGTCGGCGGATCTGATGAACGGTCCAGTTGGATCGTCATGAATGACGTCCGCCTTGTTGCAGACGAGAAGGACCACGGCTCGGCGCATCGGCAGCGCAGTGAGCGGCTCGAATGTGGCATTGAGAAGGAGCACTCGGCGTTTGACCCAGGCGGGAAGGCTGTCCTCGCCCACATCTCTTTCTTCGGATGAAACCAACTGCAATTCAGGCGCCCCGGATGCCCGTTCCCGCTGGTCTGCGGGATGGTGGACATCACTGGGCCGGAGTTGTCGGTGACGATGTTGCTTCTTCTTCATGTGTTCTCCAGGGAGAGTCAGCGCCCGCGCATGGCTTGCGCGGAACACGAGAGACAGTGGAACACGAATAGGAGGGCGTGCACACCCCTTTTCTCCACGAACAACGTGGCCGCGAGGTGAATTTCGGGGAACTCGTAGCCTGTTCGCTGGGCGGTGGCGAGATCTCACAACGTCCGTAGACTCTTCGAGTGTCTGTATTCAATTCTCTTCCACGCCCTGACATCGCAGCGTCCGCGATCGACTTGCGAGCATTCGAATTGACCGAGACAAGCCGCGATTGGCTGATGCACAGGCCTCTGCAGGTGCTCGGATATCTGATGCTCGCCATCGTGCTTCGGTTCGTGCTTCACAAACTGATCGCCCGGTTCACTCAACGCACTGCCAGCGAATCGGCCAGGGGCCCGTTATTGCTACGTCCGTTACGAGATAGGGCCCCGGCCACGCTCAAGAGTTCGATTCTGGCCGAGCGCCGTAGGCAACGAGCCAAGACAATCGGTTCGGTTCTCGAGTCCGGCGTATCCGTCGTCATTCTGGCGTGGTTCGTCCTGTCGGTGCTCGACGTCATCGGCATCAACGTCACACCGTTCATTGCCTCGGCCGGCATCGTCGGGGTTGCCCTTGGCTTCGGTGCGCAAAACCTGGTCCGAGACTTCCTGTCGGGGATCTTCATGCTCCTCGAAGATCAGTACGGTGTCGGTGACATCGTCGATCTCGGTGAAGCGACCGGGACCGTCGAGAGCGTCGGACTGCGTGTGACCACCGTCCGCGATATCAACGGCACGGTCTGGTACTGCCGAAACGGTGAGGTTCTACGGGTGGGGAACATGAGTCAAGGTTTCGCGGTCGCTGTTCTCGACCTTCCGGTCGCGCACACTGCGAACCTGGACGAGGCGTGCGCAGTCGCCGAAAGGGCGACGCTTGCCGTCGTTGCCTCCGGTGATTTCGAGGACGACTTGCTCGGCGCGCCCGAGATGCTCGGGGTGAACGCGGTGAGCGCGGACACGGTGACCATTCGAATCACCGTCAAAACCCGTCCCGGCCGTCAGTGGGCGGTTCAGCGGCGAGTGCATCGAGAAATCCTGCAGGCATTCGACGACGCGGGCGTGAAAGCCCCGTACCCGCAAGGGCGGCAGGGCGGCATGCAGTCCGATATGACCGTATAGAGATACTGGTGACCTAGGCCCGCACACGTATGAGTAGAGAAAGAGCAACCATGACCGAACCGCAGCAGACGTTTTACGACGCTGTCGGCGGCGCGGCGACGTTCGAAACACTCGTCGCCGTGTTCTATGACGAGGTGTCGCGCGATGAGATCGTCCGGCCGCTGTACCCGGAAGAGGATCTCGGCCCGGCGGAGCGCCGGATGCGTATGTTTCTCGAGCAGTACTGGGGCGGCCCTCGCACCTACTCGGACGAGCGTGGACATCCGCGGCTACGCATGCGCCACGCGGGGTTCAAGATCGGCCCGATCGAACGCGATGCTTGGTTGCGGTGCATGCACATTGCCATCGCTTCGATCGACTCCAGCATTCTCGACGACGCGCACCGCACACAGTTGGTGGACTACATGGAGATGGCGGCGAACTCCATGGTCAACTCGGCACTCTGAGTCAGTCACAGACCTCGTGGGATCGGAGCGCTTCTTCCGCGTCCGAGCCCCGAGGCCTTGTGCAGTGCCCCACGCAGGTTTCGTGCCAAGTCGAGTGCACGCGACAACGAAGGAGGCAGACTACTACGCAGAATCGCGTGTTTGCGAACGTAGTCCTGTACATCCCACTCCGACCACGTACCCGCGTGGAACAGTGCCGCGTCCCCGGCAACGAGCGTCCGTGGTGGAGAGCCTGCTGCAGAGACTGTCACCGATCCGTCCATGATATGCACGATCTCATCGACGTGGAAGTACCAATTGAATCGGCCGGCAGTGCAATCCCAGACATTGAAGGTGGTAGTCCCATCGAGGGTGCGGGTCCACTCAGCGGATCGCGCGACGGGCTCGCCGTGAAGGATCCAGTCCGGGTTGATCGGGCTGGCATTCAACTGAACTTCACTCAAACGCACGGCCTCGATAGCCATATCGGTCATTACGGGGAGCACTCCTTCATTGCGGCTGGGTGGAAAGATACCGCACATTTCGGACAACAGGACTGTTTGTGCAGGAAAACCGGGGTTCCGGTCTGTGAAATCGGACCAATCACACTCCCTGGGTCGAGACGAGTGGGTTTCGTTTGGCACACTTGCCAGTTGTGAACGATCCGACGCTCCACGCGCCCGAAGAAACATGGTGGAAGGACGCGATCTTCTACCAGATCTACCCACGATCGTTCGCCGACTCCAACGGTGATGGAGTGGGTGACCTCGGTGGCATCAGGGAAAAACTCGGGTACCTGGAACTATTGGGTGTCGACGCGTTGTGGCTCAGCCCGGTCATGCGTTCCCCGATGGCCGACCACGGATACGACGTCTCCGATCCACGAGATATCGATCCCCTGTTCGGCAACTTGGCCGTCATGGACGCGCTTATCGAAGAAGCACACATTCGTGACATCAAGATCACGATGGATTTGGTGCCGAACCACACCAGCGATCAGCATGCCTGGTTTCTCGAGGCCCTCGAGTCCACGCCGGGAAGCCCCGAGCGTGCTCGCTACATCTTTCGCGACGGTAAAGGGGATGGTTCCGAGCCACCGAACAACTGGCCCAGCATCTTCGGCGGGCCGGCATGGACTCGCGTCACCGATTCTGACGGGCATCCAGAGCAGTGGTACCTCCATATCTTCGCGCCGGAGCAACCGGACCTGGACTGGACGAATCCTGAGGTGGCCGAGGATCTGGCGAAGACGCTGCGCTTCTGGCTCGATAGAGGTGTCGACGGCTTCCGCATCGATGTCGCGCACGGTATGGCCAAGCCCGCCGAGTTGCACGACATGAACCTCGAGTTGAACACCCTGATGAAGAACGACGACGACGATCCGCGATTCAACAACGAGGGCGTCCACGAGATTCACCGCGGCATCCGCAAGGTGATGGACGAATACCCGAACAAGGTCACCATCGGGGAGATCTGGGTCCAGGACAACGAACGGTTCGGCGACTACCTCCGACCGGACGAACTGCATCTAGGGTTCAATTTCCGCTTGGCCGAGGCCGATTTCGATGCCGCCACGATTCGGGATGCCGTCACCAACTCGCTCGCTGCGGTCGCGCGGGTCGACGGAACACCTACGTGGACGCTCTCCAACCACGACATCGAGCGCGAAGTGACCCGATACGGCGGCGGAATCCGAGGAACCAGGCGGGCACGGGCGATGCTGCTCCTGGAGTTGGCACTTCCCGGAACGGTGTTCGTCTACAACGGATCCGAACTCGGATTACCGAACGCCGTCCTACCGGACGAGGTCCTTCAAGATCCTGTCTGGGAACGCTCCGGGCACGCCGAACGAGGCCGCGACGGTTGCCGCGTGCCGCTGCCCTGGGAGTCCCCGGCGCCCCCGTTCGGCTTCAGCACCTCACCGAAGACATGGCTACCCATTCCACCCGAATGGGCACCGCTGACCGTCGAGGAACAGTTGGAAGACGTCGATTCGATGCTCAACTTCTATCGGGCAGCCTTAGAGCTTCGTGAGCTGCGACCCGAATTCGCTGGAAGCGGAGTCGATTGGTACGGGAGCCCCCCCGGCTGCCTCGCGTTCCGTCGGCAAGGCGGACTCATCTGCGCCCTCAATGCCACCGATGCCGCCATTGCACTTCCACCCGGTGAGCTGCTGATGTCGAGCGCACCGCTCGTCGACGGACAGCTCCCCGCCGATGCCGCTGCGTGGCTCGTCTAACGGAACATTTAGCGGGCTGATTCGGCAGAGGCTAACGTTCGACGCTGAGCGACAACGGATCCCCGCGCCTACAGAAGACCGATCCGTAGCGTGCATCGAGACGCAACCACACCTTGGTGGCCCGCACCCGCACCAGCTCGTCGACGTCGATTCGGGTCAGGTCGACGTCGGCGGTCAACGGGTCCACACCCGCATGAGGAACGAATCCCATTGCGGTAAGAGCGAACACCGTACGCATAGCGATCGACACATCACCGCCTGAGCCTTCGACGTGCAGAACCTCCTGGTCCAGGAGCGATACCGGTGGACCGTGACTACTCCCGTGCTCCTTGGCCAGCGCTGCACCCCGCTGAGCAAGATCGATCAGGACGCGTGCCGGAACGTCGTCCACATGGTGAAAACCGCTGTCCGGGGGCAGCGCACCGCGCCAGGCCGAGTCCATCGAGAATCCCGGATCCACCACGCCGTCGAATGCCGATTGCAAGGCATTCACCAGTTGATCGGCAGCGGCCGAAGTGTCGTCGGGCACGATCTTTCCCGTGATGACCCGCACCGCGAGTGCATCGAAACCGGTTGCAGCCCAGACCGATACGCGGCCGTCGGCACGCGTTCTCATACGAACGACAGCAGCCTCGTCGAGCCGAACTGCCTTCTCCAGGAAGGCCACGAGGTTCTTGCGTTCGACGGGATCAGGGATGGTGAGAACACGCTCAAACACGTTGCCAGCTCTCCAGATACGTCCGCTCTTCGGCAGTGAATCTCCGCAGCCCCTGAGTATTCATGTCGAATGCCGCTATTTGCGTCGACGCAACGATTGCGGCGGGTGTATCGAGAGACTTACCCTTCGCCCGAACCTCGTAACCTGCAACGAAATCCACCGCCCGGACCTTGTCCACCCACATCAATACGTCCAGCGGACCGTCCTCGTGGCGTAATTGACCCCGGTATCGAACATGCAAGTCCGCAATGACGGCACCGTGACGCAGGTTCGCTGTCGGTTTACCGTCTACCAGCAGCCACGGAATGCGTGCCTCCTCGAGGAGCGTCACCATGCGGGCATGGTTGATGTGTTGGTAGGCATCCATATCCGACCATCGAACCTCGACGCTGGTGTGGAATCCGATTCGCTGTTCGGGTTCCCGCTCGTTCGACAGATGGTTTCTGGGCACAGTCAAGTCAGTTCCTCTATCTTGTATCGGTATCTGTTGTTCGTGGTTGATCGGTAACGCTCAAGGAACCATGCTGCGGACCTGACGGGCTGCCACCGACAGCGAGGCGATATCCAGCGTGCCCGAGTCCGCGATCTCGGCAAGCGCTGTTCGTGCCCGGGTCAGCCTGGATGAATTCATAGCTTCCCATTCGGCGATCTTCTCGGCGGCGCTCTCGTGCGGCTCTCCGCCCAGTACAACCTCTTTGGTGATCGCGCGGAGTGAGGAGTAGAGGTCGTCGCGCAAGGCCAGCCGGGCCAACGAATGCCAACGGTCGCCACGCGGCAGTCTCGACACCGATGTCAGCAACCAATCGATGCCGATGTGCGCATCCAACGCGAAATACAACTCCGCAACTTCGGAAAGGTCGTGTTCGGTGATGTCGGCGACATCGATGATGTCGAGCAAACAGAACACGTCCAGCAGTTCATAGACCGAACTTGCCAATTCTCTCGGTGTGCCTCGCTCGACCGACGCTGTCACCCGTTTGTTCAGATCTCGCACCTGGTGCCCGTCGATCCAACCCGCTACCCGGATCCTCAGGGAACGGACCTTGGATGCATATCTGCTGATCTCGGCACCTACGGCAAGTGGCTGGGGCCGGTTGATGAGCAGCCACCTGGCCACTCGGTCCAGCACGCGTCTGGATTCGAGCAGGAGTTCATCGGACGATGCAGTCGACATGTCGGCCGAACGAATCTCCTGCCAGAGCTCCTCCAGGTCGAAGATCTCGGTCGCGGCAGCGAATGCGCGAACTGCATCGGTACCGCTCGCCCCGGTGTCCTCGGCAAGTCGATAGACGAAGCTGATCCCGCCCCGGTCGACGGTCTCGTTGGTCAACGTCGTCGCCACCAGTTGGCGCCGCAGCGGATGAGATGTAATTGCGTTGGAGTACTTCTCACGTAGCGGCTCCGGAAAATACTTGGGCAGTCTCGGAGCGAACACGTCGCTGTCCGGCAATTCACTGGCAAGCAGGTCGCTCTCGAGAACCAGCTTGACGTGGGCCATCAACGTAGCGAGCTCGGGTGAGGTCAGACCTCGCTCGTCCTGCGCACGCTTGCGAATGTCGATATCCGACGGCAACACCTCGAGTTCGCGATCCAATCCGCTGCGCACCTCGAGGTCCTCGATGACACGTCGGTGGACGGTGAGCAGCGCAGGCGCATCCGAGCGGGACGTTCCGAGTAGCTCGTTCTGCATGATGTTGTCCCAGAGCACCAACCTGCTCACCTCCTCGGTCATGGACGCGAGCAGATCATCGCGGCCGGCGGGGTCGAGGGTGCCGTCGGCGATGGCAGAATCGAGAAGAATCTTGATGTTGACCTCGTGATCGGAACAATCGACACCTGCAGAGTTGTCCACAGCGTCGGTGTTGATCCGGCCCCCGGCGATGTCGTACTCGATACGTCCGAGCGAGGTGGCACCGAGATTGCCACCCTCACCGACGATGGTGGCCCTGAGCTCACTTCCGTCCACCCGGATTGCGTCGTTGGACTTGTCACCGACATCGGAGTTCGACTGGGTGGATGCCTTGATATAGGTGCCGATTCCACCGTTCCATAGCAGATCAGCGGGTGTCTTCAGGATTGCGCGGATCAGGTCCGGTGGCGCCAATTCGGTTGTCGACTCGTCGAGACCCAGAGCCACGCGGGCCGCAGGACTGACCGGCACCGACTTGACCGTCCGTTCCCACACGCCACCGCCGTCGCTGATCAGTGCCGAATCGTAATCGGCCCAGGACGATCGAGGAAGCTCGAACAGTCGGGCACGTTCGGCGAATGCCGCCGCGCGATCCGGGTTCGGGTCGAGAAAAATGTGTCGATGATCGAATGCGGCGAGCAAGCCGATGTGTGTGCTGAGCAGCATGCCGTTTCCGAACACGTCACCGCTCATATCTCCGATGCCGACGACCGTGAAATCCTCTGACTGCGTATCGATGCCGATTTCACGGAAATGGCGTTTGACGCTTTCCCATGCGCCCCTTGCGGTGATGCCCATAGCCTTGTGGTCGTAGCCTGCCGACCCGCCCGACGCGAAGGCGTCCCCGAGCCAGAAGTCGTATTCACCGGCAACCGCATTCGCAAGATCGGAGAACGAGGCCGTCCCTTTGTCCGCTGCCACCACGAGGTACGTGTCGTCCCCGTCGCGACGTACGACGCGGTCCGGCGGAAGAACTGCGCTCGTCGCACGATCGAGATTGTCGGTCACATCGAGTAGACCGGCGATGAACAGTCGATAGCACGCCCGCCCCTCCTCGGCCGTCGCCGTCCGATCCGTCGCCGCGTCTCCAGTCGGTACCGGTGGGCGCTTGACGACGAATCCGCCTTTGGCGCCGACCGGCACGATGACAGCGTTCTTCACCATTTGTGCCTTGGCCAGCCCAAGGACTTCGGTGCGATAGTCTTCACGTCGATCGGACCAGCGAAGCCCGCCACGCGCCACCGCGCCGAATCGCAGATGTACACCCTCGACTCGCGGGGAGTACACGAAGATTTCGAATCTCGGTTTCGGTTTCGGCAGCTCGGCAATGAACCGAGGGTCGAACTTGAGGGACAGAAAATCGCGTGGTGCGCCGACAGCATCGACTACATAGAAGTTGGTTCGCACTGTCGCACGGATCAATTCGAAGATTGCACGGAGGATGCGGTCGGCGTCGAGACTCACCACCTGATCGATGAGTATCCGCAATTCCTTGTCGAGTTCAGCCGACTGTTCCTCGGCAGCACCTTCGGGGTCGAATTGAGACTCGAACAAGGTCACCAGCAATTGCGCGGTTCTCGGATGAGAGAGTAGAACACCCTCGATATTGAACTGACTGTAAGGAAAGTTGGCCTGTCGCAGGTACTTCGCATACGCACGCAGGATGTGCGCCTGCCGCCAGTTCAGTCCAGCGCGCATGACGAGTTCGTTGAATCGGTCTGCCTCGGCATGTCCGTTCCACACGGCAGTGAATGCGTCGGTGAATCTCAGCTGCACGCGGCTTTCGTCATCGAGAGCCCCTGCGCTGGGAAGGTCGGAGTCCAGATCACTGTCGATCGCTGTACGAAGCATCTCTCGTGAGGCGGAGACTCCGAAATCGTATATCCAGCATTGCATTCCATCCGGACGACCGATCGGGTACGGACGCTCGTCGTCTACCTCGACTCCGAGACTCTGCAGGATCGGCAAGACCTGACTCAACGACACACCACCCCCGCCGATGTACAAACTGAACCGCCAATTCCCGACCGCGGAGCCGGAGTTGCGATAGAGCTGCATGTCGACCGTTCCGTCGGCAAGAGCTTCTAGCCGCGCGATATCGAACACAGCACGTTCGGGCCCGAAATCCTGCTTGTAGGCCTCAGGGAACGAATCGGTGTACCGACTTGCCGAGATCGCTTCGACACTGGCGTCATCCACGATTGCCTGCGCAAGCCCGTCCTCCCACGTCTTGATCGTCTCGGTGAGAAGTGACTCGATACGAGCAACATTGTCTCGAGAGAGATCGGCACCGACCTGGTTCCGATCGTCGCGTCGAATGGTGACGTGCAACAAGGCCATATCGGACTCGGTGACCCGCGCGGTGTAGTCGATGCCCGAACCTCCGAGTTCACGCAACAAGCAATCCTGAACGGCGAGGCGGACTCTCGTCGTATAGCGATCACGCGGAAGGTAGACCAACGCCGAAACGAAGGCGCAGTTGGAGTCCTCACGTAGAAACACCTTGACCTTGCGGCGACGTCCGATAGCGAGCACCGCAGTCGCATTCTCGAACAGCGCTTCCGTGCCGGAGGCGAACAGTTCCGATCGCGGCATCGATTGCAATACTTCGAGCATCGCTTGGCCTGAGTACGAGTCGAGATCATAGCCGGCTCGGTCGATGATCGAACGTACGCGCCGCTCGATGACCGGGATGTCGAGCACGCTCTCGTGCAGCGCAGTCACGGTGAAGACACCCATGAAGCGATGCTCGCCGAGCTCTGGAGCCGAACGATCCATCACGGTGACGAAGTACGGGTACACCGCGCGATGCACAGTCGCCGGGCTCGAACCCTGTGTGAGAGTCAACAGGTCGGTACGTTCACTGATATCGAGCGACTCTCGATCCAATGCATGATCCTGGCGCAACACCCCGAGTCCACTCCCGGATACGGACCGGGTCAGCAGCGATCCGTCCTGCGTCGGTTGCACGTCGTAACGGCGATAGCCGAGCAGTGTGTAGTGACCTTCGGCCAACCAACCGAGCAGGTCTGCCGCGTCTCGAAGCTCCGTTGCGCGTTCATCGTCACACCCGTCGGCCGAGTCTGCGAGAGTACGGGCCACCGAAGCTTGGAGCCCGCGCATCGCTTCGGTGTCGGCAATGACCACGCGGACGTCGTTGAGAACGACGGCGATCTCGTCCTCCAGCACGTCCAGAAGAGAGCCGGGCGTCGAGCGATGCAGCGCAATGTACATCCACGACTCACGCCGGGCCCCGCCGAGACTGCCGTTGCCTGGTCCCACACGGGTCAGATTGCCATCGCTGTCTCGAACGACACCCACGATGGGGTGGACCATGTCGGTGACGTCGACATCGAGTCGAGACAGTCGCGACATAACGGATTCGACCAGCAGAGGCATGTCGTCGGTCACGATCTGCAACGAAGGCCCAACTACTCTGCCCTCGGCGTCCTCGACGACGCGATGCAGGCGAATCTTGGCATCCCCCGGAGTTCTGCGCGCCGCCAGCTGCAGGTGCATACGGACGATCGTGCGCTCGGCCTCGTCAGCGGGGCTGTTGCGCTCATCGGTGTCGACGTGCACGAAATAGACTGCCTTCACTTCGGGCAAGGGAGTCACCAACTCTGCGGGCAGTCCGCTCGACCAGTCGATGTCCGTTGTTCCCGCCGCGTCAGGCATGTGTTGAACCACTCCCTTGTGAGGATCGCCGGCGCGGCCGTGCAGCCGCCCCGCAACACGAGCCTATCGGGGAACAAGTCGGGCGGTGCCCTTGTGGGCTAATCGGATTCGGAGTGGATTACTCGGATTCGGGCCGATCTTCGGACGCGTCGAGGTAGTCGCTGAATACAGCCCTCTCCTGATCCGTCACCGGACGCGGAGCCTGCGCTGTCAGGTCGAACATGACCATGACGGCTTCCGCATCGGCACACAGGATGCCTTCGACGTCACGAACGAGATGCCGAACAGCGAAGGACGTTCGGCCGATACGGGAGATCGACACCTCGATCTGCAACGGCCCGGACGCGTCGAAGATCGGGCGCAGGAAGTCGACCGTAAGTTTCCCTACGACCGACCCTCCCCGCGCCTCCCCCGCAGCCTGCATGCACTCGGTGATGAAGTGCGCGCGGGCTTCTTGCAGATATTCGACGAACCGCGTGTTGTTTACGTGCCCGAGTCGATCCGAGTCACTCCAGCGAACCTGGAGGCTGTACTCGAACGTTTTCCCGGACAAGCGTCAGTCCCTTGTCAGTTTGCGGTGCGTGACGCGGTGCGGACGTGCGGCGTCGGCGCCGAGTCGCTCGATCTTGTTGGCCTCGTAGCCTTCGAAGTTGCCTTCGTACCAGTACCAAGCAGCTTCGTTGTCGCCGAAGCCGCCTTCCCAGGCCAGGATGTGCGTGCACGTCCGGTCCAGGAACCAGCGATCGTGCGAGATCACGACGGCGCAACCGGGGAACTCTTCGAGAGCGTTCTCCAGCGAACCGAGAGTTTCGACGTCGAGGTCGTTGGTCGGCTCATCGAGCAGGATCAGGTTGCCGCCCTGCTTGAGCGTCATTGCCAGGTTCAGCCGGTTGCGCTCGCCACCGGAGAGAACGCCGGCCGCCTTCTGCTGATCGTGACCCTTGAATCCGAACGAACTGATGTAGGCGCGCGAAGGGAATTCGGTCTGGCCGACGACGATGAAGTCGAGTCCGTCGGACACGGTCTCCCAGACCGTCTTCTTCGGGTCGATGCCGCTGCGGTTCTGGTCGACGTAGCTCAGCTTGACCGTCTGACCGATCTTCACCTCGCCGCCGTCGGGCTCTTCGAGACCGACGATGGTCTTGAACAGCGTCGTCTTACCGACACCGTTGGGGCCGATGACGCCGACGATTCCGTTACGCGGAAGCGTGAACGAGAGGTCCTTGATCAGTACGCGACCGTCGAAGCCCTTGTCGAGGTTCTTGACCTCGACGACGACGTCGCCCAGACGCGGAGGGGCCGGAATCTGGATCTCGTCGAAGTCGAGCTTGCGAGTCTTCTCCGCCTCGATGGCCATCTCTTCGTAGCGATCCAGACGAGCCTTGCTCTTCGCCTGACGAGCCTTGGCGCCGGAGCGGACCCAGGCGAGTTCATCCTTGAGTCGCTTCTGCAGCTTCTGGTCCTTCTTGCCGGACACCTCGAGGCGAGCGGCCTTCTGCTCCAGGTACGTGGAGTAGTTGCCCTCGTACGGGTAGAGGCGGCCGCGGTCGACCTCGCAGATCCACTGCGCCACGTGATCGAGAAAGTAACGATCGTGAGTGACGGCAAGGATAGCACCGGGATATGCAGCGAGATGCTGCTCCAGCCACAGAACCGACTCGGCGTCGAGGTGGTTGGTCGGTTCGTCGAGGAGGAGCAGATCGGGCTTGCTGAGCAGTAGCTTGCACAGCGCAACGCGACGCTTCTCACCACCGGAGAGGTTGGTGACGGGTGACTCGGGTGGCGGGCAACGGAGGGCATCCATCGCCTGCTCGAGCTGAGAGTCGATTTCCCAGGCGTCGGCGTGGTCGAGCTTCTCCTGCAGCTCGCCCATCTCCTCCATGAGTTCGTCGGAGTAGTCGGTCGCCATGAGCTCGGCGATCTCGTTGTAGCGCTTGAGCTGCACCATCGTCTCGCCGAGACCGTCCTCGACGTTTTCACGGACAGTCTTGGTGTCGTCGAGTACCGGCTCCTGCATGAGGATGCCGACCGAAGCTCCGGGAGCCAGGAAAGCCTCACCGTTGCCGGGCTGGTCGATCCCGGCCATGATCTTCAGAATGCTGGACTTGCCGGCACCGTTGGGGCCGACGACGCCGATCTTCGCTCCTGGGTAGAAGCTCATCGTTACGTCGTCGAGGATGACCTTGTCGCCGTGCGCCTTGCGCACCTTCTTCATGGTGTAAATGAATTCCGCCATGTGCGCAAGCCTATCGGTGCGAACGGGTCTAGGCATCATCGCCCGATCCGAGAGGAAGCTAGCCCATTTGCACAGGGTCGAGCAGACGGTGCACGAAAGGCGTCGAGTCGGCCATGGAGGCGATCATCGACCCTTCGTGACCGACGAATTCACCCCCCGAATACAGGTACGGAACGTACGTGACGTCCTGACCGTGCCCGACGAGTCCGGCGGCCAGCGGGACCGACAACGGCGAAGGCACCATCGTGTCGATGATTCCCTGACCTAGGAAGATCGGCCTGTCGTAACCGTCGACCGGTACCGAGAGGTACTCCGACAGAGCGTCGAACATCTCGGTTCCCGCCACCGGACGCGAGAGTATCGCGCCCACTGACCCGTGCTGCGTTCGTAGGTCCCCCGGACAGGTCGCCTCGACGTTGTCTACCTCGGAACGCCCGAAGTCCGTCAGGTAACTGTCGACATCGAGATCGGGCCTCGATTCACGTAGCCCCGCGAGCACGTACGCCGCGAAGACGTTCAGACCGTCCAAACCAAGGTCTGGAATCCACGGCCCACCGACCTGAAACGCGTATTCGAGGTTCGACGGCGCTCCCGTGGCCACGACTCCGCGATAGTCGAGTTCCGGCGCGTAGGTGGTCGCGATATGAGCGGCTTGCAATGCTGCGTGGCCGCCCTGGGACTGCCCGATCGCCAACCACCGATCCGCCAGAACCGATTCCACGGACCGTGCCGCACGAACCATGTCGACGACGCTGCGTGCGGCCGAGTCCTTCTCGAGGTAGGCGTGTGGCCCGGGTGTGCCCAGGCCCGCGTAATCGGTCGCAACGACGGCATATCCCTCGGAGATCCAGTGACTCAGATACTCGAGGTGACGTCCCTGATACGGATTACGCGACGGCGCACACTGATCTCCGACACCGACTGTTCCGTGTGCCCACGAGATTATCGGCCATCCGTCGGCGGGGGCTCGACCGTTCGGTACGAAGACGGTTCCGGAACTGAGCGCGGGCCCACCCGTCGGACCCACAGTCCAGTAGGTGAGGAGGTGGGCTCTGGCTGTGCCGGGCAGCCCGGCTTCCGTCGCGAGGGGCTGCACGGACTGCACCGTTCCGGGCGCAGAGTCGACGGGATTCTGTGTTCTCCCTGGGTGTGCTGTCGCGACTCCCCCGGCACCGATGCCCAGCATGATCGAGAGCAGCACAGGTAGTAACAGTCGCGTCCACGCGCGTGTGTCGGCCCGCATGCGGTAACGATAGCGATCGAACGAACTGCCGGGCCCGAATGGGTTCCGCTCGGGCCCGGCGCGGGCGATGTTCGGCTACACCGCCGCGGCGTGTTCGATCGTCTCGGGGATGGAGTCTTCGTCGACGTCGACGTCCTCGCGTTCGTCGAAGGTGTCGACTCCTTCGTCGTGCGTCTCGTCCGGTTCCTCCTGCGGTACCGCCACGGGCCGTGCGCGCTCGACCTTGACGATGCATCGGGCGAGATCGGGGCCGACGGCGCTGGCCGTCATCTCTAGATCGGACCGTTCGGCACCGTCTCTGGTGGTGTATTCGTTCGTTCTGAGCTGCCCGTAGGCCACCACCGGGTCGCCCTTCATCAGCGATCCTCCGACGCCCTTTACCAGCCGCCGCCAGCAGGTGACACCGAGGTACAGCGTGCCGCCGTCGCTCCATTCGCCGGTAGCTCGGTCCTGACGTCGCACATTGCTGGCCATCCGGAAGTTCAGTACCTCGTCACCGGACGCGGTCTGTCTCTTGATCGGATTGGTGATGACTGTCCCCACAACCGCACATTGCGCCTCGTACATCGTCTGTCCCCTTGTCAGTTCGGTGATCCGTCTGTTCGACGATCCGGTTCGGCAGCGCCGATCCGAGGACACCGACTTTGCCGTGAGCTCCGAGTGAAATGTGTTGGGAATCGGCATCTGTGGATAGATGTCCCGGTTGTGGACAAGGCGGTTTCCGACGGGGTTTCGGGCATCAGTGTGTCGGTCGAGCGTGTTAGAGGAGCGCGGACTCCACATAGGTGTGCCCCACGACCTCGGGACGGGCCGTTCCCCCGGTCAGGCCAGCCAGCATGCCGATCACCGCGTCGACGTCCTCGACCTGAACCGTCATCACCGCACGAGAGCGATAGCCGATGGACACGATGCCGATGCCCCGCGCCCGAAGTTCCGATTCGACTCGGCCGACCTCTGTGTAGTCCAGTTGGACCTGCAACAGTTCACGACGCTCGCGCCGCAGGAGTCGGGCGTTCTCGAGTGCGTGCGTGACTGCATCTCCGTAGGCCCGTGCCAGCCCACCGGTGCCGAGCTTGACACCACCGAACCAACGAGTCACGACGGCAACGACATTGGTCATCTCACGCCCGAGAAGGACATCGAGCATCGGGCCACCCGCAGTACCGCTCGGTTCTCCATCGTCGTTCGTCCGAAGGATCAGATTGCCTGGCACATCACCGACAACGAATGCCGAACAATAATGTCGGGCAACGGGATTGGCCGAACGGGCTGTCGCGATCACAGCTCGCGCTGCTTCTTCCGACGGTGCGCGTTCGACCACCGCGAGGAATTTTGATCGCTTGATCTCGATCAGCGCCTCTGCGCCACGTTCCACTGTGAAAAACAATGCATTCCTCGCCTTCGCAATCGGGGGTCGCGACGGGTTACGCCGCAACCTGCTCCGAGTTCGCGGCTTCCGATGCGTGGACGAGCTCGGCATAGTGACTGTCCGACGCCATGAGCTCGTCGTGGGTACCGGATTCGAGGATTCGACCGCTGCCGAGAACTGCGATGCGGTCCGCGGATCGGACGGTCGAGAGTCGGTGCGCGATGAGGATCGTGGTGCGTCCCGCCATGAGTTCGTCGAGGGCGTCCTGCAGCGCACGCTCGGTCCGAGTGTCGAGTGCGCTGGTCGCCTCGTCCAGTACGAGAATCGGTGGGTTGCGCAGGACGGTCCTGGCGATGGCGAGTCGTTGTTTCTCTCCACCGGAGAACCGGTATCCGCGCTCCCCCACCAGCGTGTCGTATCCCTCGTCCAGCGCGGTGATGAAGTCGTGGATCTGGGCTACACGGGCTGCGTGTTCGATCTCGGCATCGGTTGCCTCAGGTTTGGCGAACCGGAGATTTTCGCGGATCGATGCATGGAAGAGGTACGTCTCCTGCGATACGACGCCGACGAGTTCGGCTACGGCCGTGGTCTGCAGATCCCGAAGATCGACGCCGTCGATGGTGATGCGTCCGGACGTCGGGTCATGAAGCCTCGCAGCGAGATACCCGAGCGTGGTTTTACCAGAACCTGTCGATCCGACCAGGGCCAACGTGCTCCCTGCCGGGACCTCGAGGTCGATGTCGGTCAGTGTCGGTTGCGAGGCGCCGGTGTACGAGAAGCAAACATGGTCGAATGCGACGTCGCCGCGTACGTCTTGCCTTGACAGAACCTTCGGGTTCTTCGGTTCGGCGATGTCGATCGGGAGGTCGAGATACTCGAATACCCGGCCGAACAATGCCAGCGAGCTCTGCACTTCGACGCCTGTGCCGAGCAGCTGCATGGTGGGGCGGAAGAGTTGGGTTTGCAATGTGGTGAACGCGACGAGTGTGCCCACGGTGAGCGCGCTTCCGTTTCCGATGGTCACGCCGGCGAACCAATACACGAGGGCGGGCATGATCGCGAAGCTGATCTGCATGCTGGCCATTCGCCATTTGCCGGCCATCATCGCTTTGAGTTCGACATCGGCGACTTCGTCGGACCGACTGGCGAACCGATCGGTCAGAACGTGCGCGGATCCGGTGGTCTTGCCGAGCAGGATGCCACTGACGGACAGTGATTCCTCGATCTGGACGGAGAGTTCGCCGAGCAGTCTCTGTCTGGTGATGGAGATCTTTCGGCGCTCGTTGCCGATACGACGCGCTATCCGGACGAAGACCGGCAGGATCGCCAGGGAAAACAGGGCCAGACGCCAATCGAGCAGAAACAGAGCGACGACTGTTGCTGCCACGGTGGTGGCATTCTGGGCTATCGACGTCGCAGTGTTGGTGACGACGGATTGCATTCCACCGATGTCGTTGGCGATCCGAGACTGTACTTCGCCGGTGCGGGTGCGGGCGAAGAAGCCGAGTGACTGCTTCTGTAGATGTGCGTAGACGGAGACTCGCAGATCGTGCATGAGCTTCTGGCCGACGCCGTTGGACATCCAGGTCTGCACGACGCCGAGTGTGTTGGTGATGATGGCGACTGCGATCATGCCGACTGCGATCAGCGTGACGAGTGTGACGTCGCGATCAGGGATGGCATGGTCGAGCAGTTCGCGGAGAAGTAGAGGTGAGGCCAGTGCGATGACTGCACTGAAGACGATGATCGCGGTGACGGCAGCGATTCGTGCTCGGTAGGGATGGAAGAGTGCAAGCACTCGGCCGACGGGAGCTGGATCGGGCGCAGGCCCCAGATCAGGTGATGAGGCGGCAGTTGAATTCGATTTCGTGAGTGGGCGTACCAAGAAGACCTCCAAGTTCGATGAACGACATAATGCAGAGGCTACCTCATTATGAGGTTGTCAGCAATGAAGCTATGCTTCGGTCATGCTTACGGGAGACAGCCCGACCATCGCCGATTCGTTCATGGCAGTCGCACGGCGAATACGCCACACCCACATGAATGCGCTCGAGCCGTTCGGTCTCAATCCATCCCAATCTCGGGCCCTTCATGTCCTCGCCCGCGAAGGGCAACCGATGCGTTTACGCGCTCTCGCCGACCGGTTACGCATCGTGGCACGCTCGGCGACGGACATCGTCGACTCGCTCGAAGCCGCGGCCCTGGTGATCCGTGAACCGGACCCGCAGGACCGACGTGCCGTACTGGTCTCGTTGACAGACTCCGGGCGCACCCAGCTCGACGCCATCGACTCCGCACGTCGGGCTGTCGCCACCGAACTGTTCGACACGCTCGATGCCGAAGATCGCGAGCAGTTGGCTCGGATCCTCGACAAGATCACCGCGGCCTGGTGAGCTCGAGAAAAGTCAGAGTCCGCTTTCGCGATCACGCTTCGCCAGCTCGGCGAACATGGCGTTGTGGGCGGCCAGATCGGCGTCGTGATCGCGTTCGGCGGCACGATCGGAACGCGTCGCGTTGCGAGTGTCACTACGGGACCACTGGATGAGCAGCGAAAGCATGACCAGGACGAGCGGTATTTCGCCCGTCGCCCAGGCGATGCCGCCGCCCAACTGCTGGTCACCGAGCAGATCTGAGTTCCAGTCGAGGCCGAGGGAGCGGTAGAACCAGCCGCCCATCACCGTGGCCTCGCTCATCAGCGCCACGCCGAAGAACGCGTGGAACGGCAGAGACCCGAACACCATCGCGAGCTTGGTGATGGGCTGAATCGGTCTCGGCGAGGGGTCGACTCCGATGACCACCCAGTAGAAAAGATAGCCGCTGAGGATGAAGTGTGCGTTCATCAACAAGTGAGCTGTGTGGTTGTCGAGGACGGCGCCGAAGATCCCGCCGAGATACAGCACGTAGAAGCCGCCCACGAACAGCACTGCGGCAACTATCGGTTGGGTGAGGAATCGGGACACTTTGCTGTGCAGACCGATCAGCAGCCATTCCCGCAACCCAGGAATTCCGTTCTTTCCTGCTGCTGGCAGTGCGCGTAACGCCAGCGTCAGTGCGCCGCCGAGCGCCAGCAGAACCGGAGCAAGCATCGACAGCGCCATGTGCCCACCCATGTGCACGCTGAACACCGCAGACGAGTACTTGCCAACCCCCGACGATGTGGCGATCAACAGGGTCAGGCAGCCGAGCATGAACGCAACCGTGCGGCCCATCGGCCACGCGTCTCCTCGTTTCCGCAGTCGACGGACACCGAGCAGATACATCACGGCGAGCAGTATCGACGCAGTACCGAAGATCAGATCGAATCGCCAGTCGAACGCCAGACGGGCGAAGGTCGGTGGTCCGTCCAGGTTGTAACCCAGTGCCGCCTCGGTAAGCGAAAGATTCGGATCGATATCCGAAGGCGGAGGTGTGCGGCCGAGTCCGACGGCAAGTCCGATCGTCGCAGCGAAGACGAGCACCTCACCACCCGCGAATCGGATGAGTGCTCCACGAGACTCGGGATCGGCAGCCAGGGCGGGAAGCGACCTACGCCGCTGGATCCACCCGAAGAAGCCGAGCACGGTCAACGCCGTGATCTTCCCGAGGATCAGCAGACCGTAGGTGGAGTCGAACAGGTTCGAGACCGATACTCGGACCAGCGCGTTGATGACACCGCTGACGGCCATCACCACGAAACACACGGTGGCGATCGTGGAGAACCTTCGAGTCGCGACATCGGTGTGCGCGCCCTTACGCCTTGCGTGACTCAACACTGCGAAGAGCCCGCCCGCCCACAGCGTCGCCGCAACGAGATGCAGGATCAGGCTGTTGGTTGCGTAGTCGTGCGATCCACCCGAAGACGAATGGCCGGTGGCAGCGATCGGCATCAACGTGCCGATCGCAAACACGAGAAGTAGAGGCGTCCACGACCACTTCAGCACGGCCCGCGACGCGATTGCCAGGAGCACCGCCAGGATCGCCGTCCAGCGCCACGCACTGGCGATCTCGACTTGTTCTAGTGCGACCCACAAGTTGCTCGGTTGGATCGCCGTGGTGAACGGTTGACCCGAGGTATCGGACAGGGTCAGCGGGACCAGTACCAGGGCGCACGCGGCCCAGACGATTGCTGCCACAGATCCCGTACGGACCGCCCGATAGCCACCGACGTCGAGCACCCCGTTCTTCTGCGGCGGAACCAAGAAGGCCGCGAGCAAGAACGACCCGATAGCAATGGATACGGCGACCTCACCGATCGCTCGCACCGCAGGAAGTCCGTAGACCGTGGCCGGTCCTGGATCCGGAATGCCGAGCAGAACCAACGCGTCCGACGCAGACAGGGTTACTACCAGCGCCGCGACAACGCCGGCTATCGCGCCCGCGGCAACGAAGACGGACGTCGTCGCCGACCCCGGGATATCTTTGGACCCGGCCACTGCCTCGGCTCCAGACGTGCTCGAGGTTTCGGTCCGATCCACTTCCGGTGCTGCCATGCCCTCCAGAGTAGGAGGTCCGCGCCGCGGCGGGAACGCCAGCGCCCGCAACTGCTACGAGCCGTCGTAGATCATGTGGCCTGCACCACGCGATCGAACCCCTCCGTGCGGATCACGTTGCTACACGGAATGTAGACTCATGCACCGTGCTCGGACGGATGCCTTTCGGCTGTCCGCACCACGCCTCCGTAGCTCAGGGGATAGAGCAATGGCCTTCTAATCCATTGGTCGCAGGTTCGAATCCTGCCGGGGGCACTTTGTTTATGCAGGTCAGAGGGCTTATATCGACGGCGCGTTACCGGTGCGTTCCCTTAGCGACCTGAGACCTCACCGTAACGATGTATGCCTGCGTCGGTCGAAGGAATGAACATCTCGTCGGCCGGAGTGGTCAAACCCTAGGATGCGGTCGGCCGCTGATACCGTCGCCTGGTCAACTGGTCAGGCGCAAGCTAGGGAGCATCACACATGCGGAATCTATGGATCGTCGGTAGCGCCGTGCTCGTGCTCGGGTTGACCGGCTGCTCGGACTCGAACGACACCGCCACGCCGACCACCACGACGACGACGACGCCTGCAGCAACGACCGTCCGAGCTGCGCCTGTGACGACCACTCTCGCACCACCTGCGGTTCCCGTGACGACCGCACCACCGACACGCAACGCGCCTGCAGGACTGGTCTCGGAGGCAACGTGGACCGGAGACTGGCCGTTCACGGTCACCGAGGGAACCCTGATGTGCGCTGCGCCGGATCGGGTCTCGTTCACCGCCAACCGCAATATGTACGCCTTGAACGGCGCGGCCAAGTCTGCGGGTGGGCTCGATGATGTGACCGTGATTTGGAAAGACTCGGCCTATGCCGGCGTGAAGGTCAATCTGGGCCCGATGATCGAGAAGGGGCTTACGCTTTGCTGAGTCGCCCTCGGCTAGTCCGAACATAGAAAAGCCCCACACCTCGGGACAGAAGACCTGAGAGTGTGGGGCTTTTCGTTGTGGAGACCAATCCACGTGTACACAACCACCAGAGATCTAGTACGTCTGTGAGTCTACGTGCGCCCGTGCGATCGAGCCAGTGTGTCGCCTGCAAGCGGAGTGTTACGCGCCCTAGTTCTGGGGAGGGTAACGAGCCCGAGATCCTGCGCTCATGTGCCCGTGCATCCGATGCCCCGACCATCCAAAATGTAGCCGTACGACTGTACTGTTTGGGCTGATATCGGTACACTTTTTAGCAAAAATCTGAGAAAATGTTTCAGAACTGTTTTTGGGGGACAAAACGCCTGGTCAGAGGGGGTATTTTTCACTAGGGAGGGAGACGCGGCTGAGAGCGGGGTCAGCCGTCCTCCTGTGAGCCTGCCCTAACTAGCCCCCCCTACCTCCGGACCCTCTGGGGCGCACCATCTTTGGCCCGTCCTAGCCTCTGCGACACCATCACTGGCGTACGTCTCACATGTGTGTCATTCTGAAGTTCGGTAGCCAGACCAGCTACCGACTCGAACCACCAACGGAGACAACATGTATACCGAAACTCTTCCCAGGCGCACTGCGCCACTACCGATCCCAGCGCCTGCACCTCTGCCTGTACCACTACCAGCGCCAGTGCCTGCACCTGACGACACGTCAAGCGACACAACGAGATTCAAAGACAAGACAACAAAAGTAATCAAAGTTGTTGCAACTAAGACACTTTCAGTACTGAAGCACAAGGCAACTAGGCAAGCACTACGTGTCGGTGTGGCAGGAGGCATAGGGATGCTTGGGCTCATGGCTGCTGCTGTGGTACATGGTGCAGCACTGGCACTTACGCTCACGGTCAACGGGGCCAAGCTGGCTTACTACATCTGGACCATCATGTCGTTGATCGTGATGCAGTGCTTGAATGCGAAGTACAGGTGCAAGCGCTCACCAAGGTTCATCAGTGTCATAGGCAACACACCATGGTTGACGACAGCGAACGCTCAGCGTGTGTGGGATGAGACAGCGTGGATCACAACGTAAGGCAGGCAGCACGTAGGCAAGGGCTCTCAGGACCACACACGCGCACGATCGGCAGGCTT
The DNA here is from genome assembly GCF_030063405.1 of Rhodococcus sp. H29-C3. Classification (NCBI taxonomy): domain Bacteria; kingdom Bacillati; phylum Actinomycetota; class Actinomycetes; order Mycobacteriales; family Nocardiaceae; genus Rhodococcus; species Rhodococcus sp. H29-C3. The sequence continues at coordinate 96,166 of NZ_JASITC010000004.1, read as the reverse complement.
GGCACACAAAGACACCCGGCACCTGGAGCAGAGGGCCGTAGGGGAAGATCAGGCCGCTCAGCTTCGACAGGTGCCGGGTGCTTGTGCTCCTACCCTGGGGACCGCGACAGTCGCGGGTAGGAAGTGTTGCGCCGCTCAAGATTCCCGTACCCAGTCGGTTGTCTTCGAGCAGGCGCTATCGAGACACTTCCACGCGGTGAAAGACTCGACCCCTCTGTGGTGTGCCGCAAATGCACCTGAGGGAAGATTAGGTTGTCTCACACGGTTTCTCGGTCGTGATGCCGCGACCCCGACGGCAGAAGGTAAAGGCCCGCCAGACTCGAGAAACCGTGTGAGACATGTCTTGTCAGTCGAACTTGTCGAACTCGTCCAGGTAGAGACCCGAGGTTCTTTCGACCAATGCACCTGCTGGTACCTTCGTGCCATCCGATGCGACGAAATCAGACAGGGCTCTTGCCACACTATCTCGGTCTACCTCGTCGCCTGGAGGGACTGCCGCCAGCGCCCGCCAGGTCGAGATCGGAACATCTTCTCGCAGTTCGGCTTCCTCGGCTACAGGAGGGTCTTGAGGACCCCAGGAAGCGGCCAGCGAGTCGACGCCGAACACTATGCGGACCGGATGCCGGTATCGACCTGGAATGCCAGCGGCTGGGCCACAGCGACGTCCCAACGCGAGGAAGCCAGGAAGGCGATCTGGCCTGTGTCGGCGTAGCGCTCGTCGAGGACCTTGATGCTGAATTGCGAACGCACACCGATAAAGAGCTGGCTGAAGTCGCCGGTGATCAAGTAGCTCGAATCGGTCGAGGTACCTGCAAGCACGTTGTTCGGCACCACGCTCGAAACGAGTGACTGCGTAATCGAGACCGGAGGGGTGAGGTAATCCCCCTGGCTGTTCTTCAGGAGCGAGAGGCTGGTAGCCGTTCTCGGGCTGGCGATCTGAGCGGTAGGCAGGAAGTTCTGTCCTAGGACATTTCCTTGGGCCTGGATGAGCCAGTCGTAGTTGGTGAGGGCTGTTCCGTTGGCGCCGTGTGCAACCTTCGGCACTGCTGGTGTGTTGACGAGTCCGAGCGGATTGGGTGCCACACCGTCCCCGAATAGTGCATATTGGTCGATTCCCAGCGCGTACTGGGAAGCGAACGACTGCGAGATGACATCCCCGATCGAAGGATTCGAGTCCTCGAATAATTCCTTGGAAATGAGGATGAGTCTGTCAAACGTGCGAGCCGTCAAGGTCACCGAGTCGAACGAAAGGTCCTGAGCGTTGCGCTGAGCGCCCTCATTGTAAAAGGCTGGTGCACCTTCACCGGTCAGACGTGGAACTCGGAGAGTTGAGCTGGTCATGGGAACGACTGTGGCCCCGGCGAGCAAGACGACCGACTTTGCACGTGCCTTGTCGATGAGCTGAGAGCCCAAGGGGGTAGGCACGATAGCCGTCGAGTTCGTTGTGACAAGAGCCCGCTCGGCATCGGCGCCATTCCAGCTACCCGTGGCCATACCCCGAAGCAAGCGATCCAGAGACAACGGCTCGGACTGCTCGCCCTGGGGTCCGTTCTGAGCTTCCCAAGCTCGAAGGCTCTCACCCTTCGACAGAGTGAGCTTCCCGCGTAGTTCGGTCGAGGGCTTGGCTGTACGTGCCTCGGCTGGCGCATCGACTGCCACACTGCCGGAAGCTACGCCCGACTTGATCGCTGCGGCACGAGATTCGATCGCCTGGAGTCGAGTCCGAGCTTCGGTGACTGTGGCTTCGAGGGCATCGAAGCGATCCACATCGGAGCCGTTCAAGTCTGCCCCGCGTGTTGCGAGTTCGGTTAGTTCGGTGCGCGACTCGGCGATCAGGTGTTCGAGTTCTGCCTTGGACATTTTCGAGAGTTCCATGATGGTATTTCCTTTGGGTTAGTTGAGCTCTAGGAGACGTAGGCGCATCTGCGCTTGCTCCGCTGTAAGTGTGTGTCCGTCCGCGCTTCGTGACCCTGAGATCGCTGCTGCCCCGCCATAGGCACCTTCCAGGACCAGGGAAACCTCGGATAGGGCAACCTCGGTGAGAGTGCGCCGCGTCCTAGTCCGGTCCCAGACCTCGGAGATCGCTCGGAAGCCGATGGAGAGCTGGTCGAGGGTGCCGTCCCTTACGAGCTCAAGCGCTTCAGAACCTGCCTGAGTCTGAGAGATCCGGAACTCGGCATACAGGCCTTCGGACCTCTCTTCGAGCAAGACAGCGCGGCCTAGGGGCATCGTTTGACGATTGTGCAGTCCGAGTAGCTTGACGCGGTCCCCGCGCTCGCGAATCGTTTTGGCGAATGCGCCCCTGCGAATCGTCTCGGTGAAACGGCCTTCGTACGAGTCGATTTCAGCCGGACCATCAAAAGGCGCGGCGATACCCGCGATGATGCGCTCGTCTACAGCGTCTGAGCGTAGCTCTAGCCTGAGAGGTGTGGTGCGGTGAACTAGGTTGGAGTGCATGATATTCCGTTCGGAAACGTGGGTTGAACACACGACATCGAATCGGCCATAGAGTCAAATCCACTCTGGGACTTGATATAACGCGCGACCAGTGGAGTTCCTTGTCCGGCTGGTGCATCTCGCTTGGTTGGCGACTGCGGCGCTGGCGATCCCGTTCGTGGAGAAGATCGGGCGACCTGCTACCTATTAGCGTTGCTAACGAATCCCCGATTGTCCAGCATTCGGCCTGCAAGACAATCGGGGACCCTTCGTTCGGACTTCCTAATCGGTCGGCGGCGCTGGCCACTCTCCAGGCTTGGGCTCGGTCGGCTTGAGCTTGTCGAGTTCGGCCCGTCGCCAGTACAGCTCGTTGGACTCGTCCTGGCTGGCTTTACCTTGCGCGGCTCGCTTCTCCAGCGTCTGGATTCGGCGGCGCAACTTCAGGATCTCGGTTCGGGCCTTGAGTGTGATGACTGGTTTTTCGTGCAGTGAGTTTTTCTGTTCACTGCACGATTTCCGGTCGGTCACAATGGTGGTCTGGCTCACCTGAGTCGTTGCTCTCCTTCAGATCTCGATTCAGCGCGCTCAGATCGTTGTATGACTTGATCGACCAGAAGCCCATTACAGACCCCGCTCGGTTCGGTGCGTCTCGGTGAACTCATCCCACTCGACATCCGGCCCGAACCACGATCGATCCAAGATCAGGTAGACAATCCCCGCCGCCTCGAATTCGACTCGATCACCGACGGCCCGTGCCGATGTCCCAGGACTCGCCTGGATGGCTTTTTGCTGTTCCGGCGGTAGATCGTCCAGCGCGTCGGCCAACGCTTCGTAGAGACGGTTTGAGGGCTTGCTCATGATGTGCCTTTCTGTTTGCGCCCTTTCGAGGCGGCGATACGAGCTGCGACTGTTTTTGCTTCCCAGTTCCCGTTGTTCCAGCGCCGGGCCTTGGCTGTGGCAGTCGAGGTTTCGGAGATGGTGTAGGCGCACTCGACCCGGCACACGTACCCCTGGGCCCGATCTGGAGACCTTCGGAGTTGGTGGCCGATCTCGTACGGCTTCCCGCACCGCTTGCAGGTGCCCGCCCATTTCGCTGCGAAGCTCACTCGCCCACCTCACCGGTCCAAATATAACGAACGCGCCCATCTGTATTGAGCGCCAGACGATTGAGCTTCAATTGCCGATCGATCTCCCAATCATGGAAACCGGCTCGAAGTAACGACTCTCGAGTCTCGCCCGCGATGTGGCATTGGACCCGAAGTAGTAGCTGGTCGGTCCTGTTCATGTCAGATCCGGCAGATCATCCGTCTTGCCCTTCCAGTCTTGCGAGAGATCCGAACTGGACCTTCTCCGACTGGCCAAGTCTGAACGACGACCGGACTGCAATAAACGGGACTCGTATCTTCGGCTGGCGTGCTCTTGGTTTCTTCGTTCATGTCCTGCTCCTTCGATTCTGCTGTGTGGTTCATGACTGCAAGGCCGTTCGGCCGGCGTCGGTTGCGGTGTGGAGCTTGTCGGTCGAGTGCGCGGTCTCCAGGTTCTTCTGTAGGACGTTGGAGATATCTCGACAGACTCGGACGGAATATCCGGTAACTGCCGAGATCTCGCCCAGAGTCAATCCGGTCGGCGTCGAAGCGATAACGCGTAGGAGGTTGGTTTCTCGGGTGGTGCGGAAGCGGTCGGTCATGAGGACTCCGTTTCTTGGATGTGTTCGATCTCGGGATGGTTGCGGATAAACGCCTCGGCTCGGGCGATGTTCTTCAGTCGACTACTGCCGAGAGATACGCCGCCCTGGATCGAGAGGACAGCATCGAGCGCCTTGACGAGACCGCTTATAATCTCGGGGCTTGCCCAATTCTTTGCCGAGATGTGCGCGATCCAGCTCAGGATCTCTTGGGATGTGGTCGTGCGGGCTAGATCGACTTCGTAGGTGTAGTTCACGTTCCTGACCAACACCAGAGCTGCGAACGTTTTGCCGTCTCCGTATTCGGGACCGACGAACAATCGCCAGGGTCCGAAGTCTTGTCTGAGATCGCGGTTGTCGGTGCGGTCTCTCAGCTCTTGAAGCGAGAGGAAGTGAGCCATGGTTGCGCCTTTCTTGAGCCACACTGAGGTGGCTTGGTGGTGGTGGTTCGAAGCGAGATAGCGAGACAAAAAACGAGTAACGAGACAACGAGACAGCGAGACGAGGGGGGGTAGGTGAAAATCGAGAGCGGAGCGGAACCTTCCAAGAATGCGCCTGGATGACTCCGAGATGCGCTCTGAGCTGGCCTTTAAGAAAGAAAGTAAGTTTTCTATATTAGAGCTTCGTCACGCGGCCTCGTTAAATAGGTCGACCCCCCCCTGTCTCGTTGTCTCGTTGTCTCGTTGTATTTTCGGGATCAGATCAGGGCGCATCCTTTGACGAGATCCATTCGACGATTCGACCATTCGAGGACTTACCTTCGGTGCGAAGGATCACGCCGTCATCGTCCATACGCTCAAGCACTTCGGGGGCGGAAGGGCGCAGGTTTGCGGTTAGGGATCGAATCAATACCGAAGTGAGAACCGGGCCCGTTGCCTCTGCCAGCTTGAGGAGCATCTGCTGGTACGTCTTCGTGGCTATGCCTGTGTCATAGTTCGACTGGTAGCCCTGCGCTCGTATGTCGACCAGCACTCGCTCTTTGGCCTTCTCCGACAGCGCATCGAGCTTTCTTCTCTTTACGTGATCCTCGATAAACGTCCGTGTCTCGTCGGACCTGGCGAATATCTTTTCGGCTATTCTCCAGTCTTCGTGCGTTACGTCGATCCGTCCGTCGAGTACGGCCAGCGCTATTGCAACCCGTTCGATTCCCTGGATCTTATGTCCGTCGAGTCCGGAGCCTAGGATGGTCTCGTTGCCTTTTCCTACTTCGTTCCATATCCGATCTTCTATGTCTTCGGGTAGTCGGAACTCGACATATTCGCCAGGTTTCGGCGCGGGCCACTCTATTCCTTTCCATAAGATCGGGGCTGGCATCTCGGGACAATCCTTGCGGTGCTTCGGTGAGTACAGATTGTGAGCGGGTAGCCATATCAAGCGCTGAGGAAAGCCATCCCCTGCGCCCTGGAGCAACCAATTCGATTCTGTGGGTTGTGCGCCGATGATGAGCGCGAACCGGTACGACATAGCGTCGAGGACTATCCTTTTCTCAGGGTCCGCATACCCGTATCCAAGTTCCGATCCGGTCCACGCTTGCTTGATCTGGTCGCGTAATGTCGCCGACATATCCCCGTGTGCTTCTGCAGTATTGACCTCGGTTACGGTGAAGATTGCTCGGTCCGTGAGTATCTGGAAGTGAGCCGGCTCGGCTGGCGCATCCTTGGTAGCGCGCTTTGCTGGGACGAACCTCTTGTAGCTCTTGCTGATTCCCTGCGCGCTACCGAGTGGGATTACCGGCACGTTATCGAGTTCGGGAAAGATCACGGCCGAGTTCGCTACCGCGCGTGCTGAATCCTTTCCTACTCCACTGCCACCGACAGCAATGCCGATCAGATTCAGCGGCTGATATCCACCTACGATCGGTGGTAGCACGAAGCCTGGTGGAACATGCGCGGTCACGTTGATCAGTACGTTGAGCAGTACGGCCCACGGTCCCCGTCGACGAGAGACAGCGCTCTGGTGGATGTGAGACAGGATCGGCCTGGACTCCCAGAAATCGCGGTCGGGGTCTGGGTAACTTTCGCTGCCGTAGTAGTCGTCGCTCATGATTCACGACCCTTGCAATCAGGGCAGAGTAGTTCGCCTGAGCGATAGCGCCATTCGGTCATCTTGCCGCTTCGAGGCTTGCGGTCACAGCCAGCGCAACGGGAAGTACCGCGCTTGCCTGCCTCTCGTTCACTGGAGCTGGTCATCGCTTGTTCCAGGGGAAATGGTTCGGGTACTTCACACCATGGACCTGTCCTGCGGTGTAGGCCCTCACAAGGCACCCGCTTCGACGAACGTTTCGAGATCGGTCCGTTTGACCCGAATAGGTGATGTCTTACCGCCGGTGCCGAGCTTGAACGCCTTCAGCTGCCGATCGGTGATGTACTGGCGAATTGTCGCGGCAGAGAGACCCAGCTCGTCGGCGACTTCGGGGATCGAAAGATAGTTGGACATGAATTGCCTTCCACACGAATGAAACTCGGTGTGGTTGGCATCCGGCCTTAGCGACAGTCAAGCCCTGTCGAGACCGCGCCCACGATATGCCTAGCAGAGTGTGGATTGTCGTTCACCGGATCGGTGCAGGCTTGACTCTGCTTATCCGGTATTTAGAACGATACATACGGCTTTCAGGGTCGTCTAGCAACGAGCTTGCAGGTTTTTTCGGGGTGCAGGCGTGTCCGATCCACGGATGATGCAAATGACTCAGGGCTCGTAGTGCTCGAACCCCTCGGCGGTTACGTCACTGTGACGCTACCGGCCTTTCGACAGCCGGTCGGCCAGCTCTGCATCTCGGGCATCCGACGCGTGCTGGTACCGAATGGCCATCGAGGGTGTGGAGTGACCGATCCTGCGCATAAGCTCTGCAGTTGTGGCGCCTTTCTGTGCAGCGAGTGTGGCACCGGTATGTCGGAGGTCGTGGATACGAAAGCCCTTGTGCCCCAACTTCTCCACAGCTACAGCGAACGGCCTACGTAGCTGCCAGTCGGTCATGTACTCGGCACCCTGCGCAGACGGGAATACCAGCGCACCAGCATCTTTCGGGAGTATCGCTACCAGTGCCTTTCGAATATGCGGAGGCACTGCCACACTGCGGATACCTGCCTTCGTCTTCGGTGGGCCACAATGCCACTCACCGGACCTGTAGGACGCGGCCTTGGTCACTCGGATAGTCGATCCGTCGTCGGCCACGTCATTACGGAGCAGGGCGCGCATCTCACCGACCCGTAGGCCACACCATCCCATCACCAACATGGGCACTCTCAGCGGTTCGGGCATCTCGGCGGCAAGTGCATCGAGCTGGTCAGCGGTCAACGGTTCGATCTGGCGGGCAGAGCTGGTGGCCATCGCACCGCGCACCTTGCATGGGTTGGAGTCGATCACGTCCTCGGCGGCTGCGGTGGCCAGGATCGCGTGCAGCAACGAGTATGCGTGTGCGCGACGTGTGGCACCGGTGTCGAGGCTCTGATGCCACAGACGCACCCGAGCAGACGTGATGGCCGATACCTCCAGCTCACCCAACGTCGGGCTGATGTGCAGGCGCAGGAGATCCTGATAGAGCGATTTGGTGCGCGGCCTGAGTGGTTGTCCGCTGCGGTTCGTCCGCTCATCGACCCAGCGGTCGGCGTAGTCGCGGAACTTCTCGGCTGCCTCTGCCACAGTGCCGGGCGGCTTCCACTTCGGCCCCTCGGTCTCGACTCGCACGCGCTCACGAGCCAGCCAGGCCAGCGCATCGGCCTTCAAGGTGTAGGTGGTGGCTGCCGAGTACCGGATGCCGTCGGGGCCGACGTACGAAGCCCGCCACCTCTTCGACGGTAGTTGCTTCGCTGTGCCCCAGGAGTTGCGTCTGCGTGTTGCCATGTCGTGCCTTTCGGTCTGCCCGCGTTCCCTAAGAAGAGTATAAAGCTCGACATAAGAGTAGCGAATCGACCGATGTAGCGGGTGGGTGTAGGGCATCTGACGTGGCACAACGAGCCTCTGACCTGCATACGAACACTCAGAGGGAAAGAGGTTCGAATCCTGCCGGGGGCACTTTTACACGAGGAATGAGCACGTCGGATTGTGGTTGACTGAGCCCAACCGAAGGGGCCATAGTGCACCAGCTCACCCTCGGCGTCACGTCACGGTCTAGTAAGCCGAACGAACGCCGACTTCCGATCCACCCACTCCACCTCGATCGCATCGCCGCCGACCTCAGAGCTCGAATGTATTTCGAAGCTGGGTACGGTGAGCCTTTCGGAATCTCCGACGCCCATCTCGACACTCTCGTTGCAGGTATTCGTACTCGCGAAGAACTCGTCGCCGAGTGTGACGTGATTCTGCTCCCCAAGCCACTTGCCGAGGACCTCGAGACGCTGCGACACGGTCAAGTTCTATGGGGATGGCCGCACTGCGTGCAGGACGAGAAGTTGACGCAGATCGCTATCGATCGCAAGCTCACCCTCATCGCGTTCGAGGCGATGAATCATTGGACCTCGGATGGTTGGTTCAATCTTCACGTCTTCCACAAGAACAATGAACTCGCCGGATACTGCAGCGTCCTTCATGCGATGCAACTCGTCGGGGTGACCGGGGACTACGGCCGCCGACTTCGCGCCGCAGTCATAGGTTTCGGAGCGACTGCGCGCGGCGCTGTCACGGCACTCAACGCGCATGGCATTCATGATGTAGACGTCCTCACCCAGCGCGGAGTAACCGCTGTCAGCTCACCCATTCATTCCGCACGCATCGTCAATTTCGACTTGGACGGCGACAATCCGCGCCGCAGCCGCGCCTTGACCGAAACAGGCAGGGTGCCGCTGTCCGGGTTTCTGGGCGATCACGACATCATCGTCAACTGCGTATTGCAGGACACCAACGCACCGTTGACATTCCTGATGAACGACGATTTACCGTCGATCAATCCGGGAACGCTCGTTGTGGACGTGTCGTGCGACGAGGGAATGGGGTTCGAATGGGCCCGGCCGACCTCGTTCACCGATCCCATGTTCACCGTCGGCGACAACGTTCGGTACTACGCAGTCGACCACAGTCCGTCTTACCTTTGGGACTCCGCTACCTGGGAAGTCAGCGAGTCACTTCTCCCCTATCTTCGGATCGTTTTGGACGGGCCTGCGTCGTGGGACAGTGACGAAACGATAAGGAAGGCAATCGAGATTCGCGAGGGCGTAATTGCAAACCCCAACATCCTGGCCTTCCAACATCGCAGCCCGGAGTACCCACACCCCACCGTGTAGGCCATTGCCACGATCTTCGAGTACCGCCGCGCGTGCGGTGTGGTCGTGCGGCCTGGTCGCCTCCCTACGTGTACTGCAGGTCTCACGTAGGGAGCGACCTTCAGCGGCTCTCGAACTCTCCGTTGATGACCGTGCCGCCGGGTGAATCATCTCGGGCCTTGCGTGCAGCCTCACGCATTTCGACGCCGTCGGAGACCCAGTCGCCGATCTCGCGAGTCACATCGCGCACTGCTCCGGCGATGATGACGGCGATCTTGCCGACGTGCGTGGCTGCGGACTCCGTCAACTCTTGAACTGTGTCCTTGTTTCGCTCGAACTTCCCTACCACCTCTGGCCACCCCTGATTCGGTCGAGATTCGACTCCGGTCACTATGCAGCGACCTTCTTGCGCTCGACGATAACACCGACTGTCGGCTCCGAACCGGTGAGTGAATTGGGCAGTGCGAGTTTGAAGATCTTCCCCCAGACGGACCCGATCTGGTTGAAGAACCCATCGGAGTTGTACGGAAGTCCGTACTTTTCGCAGAGCGCTTCGACTTCCGGGGCCAACTCAGGATATCGGTGCGCAGGTAGATCGGGGAACAGGTGGTGCTCGATCTGGTGCGACAGATTGCCGGACATGATGTGAAACAGCGGGCTGCCCTCGATGTTCGCGGACCCGAGCATCTGGCGGACATACCACTCACCCTGCGACTCGTCGGAGGTCTCGTCCTCGGTGAAGGTCTGCACTCCGGTGGGAAAGTGTCCGCAGAAGATGATCGAGTAGGTCCACAGGTTCCGAATCAGGTTTGCGCCGACGTTGCCCACGGCCGTGGAGACAAAAAATGGTCCGGTCAGCGCTGGGAATATGAGGTAGTCCTTGAGAACCTGCTTGCCCGCTTTACGCCACATGCCCCCAAGTAATGGCTTGACGTCGTGCCACTTGCGCTTGCCCTGGACGACGTTTTCGATCTCCAGGTCGTGCAGCATCACTCCCCATTCGAAGAGCAGCATCAGGAAGAACGCATACACCGGGTTACCGAGGTAGTACGGATTCCACTTCTGCCCCTCGTCCATGCGAAGCAGGCTGTATCCGATATCGCGGTCCTTGCCGACGATATTGGTGAAGGTGTGGTGCATGTAGTTGTGCGAGTGCTTCCACTGATCGGCCGGGCATACCGTGTCCCATTCGAAGACCTGGGAGTTGAACTCCGGCTCACGCATCCAGTCGTACTGACCGTGCATGACGTTGTGCCCGATCTCCATGTTGTCGAGAATCTTCGACAGCACCAACGCACCGACTCCGGCCAGCCAAGCGGGCGGCAGGAACGGAAGATACATGAGGGCGCGGCCGGTTATTTCGAGCCCGCGCTGCGCCTTGATGACTTTGTAGATGTACTCCCGGTCCTCGCTGCCGAGCTTTGCAACGGTGCGAGCTCGCATCTCGTCCAGCTCGCGGCCGAGCTCTTGGACTTGTTCGTAGGAGAGCGTTGTGGGCACGGGTTGCTCTCGGGGTGAGTCCGAAGTACTCATGAATGGCAACAGGGACAACGATGGTGATGGAATTCCGAACATTGAACACTCTCCGTTTCGGATCGATGTGTCGCGGCGTGGGGTGAACTGCTCAGATCTCGATGGCGATATCACCGACCGGCACCGAGACGCACAGCTGGATCTTCTTGTCCGGCTCACTGTCTGTCTCACCGGTTTTGATGTTCTTGGTACATCCGGATGTCTTGACCGAGGTGCAGGTGAAGCAAATCCCCATCCGACATCCGTATGCGGGGGTCAGACCCGCCTCTTCGGCCTGCTCGAGAAGTGTCAGACCGGAGTTGTCACCGACCTTGCCGCTCTCGGTGAAGGACACCTCACCTCCGACGTCGCCGGTGACCACTGCAAGGGGCGGCGCAAATTCTTCGAGGTGAAGACGGTTTTCGAGACCCAGGTCGGCATACACGTTTTCGACGCCACGCATCAGTCCGGGCGGGCCGCACAGATACGTCTCGGCGCCGACGTACCAGGGTGCGGCGGATCGAAGGTGCTCGACGCCGAAGAAGCCGTGCAGATCGCCGCCTTGCTCCTGATCGGTGTAAGCGAACACGATGCGGATGTTGTCGTGTGCTGCTGCAATGGCGTCGAGCTCGCTCCGATGAGAGACGTCGCTTTCGGTGTACGCGTAGTGCAAGAAGGTGAGGTCGCCGCTGTACCCCTCGTCCAGCAGCGTCCTCAACATCGACAGCACGGGGGTGATTCCGCTACCGCCGCTGATGAGAAGTACGCCGGCCGGCCGAGGCCGTGGGAGGTGGAATGTCCCGTCGGCCTGGCAAAGACTGACAACCAGCCCCTCACGTGCGTTCCGGTGCAGATACTGGGAAACCAGTCCCTCCGGATGCGCCTTCACCGTCAGTTCGATTCGACCGTCATCGCGGTACTGGGAGCAGCTCGGCGAGTAACAGCGAGTGTGGCGGACACCGTCGATGACGACCCCGACCTGCACGAATTGACCTGCCTCGAAACCACGCCACTGCTGCGTCGGGCGCATCGTCAAGGTCACCGTGTCACGGGTGGAGCGATGTACCGCGGTGACCTCGGCGCGAAGGTCGCGGACCGTGGTCATCGGGTCGACCAGTTCGAGATAGCGATCGAGGGCATGCGGTGTCGCCATAGCCTCGAATAAGGACAACAGAGAGAAGGTGCTCGGCAGTCGCGATCTTCGCGACTTCTGGTGAAGTGTCATCTCGCCTCCCGGTAGCGGTCGAAACGGCGGAACCATTTCGGTGTACGGCTGTGCACTAGAATCAGTGTGGCAGATCGGCACCCCGAGCTGTCAACGCCAATGTGACGGCACGAACACAACTAGCCATAATGTGACGTGGATCATAGAGGTCGTAATAGTCGAGCTCAGGACCTGGAGTACTCGCTCAGTGGACAGCCATAAACTCGAACCCGTGACAGAACCGGGCACCCGAGCCGAACGCAAAGAACGCACCAGGCAGGCGCTCATGGACGGCACTCTCGAACTGCTGAGAGATCGCTCCTTCGCAAGCGTGAGTCTGCGCGAGGTTGCTCGATCGGCGGGGATCGTTCCTACTGCGTTCTATCGCCACTTCGCATCGATGGACGATCTGGGTGTCGCCCTGGTCGAGGATTCGATGCGAATGCTGCGACAGATGTTGCGCGACGCGCGGAAGGATCCGAGCGTCAAGAATGTGGCCGAATCGTTTGCGATCCTGGTTCGGCAGATGCGTAGCCACGAGGAGCAGTTCCGATTCCTCTCACGCGAACGGTACGGCGGTGTCACCGCAGTACGACAAGCATTCGCAACCGAACTGCGGATGTTCGTCAGCGAGTTGACCGTCGATCTCGCCCGCATGCCAGATCTTACGACCTGGGATGTAGCCGACTTGGAGATGGCCGCGGACCTTATCGTCTCCACGATGTTGACCGCGACGGTAGGCCTGTTGGAGATCGACCGCCCCGGCAGCCCGAAGGAACAAGATCTGGTGCGCCGCACCGAGCAGCAAGTCCGGCTGATCGTGCTCGGCATGGGATCGTGGAATCCGCTACACCGAGTGGAAGGAAACCGATGACCATGGACACCATTACGATCGAAGACCTCGTGTTCGACGTGCGGGCCGAAGGTCCCGACGATGGAACACCGGTCGTCCTGCTGCATGGGTTTCCGCAGACATCGCTCTCCTGGAGAGAGGTAGCGCCTCGCCTGCACACCGCCGGTATGCGCACACTCGCCCCCGACCAGCGTGGGTACTCCCCCGGAGCGAGGCCTTCGGGTGTCGCGGAATACACCTCGGCCAAGCTTGTCGCCGATGTTCTCGGGTTGCTCGATGCGTTCGATCTCGAATCGGCTCACATCGTCGGCCACGACTGGGGCGCTGCCGTGGCATGGCAGCTGGCCGCGCGACATCCTGAGCGCGTCCGTTCTCTCACTGCAGTTTCGGTGCCGCACACAGCCGCGTTCGGTCGGGCTCTACGCGAGGACGAGGATCAGAAGGCGCGCTCGAGCTATATGCAATTGCTTCGCATCGAAGGAAAAGCCGAACAAGTACTCCTGGAGCATGACGCCGCTCGATTGCGTGCCATGTTCGGCAGCAGCTGTGCTGTCGACAGCTATGTCGAGCACCTCAGCAGACCCGGCGCTCTGACTGCAGCCCTCAATTGGTATCGCGCGATGACGAGCGACTTCGGTCGTCTCGAATCCGTCCAGGTCCCCACCACATATGTGTGGAGCAATCACGATTCTGCGATCGGCCGCGCCGCAGCGGAACGTTGCGCAGAGTTCGTCGACGCCGATTACACCTTCGTCGAACTGGACGGCATCTCACACTGGGTACCCGAGGAAGCTCCCGAGCGGCTCGCGGACGAGATCTGTACACGCATCGCCACGAGTTAGACCCTGTCCGGCGCCTTCACTACCAGTAGCGCACCGAGGCCCAGCACGAGAACCACGAGCAGACCACCGATCCCGGCGCGGTCCGAGTCGAAGAGCCATACGAATAGACCGAACAAGGTCGGCGCGAGGAACGACACTGCTCGGCCCGTCGTAGCGTAGAGGCCGAAGAATTGACCTTCCCGCCCTGGCGGGGCCAATCGCGCCAAGTATGTGCGGGAGGAGGACTGAGCGGGTCCGACGAACAGGCACAGGACGAGACCGAAAACCCAGAACATCAGCGGTCCGGACACGAAGAGCAGCACGACGCCCGCGAAGATCATCGACACGAGCGAGAGGACGATGACCGTTTTCGGGCCGACCCTGTCGTCGAACCGTCCAGCACTGATCGCCCCGAGTCCGGCGACCACGTTGGCCGCGACGCCGAACAACAACACATCTGCCGTCCCGATGCCGTACACGCTCACTGCGAGCACCGCGCCGAAGGTGAAGACCCCGGCCAGACCGTCACGAAACAACGCACTCGCGGCAAGAAAATAGACACTGCGCCGATCCACCGACCACAGTTCACGGAGATCCCGAAACAGCACCTTGTAGGACTCGGCAATTCCGGCTTTGGCGGCATCCGGATCTGCACCCGTCGGCGGTAGTTCCGGCACCGCGAGAAAAACCGGAATGGCCGATACGGCGAACCACACGGCTGCAAGAAGGGCAACGAAACGGATGTTCAGCCCGCCGTCGGTCGTCAGACCGAACAGGCCGCGAGTATCGCCATCGCCGGTGATGAAACCGAAGTAGCAGATCAGCAGCAGCACGATGCCACCGAAATAACCCATGGACCAACCGAATCCGGAGACCCGGCCGATGTTCTGCGGCGTCGAGACCTGGCGAAGCATCGAGTTGTACGGAACGCTGGCCAGTTCGAAGAGAATCGAACCGAAAGCCAGCAGTACCAAACCGAGCCACAGATAGTGGTAGTCGTCCTTGACGAAGAACAGGCCCACCATGCTGAGAACGGTCAGACCGGTGAGAATTCCGAGGGACCGCTTTCTTCGTCCTTGGGCGTCGAACCGCTGCCCGGAGATCGGGGCCAGGACCGCAATGAAGACCCCAGCCAGACCGATCGACCAACTGAACCACGAGGTCGCCGAAATGGAACCCGGCAAGTCATCGCCGACTGCGTCGGTGAGATAGACCGAGAACACGAAGGTCAGGATCACAGCATTGAACGCGGCCGATCCCCAATCCCATATCCCCCAGGCGAATACCTGCTTTCGGGTCGTCGCGACGCCGACGACGGCGGCATTCGCCTGTGCACTCATAGCGGAAGCCTAGGCGAGGGTGCCGCGTCGGGCGTCCCACTCGGGTATCGAGTCCGCGTGCGGCTTCCGGCCGAGAGTGCCCTTTATGCACCTAGTTGCATAAGCACTTCGATGCATACATACTGTGCTGCGTGGCACTCGAACACGCACTCCTCGTTTCCCTCACCGAGCTGTCGGGGTCGGGGTACGAACTCGCGCGCCGATTCGACAAATCGATCGGCTTCTTCTGGAGTGCCACCCATCAGCAGATCTACCGAGTACTGACGCGAATGGACGGCGCAGGTTGGGTGGTCGGCACCGCGGTGACCCAGGAAGGACGACCGGACAAAAAGGTCTATTCCGTCAGCGCCGAAGGTAAGGCAGAACTCGACAGGTGGATCGCCGAGCCGACCGACCCCGCAGTTCTCCGAGACGAGCTGGCCGTGAAGATCCGCGGCGCCGCCCTCGGTGACGTCGCGACACTGAAGGTGGAAGTACGACGCCATCTCGACGTGCACGTCGAGCGCCTGCAGTTGTATCGATTGATCGAAAAACGGGATTTTCCCGCTCCTGCAGATCTTGTCGGAGCGGCTTTGCACCAGTATCTGGTGCTCCGCGGTGGAATTCGAGTCGAGGAAGGCTTTGCCGAATGGTGCGAAGAAGTGTTGGAGAAGCTGTGAGTACAACCGGTCGATACCCAATCCTGTTGTCTCCGTTGAAGGTCGGTACGACAACGTTGAAGAACCGCGTCATCATGGGATCGATGCATACCGGGCTCGAGGACCGCCGCCGCGATACCGTCCGGCTCGCCGAGTATTTTGCCGAGCGCGCCAGAGGTGGCGTCGCGCTGATCATCACCGGTGGATATGCGCCGAACCGAACCGGCTGGTTGTTGCCGTTCGGGGCCAAACTCACCAACCGGATCGAAGCCCGACGGCACCGACGCATCACCGACGCAGTGCATGGTGAAGGCGGGAAAATCGCCCTGCAAATCCTGCACGCCGGCCGCTATTCTTACCAGCCCTTCTCCGTATCGGCGTCGTCGATCAAGGCTCCCATCAACCCGTTTCGACCGAGAAGACTATCCTCGCGAGGGGTTCGGTGGCATATCCGCAACTACGTACGCTGCGCGAGACTGGCACAGTCGGCGGGGTACGACGGTGTCGAAATCATGGGCGGCGAAGGCTACTTCATCAATCAGTTCCTCTCCGAGCGAACCAATCGTCGCCGCGACGAATGGGGTGGTAGCCCGGAGAATCGCCGACGGATAGCTGTGGAGATAGCAAAGAAGATACGCGCCGCAGTGGGTGCTGACTTCATGGTCGTGTTCCGCCTGTCGATGGCCGATCTGGTCGAGCGCGGGCAGAGCTGGGACGACATCGTCGCACTCGCACAGGAGCTGGAGCGGGTCGGAGTCGACATGATCAATACCGATATCGGATGGCACGAATCGCGGGTGCCGACCATTGTCACCTCGGTACCGCGTGCCGCATTCGTGGACATCACGGGAAAACTCGACAAACACGTCGGGATCCCGGTGGCCGCATCCAATCGCATCAACATGCCGGAGACAGCCGAAGCGATTCTCGCGCGCGGGGACGCCGAGCTGATCTCGATGGCCAGGCCGATGCTCGCCGACCCGTTCTGGGTGCGCAAGGCCGAAGCCGACGCTCCCGGCAGCATCAACACGTGTATCGCGTGCAACCAAGCGTGCCTCGACCACGCGTTCGCCCGCAAAACAGTCTCGTGCCTGGTCAATCCCCGAGCCGGGCGCGAGGTCGAATTGCAGTTGCTCCCCGCACGGAAGGCGAAGAAGATCGCCGTCGTCGGTGCCGGGCCTGCAGGGTTGTCCGCGGCTCTCGAATCGGCCCGACGTGGCCACGACGTCAGTCTCTTCGAGTCACGCCCGCAACTCGGCGGGCAATTCGGCATCGCCGCGCTCATCCCCGGGAAAGAAGAGTTCGCCGAGACCATCAGGTACTTCACCAACTCCCTCCGCGAGCAGAACGTTGCGATATACCTCGGCCGCAAGGTCACCGCAGCCGAAATCCTCGCCGGCGACTACGACGAGGTTGTCATAGCCACCGGGGTAGTACCGCGCATCCCGTCCATCCCGGGCATCGATCATCCGTCGGTCCTGTCCTACGCCGAGGTTGTCGAAGGGGGCATGCACGTCGGTAAGAGGGTGGCCGTAATCGGTGCGGGCGGTATCGGCGTCGACGTATCGGAGTTCCTCACCACCGACGCCTCACCGACGCTCGATGTGAAGGAGTGGAAGCAGGAGTGGGGCGTAACCGAACCCGAGGCCGCGCCCGGTGCGCTGACGACCCCGATTCCGGCCGCGTCTCCCCGCGAGGTGTATCTGCTGCAACGTAAGAGCGGAAAGATCGGGGCCGGACTGGGCAAGACGACCGGCTGGGTCCACCGCGCAGCATTGAAGGCCAAGGGCGTGCACGAACTCTCGGGCGTCAACTACGAACGTATCGACGACGACGGTCTACATATTTCCTTCGGCGAGAAGCACGAACGGCCTCGCACTCTCGAGGTGGACACCATCGTTGTCTGCGCAGGCCAGGAGTCCGTCCGCGACCTCGTCGACGAATTGGCCGCATCGGCTACGACGACCCACGTCATCGGGGGCGCGGACCTCGCCACCGAACTCGACGCCAAACGCGCGATCGAGCAGGCCACCCGGCTTGCGATGAGTATCTGACGGGGCGAGGACGTCGCTGCGCTAGCCTGTCTCACCGTGAGCCTGCCCAGTCCTTTCCCTGATGCCCGTGCCGTCGTCACCGGCGCCTCCTCCGGAATCGGAGAGGCCCTTGCCACCGAGTTGGCGAGGCGAGGGTACTCGCTCGTCGTCGTTGCTCGTCGGGGTGAGTTGCTCGAAGCGCTCGCGACGAAGCTTCGTGCCGATCACGGCGTCACGGTCGAGGTTCGCGTCGTCGATCTCGCGGATCGTGTTGCTCGTGCTGCACTGTCGACCGAGCTGTCCGAACGGCCGATCAGCATCCTGTGCAACAACGCAGGAATAGCGACATTTGGCCCCCTTGCGCAGCTGGACCCCCAGTACGAGCGCGATCAGGTCGAACTCAACACCGTTGCGGTGCATGATCTTACGCTCGCCGTCCTGCCCGGAATGATCGCGCGCGGCAGCGGCGGGATTCTCATGACCGGTTCGGCCGCGGGCAACATGGCAATACCGAACAACGCCACCTATGCGGCCTCGAAGGCCTTCGTCAACACGTTCTCCGAATCCCTACGCCTCGAACTCAAAGACAGCGGAGTGCACGTCACGCTCCTGGCCCCCGGGCCCGTCCGCACCGAAACACCCGATCCCGCCGAGGCCTCCATCGTCGACAAGCTCGTTCCGGATTTCCTGTGGATCGACAGCACCTACACCGCGAAGTTGTCGCTCGATTCGCTCGCCACGAACAAAATGCGCGTAGTGCCGGGAGTCCTCAGCAAGGCCATGTCCGTTGCAGGCCAATACAGCCCACGTGCAATTTCCGCTCCGATCATCGGAGGCTTCTACAAGAAGCTCGGCGGGTAGAATTCCGCAGCGCCGACAACGATGCCGGACGTCAGCGCTTACGCCGCCGCCCGGTACCGAAGATGCTCCGCGATATCTCGCGACCTGCCGCGGACGCCGCCGATCGCAGGAAGCTCTTCACTGCCGGATTGTCCATGATGCGCTCGGCGGCCGACGGCCCTTGCGGTTCCACACGCGGCAAGTCCGGTAGGTCCACCGGGAGCGGTGGTATGTCCAGGACCGGGTCCGTGTTCGGGGCATCGGACACCCGCGCTTGCAGTCGCTCGTAGGCGGAGTCGCGGTCGATCGTCGCACCGTATTTCGACGAAAGCGTGCTGGCGGAGGCCGACGCCGAGATCGCGTCGTTGCCGACAGTGTCCATCAGTGAGCGCGGTGGACGAATCTTTGTCCACGCCACCGGCGTCGGGGCACCTTTCTCGGAAAGCACAGTCACAATCGCTTCGCCGGTGCCGAGTGAAGTGAGTGCCTTCTCGAGATCGTAGACATCGGTGGTGGGATAGGTCCGGACAGTCTTGTTCAAAGCCTTCTGATCGTCAGGTGTGAACGCGCGCAACGCATGTTGAATTCGTGCGCCGAGCTGAGAGAGGACCTCGTTGGGAATGTCCGTCGGGAGTTGGGTGCAGAAGATCACGCCGACACCCTTCGATCTGATGAGCTTGACTGTCTGTTCGACCTGATCGAGAAACGCCTTGGACGCATCGGCGAACAGCAGGTGTGCCTCGTCGAAGATGAAGACCAGCTTGGGCTTGTCGATGTCCCCCACTTCGGGCAACGTCTGGAACAAGTCGGCGAGAACCCACATCAAAAATGTGGAGAACATGACCGGTCGCGACGCCTGAGCACCCAGTTCGAACAGTGTCACAATCCCTTTGCCGTCGCCGTCCACACGCAGCAGGTCCTCGGTCTCGAGTTCGGGTTCACCGAAGAAGGTGTCGCCGCCGGCGGCCTCGAGATTGACGAGCTCGCGAAGGATGACTCCGGCAGTCGCCGCCGAGACTCCCCCGATCCCCTTGAGGTCGGCCTTGCCTTTGTCCGAAGTCAGGTGTGTGATGACCGATCGCAGATCCTTGAGATCAAGCAGCACCAACCCTTGTTTGTCGGCCCAGTGAAAAATTAGCCCTAGGGTGGACTCCTGAGTCTTGTTCAGCTCCAGCACTTTACTGAGCAAGATCGGCCCGAAAGCGGTGATCGTCGCACGGACCGGGACACCGATACCACCGGTTCCGAGAGAGAGGAACTCCACGGGGTAGCCCGTGGGCACCCAGTCCGATTCTCCGCAGTCGACGGCGCGGCTGCGTATCTTCTCGTTGTCTGCGCCCGGCACCGACAAACCGGAGAGATCACCTTTCACGTCGGCCATCACCACCGGAACTCCCGCGGCGGAGAGCTGCTCGGCGATGCCCTGAAGGGTCTTCGTCTTCCCGGTGCCTGTAGCGCCGGCCACCAAACCATGACGATTGAGTGTCGCCAGAGGAATTGCGATACGAGCCGACGGGTCGCTGACGCCGTCGAGCATTACCGATCCCAGCTCGAGCACTGCGCCGTGAGATGCGTAGCCCGCCGCGATCGAAGAGGTCACGCCCCCGTCGGGGATGTCCCGGCCGCGCCTGCTGCTGCCTCCGCGTCGATCGCTTCCTTCTCGGCGGCGTCCGCTGCTGCGGCAGCCTCTCGCGCGATTCGGGCTGCTTCGAGTGCAACGGCTTTGGCTGCCTTCGCCTTCTCTGCGGGCGTCGAGGGCACCGCACCGCCCGCCGAATTCGGATCGACCGTCATCTTCCATCCTCCTTGACACAGCTCAGCTGGCAGTAGATCACCACCGCAAACCTTAGCGGTGAGGATGCCCGCACTAGGGTGTGTCTGGTGCAGGACAAACTTGTGTGGATCGATTGTGAAATGACCGGGCTGGACTTGTCGAAAGACAAGCTCATCGAGATTGCGGCGCTCGTCACCGACAGCAAATTGAACGTATTGGGCGACGGTGTGGACATCGTCATTCATGCCGACGACGACGCGCTGGCCGGGATGCCGGACGTGGTGAAGAAGATGCATGCCAAATCCGGATTGACCGAAGAGGTGCGTGCATCTTCGGTCACGCTGGAGGAGGCGCAGCGTCAGGTGCTCGCGTATATCCGCGAGCACGTCCCCGTTGCCGGGACAGTTCCGTTGGCCGGAAATTCGATCGGCACCGATCGCGGCTTCATCGCGCGCGATATGGGTGACCTCGATACTTACCTCCACTACCGAATGATCGATGTCAGTTCCATCAAGGAACTCGCCCGTCGGTGGTACCCGCGCATCTATTTCGGTCAGCCGACGAAAGGTCTGGCCCACCGCGCGTTGGCAGACATCGAAGAGTCCATCAAGGAACTGAAGTACTACCGCCAGACTGTGTTCGTGACGCCTCCGGGGCCCTCTACCAGCGATATCGCTGCAATTGTAGAGGGACTCGACACGCAGTCCTGATACCGATTGGCAACCAACGATTCGAACCGCTAGTATTGCCATCGCTGCTGAAACAGAACTCGCGAGGGTTCGGTCCGGTAGCTATGGTGGGTGTAGTTCAGCTGGTAGAGCACCAGGTTGTGATCCTGGGTGTCGCGGGTTCGAGTCCCGTCACTCACCCCATAGAAGCAAGAAAGTCGGTCTCCACACGGAGGCCGGCTTTTTTGTGCGTTCTGCACCCATGATCTAGGCGTACGTCACGAAGTCGCGGCGGAAGCGCATCGATCGAGTTGCGAATTACGTTGTTGTAATTCAACTTTCGAGTGTTGCATGGGGTTCATGTGACGTACGGTTGCAAATGGCACTTTTGGGGAAGAAAAGTACCAACGTGAAAGCTGTGACTTGCACCGTTGATTCGACGCGCCCCCGAAACGCGCCACCCGTCGTTCGAAGCCCATCAGGGATATCAGTCGGGCAGAGACTAGGAGGCAGTTGCAGTGGGTCGAAAAGTTCACAGAGCGATCGCGGGTTCGGTGTTGTCGGCGGCGTTGTGCATCGGTTCCGCGGGTCTGATCGATCCGGCCGTAGCCACGGCGCAGCCGACCATCGACCTGCCCGTACTCCCTATCCCGCAACCCGACGCACAGCAGCGAGCAGCAATCCTCTCGGCCGTACTCGACGCCACCGGCGTCCTGATCAACGAGGTCGCTGCGGTGATTCTCGATTCCGACTTCGGGCCGGCACCCGACACGAGCACGCCGTCAGCTCCCGACGTCGAGGTCGCTCCCCCCTCGGTCGGTTTGGGCGGAGCGATACTGCCCTTGCCCGCGCGCAGCTACGAACTCTCTTCGAACTACGGCAGCAGGAACAACCCGACCGGAAACGGTGGCCAATTCCACCAGGGTGTGGACTTCGCTGCCCCCTCGGGCACCCCGATCTACGCCGTGAACGGCGGAACCGTCGAACAAGCAGGTGACGCAGGAGACGGTTACGGCAATCTCGTGCGGGTCAAGAGCGGAAACACGGTGACGTATTACGGACATCAATCCGCGATGAACGTCAGCGTCGGCGACACCGTTGCGCCCGGCGATCAGATCGGTGAGGTCGGCAGCACCGGCAACTCGACTGGACCCCACCTTCATTACGAGGTCAGAAACAACGGCTCAAGTGTCGAACCGGTTGCCTACCTGAAGACGCTCGGAGTAGATCCAGCGAGGTACCAGAGCCTGGATGCACGCTGAGTCCATCGGGTGAGTGGGGTGAAGCCTGATTCAGGGCGCCCCTGTCACATGGAGTTGGCGTTGCCGGCTTTCCAGTCACCCCAGGGGATGTTCCAGTCGCCGAGCCCATCGGTACCGGACAGTGTGCCGCCGAGTGTGTTCTGCACGACGACGATGTCGCCACGCTTTGTGTTGTCGTAGACCCACTTCGCGTTCGCGGGACTCAGGTTGAGGCAACCATGACTGGTGTTGGAGCTCCCCTGCTGGCCCACCGACCAGGGCGCCGAGTGGAAGAAGATACCGCTGTAGGACATCCGGGTCGCCCAGTCGACCGGCGTGCGGTAGCCCGAAGACGAATTTACCGGCACTCCATAGGTCGATGAGTCCATGACCAGGTGATCGAAGCGGTCACCGATGATGTAGACGCCGTTGTCGGTGGGGGTACTGTCCTTCCCCATCGAGGTGGGCATCGTCATGACGTTCTGTCCGTTGACCGAGAAAGTGACCTGCTTGATGTTGTCGTCTGCGGTTGCGACGACGGCGTCGCCGATCGTGAACGACGTCGACGAGTTCTCCTGGCCGTAGATGCCATCACCGAGATCACGGCCGAAGACGTTGACGGCGACATCGATGCGGGTGCCGGACGCCCAGTAGTTCTGCGGACGCCACCGAACCTCTTTGCTGTTGACCCAATAGAACGCGCCTTCGACGGGAGGCGTCGTCGTGACCTGGATGGCGTTCTGCGCAGCGAGCTTGTCGGCGATTGGCTCGTCGAACTGCACCGCGACGGGCTGACCGATACCGACGACCGCACCCTCGTTCGGCAATACGTAGGCCTTGGTGAAGTTGCCGGGCTGATTGGTCGTGAAGTTGTTGACCGTGCGGGTCGCTCCACCGATTCCGTACGCATCTGCTTGCACGCGATAGCGGCTGCTGTACTGGAGTTGCTCGGTGTTGGACCAGGTCAGGCCATCGGGAGAGAGGATGCCTTCGATCGGCACACCGTCCGAATCCATCACGGTGACGCTTGCGAGCTTGCCGTCGGCGACAGAGACGGTTACCGGATCTGCGGGAGAGAATCCGACTGCCCCATCGGCCACGCTGGAGCTCACCTTGGGCTTCATGAGTTCGGCAATGGGGTTGGAGTCGATCGGAGCCAGTGCGTCCGTCGAACCCGTATTCGACGTCGTGCAACCGGACAGGACGATAGTTGCAGTCAACATCGCGACCGCGGTAGTCCCGATTCCGCGAGAGAACCTCATCAACGCTCCACTTCCACACACCGATTCGGGGCACGTACTCGGCCCGAAAGTCACGATTGAATGCTCCCAGGTCACAGCCCGGCTATCCACTCGAAATGCCGCACCTCGAGTAACGTTCGAATAACCAATCGCGTGGTGTCGGCTCCGTGTTACCTCACCGATCGCCGCGGTGAGATCGGTGAGGAATCACCAGTCAGCGCATTCGCATGTTGTCGTCGACGAGTGTGCCGTAACGCAACGCGGGAAGGTCTCTGAAATAGTTCATCCGCAGGCGCCACGGTGCAACCGAACCTTGCTTGGGAAAGGTGTCGACCGAACGCAAAACGTAGCCGGCAGCGAAATCCAGAAACGGTTCCTCCCCGACGGTTGCGTCCCGTTCGAGGCGGACTTCCCGGTAGCCCTTGCTGTCCATGTGTTTGAGAAGCCGCGCGATGTAGTCGCACACCAGATCGGCCTTGAGCGTCCACGAGGCATTGGTGTACCCGATGACGAATGCGAAATTGGGCACATCTGTGAGCATCATGCCCTTGTAGGCCATCGTTTCGGTGATGTCGATCTTCTTGCCGTCGACCCGCAGGGCGACGTTGCCGAGGGCGACGAGATTGAGACCCGTCGCAGTGATGACGATGTCGGCGTCGAGATTCTCCCCGGACGTCAGCGCGATCCCCTTCTCGGTGAAGCGCTCGATGTGGTCGGTGACGATATCGACCTTTCCCTCTCCGATGGCCGTGAACAGATCACTGTCGGGAACGAGGCAGAGCCGTTGATCCCAAGGATCGTATTTCGGTGTGAAGTGGGTGTCGAGATCGTAACCGTCGGGCAGCCACCCCTCCTGAAGTTTGCGAATCCGTTCCCTCATGAAGTTCGGGTAGCGCTGACACAGCACGTACATCCCGATCGAGGTGACGGCATTCTTCATTCGAGTGAGCCCGTAGGCCACCCGTGACGGCAAGAACTTGCGCAACGCCAGTGCAATCGGATCCTTCGACGGCAACGACATGATGTAGCTGGGTGAGCGCTGGAGAAGCGTCACGTGGTCGGCGTCACGGGCGAGGGTCGGCGCCAACGTCATCGCGGTGGCACCGCTGCCGATCACGACGATCTTCTTGTTGGCGTAGTCCAAATCCTCCGGCCACAACTGCGGATGCACGACGGTTCCGCCGAAGTCGTCGAGGCCCTCGAAGTCCGGCGTGAATCCCTTGTCGTAGTCGTAGTATCCGCTGCAACACATCAAGAACGAGGCAGTGAACACCGCAACTTCGCCTGATTCACCCACCTTCGCCTCGACCGTCCATGTCGAGGTCGCAGTGGACCATTCGGCCGACACCACTGTGTGATGAAACCGAATATGTCGGTCGATCCCGGCTTCGCGCGCAGTGTCCTCGATGTACTCGCGGATGGACGCGCCGTCGGCGATGGATTTGTCGCCCACCCAGGGGCGAAAGTTGTAGCCGAGGGTGTACATGTCCGAATCGGATCGAATCCCCGGATACCTGAACAGATCCCACGTTCCGCCGATCGCCCCACGGCTCTCGAGGATGGCGTAGCTCTTTCGCGGCAGGGTGGACCGAAGATGATGCGCGGCACCGATTCCGGATAGGCCTGCACCGATGATGAGGACGTCGACTGTCGTGGTCATCAGGAAATGTTCGCGAGATCAGTCATGGCAAGAACTCCATCGTGTGGTTCGGGCTCCCCCGGATCCGGGAATTTCGACGTGTCGCTTTTCATTCTGTCAGCGTCGCGGCGATACCGGGGCCTGCCAGATGCCTACCGTGGCGTCGATAAGATCGGTTCCGCAGTCGGCCCAGTTCGGTGGACGCTCGGGATGCTGTGCAAATTCGAGTTCTTTCTCGGCGCAGATATGCATCATCATATTTCGGGCCATGTCGCTACGTGCTCGACGTACCGCTGCCGGTAGATCCGGTAGGCATCGATGGAGCCCGAGGAGGGTCTTACTCAGCGAAGACGACACCCCTGCCTTTTCGTACATCACCGGCCGCAGCGTTGGATCGGTAATGATCTGGACTGCACATCGCGCATACCAACTGGGTTGTCCCAACGTCGCCAAGTGATCGGTGTACGGCGCGATGAGGCACGAGACCCAGTCGCGAAGCCTTTCCGAATCCCCGTTTCGAAGCACGAGCGTGGTCCGATTCTCCTCGATCACGACCGAATGACGTTCGACGATCGCGCGTACGAGGTCCCCCTTCGTGCCGAAGTGGTACCCGACCGCCGCGTTGTTGCCTTGCCCCGCAGCCTCGCTCACCTGCCGGTTGGACACCGAATGAAGTCCATGCTCGGCATACAGTCGTTCCGCCATCAGCAAGATCGACTCGCGCGTCCCCGCGGTACGCGCTGAACGCACGCCGCTACTCGTCATCTCGGGGTCGCTCCTCCGCTACCATCGCTTTTCGAACCGGACATACAGTCGAGTGAACTATCCCATCGCTCAATACTCAAGCACGTGCCTTAACCGGGGTAGGCCACTCGCGCGACTGTAGTCTCGATTGCTTGCGATCTCACTTTCGTCAGGGCGCCGCAAATCCAGCGTCCCCTAAAATCTTCTGCCCCTCGCCGCTCACGACCAGTGCTTCGAACGCTTTTGCCGCCGCGCTGTTCTGCGAATCCGACAGCACCGCAATCGGGTACGTATTGACTGCACCGGCTGACTCCTCGAAGGCGACCGAGGTGACCTTCTCGCCCGCGCCCGACGCGTCGGTCACGTAGACCAGACCTGCGTCTGCCTGACCGGAGGTGACCTTGCCGAGGACGTCGGTGACGGACGACTCTTCGCTCACCGGGGCGACATCGACTCCGGTCGCCTTCTCCACCTTCGTAGTTGCGGCACCGCATGGCACCTGCGGTGCACAGACGACGACCTTGTTGTCCGTATCGGCGAGGTCGGCGAAGGAAGCGATGCCCTTCGGATTCCCGGGAGGGGTGACGATGATCAGCGTGTTCGTAGCGAAGTTCTCGGGCTCGCCGGAGATCAGATTCGCGTCGAGTGCCTTGGTCATGTTTGCAGTATCCGCGGAAGCGAAAACGTCTCCCGGTGCGCCCTGGGTCAATTGCGCGACCAGATCCGAAGAACCGGCAAAGTTGAACGCGACGTCGGTCCCGGGATGGGCTGCTTCGAACATGGTGCCGAGCTGAGTGAAGGTCGCCTTCAGCGACGCTGCTGCGAATACGGTGATGTTCCCGCTGACCTCACTTGGAGCAGCGGAAACGGACTCCGGCGCCGCGGAATCACTTCCGTCCTCACCACTCGAACAGCCTGTAACCAGCAATGCAGACATGGCGAGGACTGCTCCGAGCCGCCCGTACATGTTCTTCACTTTTGCTCCCTCGTCAGACCGATTCGGTGGCCCCTTACATCCGTAGAAGCGGACCGAGACCAACCATAGAGCAGTATCCACGGATAAAAGATAGAGGTTGTCCCGCGGCCATAGAATCTTCACACTTCACGTCATAGCTTTTTTCATGAGGCGAGGCAGGCAGCAGCAGAAACCGATTCACCGCCGTTCATTACAAATTCCCGACCATCGATGCTGATCCGAATTGCCGGTGCACTGCATGGGCTCGTCTTTACAGTGGTCGCTGCATCGTCGCATCTGATGTGAACCCAATGATCGCGGTATCGGAGATCGAGCTCGAGCGATCGAAGCTCGGTCGGCAACTGCGGATGAAGTCTCAACGTGTCGCCTCGCACTTCGATCCCGGTATAGCAGCGCTGCAGGATGTCGACACTTCCCGCCATCGCGCCCAGATGAATTCCCTCCCGCGTCGTTCCTTGTTGACTGTCGGCAAGATCGGCCGTGCACGACTCACGCAGCATGTCCCAGGAGTCTCGACGATTACCTCGTGCAAGAACCCACGAGTGCGCGACTTTGCTCAGAGTAGAGCCATGGGTCGTTCGAGCGAGGTAGTAGTCGACGGTTGCCGGAATTGTGCGCGGCTCGAAGTCGTACCCCATCGCCGCGAGCAGTTCGGTGAGTTCCTCCGCGGTGAACAGGTACAGCAGCATCAGAACATCGGCCTGTTTGGACACCTTGTAGTGTGCGCAGGAGTCATTCTCGGCTTCGAGGATCAGATCGAGCCGGCCGATGTTTCCGTACCTTTTTCGGTAGTCATCGAGGTCGAGTTCTCGGAGTTCCCCGTACCCATGAAATTGTGCGAGCAATCCGTTGTCGAGAAACTCCACGCGCAGCCTGCATGCCAGGTTGTGCCATGTGTGAAGTTCCGAAGAGCTGACATCGAGCAGAGCCCACAGGCCGACACCGTCGTCACGACCAACGATTGCATAAGCGTCCAGCGCGCGTCGGATACTCCACGAGGCCATCACGTTCACGTAGGTCGAATTATCGATTCCCTCACCGGGATGGCCCGGGTATCCGTCATGGAATTCGTCGGGTCCCATGACGCCCCGAATATCGAATCGATTGTCGGCGGCGTCCCCCACCGCAAGGCTGGTCCAAAATCGTGCATTTTCGACCAACATCTCGGCTCCGTAGGAGGCCAGGAAGCCGAAATCCGCTGTCACTTCCCAGTAGTGCCACACGTTGTAGGCAACCGACAAGCCGACATGGAATTGCCGATTGGAGTGATCGGGCATCCATCGTCCTGATCGTGGATTGAACAGCACGTGCGGTGTCTCCTCTCGACCGTCGCTGCCGCTCTGCCACGGGAACAAGGCGCCGCTACAGCCGATTTCACGTGCCCGGCGCTTCGCCTCGGACAGTCGTCGATAGCGATAGAGCAACAGAGATCTCGACAACTCCGGAATGCGCAGATTCAGTAGCGGAAGCACAAACAACTCGTCCCAGAAAATGTGCCCGCGATAGGCCTCCCCATGAAGGCCACGCGCCGGAATCCCGACGTCGAGATCCACGGTGTGCGGAGACAGACATTGGACGACATGAAAGAGCTGAAGCCGAACCGCTCGGGCGGTCTCGCCGTCGGAGCATTCGACCTCGAGATCGTATCGATGCCACAACCGTTTCCATTGCCGTCGGTGGGCGTCGAGAAGCGTGGAGAAAGATCCCGATTCGTCGAGGCACGACAGTGCAGCGCTGAGCGGATCGGCGATAGCCCGATCGCGAGAGCAATACAAAGCGACGATCGTCGCTACTTGCACGCCGACGACCTGCGAGACGTCAGCCGAGGTCTCCTGGAAGATGCTCGTCGGGGTGCTGTTTGTGCCTAGGACGGGAGCAGCCGAATCCATTCGGGCCGCGAGCGTGAGTGCAATCCGCGATTGCCGAGTATGCGCCCGGAGCCATACCTGATTCTTTGCCGCAGAACCTGTTTCACATTCGGTGAGATGAGAGTTGTTCAAAGCCCGAAACTCGGCGACGTTGCCATTGGTGACATCGCCGTCCAGGGTCCCGCGCACGGTGATCGTTCCGATGTAATTCTCAGGCTCGAGTCTGGTGTCGAGCGCCGCCAGGTGCGGCGATGCCATGGATACGAACCGAATCTGTCGAAGCCAGGTGCGCCGCCCCTGTGAATCTTCAAGAAGGCTTTCGCGTCGAAGAACACCCTCCCTCATATCCAGGACGATGTGATGGTGTTGCACAAGGTGATTGTCGGTAGTAAGCCATTCACCGCCGTCGATATTGAATGTGGTGCCCAGCCAGTTCGGCCAGTTGGCGATGGATTCGTCCTCGTAATCGACGCCGCTGATCGTCGAGGTGAGCCTGTTGTAGCACCCGGCGAGATACGTACCCGGGTAGTGCACCCCGTCTGCGCTCGCCTCGGGTAGGGCACCACGGGTGGCGAAGTATCCATTTCCCAGGGTGCAGAGGCTCTCGCGGATTCCCTCATCCGAGGCTATCGCGCCGCGATAATGCAGCACCCACGTCGATTCCGCGTCGGTGGAGCACAACTCACAAGCACCGCTGTATTCAGCGGGACTGTCCGAACCGATGTCGATATCTAGTTCGGTGAGATCGCCGACAACCACCTCCGCATCCAACTCGACCGCCGCAGATGCTTGTTGAAGCCCGATGACAAGTCCGAACTTTCCGGCTTGCGCGCCCTGAATACCGGCCACCGCATCCTCCACTACAGCAGAAAACTTGGGTGCAATTCCGAGCCTGCGGGCAGCTTCGAGAAACAGGTCCGGTGCGGGCTTACCGGCCAGGCTTCGACGCAGTGCATCGGTGCCGTCGACTCGCACATCGAACAGTCCCCCGACGCCGGCAAGGGCCATCACCTCCCCCGCGTTCCTGCTGGCCGACACCACTGCTGTCGGAATGCCTGCGAGCCGCAGTTGGCGGAGCACATCCAACGTTCCCGGAATCGTCCTGACACCTTCAGCGGTCAGCGTGCGAAGATAGTCCTCATTCTTTCGATCGGCCCATTGCCGCACGCTCCCCAATGCCGTGTCGCCGTGCGAAGTCTCGGGAAGAGTCAGTCCACGTGCATGCGCGAATCCGCGCACCGCATCGAGTCGCTCCCGTCCATCGATGTAGACCCGGTAGTCCTCGTGAGTGAACGGCCGATCCCCTTGTCCGGCAGCTTCGAGTAACGCATCGAACGCGGTTTTCCATGCCCTCTCGTGAATCACGGCCGTGTCGGTGACGACCCCGTCCAGATCGAACAACACAGCATCGATCCGGCGTCCCTGGATTCTCACGGCGACTCGATGTCCGAATCGACGACCGCCACGCGGAAGCCTATGGGGTGCCTGCTCTTTCCGCGCAATGTACCGACGGAGATGCGCCACGAGTACTCACGAGCGCACGCGGCAGATCATGACCGGGCAGCGCGCGTGGTGTGTGAGATTGCTACTGGTTGATCCCAGTAGGGCGCTTCTCACCGGACCCCGTCCTCTGCTTCCCACCACGACGAGTTGGGCGTGTTCGGACAGGTCGACGAGAGTGTGCGCGGGGTTGCTCTGTCGGAGAACACGTTCTACTACTACGTCTGGGTACTTCTCGACCCACCCCGCCAGGCTTTCGGCGAGGAGGACCGACTCCTCCTTTTCGATGGCCGCCCAGTCGATGAGGAGCGGCAATGTGACGCCTTCAGCCTGCGATGCGGCACTCCACACATGCGCAGCAATGAGTGGTACCTCCAGCCGCGAGGCTATCTCGAAGGCCATCGCTATCGCAGCGGCGCTCGTGGCGCTGCCGTCGATTCCGACCACGATCGGGGAGTTCGAGTCTCCAACGCCTTCGCGCCACACGACGACAGGGCAGGCTGCGGTGTCCGCCACCACCTTGGCGGTGCTACCGAGCAAAGTCGACAGCACAAGGCCCGTCCCGGAGCTACCGACCACCATCAGCCGTGCCGAAGTCGACAGATCGACCAGCATTTCAGCGGGTGGCACAGCGTCGACGTGGGTGGCCACACTGAGGTACGGATGGCGCTCGAGGATGGCTTTCGCTGCCTCGTCGACGATCCCCTCGGCGGTACGACGCTGCTGCTCCCACACTTCCTCGGGGATCACCATGACGGACTCGGCCATGTAGAACGTCGGTTCCTGAACCGCGCACGCGATGTGCAGCGGAGAATCCAAACGATCCGCCATGGCTGCAGCCCATAAAGCCGCAGCCGTACTGGTGGGCGAACCATCGACTCCGACAACGATTTCCTGATGATTCGCCAAGACCATGTCAGCCTCCCGACAGAGATAAGGGTGCGGCGACTCACCGCCGATGATCACCACGATTGCACGGCTGAGTTACGCACACGAGAGCACAAAGTCCTCTGATGTAGATGTCGGGCGCGCCAACGCGATTCATTGCGCTCTAGCCGAGCAGACCGTGCCGACGCGCCTCGACCACGGCCTCCGCTCTGGTGGCTACATCCAACTTGCCCATCAGGTTTCGCATGTACGTTTTGACGGTATCGACGAGTTTCACGATTCCTCTCGAACACCGTCCAATACCCACTTTTGGGGGTAGCGGCGTTCTCCCTGCTGTCGATAGCGTCAACGGTAATGTGTAGTGCGCGTCACAAAGACTACCGCTTTTCGAAAGGTCTCACCCGATGCTCGATTCGACACTGTCGTCCGCCGAACTGTCGTCCGCCAACAACACACCGTTGAGCCCGTTGCGTTTCTTGGCGCGTTCAGCGAGTGTGTTCCCGAATCGGGTGGCCGTGATCCACGGCGACCGCTGCTATACCTACAAGCAATTCGGTGACGAGGTCGACCGTCTCGCCCGCGTCCTGTCGAGCCGTATCGAGCCCGGCGACCGCATCGCATACCTCAGTCCCAACACCCCGGAAATGCTGTTTGCGCACTTCGCCGTTCCCCTGGCAGGGGGCGTCCTCGTTGCCCTCAACTCACGTTTGACCGGCAGCGAGCTCGACTACATCCTCGACCACTCCGGCACCAAGATCTTGTTCGTCGATTCTGAGCTCGTCGGATCCGCCTCCGGTGCCCGCTCGGCAGTGCCGTCGCTGCAGGAAATAATCGAGATCCCCGACTCCACGATCGCTCCCCCCACCGTTCCGGAAGGCGTTGTCACCGGACAGTATTCAGACCTTCTCGCCGAGGCCGGCGACCTCGTCGATGCACCTTCGTTGGTATGGGGCGTAGAGGACGAACAGCAGGTCATAGCAATCAATTACACCTCCGGAACCACCGGCAAGCCCAAGGGCGTGATGTACACCCATCGTGGCGCCTACCTCAATTCGCTCGGCGAGACGTTCCACAACGGTTTCACCGGCTCGACCAAGTATCTATGGACCCTCCCGATGTTTCATTGCAACGGCTGGTGCACACCCTGGGCCGTCACTCAGGCAGCCGCCACCCACGTCTGTCTGCGCGCGGTTCGCGCCGACGCAGTGTGGGATGCAATCGACAATGTGGGCATCACGCACCTGTGCGGCGCACCGGTTGTCTGTTCGACCATCGCCGAAGCACCCCAGGCGCATCACGTGGACGCCCTGCACATCACCACCGCCGGAGCGCCACCAGCACCGAGCATCATCGCCAAGCTCGAAGGACTCGGAATCACCGTCGTCCACGTGTACGGGCTGACCGAGGTATACGGGCCGTACACGATCTGCGAAGTTCAGGACGACTGGCACGAACTGAAATCCGACGAGCGCGCCGAGTTGATGTCCAGACAGGGCGTCGGGATGATTCAAGCCGAGGACGCACGCGTCGTCGATCCCGAAATGAACGACGTCGCAGCCGACGGACAAACGATGGGCGAAATCGTCCTTCGCGGCAACAACGTGATGCTCGGCTACTACCGGGATCCGAAAGCCACAGCGGAAGCGTTCGCCGGCGGCTGGTTCCACAGCGGCGACCTCGGGGTAATGCACCCGGACGGCTACATCCAGGTCAAAGATCGCGCCAAGGATATCGTCATTTCGGGCGGCGAGAACATTTCGACCGTGGAGATCGAGCAAGCACTCATGTCGCACCCAGCGGTTCTGGAAGCCGCCGTCATCGGCG
The DNA here is from genome assembly GCF_030063405.1 of Rhodococcus sp. H29-C3. NCBI lineage: Bacteria > Bacillati > Actinomycetota > Actinomycetes > Mycobacteriales > Nocardiaceae > Rhodococcus > Rhodococcus sp. H29-C3. The sequence continues at coordinate 63,247 of NZ_JASITC010000004.1, read as the reverse complement.
TCCCGCACCCGAAGTGGGGGGAACGCCCCAAAGCATTCGTGATCAAGAAGAAGGACGCCGAGGTGAGCGCCCAAGAATTGATCGAGTACACCAGCGGCCGTCTCGCGAAGTTCAAAGTCCCCGACGAGATCGTCTTTCCACTGGACCTCCCCCGCACGCCGACGGGCAAGATACTGAAATTCGAGCTGAGGAAGTCGACGGACTGAGCGCCGGAAAGAACCGCGGGTTCGACGCGTCGATGCCGTGGGTAAATGTTCGACATGAGGACGAGAACGTTCCGCGACCGAGTCGACGCCGGGCAGGCGTTGTCGGTCCTTCTCGATCCCGAAGACTTCTCCGAAGACGTGCTGGTGCTCGCCTTGCCGCGTGGCGGAGCGCCGGTCACCGCGGCAGTCGCTACGGCATTGCACGCGCAGTGAGGCGTTTTCGTCGTCCGCACACTCGGAGTCCCAGATGTCAGGCTTTCGCCACCAGAGGGGCAACCTCGGTGCCGAGCAACTCGATCCCGCGGAGTAGGTCACCGTGGGCGAGCCTCGGATTCGTCATCTGCAGCGACAACCGGTCGACGCCGCCCAACTGTTCCCCGACCCGCAGGATCTTCTCGGCCACGGTCTGCGGGTCTCCCATGAAAAAGGCACCGTCGGGCCCGGATGTGGCGTCGAACTGCTGGCGGGTCGGTCTGGAGAAACCGCGCTCCCGGGAGATTTTGGTGAACATTTCATTCCAGCCCGGGTAGACAGTGTCCGCTGCCACTTTCGTGGTCTCGGCGACGAAGCCAAATACGTGCAGCCCTACCTGCAGCTTCTCTGGGGCGTGACCGGCCTGGGCTCCTGCGCGCCGGTACAGGTCTACGAGCGGGGCGAACTGGCGCGGCTCACCACCGATGATCGCAATCATCAGTGGCAGCCCCAGCATGCCCGCGCGGGCGAAGGACTCCGGGGTTCCACCGACGCCGACCCAGATCGGCAACGGATCCTGCACGGGCCGCGGGTAGATGCTCTGCTGGACCAGTGGTGGGCGATGTCGACCGGACCAGGTGACCTCGATGTTGTCGCGGATCTGCAGCAACAGTTCCAGCTTCTCGGTGAAAAGAGAGTCGTAGTCGGCGAAATCGAGGCCGAACAGCGGAAACGATTCGGTGAAGGACCCGCGGCCTACCACCAGGTCGATCCGGCCCTTCGAGATCAGATCCAGGGTGGCGAACTCTTGAAACACCCGCACCGGATCATCCGCGCTGAGCACCTTGACCGCGCTGCCGAGGCGGATCCGTTCCGTCCGAGCGGCAGCGGCAGCCAGAATGATCGACGGCGCCGAATCGTAGTACTCGCTGCGATGATGCTCGCCGATGCCGAACGAGTAGAGCCCAACCTGGTCAGCAAGGGCGATTTCCTCGAGCAGGTGCCCCATCCGCTCGGCCGGCCCGATCACGCGGCCGTCCGTCGGGTCTGTCACGGAGGAGACGAAGCTGTCTACGCCAACATGCATGATGCGACCTCTCGATTCAGGGCGGACGGATCCATCCAGCATTGGTGTCGATTCAACCACTCCGGATGAGAGAGTTCCGGGTCGCAGGCCAGATCGGTTGTCGCACGGTTCGCCCCGATGACGGCGGAGTCTTCGGCTACTTCGCCTCGTAACGCAGCAAAACCGCGCCTCCGGGGAAGGTGCGGTTCTCCACCAGTCGCAGCGAGATCCACGACGGCAGGGTCGGCAAGAACGGTATGCCGCCGCCGACTGCGATCGGCGAAATCACGATCTGGTATTCGTCCACCAGTCCCGCCTGCACGATAGGTGCGGCCAAAGTCGCCCCGGCCACCGCCAACCTGCCGTCGGTTTCGGCTTTCAGCTTCCTCACCACCTCGACCGGGTCGCCGCATTCGAGGCGGGAGTTCCAGTCGACGGACTCCAGAGTGCGAGAGAACACGACCTTGGGCATGTTGCGCCAGATGTGCGCGAAGTCGACGATCGTCGGGTTGGCGTCCGGGGACTTGTCGACGGTCGGCCAAAAGGCGGACATCAGTTCGTAGAGCCGCCGCCCATAGAACGACAAGGCAGTCTCCCGCTCGAGATCGTTCCAGTACTGGTGCAGTTCTTCGCTCGGTTCAGACCAGTCGATGCTGCCTTGGGCGTCGGCGATGTACCCATCCACCGATACGTTGAAGCCATAGCTGAGTTTTCCCATGCAGCTGAAGACTGCGCCGGCGGACGAAACTCGTCGCTATTGACACTCGGCCATTTCTCAACCGATCGTTGACGAACCCCAATCCGACCGACAAGGCGACGATGATGCCGATAATTAGCGCTGAACTGCGCTCACCGACGAAATAGGACGCGGTCGCAGCGATGAGCAGCAACGCGAGCAGCGGTGACCGGAGTTGATGCCAGAGCACCGGCCAGAATCTGGCGCGGTGCGAAGACACGGCATTGGGCCCCCACTGCGCGCGTCGCCGAGCAGCCTCGACGCCGGACAGGCCCACCTCGGCGCTGCCCGCCAACTGTTCCATTAGGTCAGCTGTGGACATCGCCGCTGCAGACACGATTCCCATCGGGGTGGTGGTCGCCTGCCGCGTAGCCGTTAGTGTCATCGCCCGCGCAAGACAGGTCTGGAGTGCAAAATATTCGTCAATTCTTGTCCGCGGGGTCACGTACGACCACGACCGAGCATTCGGCATGCTCGGCAACGCTTTTACTGACCGACCCGAGCAGCAAACCGACGAATCCGCCGCGACCGCGACTACCGACGACGAGCATTTCCGCATTCTTGGCAGCGTCGATCAGCACCTTCGCTGCATTGCCCGCGTGCACCAGGGCTCGCAGTCCGTCAGGCTTCGACTCGCCGTATGCGACCGTCAATGTTTCGGCGAGTACCTTCTCGGCGTCCTTGTCCGGCTGATACCCGGCCGGACCGCCGGCCATCCCATAGGCCGATGCAGACTCACCCACAGTTCGGCACCGGCCGGGAACGGTGCGATTTCGGCGAACACCGGCGCGGCGGGGTCGGCCCAGGTATCAGGTGTCCATGAACCAGATCGACGAGCGTGGCGGCCGGCTTCACTTCCGTCACGACGTGCAGCGTGGTGATGGTGAGTTTGCCGGTCGCTGAGGCTTGGGCGAGGTAAGTTTTGTCGAGGGACTTCTTGCCGGCGTTGTTTCCGTAGATGACTTCCGATGCCAGTGCCGATTTGGTCACCTGCCCGGCGGCTTCCTGTTTCATGTATTCGAAGTCGTACACATTGGGCACGAATGTTGTTGTGTAGCCGGATCTCTGCGCGGTTTTGCGTCCTGTTCTGGCAAATTTGTAGTACGGGGTCGACTCGAACCACGCTGGGTCGACGTTGTTCACCCCCAGCGCGGCGTTCGCCTTGGGGAAGTAGGTCGAGTACATCGCATTGGAGTCGACGTTCGGCAGGATTTCCTCGAAGTAGTTGCGTTTCGGCGTCACAGCCATTCCGCCGTTGACGAGCGATCCACCACCCACTCCGCGACTCCGGTAGACCTTGATTCCACCGACGTATTTACTGATGTTCTTATCGACCGAACCACCGGAGAAGTGTGAAACCGGTTGCACTGTGCGAGTTCGGAGCCAGGTCGACCGACCGTCCGGCGAGAGCATCGGGCAGAAGATCTTCCCGTCCGATCCCGGCGTGGTCCAGGCCTTGCCCATCTCGACCATGTGCGTGTCGATCCCGGCTTGCGTCAATCGGAGTGCGGCTACCGCCCCGCCGTAACCGCTACCGATGACGAGCGCGGCGCCAATCCTGTTGCGGCGAGAAAGTTTCTGCGCGAGAAACCCGAAGTGGTGCGTGGAGATCGATCCTTGACATTGGCACGAATATTCAAGCGATTCCTTCCCTTTCGGTAATTTCCCCCTGCGCAGAGATACACCTTCCGAGAGCTGACGACGCGTGCAGTACCAGCCGGTAATGTCGCGTGTGCGTGGATACTCCACAAAAATCACCCGTGAACAGAAGGTTCACCGGCCACTTTTGTGGAAGCACATCACCGATCCGGCGTCCGACACCGTCAAACCACATGCATGCCGAAGTGACAGGTAAGTGATAGTCGTCGAACGGTCGTGCTGCAGTGAATCGAAATAGACACACGTCGCATACATACCCCCTGGGGTACTTGACATACCCTACGGGGTATCTCTAAAGTCTAAGTATCCTCGAACGTCGCAAGGAAGGTTGTCCGATGATCCTCGAGCAGTACTACATCGAGTGCTTATCTCATGCGTCATACCTGATTGGCGATGAGACCACCGGCAGAGCCATCGTGGTGGATCCGCGTCGCGACATCACCGAATATCTTCACGATGCAGCCAATTACGGACTGAAGATCGAGGGGGTAATCAACACCCACCTTCATGCAGACTTCGTTTCCGGTCACCTCGAGCTTGTCGACGCTGTGGGAGCATGGGTCGGGTTCGGCGAATCCGCCGATACCGAGTATCCGATCCGCAGGTTGCGGCACGGCGAACATGTGTCCCTCGGGACCGTCGACATCGAGATCCTCTCCACCCCCGGCCACACGTGGGAGTCGATCAGCCTGCTGGTCCGAGAGAATCCGCTTGCTGCGCCGTCAGCTGTGCTCACCGGAGATTCGATGTTCATCGGCGATGTCGGCCGCCCCGACCTGGCCAACCTCGGAGATGGCACCAACACCGATCTTGCACGGGCGATGTACCGCACCGTTCACGAGACGCTCCTGATGTTGCCCGACTCGGTGACCGTCATGCCCGCTCACGGCGCAGGATCGTCCTGCGGCAAAAACCTCTCGTCCGAGCTGACCTCCACGATCGGTGAGCAACGACGCACCAATCCGTCGGTGCAGCCCATGACTGAGGACGCCTTCGTCGCGCTCGTCACGGACGGTCAGCCTGCGGTGCCGGCATACTTCTCGACTGATGTCGCTTTGAACAAGTCGAATCGGGCGCTGCTCGATCAAGGTCGGCACATCCCCGCGCTGTCGCCGACTGAACTGCGCACTGGATTGGCTGAGGGGATTCGAGTCCTCGACGCTCGCACGCCCGACGATTTCGCTGCCGGACATGTGCGTGGCTCGATCAATGTCGGATTCGACGGCAGGTTTGCCGAGACCGGCGGCATGGTGGCAGACATCGGCGGCCGAATCGCTCTCATCACCTATCCGGGTCAGCAACAAGATGCAGCAATGCGGCTCGCGCGCATTGGGTCCGACAATGTCATCGGGTATCTCACCGTTGACACAGACGGCACCTTCCCCGACGCGCTCACCGACCTGGTGCGTACTGCACCGCGCACCGAAGTGGTCGCGCTGGACTCGCTCCTGAGTGCGGACGCGATCACATTGATCGATATTCGTAATCCCGGTGAGCGCGAAGACGGCGTCATCGCAGGCGCTCAGCCGATTCCGCTCGCTCAACTCCGCTCCCATCTCGACGATCTGCCACAAGACAAGCCGATAGTCGTTTATTGCGCCGGCGGCTGGCGCTCGTCCGTCGCCGCGTCGCTCCTGCGCGCCGACGGTATCGAGAACGTCGGCGACCTGGTCGGTGGCTACAACGCCTGGATCGAATTGTCTTCCACATCGGTTGATTCGCAGCAACTTTCATCCGTCATCGAGTGACGCAGACCGGACAAGGAATCTCCATCATGTGCTACCCCGAGAAGTGTTCTTCCTGTTCCAAGACCACCTGGGCCGGATGCGGTCAACACTCCGACGACGTAATGAATAGCGTTCCCACAGCGCAGCGCTGCACCTGCGTTGCTGCCGATACAGCGGGGACCGGCTTCTTCCGCTCCCTGCTTCGGCGATGACCCGCCCAATACACAACACTGATTCATCTTCGAAGGGAACTCTCATGACCGGCGACGAGGACAGCATCGCGTTGGTACTCAACCGACTCCGGCGAGCACACGGTCAGCTCGCGGGAGTGATCTCGATGATCGAATAGGGTCGTGATTGCAAGGATGTCGTCATGCAACTCGCTGCCGTGTCCCGTGCACTCGACAAGGCCGGCTTCAAAATCGTTGCCACCAGCCTTCGCGAATGCATCACCGGGGAGACCGCCGGCACCACGGAACCGATGACCGAAGCCGAACTCGAAAAGATCTTCCTCACCCTCGCCTGAATGGTCCGTAGCAGTGGCACCAGGGCGGCGTCAAGCGAAACCGCACGCAACCAACCCTCGCGGAATGACCTGACAGAGGATCACAGTCGCGAACAGGGGAATTTTCCCCACTACGGTCGATGGTCGCTCATCGCTGGCGTCGAAGGGCAGTACCCGACTCACCGAGTCAAAAAATATGCCCTCGAACAGCATTTCTGCTGTTCGAGGGCATATATTGTGCGCCATCAGGGATTCGAACCCCGGACCCACTGTCAGAGTGAGACGATTCGCCTGGATACATCCGAGTCCACCACAAGCCGGTTGACCTGGCAGTTCAGGGAGTCGAGTGGCCACCGACGTCCGGCCGGAATCGCACGCGTTCAACCAAAAAGATGACCAAAAGATGGCACAGTCGAATCCGCCCAACACCAAGAACATTTCTGCACCGACCATCCTCGTTCACGTGGTCACTCGACTCCACCAACAACAAAGGAGTGACCCCCTGCCCCTCTCCAAGCATCCGACTGACGAGCCTTCAGGACTCCCCGTCGAAACTCAGATCGGCGTCCGTGTCGGAGCATTCACCTAGTCTTCTGCTCATCCAGCTCGTCCCTTGGCAGAAAGGACTCATCGACGATGCCAGCGCAGGCGTGGGTCACTCTGATCATCGGACTGGTCGCCACCATCGGTGTCATCATCACCTGGCAACAGAAGAACTCCGCAGACCGCCGCTCCGAGTGGTTTCGACGGACCACCTGGGCGTTCGATCGCACCTTCAGCACCTCCGACACCGAAGCCCAACTCGGATGGAAGGTGCTCGAAACTCTGGTCGCATCTAGACTGGCTACACGCAACGACTCCGACATCGTTCAAGTCATCGCCGAGAAAATATCGCTCGGAGACTCGGACACCGATTACGACGAGGAGGCAGGAAATGACCACAGCAACACCGAAGAATCCGGCCCCGGCCATTCGTAGCCTCGCCGTCCGCCGGGCAGCGGCACAGGCCGCAGTCGCAGCAAGCGCCAAAACCGGTCGGCCGGTCCCCGCCGCCGTACAAAAGCTCGCCAACTCACGCTAAAAGTTCGGGGCCGCTCGCCCCCATCCTTCGGCGCGATAGAGACGCGCACGAGAAACGCAGGCCGTCGCGCGACGTCGATGGTTGTGATCAGCCATCTTGGTGCGCAAAACGCAGTTTTCGCACCGTCAGGATATCCCGACAAAATGTAGGGGCGCCTCTCGAGAGGCTTTACCTGGCCTCAACATTGCCGCAGTTCGTTCCATATAGGAACAACGAAAGTCCGTTCAGCTGCTAAGACCGGTCTCGGCAGGTCGTTCGATCCAGCGACCTGTGGGCTGATCCACGGCAGAAACGACATGCCGGCCAAGAACCGCATTTCAACGCACCCGCGGCTCGACCCGACCGAAAATTGGACAACAAAAAATGTCCCTGTCAGTGTTTGCGTTTCCACTGGCAGGGACATCCGTTGTGCGCCATCAGGGATTCGAACCCCGGACCCGCTTTAAAAGAGGTAACAATTCCAGTGGACCCACCAGAGTCCACCACACGCCAGCTGACGAGGTTGTTCGGCGAATCGAGAGACCATCAGTGTGCGGGTGAATCCACCCGAGTTCGACTCAAAGTGATGAGTAAAAGATGACCACTTTCGACTGTCTCCGGGTCCATCAACGTCCCCCTCGCCCCCCATCGTCCAAACGGACCGGCATGGTCATTCGACTCCACCTCGTTTCAAAGTGATGACCTGAAACCTGGCTTGAGCGCTCACAATTGACGGTACAGGCAGACGCGCCCACCGCGTGCGTTCGTCGCCGCTTCGGTGGATCCGACGTCGGAATACAACAGCGCACCCCGGAAGCGCCAACCACGGGCCGATCATGCATGCCGAACTTGCCGAGCGAAACGAAAACTATACGAGTGACGGCCACTGCTGCAGACGACGCGACGACAGTAACGCGACACCAATGCCAATCACACGTTCACGACCTCCTGCGCAGCGATGAAATCGAAAGGCCGAACGGTGTTGCCAGGCATCATTAGCGACTCATCACCCTCTCCATCCCAGCCGACCGCAGCTCACCGGCCCACAAGTACACAATTAGGAACAGATACCGGGTGCAACGCCCTCACATGAGACAGATCGTTCTCGGCGGCGGCCGGGTTTCTCGATCGTAGCTCCCACGCACTTACGCAGCACGGACGATCCAGGAAAGAAGTACCCGACCCAGTCCAGGTCATCGCCTCTGGTGTCTCAGAGAAGTGCGTTGTCCACCGGAAGCAAACCAGATCAGGCGAGGTTGTACCGCCTACGCACCCGATGCCCCAGCTCGGCGATATCGATCTCGCCGCGGACGTACGCATCCTGGTCCGCACGCGTGGCATCGGTACTGCGGGCACCTTCGAGAGCACTATTGGTTCGAGCAGCGTCGATCGCCCGCGCACGACTACCTGATGGTCGTCGTACCGACATTCGACACCTCCTCAACGCCGCCCTATCGTAGGGCCCACCCGCTCGGGGAATCGTCTCGACAAGCGTATGGCTCCGCACCGCATCACGGGGAGGCCCGGTGCCGTAGAAGGTTTCAGATCCCGACCCCAAGCCGAGTTGACCTGATTGACTTGACCTGATTGACCCCGGTAGCGTGGCGGTATGAGCACCCCGCTGCAGGACCTCGTCGCCGCCGAACTCGCCGCCAGCGGACTCGGCCACACCGAGCTGAACCCCAGTGATGTCGCGTTCGTCGAGAACGGAATCCGCAACGTACTGTCCGGGCTGAAGGCGCGCCGCGCGTGGGAGAACCATATCGGCGCAATCCTCACCCACAAGCAGGTACTGGATGTGACCGGGTGGACGAAACAAGCACTGAGCCAAGCAGTCCGAGAACACCGCGTACTGCGACTGGTCGCCGCCGACAGCTCTGCGGGGTACTCCGTTGCCGGGTTCGACCACGGCACACCAGCGCGGCCGATTCTCGGAATCAAGGACGTCCTACGGGCATGGGCCAGCGCCGACGCCAGTGGGTGGATGGCCGCGTCGTGGCTGATGACCGAACAACCCGAACTCGGCGGCCGAACAGCCCGGCAGGCGTTGCTCGACGGAGACGGTCCATCGGTCGCTGATCTTGCTCGTGCGGCGACCGAGCAGCTCGCTGCGTGAGCGCCCCGCGCACCGCACTGCACCTACTCGCTCCTCCCCCACCGGATCACCTCCGTGATCGATTTCCGGTGTTCCGCACCCCGGCCGGCGCGGAGGTGTTTCGCTGCCACAGCGCTACTCGCGGGCCGTTGTGGTTTGCGAACGGCGGCCACGGACGTTTCGACCTCGCCAACATGCACGGCACCTGCTACACCGCCGAGTCCGAACAGATCACCTTGCTCGAGACCTGGGGTGGGATGCGGGTGGTCCCGAGCACCGAACTGAGCGCACGCGCTCTGACGCGTCTGCGGATCACCGAGCCGCGTGAGCTTGCTGATCTGACATCCAACACTGCTGCTCAATTCGGTGTCACCGCAGAAGTATTCACAACCGGCAACTATCAGCTGACGCAGCTGTGGGCGTCGGCGCTCCGTAGTGCAGGATTCACGGGGATCCGCTACTGGGCGCGGCACGATCTCGCGCACACTCACGCTTGCCTAGCCTTGTTCGACACCGCCGGCACCCATACATCCGCGAACAAGGACCCGCACAGCTACGCGATATCTACGACCGCCACATTGTCCGAACGACCGGACCTGATCGACGCACTTCAACACGACACCGGCATCACTGTCCTACCCATACCCCAGTCGCTCTGACGCTTTCGGCCACAGCGCAGTGAGATGCAGTCCGCAATCGCCGCTCCCGCTTCTGGGCTCTAATGATCGCTGCAGCCCGTTGTCGTGCCCGGACAGATAGCTCCGCTTCGAGCTGTGTCTCCGCGGTCGGAAGCCACGTCTGGCCCCGGTGCAGCGCCTCGTATTGTTGTCGCCATGGAGTCGACGTGGAGGGTGAGTAGTGCGCTGGCGGTTCTGAGTGTTGTAGCGACTTCGGTGGCTCGATCGAGGTCGGCGAACGGATAGATCTCGATGCGTTCGGCAAATACGACCACATGCTCAGGATCGACGGCGCGTACGGCGACAGAAGGCGACAAAACCTTGCACTGAGTGATCACGGTTCCCCGGGGCCGACGATGCGTATTCCTGTGGCCGGCACTTCCTTGACGATGAATTCGTCGTGGACGCCGGTGACGATGGCAACGTAGAACAACTGCTCACCATCGATTCGCAGGTGAGCACCGATGCTGAATCCGGGGAGACGCGGAATGCGCGGCATGATGGGTTCGCCGCCGGTGATGGCGGCGTCGCTGTGCAGGCGCGCGGCCTCGGTCAGAATGGCGTCCTTGACGATGCTCCGATCGACCAGGTCGTCGTCGTCCGTCAGTAGCGCCGCCGATACGGGCTCGGTGTTCACGAATGGGACCTCGAACCGGAGCGTTTGCGGCACACCGTCTTCGGCGGGCGGAGGAGTGTACGGCTGGTATCTGATGCGGTATGCCGCCAGAGGGCGGTGCGAACTGGGATCCAGAACGAACCACCAGTACGCATTGTGGGCGGGCACGCTACCGCGCAGCGCCGGGCCACCGGATGACGTCGCCTCCAGGAACTCGTCGTAACCGAGTATGTCTGCGGAACTGTTGTGAGCGTCGCGGGTCTGCGTGTGCACCTCGAGCATGTCGACCTCGAAGAGTTGCACCGGGTACTGATACTTCCGCCCGTCGAGGACGGCGTGCAACTCGCGCAGTGTGTCGGTATGGAGATCACCAGCGATCCACTGCGCGATCTCGCGCGTTGTCACCTCTTCGACGGGCCGCACCGGTTCGGGAAACCCACGGAACACGCCGTCTTCGTCGGCGCTGTCCGCGAAACTCTCGAAGTCCATGTTCGCGATCGACAGGTTGTTCTCCACACCCCACATTTCCGACGGGATGACGCGAAAAGTCCGACCGCGTGGGCGGTCCGATTCGTCAGGGCCGGTGTAGACGACGACGATGGGCATTTCGGGGTTCTGCATGGATTCGGCATCGACGAGAAACGCATAGTACGGGGGCTGGTCGCCGAGTGCATCGAGCAATCCCTCCACGGTCATACCGTCGTTCTCCCGGTTGTCGATACAGGTGAGGTAGGCGGCGAATTCGGTGCCGTCACCTTGCTCGATCGGTGCCATCGCGGCGACGGCGACAGCACACCAGGCGTCGTCGTCACTGAAATCGGTTCGGATGAGCAGCGACTCGTCCTTCAGGTGGTCGGCAAGGATTCTACCGGTGCCGAGGGTGGCGAGGACTTCCGCTTCACGACGGTCGTGCTCCTCTGCGGCGAGTTCGGAGGTAATCTCCGCTGCGTCGCGGTCGGGTGGGTCGACCGGGACGATCGACTCGACGATGCGTACGCACTCGCCCTCCTCGATGTCCTGATAACTACGTATCTCGTAGGTCCAGTCGCCGATGGACTGCCGGTGGCGTTCGGGTGTCGTATCGTTCGGCCATTCGAGCTTCGGCTCGCCGATGGTTGTCACCCAGCGGCGCAGTGTGAATTGAGGTGCGTGCCCGCTGATCGACAAGCTGAGTTCGCCGGTACGGGGATCGCCCGATTGAGACTGGACATGCGTGGTCAGCGGCAGCCACGTCGGTATCGCCTGAGGAATACCGGCCAAGGCGCGCTGGCGTTCCTCATGCTCACGTTGGTGCTTCGCCATGTCGTCCTCGGCCGAACGCGAAGCACCCGACCATTCGAACAGGGCCGGATCGAACAGCTCGTCCAGAGTAGGACTTTCGAGTTCGATCCACGCCTCGCCCTGCTGCCAACGGACCGCCACACCGAGTTCCGCGTCGAACACATACGTGACCGATTCGTTGGCGTGCTGATCGCGCGCGGTCACTTCCCACCCCGCGCGACCGCGAACCGAGATCTGCCGGGGCGCGCTGGGATCAACGAACCGCTGGTCGTTGAGTCCGTGGCTCGCATTGGGCGGAAAGGTGTCATAGGCCCGCAGCAACAGGGACGGCGAGCCAATTCCCATGGTCAAGTACATGGTGTTGGGCGACTTGACGGCGTGGACCATCGTCCCCTCCGCGTCGAGTGACCATCTGTCGGTGGGGTTTTCGATGAATGTTGGCTCACCGGAGACGTTCTCGTACCGCCACGTCGCGTCCGGAACGTGCATCACCAGCTGCGACGAACCGTCGGGGCGATGAACGGTCCCCCCTACGGGGCGTCCCATCGTGCCGTAGTTCGCGCCTCGAACTTGTTCCCACGTCGGAGCCATGATCAAGAAACTACCCGAGTGCAATGCCGGAAGCATGCACCTGTCGCCGGACTCCAACTGCTCGTGATCGAGGGAGAGCAAGACCGGTTTACAGTCCGGACCGGCCAGGGCAACAACGTTGGCCACTCGGGTTCAAGCGATTCACGTAGAGAACACAGTTTCCGCACCGTCATTAAGTCCTGGAGGCGAGTACCGCGCCACCGAGTAGAGGTGGACTGCCGATAAGACGGATAATGTCAGGTAAAGTGCTGCATGTTGCATCCAATGAATCAATCAACTCCCGCTCCCGCACCTGAGCGGTCTGCAATATCGCACGAAAACTGTTCGGAATGAGGATTTTGCGTGCTGTCTAGATGGCTGCACGCTCGGGCTTCCCGACAGAAGCGGTATGGGTCTCTATCTTTCGCTGTTCAACATCATTCTCTGGCAGTGCTATTGACAGAAATGATTCATCTGGTGAATCATTGATTCGTTGAACGAGACGGCGAAGGGGTGTCATGGGGGTCGACAAGAGCGGGCGCGTCGTATTGGTCGACTCGGTGACGCCACTGCATCCCGAGGAGCAAACCGTCGAGGACATGCTAACGGGATGGTGGAACCAGCAGCTTTGCCGAAACCTGCAGCTCGGGACCATCGAGCAGCGGCAGCAGGTGGTCGTGCGGTTTATCGACTACACCAACGAGTTCCCGTGGGCATGGACACCGGCCATGGTCGAGGAATACTTCGGAGACCTCCGCTCGATCCGGCGGATCGCGCACTCGACGATCCGCAGCTACCAGACCTCGCTGAAGCTGTTCTGCTCCTACATCAGCAACCCCGACTACGGATGGGATCGACTGTGTGAGAGCCGCTTCGGTACGCACCCCGCTCAGGTGTTCTTCGAGTGGAACACAGCAACACACGTCCAGGACAACGAGCAGACACCGGCGAAGCGGGCCTTCACCAAGACCGAGCTGCAACTGTTGTTCGACTACTCCGACGCTCAGGTCGAGACGATCGGAGCGACAGGCCGAAATGGGTGGCTGCCGGCGTACCGTGACGCGGTGATGCTCAAACTCGCCTACTCCTACGGGCTGCGGTTCAACGAAGTACGTCACCTGCAGAGCGTCGACTTCGCCCGCAATCCCCACGCACGCGAGTTCGGCCGCTTCGGAGTTCTCAACGTGCGTTACGGCAAAGCCAAGCGCGGGTCGCCCCCGAAACGGCGCAGTGTCCTGACGGTCTTCGATTGGACACCTGAGATCGTCGAGGATTGGCTCACCCACGGCCAGCCCTATCTCGATGCGGGTCTCGATCTGTTCCCGTCCGAACGTGGCGCGCTCGTTGCCGAATCGACCTTGATACGCCGGTTCCGCCGCTACTGCACCGAGCTGCAGCTCTCCCCCGGGCTGGACCTGCACTCACTGCGACGCTCGTACGCCACCCACCTGATCGAAGACGGCTGGGATTCGTTGTTCGTACAACAGCAGATGGGCCACGAACACGCCAGCACCACCTCCCTCTACACGTGCGTGTCGAGCGACTTCCGCACTCGCACAGTGCGTCGAGCGTTGGATGCGACCGTGAGCGACGCTCTCGGAATGGAAGGAGAAATCTCGTGAAACGCACCGTCGACTACACCTGGCGCCTACCCGAGCTGATGGCCGCACACGGCATGCACAACAGCACCGACCTCATCCCCCGCCTACTCGAACGCGGAATCTCCCTCTCCCGCCCTCAGGTCTACCGCCTCGTCACGCAACGACCCGCACGTGTCTCCCTGCAGATGATGGCGGCTCTCTGCGACATCTTCGGCTGCGGAATGCAGGACCTGGTCACCGTCACGGCAGCAGACGAACGCAAGAAGCGAACTGCGACATCATCGGCACCGAACGTCGTCGAGCTCAACAAGACAGTCCGACCGCGACGTGCACGGGTGATCCGCGATGACCATTGAGATCCGACCCCGCAACACCGTTCGAGGGCGACCGAGAACCGGTAGCGGATTCACCTGCGATCGCTGTGGCCGCGAGGCCGGTAAACCGCGCGTGCGCTGGCCCGACGGCAAGATCTGCGGAACGTGCTTTCATGCCGCAGTGCGCACCTATGGATACTGCGCAGCGTGTGGGTTCGAACGAATGCTCCCCGGACGAGTCGAGGACACAGCCGTCTGTGTCGACTGCGCCGGCATTGCGACCGACTTCCACTGCACCCGCTGCGGCACCGAAGCCGAGCACTACCGGCGCGGTATCTGTGCACGCTGCGCACTCCGCGACGACCTCACCTCCCTGCTACTCGACGATCCCGCCGCCATGCACACTTTGGTGGGTATCTTCTGTGCCGTGGATCGCCCCGAAAGCATCCACACCTGGAAACGATCCACCAAGGTCCACGAGCTGTTGCGTCAGCTGGCAACCGGCCAGATTCCGATGACCCACGAAGGACTCGACAGCGTTGGCGACGATCGCCGAACGATGCACCTACGGGGCATCCTCGAACATCATCAACTGATTGCGCCGCGTGACCGCTACCTCGCCCTCTTCGAGGACTGGATCGCCGCAAAGATGACCGCCATCGACCACCCCTCGGTTCGGCGCTACGCCGAACAGTTCGCGACCTGGCACCACCTCAAACGAGTCCGCGCAATCGCGGCCGCAGGCAAACCCACCCGCGGACCCGTCCACGCCTCGAAACAGGACATCACCGAAGCCATCAAGTTCCTGGCCTGGCTCCACGACACCCACGGCCGCACCGCCGCGACATGCCGCCAACTCGATGTCGATGATTGGCTCGCGACCGGACCCACCACCCGACAGGTCATTCGGACGTTCTTTGTCTGGGCCCAGACAGCCCGCATCAACCGGTCGGTGACGATCGGCCACCGCTCCCCCGCCCCGACAACAACCCTCACCCAAGACGAGCGACTACACTGGATCCGCGAACTCCTCACCGGCAGCAGTGAATCGCTCCCGTATCGAGTGGCCGGCATTCTTCTCCTGCTCTACGCCCAACCGATAGTGAAGATCGCCGCTCTACGCACCGATCAAGTCGGTACCGACGCCGAGGGGCTATGGATCACGCTGGGCGCCGAACCAGCCCCGGTGCCGGAACCCTTCGCAGAGCTTCTCCGCAGCCACATCAACTCGCGCACAACGCAACTCACCGGCACCGACACTGGCTGGCTGTTCCCCAGCATCCGCACCGGACGCCATCTGCACCCCAACACGATGATGGACCGCATCCGATCACTCGGAATCAACCTGCTCGGCGCGCGCACAGCATCCCTGCGCATACTCGTCACCCAGATACCACCGCCGCTCGCAGCAGAAATGCTCGGATACAGCTACTCAGTCGCCCACCGCCACGCCGAACTGGCCGCGCAACCGTGGGCGCAGTACACCGCACAGCGGAAGTAGCCTGCGGCCTGGGTGATCCCGATCAAACTTGCTTGCTTTGGGCATAGGTAGAAGTGCATCCCTGGTCGTCTCGCTTGGCGGCCACGAACGTGCCGATGCGGTGACGCTATAGCTGCTTCACCGCCTGGCAGCCACCGCCGGAGTGAACCGTCCTGGGACTGTTGGAGAATGTGACCTCACTAGGAGAATGCAGAATCAACAGCCCAGGCGCGCGTATGGAGTCTGCAGCGTGGGCACGCACCCCACCCACACCAACCAGAGTTCAGTTGCCTTGCTGGAACTCGGCCCAGTTGTCGGACAACACATTTAGCCGAGCAAAGTCGCCCGGGTCGACAGTGCATCGGGCGGTGTAAACCCATCCGCTGTCGTACACCACCGATACACGCCTGCTGTCGACGAAGAGCACGCAATCATCGACTATCGATACTGTCGAGAACCGCACACCGCCCATCACCGTCGGTCCAACACGCCGGTCGTCGTTCTGCAGCATCGAAAGCGCCAGGCTCTCCATCTCCCCGTGGGCACGCTCGAAGTCCCTGCTTCCCGGGGTAGGGACCACCACGAACACCACCGCCGCTACCGTCACGGACAGCGGCGCGATTACGACGGTCCAGGGTAGTCGGCGGTCGCGCATCCAGGAGCGGTACAACCGCACCAACCAGACAAGCCCGACACCGGCCAACCCCAGAATCGCCACCCACAAGAGAACAAACTCGATGAGGATATTCGCGGCGGGTGAGGGATAGTGCCAGTACTCAAACCGAATGGCTGCTAACAGCGCTAGGAACGGGACAACCGCCAGTGCGGTTCCGAGACCTAGCCACCGGCGCCTCGTCCCCACATCGCAACCTGTCAACACGCACCCCGTCCGAGCGATTGGTACCCGACAGCTTTCCACTCGCACCGTACCCGTCCAATGGCACTACAGATCCGATCGCGGCGTCACAGTCCTCAGGCCAATACGCCGGGACCACCTGCCGGCGTTGCCCTCCGCAGGACAGTGGGTTGAAGCATCGCGGTAATCGCTCCGAGCACGGCCATGGGAAGAGCAAAGATAAGCAATTTCGAGTATGAGTCAGTCGTGATGCGGAATACGCCGACGACGAACAGACCGAGGAGGACGACGACGGCGAGCCAGGACACCGACTTCCGCATGGCGATGGCCGCCACCGCGGGTGGCGTCGCCATTAAGAGTCCCACGCCGACCAGTGGCCAAACTCCCAGCACATCGATCGCTCGGTCACCGCATTGATAGGAACTGCTCTCGCCGACTTTCGAGCATGCCATGGACATATCGAGCATTGTCACAGACGTCGCGTCCCACAAGGTGAATGCCAACGCGGCCACGGCCAAAGCCCACCACACTGATCTCGCCACGGCCAAAGCCCACCACACTGATCTCGCCATGCCCGCAGCCTAACCTTCACGTGCGGCGAGACCCAGCCTCAGTTTCCTAGATCGCTTTCAGAACACTGAGCCCCGGCTTATGCAGTTCTCGGAAGCCGACCGTCGAACGAATTAGGTGGGTTTCTCCGGCGTCTCGGCGTCGAGATAGCCCCACCAGTAAATCCCGTTCTTGTCTTGCCGGAGGTTATGCGCGACGGTCCCCAACGGTTCGCCGATATCGAAATCGGCCACCTCTCGGCCAAAGCGCTCAGCGTCTGCCGTCTCCGCAGCAGGAGGCGGCCCCGATTGTGTCATCCGAATTTCCAAGATCTTCGCGACAGTCATGTACCGATATACGACGCAGAACGCATCCGGGCCGTCCGTCCACGCGTCGGCAACACCGACACCCCACGCTTCGGACAACGAACTCGTCGACAGGCGACGCAAGCATGCAGCCAAAGCGAATTCCGACCAGGTCGACGACAGCTCACTGTACTGTTCCAACAGTTCGCGGTGCCTGGAGGTAAATCGACGGGCCGATGGAGAATAGGCCTGGGCAGCAACTGTTCCGGCCGGAAAGTAGTCTTCGCGCAGTCCGTGCTGCTCTCGATCCATGATAAGCAGCATAAGACGGGCAGCGGCACCCTGGGGGAACCGTGACAGCGACTGCGCGCATGCCCCGCGTCGGGGCGTAGAGCAATACGGCCACTCTTGATATGCAGCGTTACCAGTAGACCCCTGCATATGCATCCGATGGATCAACACGCACCGCCTCGCCCCAGACCGCGCACACAGATGTCGGATCACGAAGTCTGTGATGAACTGCTACACATGGCCGATTTCAGCGACTACCAATTCCTCCGCGAACCGTTCGAGGGCTGGATCCTCAACGGCTACTGCGTGACCCTCGTGGCCGACACCTCCGCCGAGGAGTTCCTTCGACTGGTCGACGCCGAGATCTGGCCCGACCGTGTTCGTGGATACGAAGAGATGAACCTGGCCTGGCCGTCAACGTCGGACCATTACGTTGGAGTGGCGGACCTGCCGGGCCGCTGGACGCTCATTATCGAGACCGCTGCCGGCTACATGGGGATCTCGGAGTACGTACTAGGACCTGTTGCAGCAAAAAAGCACGACATCGTCTCCATCTACGGTGCCGAAGGTTCCGGTCGGATTGAGTGGTGGACAGACGGGATTCTTGTCGCCCATATGGACGTCAGCTATCTCGAGTACGACGGTGCCTGGAGCGGGGCGGACCCTCGCCGTTTCGAGGACGTATGGAACGCGGTCGTCCCCGACGACCTCGACGATCGTGTCGATAGTGGGTGGGTCTTTCCTCAAGCGCTTTTCGCAGCCGCTGAGAACATCACCGGTACACATCTGAGCCAGGAAGTTCTCGCGTCTTCGGAGTTCAAGTTGGCCACGGTTCGGGCGATCCTGCCGCCGGCCGCCGGGGAATACACAAGACGCCTGCGCGATGCAGGCTGGGATGCGCGGGCACTCCACCCCTGACGACACCAGTTACCGCACCGTCGAGACATAGTTGCGGGATCGAACGCGCCGACAGCGAGAGAAGTACGACTGCAGCGGGCCTTCCCGACATCAACCCGTGCCGGAGCAGAGGTCGCGTGTCATCACCAATTCGCTCCGCCGCAAGGGTGTTGGGGTGGAAACTCGCGCACCAGCTCCGGACGACGCCCGCGCAGGTACAGGCCGGTAAAGGTATGCGCTTCGTCGGCAAGCCAATGCCAGCTTTCCCGCGACCACGTTGCCGCCTCGGCGCGCGCGTCTGCCACGGTCACCACGCCGGTGTCAGAGCGCCGAAGGATCACCGAGTCGTCGTCCCAGTCGATCGAGGCAGCGCGTACATCGAGGGGTCCGTGGGCGGCGATGATGTCGAGGTCGGCGTCGATCGGAAATGACTCGTGCTGCACCCGCCGCTGAAACTCGTTATCCAGCATCTGGTCCTGAGTCAGCGACGCTACGAACCACGGCCTCACCGTGCCAGTTGTAGAAGCCCGGATCAGCAGCGCCGTCACCGCGCCCACCGACCCCGATCCTGAGTTCGTCACCGGCGCAACCACAATCGCCACGTTGCCATCGATCACCACCACCGGCGCTCCGCCCAGACCCACGGATCGATCGGATTCCGATGCCGTTCCGAACGTGTCGTCGTAATCACCCGAAAGCAACTGCTCCAGCAGTGGGCCCGTCGCGCGGCGCGCCACAGCCCACCGATCCCCACGCGCGATTGCCTCGACCAGAACGCTGACGTGAGCGACCAGTCCTCCACGGCCCGTACGCATAGCGAGCCGGTTCACCGTCACAGTGCTGTCACCGATCTTCGTGTCGCGGGCGCGCCTGCTCGTCGACCACGCGACGCGCGGGATCGTCACTGGTGTCGTGCGCCTCGCGGCAGGTGACGCCGACGCCTTCGGGCAAGTGTGCGTACCAGCCGCTGAGACCGAGCGTAGCCATCGGCGCGCGAACCCCCGACCAGCCGATAGAGCGTGCTTCGGCGAGGATGTCGCGTTCGACACCAGCACGTTCGGCCGGGAACAAGCGCCACCGAGCGAGAAGCTGCTGAACGAGTTCGAGCACGGTGACCTCGGGGCCGCTGCCCGGGTGTGCCCGCGGAGCGGCAGGAACATCGCTCCAGATGTGCGACCCGATCACAGGATGAACGAACCCATCTGCAATACGCGCGGACATCATCCTGCTGTGCGCTCTCGCCCCGGCAGCACGTGCGCCGTCCCCACCATCACCCCCGAGACGGGTGAACAATTCCTCCGCAAGTCGGTACTGTCCTTCGTTGATGCGCGACCCATCCGCAACGCGCTCATCTCCGGATTCGAACGGTGTGAAACGTGAGAGCACGTCCGCCACCACGTCGGCGGTGTCGGGAGGTATCAATGGCGGCACCAACGTGAGGTCACCGTGCACGGCCGAAACATAGCCCAAGCAAGCGATAGGAAATCTGCTCCAGTCGCTCTCCCCCACCGCTACGGCCGTGGCGGCAAACACGAAGTTGTCGAACAGATCTCGGTGCACCGGCGGTAAGCGACGCATCGCGTTCGCGTCGGCCAACGAGACACCGTCGTAGATGAATTGTTCGAGGACTCGACCCTCTACTTCTTGCAACCACATATGAAAACCCGCGAACTAGGAGGACCGCCAGACGAAGCCGACGGGCGCAGGATCACCGAACGCCAGTAAACACGCCCGGCCATTTCTCCACAAGCCACGGCCCGAGGCGTCGTGGTTAGCTCGCCCTCGACAGTTGCCGCACTGTTGCCTTCGTGTTGGCTGGCGCATCAAAGTCCGGGCGCGGGCGGGTTCACTCTGTCGCTGTCAGGCGTGACGGGATCGGTGGGAGTAGTCCGAATGGCGTGTAGGTCCACCTGGGTGAGTCGCCCCCTTACACGGTTCACTTGCGTTCGATTGCGAGTTTCAAAAAGATGAGTAAGTGATGACTCGAGCGTCCACAGACGTCCATCAGCTACCCGGCGGCGCGACTTCGGCACACAACTCGCAGGTCACCGGCATGGCTGCCGAAACTTGACTCCCGGTATTTGCGATTAAGAGTCAGGTCTCCGAAACGCCCTAAGCCACTTACGAATCCGCAGGTCACAGACTTGCTCATTTCTGCGACGCTTACGGATGCCCAGACATACCCAGACAACAAAAAGTGCCCCTGAACAGCAATTATGCTGTTCAGGGGCACTCGTTGTGCGCCATCAGGGATTCGAACCCCGGACCCGCTGATTAAGAGTCAGCTGCTCTAACCAACTGAGCTAATGGCGCCGATCAGCACCACCGTCGTTCTCTGTGGTGCCGGGGAAACTTTAACAGGATCGCTGACCGGATGTGAAATCGGCTGGTCAGAGGCGCTTTTTAGCTGAAGATCTTGCGGATGACGAGTACTGCGACTACTGCGCCGACTCCGATGAGGGTGTATTTCACCGGCGGTTCGTTGAGCTTGGCGATCACGGTTTGCTTTGTGCTTTCGACGATGCGCTTGGGGCTCGCGCGGACGCTCAGCTCGTCGAGCGTGCTTGCGAGCTGATTGCGAGCGGCCTCGATCTCGCGTTCGATCCGGTCGGTGTCCTTGGCCACGTGTCCTCCAACTTGTCGCAAATTCTTTCGTCTGTCGTTGTCGAGCGTAGAGCACTGTTGAATTTGGATACTGTTCTCCTGTGACCGATAACAAGAAGCTCGAGCCCGGCGACACTGCACCGGCCTTCACTTTGCCCGATGCCGACGGAAACGACGTCTCTCTGTCCGATTACGCGGGCAAGAAGGTAGTCGTCTACTTCTACCCCGCTGCCAGTACGCCTGGCTGCACCAAGCAGGCGTGCGATTTCCGCGACAGTTTGGCCGAACTCAACGGCGCAGGCCTCGAGGTCATCGGCATCTCCCCCGACAAGCCGGCGAAGCTCGCGAAGTTCCGCGAGGCGGAGGGCTTGAACTTCCCGTTGCTCTCCGACCCGGAGAAGTCGACGCTTCTGGCGTGGGGCGCTTTCGGCGAGAAGAAGATGTACGGCAAGACGGTGCAGGGTGTCATTCGTTCGACGTTCCTCGTCGACGAGGCAGGCAAGATCGAGGTAGCGCAGTACAACGTCCGCGCTACCGGACATGTTGCGAAGCTCCGCCGAGACCTATCGGTCTGACCGTCCCAGCTTCTGTAGAAACAGAGCTTCGGCGACGGCGATGTTCTCGATTTCCCGTGGGTCGACGCTTTCGTTGGGCGCATGGATGCGGCACAGCGGTTCTTCGACGCCCATGAGCACGATCTCGGCCTTCGGGAACGTCTGTGCGAGAACGTTGCACAGCGGGATCGAGCCGCCTTGCCCTGCCGAGGACACGTCCGTGCCGAATGCTTCCTTCATCGCGTCGCTGAGAGCTGCGTAGCCGGGGCCGTCGGTTCGCGCTTGGAACGGCGACCCGATGGCCTCGCGCTCGATACTCACGCGCGCGCTCCACGGCACGTGCGCCCGTAGATGGGCCTCGAGTGCATCCTGAGCGGTCTGTGGATCGATACCGGGCGGCACCCTCAGATTGAGGCGTGCGGACGCCGTCGGCGAAATTGCGGCCGCCGAACCGACGACGGGCGGGCAGTCGATTCCCAGGACCGTCAGAGCCGGGCGCGCCCACACGGCATCGGCAACCGAGGCCGAACCGGCAAGGTCCACCCCGTCCAGTACCCCTGCGTCAGCGCGGAACCGATCGGCGGGATAGTCGATGCCGTCCCACACCTGGCTCGTATCCAACCCGTCCACGACTGTATTTCCGTGCTCGTCTCGCAGTGTGGACAGCAACTGAATCAGTGCAGCGAGGGCGTCGGGGGCTGGGCCGCCATACATTCCGGAGTGGATTTCGCCGCTCAAGGTGTCCACTCGGACAACAATATTGGCAATTCCGCGCAATGTCGTCGTCACGGTCGGTCGACCCACGGCAGCATTGCCGGTGTCGGCGATGATGATGACGTCGGATGCGAACAGTTCGGGTCTCGCCTGCACGAGCGCCTCGAGTCCACCGGTGCCCATCTCTTCCGAACCTTCCGAAACCACGGTGACTCCGACGGCAAGGTCGTCACCGAGTGCGCGCAGCGCCAGCAGATGCATGACGACGTTGCCCTTGCAGTCCGCTGCGCCGCGGCCGAACCAGCGACCTCGAGACTCGGTGAGTTCGAACGGCTCGCTGTCCCACAATGATCGGTCCCCCGGCGGTTGGACGTCGTAGTGCGAATACAGCAGCACTGTCGGCGCACCTGCAGGCGCAGGCCGGTGCCCCACGACGGCCAGCGAATCGTCTTCGGTCTCGATCAGCTCCACCGAATCCATTCCGGCGTCCAGGAACGCGCTGCGAACCCAGTTCGCCGCGGCCACACACTCTTCACGCGGAAACTGACGTTCGTCGTGAACCGATCGGAACGCCACCAACTCTCGTAGTTCACGCTGAGCCCGCGGCATGTCTGCAGAAATCGCCGATCGAACATCCGACATCGTCACTCCTGACACTCTTACCGACCGTCTCTACCTTTGCCGATCATTGTGTCATCGTGCAGGGAGGTCGGGCAGGGAGTCAGTTTTCGTGAATCTCCTGCCCGACCCACTCGGCAGTGTGCTGCCAGTGCCGGTCCCAAGCCTCCTGCTCGAGCTGTTCCTGGGATTTCCCTGGCTCGGGAATGATGACCGGGACGGCGAACTCCGGAGGAGCCACCTCACTGCGCGGCACTACAGCGGCTGCCGGGGGGATCGACTGGGCCGGTATCGGGGTGAAGGTTTCCGGCGGCCTCGCGACACCGGTCGTTGGATCGACGGTCCAATTCTCGACTACGGGCGCAGGCAAGAACACCGGTTCCGGCGCCCACTGAGCGGGAGGTGCGGGCGGTGGTGGCGCTGGCTCCGGCGTCAGTGCTGGGGGCTGCGCCGAAATGCTTCCGCTTGTACCCGAGTCGGTATCGATTGCCGTCGACCTCGGTTTCGCCACCTCCGTGGGGGTTTGGCTCTTCGGTGAATCCGCGGGCAGGGTGGATGCCAGCGCGACCCCACCGGAAAGGATTCCCACCAGCAAAGCTCCGGCGAGCACGAGTTTCTTGCGTGGCATGGAACGGCGCACCCGCGGCTGGTGCACCTCCGCGGCCACGACGGGAGGCTGCGACGTCACCAACGCGGGAGCGGCAGGTGCTACCGCCGATACCATCTCGGATTCGTCTTCGGCGTCCGTTACCGGGTCGACAGCGTCATCGGGCGCACCGTCGTCATCGAGGACCGACGGCTCTTCGCGAACCACGTTGCGTTCCGCGAGCAGTCCCGCACCGCTGGCCGCGATCAGGTTGGCGTCGCCGACTCGAATCACCGGCACGCCGAGCCCGAGGGAAAGGATGTCGATCACGTCTCTGTTGCCCGAAAGGTCCCCGAACAGCGCCACGGAGTCGGCTTCGATACCGGCCTCGTCGAGAACTTCCCACGCCAGTGCCACCGTGCCGCCGATGCGCTCGGGGGTAGGCGACTCGAATGCCGCAGTCTTTGCGGGCGTCAGGGTTTCTTGTGCCGCGTCGGCAAGCGAGATCGATACCCCCGACGGGCCCATGTAGTAGAGAAGGACTCGCTCGGCGGAGGTGAACTCGGTCGATCTCGCCAGCCACCCCAGCAACGCAGACGATGCGGAGATCATCGACACCGAATCGACGTCCGCCTCCTCGATCGCCGACTCGAACAGCGCACGCTCTTCATCCGAGCGATACACCACTCCGATGCCGTCCACCGCTATTTCAGCGGCCGCAGCAAGCTCACGCATGCTCTCGATGGCAGCGGTCAGCGATTCTGCAACGCCGTCGTCCAGCGCGGTGACCTGGCTTGCCGCTACCGAATCTTCGACCCCATCGAAAAGGACGGAGTGCAGTGCACCCGACTCGATGGAAAGACCAATAGTGGCCACGTAAATACTCCTGTGCCTAAGGGTGAGGCTCCCGACATGAGCATCTCCGAGACGAAATCGGCGACGTCACCCTCCACGACGATGTAACTGATACTCGAACCATACCTAAAGATGGTTTTCTTGACCAAAAGCAACTCGAGATCTGCCGAATTGACTGTATCGAGCGGCACGGCGAGATGGAGTGAGGTTTCACTGGTCCCTAGCCGCCACTCGGTGTCTGTAACTCCGCGTAGTGGAGTAGATGGCGCTCGGGCCGCTAGCCTGAGTGCGTGGAGTCCTCTGCTAGCGCCCAGGCTGCGAGACGAATAGACGCAGCGCTCGAATCGACGGTAGAGACGCAGGAGCTGATGCCGCGGCGGCGTCCTACCCAAGAACGCAGCCAACGCAAGTTCGACGCATTGCTTGCCGCATCACGGGACGTCCTGAGCGACGCCGGATTCGAATCGTTCACCTGTGAGGAAGTTGCCGCTCGCGCCGAGCTGCCGATCGGCACCCTCTACCAGTTCTTCGCCAACAAGTACGTGATCGTGTGCGAGCTCAACCGGCAGGACGTCGTCGGCGTTCAACAAGAACTGGCCGACTTCAACGGTGAGGTGCCGTCGCTGGATTGGCTTCGATTCCTCAACAAATTCGTCGACCACATGGCCAATATGTGGATGTCCGATCCGTCGCGGCGGGAGGTGTGGCTCGCCATGCAGTCCACTCCGTCCACGCGCGCCACCGGCGTCATCCACGAACGCGAATTCGCAGACCAGGTCGCCCGCATGCTCGGCCCCCTCACTCCACGGACCCCGAGAGTGCGACGCAACCTGATGGCCCAGGTCCTCGTCCACATCGTCTACTCGATGCTGAACTTCTCCGTTCAGGACGGACAGAGCCATGAAGATGCGGTCGCCGAACTCAAACGCATCATGACCGCGTACCTTCTCGGCGCCGAGAGGGACAGCAGGCGTTCGGGCGCCTCCGCCGAGTAGACCTCGGCTCGGACCCTCCCGAGCGACCGCCGAAACCACGAACGCCGGCCCACTCGTAACGAGCGGACCGGCGTCGTGTTTCTACAGACCTATTCTTCCAAGATCGCCACGGCTGCAGCGATATCGCCGTCGTGGGTCAGAGACAGATGAATCTTGACTGTCGGCAGAAACTCCAGAGCCATGCCGTGCAGCTTGATCGACGGCCGGCCCCAGGCGTCGTTGACGACCTCGATGAGCGGGTACGGATTGTCACCGATCTGCGGCGGCCTGGCGAAACGTGACGTCGCCCAGGCCTTGAGAACCGCCTCCTTCGCGGCCCACCGTGCTGCGTAATGGCGAGCCGGGTCGGAACTCTTCGTTGCAGAGTGCCGACGCTCCCCCGTGGTGAAGCTGTCGCGGATCATCGTCGTGCCGGCCTTGTCCATCTGCTCGGCGAAGTCGGACACGGTCACCAGGTCGAAACCTACTCCGAGAATAGCCATTACTTGCACCCCGGCAGACCCGAGCGGTAGACATCGTCGTCGCCGAGGCGTGCTGCCTCGGTGAGCAACATGTCCACTTCGAGTTCGCGCGACGCCTTTGCCGGCGTCCCGTCATGTCCGAGCCTTCGGTCTTCTGGCCGCTCGTACAGTGCGTCACCTCCCACCATGGCGGAGATCAGCCTGCGCTGACCGGCGATGCGTCGCTCGTTGGCACGAGCGATGTAGTCGGCGCGACGCTCTGCAGGCACGGATTCGAGGAAGGCCTGCGGGTGAACCACGGCGATGAGACCGGACACGTGACCGAAGCCGAGACTGGTCAGCAGTCCTGCCTTCAGCGGTACCGAGTCGCCGAAACGCAGCGGCTCGCGTGCCCACACGAGGTGTTCGAATTCGGTCATCTTGTCGTCGACGCAATCGAGGCTGCGGTTCGGCGGGATGACTCCGTTGCTGAGCACCTGGCAGAGTCCGATCAGCTGGAATGCTGCGGCTCCACCCTTCGAGTGGCCGGTCAGGCTCTTCTGTGAGACGACGAACAGTGGTGCTCCGTCGGTGCGTCCGATCGCCTTGGCCAGGCGGGTGTGCAGTTCGGCCTCGTTCGGGTCGTTGGCGGCCGTCGAGGTGTCGTGCTTGGAGATCACGGCCACATCGTCGGCACTGACGCCGAGTGCGTTGAGGGACAACGCGAAGGACGAATCCTTGCCCCCACGACCGGCACTGAGCGCACCGAGTCCCGGAGCCGGGATGGAGGTGTGCACGCCGTCGCCGAACGACTGCGCGTACGCAACGACACCGAGGACCGGAAGTCCCATCTCCAGCGCCAGGTCGCCGCGAGCGAGCAGAACCGTTCCGCCGCCCTGCGACTCGACGAATCCGCCGCGCCTACGGTCGTTGGCCCGGGAGAATCGACGATCGCTGATTCCCTTGGCGGACATGGCAGCCGAATCGGCGGTGGCGGACATGTCGCCGAAGCCGATGATGCCTTCGGTGCTCAGGTCGTCGAAACCACCGGCGACGACGAGTTGTGCCTTGCCCAGCTTGATCTTGTCGACGCCTTCCTCGACGGAGACGGCGGCGGTTGCACACGCTGCGACGGGGTGAACCATCGCGCCGTAGCTGCCGATGTACGACTGAACCACGTGCGCTGCAACGACGTTCGGTAGTGCTTCCTGCAGGATGTCGTTCGCACGAGCATCGCCGAGCAAGGTGTCGATGTAGAGCGAGCGCATCGATTCCATACCGCCCATGCCGGTGCCCTGAGTGTTGGCGACCAGTGTGGGGTGTACCCAGCGCATCAGTTCCGACGGGTTGAAGCCCGAGGAGATGAACGCATCGACGGTGGTCACGATGTTCCACAGTGCGACGCGGTCGATGGAGCTCGCCATGTCCGGCGAGATGCCCCACTTGGTCGGATCGAAGCCGGTCGGAATCTGCCCACCGACGGTGCGGGTGAGCTTCATCTTGCGCGGCACGCGAATCTCGGTTCCGGCCTTGCGAGTGACCTGCCAGTCACCGGACTCCGGTACCGGTGCGATGACTGTGTGCTCGGGATCGGCCGCAGCGAACGAACGTGCGTCGACCTCGGTGCCGACCACGAAGGTCAGGTCGTTGTCGAGGAAGATCGAGGTCATCAGCGGCGCTGTGTTGCCGACCATGGCGCCGTCGTCGACGTAGGTGCGGATACCGCACTTCTCGACGACGATGTCGTGGTACTTGTCGGCGATCTCGGCCTCGGGCACGAGGTCACCGGATTCGATGTCGTACCAGCCCGGCTTGGGATCGTTCTCCCACGTGATCAGGCCGGTGTTCCATGCGAGTTCGAGAACGCCTGCGGCGGAGAGCTCCTCGTCGACCTCCATCTCGAAGCGCGTACGCGCACTTCCGTAAGGTCCGAGCTCGCCGGCGCCGACGATGACGATCAGGTCCTTCGGATCGACATCGAGCGCAGGCCACGCCGGAGCAGTGGTCGAGGTGGACAAGCGCGGCGGTGCAGGTAGAGCCGCGATCACCGAGCGGTCGAGTACTTCTTCGACCTTCTCGCCGGCCGCGTCGGCTGCGGCACGGGAAAGCTCGACGAGATCGAGCTTCGTGTTCGCCAGTCCACCGGTCAGGTCGGCAAGTAGAGGCGCCTGCGTGGCCTGGCGGCGAGCAGCAGGCTCGCACAGCTTCAGCAGTTCGGTTGCCATCTCACTCGTCGACCACGTCCGCACGCCTTCGGCCTCGACGGCCTCGACGATCGGATCGTTGCCGCCCATGAGTCCAGTTCCGCGAACCCACCCGATGTGCGCGTGGGCAATGGAAACACGCTCGGCCCAGTTCTTCTCCGAGCCCCACTTGGTGGCGATGGCGTCGAGAGCTGCCTTCGATTCACCGTAGGCACCGTCGCCGCCGAACATGCCGCGGTTCGGTGAACCTGGCAGTACGACGTGCAGGTGGGTATCGATGTCGTTGTCGTAGCCGATCTTCGACAGTCCACCGATGAGACGCTCGACCGACCAGAGCAGAACCCGCATCTCCATCTCGGCGCGGGCGCCGGCGTCGGACAGTTCACCGACGACGCGAGGAGCAGCAAACGGGAACAGCATGGTGGGTGTGACGCCTGCCTTGACGAGAGTCTTTGCCCCGCCCGCATTGTCGACCTGATCGGAGCCGATCCACTCGATGAGCGCATCGACGTCGGTGTAGGAGGCGATGTTGGCCGGAACGACCCACAGTGCTGCACCGGCGCGAGCGTTCGCCCGGTAGAGCTCGCGGTAGAACTTCAGTCGCTCGTCGTTGAGCTTGGAGGTGGTGATGAAGACGGTGGCACCGCCCCCGAGCAGCTTGGCGGCGATCGCCGCGGCGATCGACCCCTTGCTACCACCGGTGACGACGGCAACCTCGTCGGACCATTCACCCTTGTCTTCGGAAGACATTGCGATGTCCACGATACGGCCGTAGAACTCGGCCAGCGTGGTCTTGCGTTCGGCCTGCGCCTTCGACTTCCACCACTGAGCCTGAGCTGCAACAGCATTGCCCGATCCGGCGAAGCTTTCGACGGCGATGTCGCCTGCGGTACCGAGCCACAACCTGGCCAGGTCCTCACGTGCCGTCGCCCAACGATCGTCGACCAGAACGGCCTTCCGCTCGTCGAATGCCGGAGCGACCAGTCGTGGCCAATCCGAACCCAGTTCTGCGGCAACCAGATCCACCAACGCGGCATCCGGATTGTCGACAGCCAAGGCGTTCGGAGCATCGGCGAAGCCGAGCTGCTCGAGAACGAGACGCGCAGCCGAAGCCAGAACCCCGTCGCGTCCGGTGATGTGCTCGGTGAACTCACCGAGAGCAGCCGCATCGACGGTTCCTCCGCTTCCGCCACCGGTCTGCGGGAGCGAGACCGAAACACCGCGGCGAGCGGCGACAGCGGCTACGGCCGAGTCGATGACGTTGTCGACGGCAGTGCCGTCAGCGAGTGCACCGTCGGCCAGACCGCCGAGTGCACCGCCGCGGACCGAGGAGCCGTCGCGGGTTCCGAGAGCGACCTCGGCGGTGACGTGATGCGCCCAGCCGTCACCCAGTTCCCATACTTTCTTGACGCGATCGGCGATGGAAGCCGGACGACGCCCCGAGGGCCCGAAGACCTTGCGGAGGTGGTCGTTGATCGAATCGCTCAGTACCGGGCCGAAGGGCTTGTAGGTACGGGCGAGCTTGTTGACCGTGCCGGAGAGCGCGCCCATGTCGGCATCGGCTGCGCCGTCGATCGCACCGAGTGAAAGCTCGGAACCGAGGTCGACGAGCAACTGGTTACGACGCGAGGAGACGCCGTCGCACAGTGCCTCGATGGTGTCGGCAGGTCCGATCTGATCGAGCTGCAGTTTGGTCCACAGTCCGATGAGGATCTTGGTTGCGTCCGAAGCACTGAAGGAGATGTCCTCGGGGCGGGGGCCACCGGATGGAGCCGAGGGTGCGGCTGCGGGAGCCGGGGCGGCGGAAGCGGCAGGTGCAGCGGCGGTCTCGGCCGGAGCGGACTCCTCTTCCTCCGCCGGCGCTGGATCGGTGTCCGTGCCGTAGACGATCGCGGCCTCACGTTCGAGGTTGAGCACCTCGACCGGGAATCCGAAGCGGCCCGGCAATTTCAATGTCTGCGAAGCCAGGTTGGCGACCGTCGGCGTTGCGCCGAGACCGATTTCGACGAAACGCTCCACACCGAGTCCACCGTCTGACTCTTCAGCGAACAGTAGGTCCTGGGTCTCGATCCAACGGACCGGGCTGGCGAACTGCCATGCCAGCAATTCGGTCAGCACGACGCGGCACAGATCATGCGGGCGTGCGGCCCAGGAATCGAAGTCGGCGAGGACGTTGTTCAGGGGTTCGGAAGGAACGAGGTCCGCGATTTCCTGAATGAACGAACGCTCGAGCGAGAATGGCCTGGGCACCAGGTTCGGCACGTAGCGTCCGAGCAGGATCTCCGGGTCGAGATCAGCAGGCAGCAACGTTTCGAGCCGGGTGCGGAAGTCGTCGACTCCCCCACGCAGCACAGTCGAGTGGAACGGGACATCGATACCGGGTACCACGATGAAGGCGCGCTTGCCACCGAATTCGGCGACCCGGACGTCGATCTCCTTCTCCAGTGCGGCCAAGCCTGCAACCGTGCCGGCAATGGCGTACTGCGATCCACGCAAGTTCAGGTTCACGATCTCGAGGAACTCACCGGAAGCCTCGGCGACACCGGCAACGAAAGCATGCACATCAGTGTCGGCGACACCCATCTGCGACGGCCGGATGGCCGCCATGCGGTAGTCGCTTCGACCGGATGCGTCACGCGGAACGAGCGCATGCATGGCCGATCCACGCTGGAAGACGACCTCGAGGACTGCTTCGAGTGGGAGCACACCTGCGACGGCAGCGAGAGCGTTGTACTCACCGACCGAGTGGCCCGCGAGAATCGAGTTCTCGACGAAGACACCGGATTCACGCATTTCGGCGACCTGCGCGACACCGAGAACAGCCATCGCGACCTGGGTGAACTGGGTCAGGTGGATGACGCCGTCGGGATGGCGGTGAACGGTGCCACGCGCTTTGAGCGTGGTCGGGTTGTCGCGGACGACCGCGAGGATCGAGAATCCGAGAGCCTTACGAGTGTGCTTGTCGGCACGCTCCCAGACCTCACGGGCGGCCTTCGAGCGCGACCGTGCGTCCAGACCCATCCCCTGACGCTGAATGCCCTGTCCGGGGAACGCGTAGACGGTCTTCGGCGGCGCAGTGCGAGCCGAGGCGACCATGACGAGTTCGCCTGCGACACGGCAGGACACCTCGATGAGTTCGGCACCCTGATCGAATCCGGTGCGGTCGACGCGAATGTCGATTTCGGCTCCGGGGCGGACCATCCCGAGGAAGCGGGCGGTCCACGCGGTCAGGCGACGTGGCGGAGTCTTGGTGTCCGCGTAGTCGATTGCGGTGACGGCCTGCTGCGCTGCGGCGGAGAGCCACATGCCGTGCACGATCGGAGAACCGAGACCGGCGAGGAGCGCAGCCGCATCGGAGGTGTGGATCGGGTTGTGATCGCCCGAAACCTGAGCGAAGGCTGCCATGTTGCGTGGCGCGAGGATGGTGGCCTGACGACGACGACGACGTGGTGTGTCCTTGGCGTCGGCACTGACCGAGCCTCCAGCGGGGGCCGGATCGGACAGTTCACCCTTGCCGGTGCGTCCGCGGATGGCGAAGCGTTCGACGAGAGTTGCCACAGCGGGCGCGTCGAGACCTTCCCCGAGCATCGCACCGATGGTGGTGGTGACCTCGACTACGCGACCGAGATCGGTGTCGAGCACCTCCCCTGCCTCAGCTTTGACAACGAGAATCGATGCATCAGTGGGCAGTTCACCTACCAGGTTGACGCTGTGGTCGAGGTGGACCAGATCCAACATGCCCTCGATGACGTCGATTCCCGCAGCTGTGCGGGTGGCGCCGAGGACAGCGAAGACGGCGGGCCAGCACGCTCCGACGAGCACATCGGGAACAGCCTTGCCGCTCACGGTCAGCGAGTCGGGAAGACCCGATCCGGTGACGCCACCGTGGTCTGCCACGAGATCAGGGATCCACGCCAGATTGATGCGTGCAACACCGTTCTTCACCGTGGGAAGGTCTTGTCCCGCAGCGATTCCGAGTAGCGAGGACATCGAAGCCTGCGCATCCTCGGCAGTAACGACGGGGGCGCCGCCGTCGATCGTGGACACGGGGACGGTCAAGCGGATGCGCACCTCCTTGCCGGGGGCGAGCGGAACGGTCAGTTCGACGTGAGTCGAGTCCTGCACGGTGAGAGAGGACCCGGTCTGTGGGTGTGATGCGACGGTGTCGGATTCGACGATCCAGTCCGCGGTGTCACCGAGACGTGCAACCGGGTTCTGCGTCATCCGTGATGCCCAGTCGACGTCAGGGGCAGCAAGAACGATGCCGAGCAGACCGGGCGCGATGCCTGCGTAACGACGGCTCACTGCGGGGGCCGGTGCATTGCCCTCAGCTACCAACTCGTCGGCGGTGGCCTTCTCGAAGCGATCGAGCAGGTCCCCGACCGGCTCGTCGACGCGGGTGATTCCGGCGACGGCAACGGTGCCGGGAATGACACAGACCTGATCGGCGGAGTACCGCGAATCGTGCGCCTGCCACAGCGAGTCACTGCGCCACCAGCGCCGAACGTCACCGTCGACGACGGGAACGAAGTTGATCGGCTTGCCCGGAAGCTTGCAGAGCGAGGTGAAGAAGGTGATGTCCGCCGGGTGCAGAACGACGTCGCCTGCATCGGGGAACTGAGCGAGCAACGAGCGAAGTGCAGCACGCGGACGTTCGAGAGTGTCGACGTCGGCGAAGAGCGTCGGGATCGGGCCGCGGTCGACGGGGTGCAGACGGGCTTCGGTGCGCTGAAGCATCTCGAGGAAACGGGTGCGCCAGGTGACGTCGAGCCATACCGAATCGTTGGCCTCGGTGACCGCGTCGGTGAACTCCCCGCCGCAATCGAAATCCTTGCGCTTGTCCGTGCCGATGGCCAGGTCGAGATAGCGAATGAGCCACTGCTGGTACGTCATCGACTCCACGTCGCCGAAGTACGGCTTGGCAGTTCCGTCGAGTGCAGCGATGATCTCCTCGCGACGCTCGGCCACCGCATCGGCGTTACCGGCGACCTCGTCGAGCAGGCCCCCGCAGCGTGAGGCCGCATTGTCGATCTCGTGGATGTCCGCGCCGAGCTGGCTACGGCCGGAGGCCATTCCGCCGGATGCGGTGCCTGCGCCGACCCAGTCCGGAGTACCCGGGGTGTCGACGAGGAGCTGCTTGACCTCGGGCGAGGTCGTGGCTTCGAGCGTTGCCATGGCGGCGGTACCGACGAGGATTCCATCGAGCGGCATCTTCGGGTAGCCTGCGCCGAGGGACCAACGGCCCGTGAGGTATTCGGCTGCACGCTCGGGTGTGCCGATTCCACCACCGACGCAGATCACCAGGTTGGGACGTGCGCGCAGCTCTGCGTAGGTCGCGAGCAGCAGATCGTCGAGGTCTTCCCACGAGTGGTGCCCACCTGCGCGGCCGCCCTCGATGTGCACGATGACGGGGTAGGAAGGCACCTCGTTCGCGATCCTGATGACGGCGCGGATCTGCGCGACGGTGCCGGGCTTGAAGCACACGTGCGAAATGCCCGCATCGGAAAGCTCCTCGATGAGCGCGACGGCTTCTTCGAGTTCAGGGATACCTGCGGTGACGACGACGCCGTCGATGGCGGCGCCTGCCGCTCGGGCGCGCTGCACGAGGCGACGACCGCCGAGCTGTAGTTTCCACAGGTAGGGGTCGAGGAAGAGCGAGTTGAACTGAATCGCGCGACCGGGCTCGAGGAGCTGCGACAGTTCGGCGACGCGGTCGGTGAAGATGTCCTCGGTGACCTGGCCGCCACCGGCGAGCTCGGCCCAGTGGCCTGCGTTGGCCGCTGCGGCAACAATTTTCGCGTCGACCGTAGTCGGGGTCATGCCGGCGAGCAGGATAGGCGAACGGCCGGTGAGCTTGGTGAAGGTGGTCTCGACGACGACGCGACCGTTGGGCAAGGTGATCGGCTTCGGTGCGAACTCCGACCACGCCGGCGCAACCTCGGGGGCAGCGCCCGGCGTCAGCAGGTTGCGGTGTCCACCGCGCGTGGAGGCAGCGACGATGCCCACTCCTTGTCCGCGCAGTGCCGGAGTCGTCATGCGAGTCAGAAGGTCACCTGGACCGAGGTCGAGGATCCAGTCGGCGCCTGCATCGACGACGCCGTCGATGGCGTCGACCCAGTCCACGGGCGCGACGAGGATGCTGTGGGCAAGAGTGCGCGCAATGTCCACGTCGAGGCCACAGCGCTGCGCCCATGCAGAGACGAGTTCCACCGCATCGCCCAGTGCGGGGTGGTGGAACCCGACCTCGACGGGGAGCTGCTCGAAGACCGGCGCGAATACCGAACCGCCACGCTTCTTGGAATCGCGCTCACGCTCTTCCTCGGCAGCGATCTGCTCGCTGCGCTCCTGCACGCGAGCGAGCTGAGCAGGCGGGCCTGCGAGCACGACGCGACGGCGTCCGTTGCGGATTGCGAGGACCGCGGAACGTTCCGGTGCACCCGGGATTGCGAGTTCTTCGATGATCGACGCGAGCCGTTCCGGTTCCACGTTCGAGACCGAAACCATGGGCGCCCGATTGGCAGCTCCGATGATTCCCCTACGACGTGCGACCAGTCCTGCGGCAGCACCGATCAGCTGTGCAACGGCAAGGAGACGTGCGTCCTGGGCACCATCACTCTTGACCGACTCGGCGGCGATGAGGCCCTGTGAATGCCCGATGACAGCGACCGGTGGTGTCTGCGCGGGGTCGAGTCCTTGCAGCTTCAGCGCACGCAGTGCCGCGACCTGGGTCAG
The DNA here is from genome assembly GCF_030063405.1 of Rhodococcus sp. H29-C3. Taxonomy (NCBI): domain Bacteria; kingdom Bacillati; phylum Actinomycetota; class Actinomycetes; order Mycobacteriales; family Nocardiaceae; genus Rhodococcus; species Rhodococcus sp. H29-C3. The sequence goes on along the minus strand of NZ_JASITC010000004.1, from coordinate 28,262 downwards.
GAATACGCCGGGAAGCGATACGGCCGCGGACGTAAGTGCGGCTTCGGAAGGACCGTCGGTGGAGGCTGCGTCGTCCTCGTCTGCCAGGTCTTGTTCGAGCATCCAGCCGATGGGATCGAATCCGACCGAGCGCACGACGAGGAGTTCGTCTGCAACGGGTGCGAGGATGGCAACGGACTCGTTGACCAGGTCCGTGAGTTCGGGCTCGAGTGCCGAGTCGCGGGCGAGCTCTTCGAGCGAACTGAGCCATGGGGCACCCTGTCCACCGAAAGCCAGCGCGTAGGGCTCACCGGCCGCGAACCGATCTGCGAGCGTACGAGAACCACCACCGCTCTTTGGCGACCTGCTCGCGCCTTGTCCCTGTGATGGTGTGCTCTCGTTGATCGTCAAGTTGCAAGATTCCTCTCGTGAGTACCTCGGATATCGAGGTATTCGTGGATGGCCCTTCGCTGGCGCGGTTCAGCGCTCCGTGGAGGAGGACCGTCGGGGACCGAGTCACTCTGTCCGCGCATCACCAGGCTAAAACACAATCATGAGGAAAGCCTCACGTTTGACTGGACGTCCAACTGCTACCAGCGAGTACGGCCGCTGAAGACCCTTTACCTACCGTTGAGGCAACTCGCCGGTAACAAACATCAGTGCTGGCACAGCCCGAATGGAAGCGCGCCGAACGTGAGGGAACCCTCAGATTTATTGTTACCTTTCCGTTATATGAGCCTCGTCACACAGAGGCCGGATGAGCGCAGGCGCGAAGCTGTCGGTGACCCTGGGTAGCTTCTCGAAGTACATCGACCCATTCTCGAAGTACATAGACCCGGGGGGGATTCATGTATTCATCGGTTACACATATATTTTCGCGGCGCGACCGCGAGGCGCTCACCGCGCATATCGAAACATGTGCAGCACCATCGAAGTCGCCCTACTGGAATCCGGGATGGCCACAGGAAGTCGAAGCGGCCCTCCTCGACGCAGTGTTCTCAGCGCGGGCAACCTACGGCGGACCCGACACCGGCGTGAGGCGCGTCGTCTCCCGTTGGCGTAAGTATCGGCAGTGCGAGTCTCTGGACGATCCGGCCGCGCTCGCCGCGCTCGTGGACAAGCCCGAGGAACTCGCCGAGATTCTCGGGAACAGGCAGCGGGTGGCCGGCAACTCCACCACCAAGGCCGAGTGCGCCGCACGCATCGCGACGGCACTGACCGGACTCCGCGTGGCACGAGCTGAAGATCTCATCGCTTCGGATGAACTTCGCGCAGCATTCACCGCCATCCCCGGGGCCGGAACGAAAACGTGGGAGTGCGCCCTGTTCCTCGTGGGCGAGCGCACACCGGACTCGCTGCTGCATGTGATCGCGTTCACCTCGGACGCGGTCGGCAGAACGCTCGACGGCGAGAGTGCCGAGATGCTTCTCGCCGTGACCGCAGAGAGCATGAACGTCGAACGTGCAGCGCTCGAACATGCGGTGTGGCGTTACCAACGCCGTTTTCCTCTCCCGGGGCAAGGGGCGGAATTGAAGACTGCCGGCTAACTATCGGTGCGGACGTGGCCGCGCCCCCCTCTCGATCAGCGCGGCCACGCCGTCGAGGATGCAATCGACTCCGAACACGTACTCGTGCACCGGATCAGTCACTGCGCCATACGAAGTCGAGGCAGCGGTTCCCACGCGCGCCGACACCGGGTAGTCAGCGTGGTTCATGACGCGCTCCAGGACGGGCGCCGTTGCGGCCCACCACTGTGCATCCGTCATTCCAGATTCCTGGCGAACCTTGTCGAATCGAGCGAGCGCGCGTGCGGTGCCCGCGACATGCGTCAGGACAAGGGTGAGGACCGAATCCATTTCGATGTCAGTGAGCCCGACGCCTTCGATGACCCTCAACTCTGCCTCGTACTTGTCGTTGGTGTGCGGACCCAACACAGCACGCACACCCTGGACATCGAGAATCCACGGGTGACGTTGGTAGAGAAGCCAATTCCGCTCCGCGACGAATCGAAGTCCGTCACGCCAATTTTCGGTCGCCGAGGTGGGTTCGGCGACACTCGAATACAACGACGCAACAGCAGAATCGATCATCAGATCGGCAAGCTCCTCGCGCCCCGGAACGTGCGTATAGAGAGACATCGCACCGACGCCGAGCCGATCGGCGACACCTCGCATCGACACTGCATCGATCCCGTCGGCGTCCGCGATCTCGATTGCGGCGTCGACGATCGCATCGATACTCAAACCGCTGCGACTCGGCTTCTCGTCCACTCGCCACAACAGGGCGAGGGTGCGCGCTGGATCGAAAACGGTCGCTTTCTTGCTTGCCACACCCCGCACAGTACGCTGTACGGCGAGCCGGGGATGTACCTGCGTTTGCGTCGGGATTCGGCGTTGTAGACTTGCACAGCACTCGCGCGAGTGGCGGAATTGGCAGACGCGCTGGATTTAGGTTCCAGTGTCTCAGGACGTGGGGGTTCAAGTCCCCCCTCGCGCACCACTATCAGTGACGACCCCCACCGAACTACCTGAGGTAGTAGATACTCGGGTACCGTCGGGGGGTGTCGAAAACCCACACTCAACGCCGCCCGGCGCTCATCGCTCTGGTGATCGTCTCGGCGCTCGGTTGCCTGGCCCTGGGCTGGTGGCAGTGGGAGCGTTTCGAAGCCGTCGGCGGCGACGGCCAAAACCTGGGTTACGCGTTCCAGTGGCCTCTGTTTGCTGCATTCGTTGTCTACGCGTACCGCAAATTCGTACAGCTCGAAGACGAGGCCGACGCTCCGGAGGACGCGGAGAACGACGGCGTTGCCGAACAGGTCGTGCGTGAAGTTCCCGCGGATCTGCTCCCCCAGCGACCGGTGGCTCCGGTGGAGGATGACCTCGAAGATCCCGAGGCCCGCCAACTTCTCGAGTACAACAGCTATCTTGCGGAGCTCGATCGCTCCCGCGAGTCCGACAGGAGCACCAAGTGAGCACGGCACCACAGCAATCTGCATCAACCGAAAAGACGAAGAAGATTGCTTCCGCACTCCTGCGCTACCGGGTGCTCGCCTATGCGACCGGCATCTGGCTACTCGTTCTCACAGTCGAGGTCGTCGCCAAGTACATCTTCGGTGTCGAGAATCTGCCGACATGGATTGCCGTGGTGCATGGCTGGGTTTATCTCGTCTACCTCATCCTGACGGTAGATCTCGCTATCAAGGTTCGCTGGCCTGCGTTGCGCACCATCGGGACCTTGCTCGCCGGCACGGTTCCGTTCCTGTCGTTTTTCGTGGAGCATTGGCGAACGACGCAGGTCAAGCGCGATTTCGGGGTCTGAAACCGTTCAGCACCCGACAGCGGTGAGATCGGAACCGCCCAGCGCGTTCGATACCACCTGCTGTGCAAGAGGGTCATAGGAGATTCCAGTGTGCTCGGTGACGTTGCCTGGGCACAGGTCTTGAAGCACGACGTTCGTGTTTCCCTCCCCCGTCAGCAATGACGCCTCATAGGGCACAACCTGGTCGTAGCGAGTCACGATCGTCGTGTGCTCGACTCCGGGATAGGTGTCACTACCCTCGTTGAGACGCTGAAGAGCCTCGTCGGGAGGTGGGCCCGGAGTCGGATAGTTCGGCGGCGACAGCGCGACGATCCGAGCTACGTACTCCACTCCCCCGAGAAACCGGACGTAGTAGCGCGGTACGGTCCCACCTTTCGAATGCCCGACGATGGCGACCTTGTGCGCGCCCGTCGAGGTCCGGACGGTGTCGACGAACCGCCCCAGTTCGGCTGCGCTGTCCTCGAGCGAACCCAGACCGCCGAACGGAATGCCTTCGGGCGCTCCGTAATCGAGCGCAAAGACGCAGTAACCTTCGGCTTTCAGCATCGGCGCCATCGATGCCCAGTTGTCGTAGGAGTTCTCGAGGAACCCGTGAACGAGCACGACCGGTTCCGGGTGTTCGGCACTCGGGACGCACGCGTAATCGTTGGCACCCGAAGGGCTCGATCCCGGGTGTGCGATGGAGTACAGCGTCGCCTCGGCGAACGAGTTCTGCACCGGGGACGCTCCCGCCGGGACCGGTGCAGCAAGCATTCCAGCAGCCACCAGGACCGCGGCCACGACAGTTCGTTTCACGAGACCAGTCTCTACCCGGTAAGCGTCTCGAGTGCAGGAATCAGCAATGTCAATGCACGCCCTCGATGCGAGGAGGCATCTTTCTCTTGCGGACTCAGTTCTGCCGCCGATCTACTTTCCCCTTCGGGAACGAACACCGGATCGTAGCCAAAACCATTCTCGCCCAACGGCTCTCGTTCAATCATGCCACGCCATTCACCTCGAACGACGGCCTCGACGCCGCCGGGAACGACCAGCGCGCAGGCAGAGACGAAACCTGCACCCCTACGCTCGTCGGGTACGTCGCCCAGCTGCGCCAGAAGCAACGAGGTGTTGGCGCCGTCGTCTCCGTGTACTCCGGACCATCTTGCCGACAGCACACCCGGCATACCGTTCAATGCGTCGACTTCGAGACCGGAATCATCTGCAACACAAGCGAGCCCGGTCGCAGCCGCGCCGTCGCGGGCCTTGGCGAGCGCATTTTCCTCGAACGTCGAACCGGTCTCGGGTGCCTCTGGGAACTCGGGCACCTCGTCCAATCCGACCAGTTCGATTCCGAGGACTCCCGCGCCATCGAGCACTCGACGCAACTCCTGTAGCTTCTTGGCGTTGCGGCTCGCGACGAGAAGCTTGGTGTCAGCCACCGAACTTCTTCTTCGGTGCGTCGACGGCAGGTTCGGGAAGCACGCCGGGGTACGGCTCGGCAAGTGCAGCCTGCTGCACCTCGAAAATCTTCTCGATGCCTGCGAGAGCTGAATCGAGCAGCTTGTCGAGAGTGGTCCTTGGGAACGTAGCGCCCTCTCCGGTGCCCTGGATCTCGACGAGAGTGCCGGTGTCGGTAGCTACGACGTTCATGTCGACCTCGGCTCGCGAATCTTCCTCGTAGGGCAGATCCAGCCGAACACGGCCGTCGACGACGCCGACGCTCACCGCTGCGATGGCACAGGAAATCGGCTGCGGGTCCGCGAGTCGACCGGCCGCACGCAGGTAGGTGACGGCGTCGGACAGTGCAACGAATGCGCCGGTGATGGCCGCGGTACGGGTTCCGCCGTCTGCCTGCAGTACGTCGCAGTCGATCGCGATGGTGTTCTCACCGATAGCGGCAAGGTCGATGCATGCGCGCAGCGACCGGCCGACGAGGCGGGATATCTCCTGGGTCCGCCCACCGACCTTGCCCTTGACGGACTCACGTCCGCTGCGGGTATGGGTTGCGGCGGGGAGCATCGCGTATTCGGCGGTGAGCCAACCGAGGCCCGAGCCTTTACGCCAGCGAGGAACACCCTCCTCGACGCTCGCGGTGCACATGACCCGCGTGTTTCCGAACTCCACCAGCACCGATCCTGCCGGGTTGTCGGTGAATCCGCGGGTGATCTTGATGTTGCGGAGCTCGTCGTCCGCTCGGCCGTCTTCTCGTCTGGACACGGAAGCAAGCTTAACCCTGACCTAGACGGTGAAGACATCGCCCGGCTGGACGGCGTGCACCGGACCACTGAACTCGGCCTTCGCTTCCGCGATGACATCTTCCCTGGAAGTCCACGGCGGGATGTGAGTCAGCAACAGCTCACCCACGCCGGACTCACGTGCCAGCTGCCCAGCCTCGGTCCCGGACAGATGGATACCTTGCGGGCGGTCGGAACGGTGCGTCCACGATGCTTCCGACAACAGCACGTCGGCACCGTGAGCGAGATCGCGGACTGCCTGGCACATTCCCGTGTCCCCCGTGTACGCGAACAGCTTCCCCGCCCCTGTCGTGATCCGCATGCCGTAGGACTCCGGCGGGTGATAGACCTGGCGGGTGTGCACGGTGAGCTGTCCGTGTTCGATGGTTCGGCCGTCCTGCCAGCGACGCAGATCGATCGTGTCGGACATGTCGTCGATCTGGCCACCGCATTCGGCAGAGGCGACGCCGAGCCGGAAAGCGGTGTCTTTCGGCCCGTATACGAGTGCGCGCCCCGCAGGCGGATTCGGGTGGTATCTACGCCAGACCAGGAGCCCCGGCACATCGAGACAGTGATCTGCATGTAGATGGGACAAGAACACACTGACGTCACCGGGATCTGCGTATTTCTGCAGCGCACCGAGCACGCCAGGACCGAAGTCGAGCACGACAGGCGATGTTCCCGGTTCGTCGAGCAGGTAACCCGACGCGGGGGAATCAGGCCCTGACACACTCCCCGAACATCCCAGGACGGTAATTCGCATGTACGTCATGCTGCCACGTCGACGCCCGGCACCGAAACGTTCGACACGTTTTTACGAAGTTAACCACCACTCTGCGCGTTGTGGCGATGTCGGCGGAGAGACTCAGCCGAGAGATTTCTGCTTACGCGCCTCGCGGGCATCGGAGGACAAGACCCACGCCGCAAGGACTCCTCCGACTGCGCCGAAGAGGTGGCCTTGCCACGACACCCCAGGTGTACTCGGCAATACGCCCCACAGCGCGCCGCCGTAGATGACGAACACCACGACGCCGACGGCAAGTTGGCCCAAGTTTCTGGTGAAAATTCCCCGCGTCAGCAGATACGCGATCCAACCGAAGATGAGAACCGATGCGCCGATGTGGTTCGAGTTGCTACCGCCGATCAACCACGTACCGACACCGCCGACGACCCAGATGATGCCCGTGGCTGTCAGACCACGCGCCAGCCCGGAAAGCAGAACGAGGAATCCGAGAATCAGAACCGGAAGAGTATTCGCGATCAGGTGGGCCCAGTCGTCGTGCAGCACCGGCGCGAACAGAATTCCCCACAAACCGTCCACACTGCGCGGGTTGATCCCCGCCTGCTCGACGCGACTACCCGAAGCGACGTCGATGATCTCGATGACCCACAGCAGCACGACGAACGAGCCCATCAACATCGCGGCCTGCCGCCACAGTGGGCGTTTGGGTGCGGCAACGGGAAGGTAAGGGTTCGTCGTCACAGAACTAGGCCTTTCTTCCAGCCCCGATATACACGCACCGGGGAGGTGGTCTGCCCTTCGAAGTCTACCGCTGTGGTCAGGGCGCAAAGGCCGACGGAAAAATCTGACGGTACGTCGCAATACCGGCGATCGAGGTCGCGTCGAGCAATGCATGCACAATGGCCCGCTCGACGACATCGGCCGCAACCGCGCACACTGCGTCGAGAACCGGCAGGTCGGAGGAAAATGCCTTGGGCATGGCAGTTTCGGTGACGACCTTCCTCGTGCCGGTCGAGAGCGCGAAAATCGTGTCGCCGTCGAGTGGCGAGTGGGCAGGTCTGATCGCCCGTGCCAGGCCGTCGTGAGAGGCGACGGCCACGCGCTTGCACGACGCCGCGCTCAGATCCACATCGGTGCCTACGACACCGATCGTCGTATTGAGGGCGGTGCCCTTGGGTGCAAGTGCATTGGCTTTCCACACCTCGTGCACGTCGGGTTTGCGCATCCGGTACGCATCGGGCCCTTCCGACCCGACTCCCCACGGAAGTCCGGTTCGGGGATCGAACACCGAACCGACCGGATTGGTGACGATCAGTGCACTGACGGTGATGCCGTCGGCAGGTCCTCCCTCGATGACGGTGCTCGCCGTGCCGACGCCTCCTTTGAGCACCCCCGCGCGAGCACCGACGCCTGCGCCTACCGAACCGGTCGCGAAATCGGCTCGAGCGGCCGCTGCTGCGCGATATCCGAAGTCGGCGGTAGGCCGGATGGACCAATCCCCTACCGGCAGATCGAAGATGACCGCCGCAGGAACGATCGGTACCACCTGGTCCGGGCTACCCATGGCAATTCCGTGTCCGTGCTCTTCGAGCCATCGCATGACACCGTCGGCGGCAGCGAGTCCGTATGCGCTTCCACCGGTGAGGAGAACGGCGTTGACCTGCTGCACCGAATGGCTCGGATCGAGCAGATCGGTCTCACGGGTGCCGGGACCACCTCCCCGAACGTCGACTGCGGCGACGGCGCCGCCGAGAGCGCGGATCACCGTGCAGCCGGTAGCCGCGCCGGACCCGAGTTCGGCAGCCGGATCGATCTCGTGGTGATGCCCCACCAGTAAGCCTGACACATCGGTCAGTGCATCCTTCGGACCCGTCCCCAACAGGTACTCCTACGGAATGAGGACCTGAACGAGGGAATCCTGCATCCAGGTCAGCCAGTGGTACACATCGAGATGGGGAGCCCGTGGATCCCCCTCGTCGAGAACCTCAGGAGTGTCGGCGTCGATACCCAAGGTGGTTCCGAGCGCCAACCTTACGTCGTTGAGGCCCATCAGCCAGGACTCCGCCTGTGCGGGGGTCAGGACGACTTTTCCGCCGTTCGACGGAATCGTGTCGAGGATGACTCGGCTTGCAGCGAGCTTGGCGTCGATGATCTCCGGCTCGTGCAATCCGCGAAGCGCGCCATTGAGGTTGGCCGTATCGGAACCGGAATCCGGGCGATGAAATTCCGGCAATAGCCGCGCGAGCGCTGCATCTTCGGGTGGACTGCTGTGGCCGGTTCGTAGACCCGTCATGGCCGCCAGCTCGTCCGTCGGGGCATCGGCTTCTCGATCGCGGAGAAGACCGACTACCGATTCCACGAGCGATCTGAGCACAGTCGCTTCTCTGGCGTCCATATCCGAGCGGATCTTGACCCCGCTCAGTGAGTTCTTTCTGCTCCACATGCGCACTGCGCTCTTCTGCCCCGTCCTTGGATGCCTGGCCTGCTGTCTCGAGGCCCGTACGTGTCTGGTTGCCCTATTTGTCCTGTTGCATCGTGGCCCACAAACCGGCCGCATGCAGTTTGCGCACGTCGTTCTCCATCGCATCGCGCTCACCGCTCGAGACGACTGCCTTACCTTCCGAATGAACCTGCATCATCAGGTCGGTGGCTTTCGCTTTGCTGTATCCGAACAACTTCTGAAAAATGAAGGTGACGTAGTGCATGAGGTTGACCGGGTCGTCCCAGACGATGGTCACCCAGGGCACATCGTGTGCCTCGTCCCTTGCCACCACTTCGGTTTCCGCTGGTACCGCCTGGGGGGATGCCGCCGACGGTGAAATCGACGATTTCGGTACCGCGACCGCTCTGCCCACGCTCGGTCGTGCCGTCGATGAAGCCATACCTCTCAGGGTACGACGCGGGAGCTGTAGTACACACCTTCACCCCTAGGCCTCGTACTGTTGTCTCCGTGACCGACGCCTCGATCTCCAAGCCGGACTTTTGCGACCATGAACGCAGTACCGCGCTGATGACGGACCAATACGAATTCACCATGCTCTCGGCCGCGCTTGCCGACGGTTCTGCGCACATACCGTGCAGTTTCGAGGTCTTCGCGCGGCGGCTGCCGAACGGTCGGCGATACGGCGTCGTCGCCGGTACTGCCAGGTTCCTCGAGGCACTGACACGATTCCGCTTCGGGCCGGCCGAGATCGAGCCGCTCGCGGCCTTCCTTCCGACCAAGACCCTCGAGTGGCTCGAGAACTATTCTTTCGGTGGCGACGTGGACGGCTATCGAGAAGGCGAACTGTACTTCCCCGGTTCACCGGTGCTGTCGGTACACGGAACCTTCGCCGAATGCGTCGTGCTGGAAACTCTCGCCCTGTCGATTCTCAACCACGACAGCGCAATAGCGTCGGCGGCCGCACGTATGGCGAACTCCGCGGGTACTCGCCCGCTCATCGAGATGGGTTCGCGTCGCACTCATGAAGAAGGCGCCGTCGCGGCCTCACGCGCCGCCTACATCGCCGGCTTCACCGCGACGTCGAATCTCGAAGCAGTACGACGCCACGGCGTCCCCGGGGCCGGAACTTCGGCGCACGCCTTCACCCTCCTTTACACCGACGCCGATGGTCCGAACGAGAAGGCCGCCTTCGCCGCGCAGGTTCGTAATCTGGGGGTCGGCACGACGCTGCTGGTCGACACCTACGACATCACTGCCGGTGTCGCCAATGCCGTCGAGGTCGCCGGTACCGGTCTGGGCGGAGTTCGCATCGATTCCGGAGACCTCGGAGTGCTCGCCCGGCAGGTCCGCCGTCAACTCGACGACCTCGGTGCGACGGAAACGAAGATTGTCGTATCGGGTGATCTCGACGAGTATGCGATCGCCGCACTGCGCGCCGAACCGGTGGACAGCTACGGCGTCGGTACCTCTCTGGTGACCGGATCGGGGGCGCCCACCGCGGGCATGGTCTACAAGCTGGTGACGGTCGACGGGCGTCCCGTCGCCAAACGCAGCAGCCACAAGGAGTCCCGCGGGGGCGCCAAGGCCGCGATCCGAACCACACGCGCCACGGGAACTGCGGTCGAAGAAATCGTGTATCCAGTGGGCAGCACGCCGGTGATCGACGACGGACTCGACGCCATCGACCTGTGTCGGCCCCTGGTGCGCGGCGGTGTGCAAGAACCGTCGCTACCGGGACTGGACGCTGCACGAGAACTGCTCGCAGTGCGGCTCGTCAGTCTTCCGTGGGAAGGACTCAAACTTTCGCAGGGCGAACCTGCACTGTCGACGCGGTTCATCGCACCCCCCGCGTGAACCGTCGCCCGCGGCAGCGGCAGTGGCAGTGGCAGTGGCCGGACGGTGTCGATGGCGCATCCGGTCGGTGAGTGGCAGTAGTCTTCTGCGGTGCCGTCGAAGACCGAGCTCCCCACAGTTCCCGCCCTACTGAAGGCCGCGGTGCACTCGCTGGGAGGCAAGGAACGCAGCAATCAGCTCACGATGGCATCGGCCGTCGCGCACTCGATCGACACCGGGGAGCACCTGGCCGTGCAGGCTGGGACCGGAACCGGTAAATCGCTGGCGTACCTCGTGCCGAGCATCAGACATGCTGTCGAGTCCGGGCGCACCGTCGTCGTCTCGACAGCAACCATCGCGTTGCAACGTCAGCTCGTGGACCGTGACCTCCCACGACTGGCGGATGCACTGAAGGATGCCATCGGTAGGCGGCCGAAGTTCGCAATACTCAAGGGCCGCAACAACTATCTGTGCATGAACAAGATCCACACCGGAGCATCCGAGGAGAAGCCCGACGCAGAACTCTTCGACGCGTTCGCCATCTCCCGCCTCGGCCGCGAGGTCGTGCGGCTCACGCAGTGGTCTTCCGACACCGACACCGGCGACCGTGACGACGTCGTCCCTGGGGTCAGCGATCAGGCATGGCGGCAGGTCAGCGTCACCGCACGTGAATGCCTCGGCAAGTCTCGATGCCCCGTCGGCGAGGACTGCTTCGCCGAGCGCGCACGCACCGAAGCGTCACAGGTGGACGTCGTGGTCACCAACCACGCACTGCTGGCCATCGATGCCATCACCGGAATCCAGCATCTTCCCGAACACGACGTGGTGGTCATCGACGAAGCGCACGAACTCGTCGATCGAGTCACCGGCGTTGCCACTTCGGAACTGTCTGCCGCCACGGTCACCGCTGCTGCTCGACGGTGCTCCAAGCTGATCGAGGAGGAGATCGTCGACGCACTCGACGGCGCGGCGGACAACTGGGCTGAGATTCTCGACAGCCTCCCGTCCGGCCGATGGTCGGCTCTCCCGGACGGGGTGGGGCCCGCCCTGGCCTCTGTTCGAGACTCCGCCTGGGCCGTTCGTACCGCGATCGGTCCGCAGAAGCAGAGCATGGCGGCCTCGGACCCGGAAGCCGCCGCCGCGCGCAATGCGGCCCTCGTGGCCATCGACGAAGTCCACGACAGCGCGGTAAGAGTACTCACCGCCTTCGACGAACCGGACCCTGCCAAACGTAAGGACGTCGTCTGGCATGCAGTCGACGACTTCCGTGGGAACGTCAAACGCACCGTCCGAATAGCGCCTCTGTCGGTCGGGGGTCTACTGCGCAGCCGACTCTTCGCCGAGTCGACCGTGGTGTTGACTTCGGCGACGCTGACGGTCGGCGGCTCGTTCGACGGACTCGCCATCAATTGGGGTCTTCCGGCCCAGAATTCCGCACGCAGCGACACTGCTATGGCGTCGGGCGCTCAGGCACCGTCCGACACCGCGTCGATTCATTGGAATTCGCTCGACGTCGGGTCCCCGTTCGACCATGCGAAGGCCGGCATTCTGTATGTGGCCAAACATCTTTCGCCTCCCGGCCGTGACGGCTTGTCCGCCGAGTACTTGGACGAAATAGAGGCACTGGTCAGTGCTGCTGGTGGCCGGACACTGGGCTTGTTCTCCTCGATGCGCGCGGCGAAGACTGCCGCCGAAGAGATGCGCGAGCGACTGGACACACCGATCCTGTGCCAGGGCGACGACTCCACGGGCGCGTTGGTCACCAAGTTCGCCGAGGACGAATCAACCTCGCTCTTCGGCACCCTGTCGCTATGGCAAGGAGTGGACGTTCCCGGTCCATCGCTCAGCCTGGTGATCCTGGATCGGATCCCGTTCCCCAGACCGGACGACCCGCTACTGGTGGCCCGGCAACAGGCAGTGGAGTCCCGTGGCGGCAACGGCTTTCTCTCGGTCGCCGCCAATCATGCCGCGCTCCTGCTCGCACAGGGCGTCGGCCGGTTACTGCGCAGCGTCGACGACAGAGGCGTCGTCGCTATGCTCGACCCACGACTTGCGACGGCTCGCTACGGCGGCTACCTCAGGGCCTCGCTTCCCCCGTTCTGGGAGACGTCCGACCCTGAGGTAGTGCGCAAAGCTCTCACCCGGCTTTCCGGAAGGTAGCCACCTTCGCAGAACCGAGGCGGGTTACGGATTCGGCGATTTCACCAGACCCAGTTCGGCATCACCGGCCAACAGTGGATGGTGCGGCAGCACTCGCACGGTGTAACCGACTGCCCCGCTGACCGGCAGAGCTGTGTCGGTCTCGAAGACCTCGCCGAGCGAATCCGTTCCTGAATGCGTCATAGCCACCGTTCGGGTATCGGTCAGATCCTCGTCGTCGGTAACCCGGCCGAGCACCGCCTGAACGACGACGTCCAACGGCGAAAGACCGCCGAGCCGGACGTACGCCCGCAAGGTGAGCTTCGCGCCGATGACAGGGGTGTCGGGCAGGCCTTCACTGTCGACCTGTACGACCTCGACGGAATGCCAGGCATCCTCGACCCGTCGGCGATACGCTGCGATATCCTTCGCGCCTGCGTACTCGTCGCGGTCGACTGTGCGCGCCGCGGTCGCGGCCGGTGCGTAGTAACCGAGCGTGTAGTCACGAACCATCCTCGACGCCAGCACCTTCGGCCCCAGATGCTCGAGGGTGTGGCGAACCATCTCGATCCAGCGAGTCGGCACACCGTCGGTGCGGTCGTAGAATTTGGGCAACACGGACTGCTCCAGCAACTCGTAGAGCGCTGAGGCTTCGAGGTCGTCGCGGCGACTCTCGTCAGTCACCCCGTCGGCGGTCGGTATGGCCCAACCGTTCTCGCCGTCGTACATCTCGTCCCACCATCCGTCGCGGATGGACAGGTTGAGACCGCCGTTCAATGCGGACTTCATGCCCGAGGTTCCGCAGGCTTCGAGTGGGCGAAGTGGGTTGTTGAGCCAGACGTCGCAGCCCCAGTAGAGGTATCGAGCCATTGACATGTCGTAGTCCGGTAGGAACACGATGCGATGGCGAATATCTGCGGCATCGGCGAACCGAACTATCTGCTGGATGAGGGCCTTGCCACCGTCGTCCGCGGGATGGGACTTTCCGGCAACGACCAATTGCACTGGACGGTCCGGATCGAGCAGCAGCCTCTTCAGCCGTTCCGGTTCGCGCAGCATCAATGTCAGACGCTTGTAGGTCGGCACTCGCCTCGCGAACCCGACCGTCAACACGTTCGGATCGAAAACCCCTGACGTCCAACCAAGTTCAGCCTCGGTCGAGCCTCGCTCCACACACGATCGATGTACCCGACGGCGCACTTCGTCGACGAGTTGACCCCGAAGATCGTTTCGCGTCGACCACAGTTTTTCGGACGGGACGTTCTGCAACTGTTCCCAGCCGCGTGCTTCCTCCAGCGCATCGGCACCGACGGTGTCGTTCGCCAGCTCCATCCACTCGCGCGCGGCCCAGGTGGGTGCGTGAACACCATTGGTGACCGAGCCGATCGGTACCTCCGATACATCGAATCCACGCCACAGATCGTTGAACATGCCCCGGCTGACGATCCCGTGCAGCTTCGAGACACCGTTGGCGCGTTGGCCCAGGCGAAGGCCCATGTGCGCCATGTTGAACACCGACCGATCGGGCTCACCGCCCAGCGCCAGAATGCGGTCCATCGGCAGACCTGGCAGCAAGGCCGAGTCGGCGGAGGCGTCGCTGCCGAAGTAGTGCCGGACCAGATCGGCCGGAAACCGGTCGATGCCGGCAGGCACCGGCGTGTGGGTGGTGAACACGGTTCCTGCTCGCACCGATGCGAGGGCGGAGTCGAAGTCCAGTCCTTCGCCGGTGACGAGTTCGCGGATGCGTTCGGCGCCGAGGAACCCTGCGTGCCCCTCGTTCATGTGGAACACCTCGGGGTCCGGCAGGCCGTGCGCGTGCGTATACGCTCGAATGGCACGTACCCCGCCGATTCCGGCCAGAATCTCCTGCTTGATGCGGTGGTCCTGGTCTCCGCCGTACAGGCGATCGGTCACGCCTCGAAGTTCCGGATCGTTGTCCGCGATATCGGAGTCCAGCAACAGCAATGGGACGCGTCCGACCTGCGCGATCCATACCCGAGCTCGCAGGACTCGCTCTCCCGGCATCGACACGTGAATGAGGACCGGGGCATCGGACGAGTCGGTGAGCAGACGCAGGGGCAGGCCCTGCGGATCGAGCGATGGGTAGCGCTCGGACTGCCATCCGTCGGCGGTCAGTGACTGCCGGAAGTATCCGGATCTGTAGAGAAGGCCGACTCCGATCAACGGCAGACCCAAGTCGGACGCAGCTTTGAGATGGTCGCCCGCAAGGATGCCGAGTCCGCCCGAGTAGTTGGGCAGGACCTCGCTGACACCGAACTCCATCGAGAAGTAACCGATGCCGGTGGGCAGCGAAGAATCGGTGCGCTGCTTCTTCTGGAACCAGAGTGGACGAGTCAGGTAGTCCGACAGATCGCCGGACACTACCGCAAGGCGGTCGACGAAAGTCGGATCGTCTGCAAGTTCTTCCAGGCGCTTCGGCGCGACCGCTCCGAGCAGAGCGATGGGATCGCGGTCGAGTTCGGCCCAGAGCGCAGGGTCGATCTCCTCGAAGAGTTGTCGAGTAGGTGGGTGCCACGACCAGCGGAGGTTTGTCGAAAGCTCCGCTAGGGTATTCAGACGTTCGGGCAGGTGGGCTCGGACAGTGAACCGACGCAAGGCTTTCACGAATCGAACCCTACCCACCTCGTCCGTCACATGGACGGACCCGCCGGTGCCACTGGCGGGGAACGCCCGACGGACGACCGAAAATCGCTGACGGAGGCCGCTGACACAGGCACAGCGTCGCCGTCTGCACTACGGTTGTTCACGAGAGCACGCCGACCATCAGTTAGTCGGCCGTCGCACCCGATGCGAACGGCCGAACGGAGCGAAGAACGGAGTGTGAAGTGACAGGTCGACTCGGTATCGACAATGTCCTTCCAGACACGAGCACCGGAAAATACCCCGCGAAAGCGGTGGTAGGCGAAGCATTTCCGGTTTCGGCGGATGTGTGGCGAGAAGGTCACGACGCGGTGGCCGCAACACTCGCCGTTCGTGGCCCCGGAGTCCGGACCCCACTACGCATCACCATGACCCCGGGCAGCGAACCCGACACGTTCGACGCACTCTTCACTCCGAGCGCCCCCGGTTACTGGATCTGCCGAATCGAGGCGTGGAGCGATCCCGTCGAGACATGGAAGCATGCACTCGAAGCCAAACTCGGTGTGGGTCAGAGCGCCACCGAGTTGGCCAACGACTTGGAAATCGGTGCACGGGTTTTCGAGCGCGCTGCCAAAGGTGTGCCCAGCGAGGAACGAGCGCTTCTTGCCGACGTCGTCACTGCGCTGCGCGACACCGACCGTCAGCTCCCGGCTCGCGTCGCTTCGGCATTCACACCGGCAGTGGCCGATCTTCTGCACCAGTACCCGCTGCGCGAACTGGTGACGCGCTCCCCCGCCATCAACGTCTGGGTGGACCGCAATCGCGCGCTCAACGGCGCCTGGTACGAGTTCTTTCCCCGGTCGACAGGTGGATGGAACGAAGATGGCACACCGCGTCACGGCACGTTCGCCACATCTATCGAGCAACTCCCCCGCATTGCCGGCATGGGATTCGATGTCGTCTACCTTCCGCCGATCCATCCGATCGGGGAGATCAATCGGAAAGGCCCGAACAACACGCTGACCCCGGCGCCGCACGACGTCGGTTCACCGTGGGCCATCGGATCCAAAGACGGCGGGCACGACGCGATCCATCCCGAGCTCGGTACGGAAGACGACTTTCGGGCGTTCGTGGAGGCAGCCGAGGCACTCGACCTCGAGGTCGCTATCGATTTGGCGCTTCAGGCAGCCCCGGACCACCCGTGGGCGGCGACCCATCCGGAGTGGTTCACAGTCCTCCCCGACGGCACGATCGCCTACGCGGAGAATCCCCCCAAGAAGTACCAGGACATCTATCCGGTCAACTTCGACAACGATCGCCGCGGCATCTACAACGAGGTTCTGCGCGTCACTCGACATTGGATTGCCTTGGGAGTCAAAATCTTCCGAGTGGACAATCCACATACCAAGCCGCCGGATTTCTGGGAATGGCTCATCGCCGAGATCAAGAAGTCTCATCCGGAGGTGCTGTTCCTCGCCGAGGCTTTCACCAGGCCTGCGCGGATGTACGGGTTGGCCAAGCGTGGCTTCACGCAGTCCTACACGTACTTCACGTGGCGGGTTGCCAAGTGGGAGCTCACCGAGTTCGCCGAGGAGCATGCCCGACGCGCAGACGATGCGCGGCCGAATCTGTTCGTCAACACCCCGGACATCCTTCACGAAAGCCTTCAGACCGGCGGGCCCGGAATGTTCGCGCTTCGTGCTGCGCTGGCGGCCACCCTGTCGCCCACGTGGGGTGTGTACTCGGGTTACGAATTGTTCGAGCACCAAGCCGTGCGTCCAGGCAGCGAGGAGTATCTCGATTCGGAAAAGTACCAACTCCGTCCCCGAGACTTCGATGGCGCACTGGCACGAGGAGAATCACTGGAGCCGTGGTTGGCGACACTGAATTCGATCAGACGGGCGCATCCGGCCCTACAACAGTTGCGCAACATCCATTTTCATCATGTCGACAACGACGCGCTGATCGCCTACTCGAAGTTCGATCCGGTCACCGGCGACTCGGTACTCGTGGTGATCAACCTCGATCCGTTCGGACCGGAAGAAGGCACCATCTGGTTGGACATGCCTGCGCTCGGACACGACTGGCATGACAGCCTCACCGTCACCGACGAAGTCAGTGGCCAGCAATTCAATTGGGGACAGACCAACTTCGTCAGATTGGAACCGTGGAAGTCAGTGGCGCACATATTGGCGCTACCGCCGATTCCGTATCCGGCACGGCTCGAACTGGCATACCGCGGCAACCGGAAGTGAGTGGGAAAATCGTGACCGATAAGCCGACGACAACCGACATTGCCTCACCGAGCAGCAATGATCTCGAACTGCTCGCCCAAGGCAGACACTACGATCCGCACTCGGTGCTCGGCGCGCACCCAGTGCCCGGCGGAACGGCCATCCGTGCGCTCGAGCCGAACGCAGAGTCGGTTATCGCGCGCATCGGCGGCGTCGACCATCCGTTGACCCATGTTGCGCATGGCGTGTTCAGCGTCGTCGTACCGTTCACCGATTTGATGGACTACCGACTCGTCGTCACCTGGCCCGGCGGAGCCACCGTCGAGTCCGCCGACGGTTACCGATTCCTCCCCACGCTGGGAGAACTGGACCTGCACCTGTTCGGCGAGGGCAGGCACGAGCGACTGTGGGACATCCTCGGTGCCCACGAGCAGAATTACACCACCCCGGACGGCGACGTCAGCGGCACCTCGTTCGCAGTATGGGCGCCGGCCGCCGCGGGCGTGACCGTAGTCGGAAGCTTCGACGGGTGGTCGGGCCAGAGTTGGCCCATGCGTGCGCTCGGATCGACCGGTGTCTGGGAGCTGTTCGTTCCTGATGTCGGACCTGGAACCATCTACAAGTATCGCGTCCACGGTTCCGACGGTGTCGTGCGTGACAAGGCCGACCCGATGGCTTTCGCCACCGAGATTCCACCTGCCACCGGATCGGTCGTCGCCGGCTCCACGTTCGAATGGTCCGACGACGACTGGCTCGCAGCACGCGCGGAGATCGAGCCGACTCGGGCACCGATGAGCGTCTACGAAGTCCACTTGGCATCTTGGCGTCCCGGCTTGGACTATCGCCAATTGGCCGTGCAACTGGCCGAGTACATGCTCGAAACCGGATTCACCCACGTCGAGTTGTTGCCGGTCGCCGAGCACCCGTTCGGTGGATCGTGGGGCTACCAGGTGACGTCCTACTACGCCCCGACCTCACGGTTCGGCAGCCCCGACGATTTTCGCTTCTTCGTCGATCACCTGCACGAGGCAGGCATCGGCGTCCTCGTCGACTGGGTGCCCGCTCACTTCCCAAAAGACGAGTGGGCACTGGCCAATTTCGACGGCGGTCCGCTCTACGAGCACGGGGATCCTCAACGCGGGGAGCAACTCGACTGGGGCACGTTGGTCTTCGACTTCGGTCGTCGCGAGGTGCGAAACTTTCTGGTCGCCAACGCGCTGTACTGGCTCGACGAGTTTCACATCGACGGACTGCGCGTCGACGCTGTCGCTTCCATGATCTACCTCGACTACTCCCGTCCCGAGGGTGGCTGGACGCCGAACATCTACGGTGGCCGCGAGAACCTCGAAGCCGTGTCGTTTCTGCAGGAAATGAACGCGACAGTGCACAAGAAGCACCGAGGCGTCGTCACTGTCGCCGAAGAGTCCACCGCGTGGCCCGGCGTCACCCGACCGACCAGTGTCGGTGGCCTCGGCTTCAACATGAAGTGGAACATGGGCTGGATGCACGACACGCTCGACTTCCTCGGGCGCGATCCGATTCATCGCAGCTTTCACCATCACGAGATCACGTTCTCGTTGGTGTACGCGTGGAGTGAGAATTACCTCTTGCCGATCAGTCACGACGAAGTCGTCCACGGCAAAGGCACGTTGTGGTCACGCATGCCTGGGGACAACTTCACGAAGGCTGCTGGGATGCGCGGTCTGCTCGCGTACATGTGGGCGCACCCCGGCAAGCAGTTGCTCTTCATGGGTCAGGAATTCGGTCAGACCCGTGAGTGGTCCGAGGAGCGCGGGCTCGACTGGTACCAGCTCGACGACAACAACGACGACGGTCTGCACCGCGGGGTACTGAACTTGGTCAGCGATCTGAACTCCGTCTACCGGGCGAACTCTGCTCTCTGGACTCTGGACACGTCCCCCAGCGGGTATTCGTGGATCGATGCCAACGACACCGAGAACAACGTGCTCAGCTTCTTGCGCTATGGCGCGGACGGATCTGTAGTCGCGTGTATCTTCAACTTCTCCGGAGTCGTACACGGCGACTATCGTGTCGGACTACCGGAGCCTGGTCGCTGGATCGAGATCCTCAATACGGACGCAGAGTCCTACGGGGGTTCGGGGATCGGCAATCTCGGAGAAGTAACCGCAACATCGCACTCGTGGCATGGTCGACCGTCGTCTGCAGAGGTGGCACTTCCCGCCCATGGCGCGATTTGGATAAAACTGGAGCGTTGAATGAGTGGCGGTCGTACCCGACACACACTGTGGATGACCGCCGTGATCACGATGTTGGTAGTGAGTGGATGTGGCTCCTCGGTCGACGGCCGGGCAGTGTCGATATACGACAACCCATTCACCGTGGCTGGTCTGCCGGTCACGGATGGGCCGAGCGGGCCACGTCCGGGAGCTCCGAATTCGACGCTCGAGGTGCTCAATGCCGAGGGCACGGATTCGGACATTCTCGCCACTGACGCCATAGACGACATCCAGCGGTACTGGTCGCAGATCTATCCGGAACTGTTCAAAGGCACCTTCACCCCTGTGTCGGCACTCATTTCCTGGGACGCAGGCGAGGACGAGGACGAGGGCATCAGGTTCTGCGGGGACCGGACAGGCGGGATTCCCAACGCTGCGTACTGCTCTCGCGACGACACCATCGGGTGGGATCGAACGATTTTGTTGCCCGCATTGATCGACGCTTTCGGTCCGATGTCGGTCGTCATGGTCATCGCACACGAATACGGTCATGCCGTGCAGTATCAGTCGGGTCTGATCGGCGAGGACACCCCGACGATCGTCGCCGAGCAGCAGGCAGATTGCTTCGCTGGTGCCTTCATTCGGCATGTCGCCGAAGGGGATTCGGCACATTTCACCATCAACACCTCCGACGGGCTCAACGGTGTACTCGCTGCGACCGTCGCTGTCCGCGACGTGGATCCCAACGATCCAGATTCGGTCCACGGCACCGCCTTCGAACGTGTCACCGCAGTTCAGATCGGATTCACCGACGGGGCGGCGGCCTGTACCGAGATCGACGAAGCCGAAATCGAATCGCGCCGAGCGGATCTCCCCCAGCAGTTCAGCAACACCGCCGACGACGGCGAGCTTCCGGTTACCGTGGAGACGCTGGAGGCATTCGTCAGGTCGTTCGAAAGCCTGCTGACACTGCAGAACCCACCCACTGTCACCTACGACGGGTCGGACACCGATTGCCCGGACGGCACTTCGACCGAGCCGGTGTCGTACTGCGCCTCGACCAACACCATCGGCGTGGACGTCGACGCCCTCGCCGAGTTCGGCACCGCCGAGCGTCCACGGCGCGGAGACGTCATTCCCCTCAACGTATCCGGCGACTACAGCGCATATGTGCTGTTCGCTTCGCGATACACACTTGCCGTCCAGAACGAGGCAGGCCAACCGCTCGACAACCCGCAGACTGCGTTGCGATCGGCCTGCTTGGCCGGCGTCATCACCGCAGGACTGAGCGCCGAGAACAGAACCAGCACTTCGGAGTTGGAAGTGTGGCTCTCCCCTGGCGACCTCGACGAGGCCGTCTCCGGCCTGCTGAGCGACGGATTGACCGCCAGCGACATCGATGGAGTGACGCTTCCCAGCGGCTTCTCTCGCGTCGACGCATTCCGGTCGGGAGTGCTGGGCGGACGCGAGCAGTGCAACACCCGCTACCGCTGACCAGCACGGTGCCCTACATCAGTACAGGGCAGAAGCCAGCTTTCGACGTGCAGCCACCACGATCGGATCCGCAGCATCGAACAGCTCGAAAAGTTCGAGTAGGCGCGTCCTGAGTTGCGTGCGCTCGTCACCTGCCGTCTTCTTGATGCCGGCAATGAGTCGGGCGAACGCAGCTTCTGGTTTCTGCTGAGACAGCTCGACGTCAGCAGCTTCGATCTGAGCCGTCACATCGGACGGCGTAGCGTCTGCGCGTTCCACGGCGTCGACATCGACGTGTTGGACTCGTGCGAGAAAGCGCACCTGGCGAAGCGCAGCAAGCGCCTCCGTGTTCGACGGCTCGGCGTCGATGATCGCCTGATACGCAGCTTCAGCAGCAACGAAGTCACCCTCGTCGATTGCCTCCTCGGCCGCGACGAAACGAGGATCCTCCGGCTCGGGTTCATCCTCACCGGCGTCGTCGCCCGCGTTGAGCGGGCCGGTGAGCTTGCCCGCCGTCGCCTGCTCGACAGCCTCGAGCCATTTCCGCAGCTGCTCATCGGGCTGCGAGCCTTCGAAATCAGCGAGCGGCTGTCCAGCTGCTACCGCGATGACCGTAGGAATGGCCTTGACGCCGAAGGCTTGCGCGATCTGAGGGTTGCTGTCGACATCCACCCGCGCATGCACCCAGGCCCCGCCCGCCTCGAGCGCCAGCTGGCCCAGTTGCCGAGTCAGCGCAGCAGACTGCGGAGATCGAGCCGACCCGAGATCTACGATCACCGGGACCTGCGAGGACCGCTGCAGGACCTCCGCCTCGAAGTTGGCAGTCGTCACATCGACGATAGGAGCCAGTCCTGCTGAAGAGTCGTCGCTTCCAGCAGCAGGCGGCGGCGCCGGACGATCCTTCAGAGCAGAGAGGTCGACGGCACCTGCGATGGATGCCGGGACGGCAGTTGGCGGACGGGCTGAAGAGCGAGAACCGGGACGAGTCACGCCCTACAGTTTGTCACTAACGGTGAAGACTCACTACTGCTGGTACTCGCGGGAACTACGAGGGCGTGCCGGCGCCCTTTGCCAGGGCAGGTTCGGACGTGCTCAGCTCGGCGAGACGGCCTGTTCGCGTGGCCCAAATCTCGAACACGACGGTCCCGAACGGCGGAATGCTGGCAAGAAGCGCGAGCACGCTGGTCTTGATATCCCAGCGAAGTTTGAGTGCTGTCAGGATCGAGATCAGGACGTAGATCACGAACACCGCGCCGTGGATCGGACCGAAGATTTTGACACCGATCTCATTGCCGTCCGCGGGCAGCCACTTGAAGGCCATTCCAACCAACAGACCCAGCCACGTAAACGCCTCGAGGACTGCGAAAAAACGGAATCTCCTGGCCGTGGTGCTCAGATCGAAGAAGGTCAGCATGCGCCCCATTGTGCCCGATCGACTACGACAGAGCGTAGTGGGTCTGGTCTCACTTCGACGCCCCAGCAGAAGCGTCGAACGCGAAGTGAGACCAGACCGAACGTCAGGACTTCGGTACCCGAACGATCAGCGCATCGCCCTGTCCGCCGCCACCGCACAATGCTGCCGCGCCGATTCCTCCGCCGCGGCGTCCGAGCTCGAGTGCGAGATGCAGCGCAATACGTGCACCGGACATTCCCAGGGGGTGCCCGATAGCAATTGCTCCACCATTGACGTTGACCTTGGCATCGTCGATGCCGAGTTCACGGGTGGAGGCGATACCGACCGCAGCGAAAGCCTCGTTGATCTCGATCAGATCGAGATCCTTCGGGTCGATCCCCTCTTTGGCGCACGCCTTGGCGATCGCCCGAGCGGGCTGGCTCTGCAGCGAAGAATCCGGACCTGCGACGACGCCGTGCGCGCCGATCTCGGCAATCCACCTCAGCCCAAGACTCTCTGCCTTGTCACGGCTCATGACGATCACGGCCGCGGCACCGTCGTTGATGGTCGAGGCATTGCCCGCGGTGATCGTGCCGGTCTTACTGAACGCCGGGCGAAGCTTGGCGAGAGTATCGGTAGTCGTATCGGCGCGGATGCCTTCGTCCTGGGACACCACGATCGGGTCACCTTTGCGCTGCGGGATGCTGACCGGAACGACCTCGTCGTCGAAGATCCCGTTCTTCCAAGCCGCTGCCGCGCGTTGATGAGATGCGGCCGCGAACGCGTCCTGTTCCTCACGCGTGCTGGCAGTGGGGCCTTCGTTGCGTGATTCGGTAAGTCCACCCATCGCCTGATCGGTGAAGATGTCGTACAGGCCGTCGTAGGCCAGATGATCACGCATGGTCACGTCGCCGTACTTGTAGCCCGCGCGAGACTTTTCGAGCATATGCGGCGCCTGGGTCATCGACTCCTGACCGCCGGCAACGACGACCTCGAACTCGCCCGCCCGGATCAGCTGATCAGCGAGGGCGATCGCGTCGACCCCGGAAAGGCACACCTTGTTGATGGTCAGCGCGGGAACATCCATCGGAATACCGGCGGCAGCAGCGGCCTGACGAGCTGGGATCTGACCTGCACCTGCGGTGAGAACCTGGCCCATGATGACGTACTCGACGAGGTCCGGGGCGACACCGGCCTTCTCGAGCGCACCCTTTATCGCGATACCGCCGAGGTCCGAACCGGACAGATCCCTCAACGCCCCGGACAGCTTGCCTACCGGTGTGCGAGCCCCGGCGATGATGACAGAAGTAGTCACAATGTTCCTCCAACCAATTGCACGAAAAGTGAGTCGTCGATCTCTACAACAGCCCCAGTGAGCGATTCGATCCAGCTGACGCTAACGTCGACTGCATGACCTCCACCACGCAGTCTCCCACGAGTACCCCACTCCGATCCGACCTGGTGACGGCTATCGACCACGTCGGCATCGCTGTGCCGGACCTCGATGTCGCCATCGCCTGGTACACCGAACATCTCGGAATGGTGGCAACACACGAAGAAGTCAACGAGGAGCAGGGCGTCCGCGAGGCCATGCTGTCCTTTCCCGGAGCCACTTCGGCGTCGGCCGCACTTCAGTTGCTCGCACCGCTGAACGAAGAGTCAACCATCGCCAAGTTCATCGGCCGTAGCGGACCCGGCTTGCAACAACTGGCCTACCGGGTCAGCAGCATCGAGGAAATCTCCGACGAACTACGCAGTCGTGGGGTTCGACTGCTCTACGACGCACCTCGTCGCGGCACCGCAGATTCGCGTATCAATTTCATTCACCCGAAAGATGCAGGTGGCGTACTCATCGAATTGGTGGAACCATCCGAGATATCAGTTCATTGACCCACCGTATGGCCCTGAAAACCTGGCAAAGGTAAGTTGACCGCCATGGCAAACGAGCAAGATCGCACCGGGGTGCAACTTCCTTTCTCTCTCGTCCGAAAAGGATTCGATCGCGACGAAGTCACCAACTACTTCGAACGGTTCGACGCTGAGCTTCGGCTGACTACCGCCGATCGCGATGCCGCTGCAGCCCAAGCCCGCGACCTGGCCAAACAACTGGACGACGCTCGGGACGAGATCGACGAACTTCGCAAGGACATCGACCGACTGTCGGTGCCTCCTACTACGGCAGAGGGGATGAGTGACCGGATCTCGCGGATGCTCAGACTCGCATCCGACGAGGCCTCCGAAGTTCGGGCCAAAGCGCACGCCGAGTCCGAGGAGATGGTCTCGGTCGCCGAGCAAGAGAGCGCGCGTCTACGCGGTCGTCACGAAACACTCGTCGCCGAGTTGGAGGAGCGTCGTTCCGCGCTCGAGACCGAGCACGAGCAGACGATGGCTCAGGCACGCACCGAGGCGGCTCGCGTGGTGGAGGCAGCGCAGTCCGAGCGCGATCAGCTCGCCGCCGAGTCCGAGGCCAAGCGCGCCAAGGTTCAAGAGGACTTCGAGATCACCATGGCCGATCGCCGCACCAAGATCCTCGCGGCTCTCGAAGACCTCGAAGCATCGAGCAAAGCCGACGCTGCACACCGCATCGAAGAGGCCACGAAGGAATCGACTCGCCGACTTCAGGCCGCGACCGAACAGGCCGAACGACGGATCGCACACTCGAAGGAACTGGCCGAGGAACTCCGAGTGCTGCGCAGCCGAGTGCTCGCCCAGCTACTCGGTATTCGTGGCCAACTCGACTCCGTGCCCGCAATGCTCGCGTCGGTCAACCGGGAGAGCGAATTGCTCGACGCAGCCGAGCCCGCCGCTTCCCCGAAGGCCAAGGACGATGTGGTCGATCTCGGCAAGGAAAAGGCTTCCACGTCATCTTGATTCACCGGGCGCTGGCTACGACCAGCGCCTGGTCAGGCCTCTCGTTCCCCGGCCAGACCAACACCCCGTGTGCCAATGCCGTCGGTCCTCCGGGCCGCCCAGATCGTCCGACGGCCACGCCACCACGTGCGCGACTCCCGGCCGCACCTCGTGATCGCAGCCTGGACAACGATACGTCTTCGTAGCTCGGTTCCCGGGCACAGTCCGAAAAGTGAATTCCTCATCGGACCATCCGGCCGGCCCGCCCTCTACCCGGGCGCCGCCGAGAAGCGAATCCGGAGATCCTGCTGCTTTCTTGCGGACCGCTTTGCGGTCGTGGTTCCGTCGAGGCACAGTATGAGTGTAAGAGAAGCGCTCGCGCAACTGCGACGGCATACGAATCAGAACAGACGGAACTCGGTGCTTTCGGTACCGCGCAGCACGTCGTAGTCGAGCGTCACGCATCGGATTCCACGGTCGACTGCCAGCGTTTTGGCTTGCGGCTTGATCACCTGCGCCGCGAACACTCCACTCACCGGTGACAGCACCGGATCCCGATTCAACAGTTCCAGATAGCGTGTCAACTGCTCGACCCCATCGATCTCACCACGACGCTTGATCTCCACAGCTACGGTTCCACCGTCAGCATTCCGGCAAAGAAGATCAACTGGACCGATAGCCGTCATGTATTCGCGGCGCACAAGCGTGTAGCCGGTACCGAGTGTCTCGACATGCTCGGCGAGCAACTCCTGAAGGTGAGACTCGACCCCGTCTTTCACCAAGCCCGGATCGATACCCAGTTCATGACTCGAGTCGAGCTCGACCCCGTCGATCGTGATTCGAAGTTCCTCGCCGGCCTTGTTCGTCACGACCCACTTGATCGTCTCGCCCTCGGTCGTCTCGGTCATCCAACACGGCGGGCTCATCCAGTTCAACGGTTTGTACGCGCGATCGTCCGCATGCACACTCACCGAGCCGTCGGACTTCACCAGAAGGAGACGACGAGCAGGGGGAAGATGGGCAGTGAGGCGGCCGACATAGTCCACTTGGCAACGAGCAATTACGAGACGCACTCGCCCACCCTAAGCCAGAGCGCCCGCTACTCTATGACCACCATGCCGCAACCGAGACGATCCGTCGCGCCTCTCGGATCCCGCCTACTCGGCGACATATCCGAATCACCCTGTCGGCGTCGTATACGCATTCAACTGCTCCTCACTACGTTCCTGCTCGGAGCCAATCTGATCGGCGCCGTCATCGTCGTCACTTTGGTCACTGTCGTCGTTCCCGGGCCGGATGTTCTCGTCGTCGAGAAATATTGGTGGGTCAACTTCATAGTTGTTCCGGTCTACGTCTTCTTGGCATTCTTCGTCGGGGTGCTCTGGGGCACGACCAGAGCACTTCGAGACCTCCGTTGGTCCGTCGAGGGCCGTCCGCCGACACGCCGAGAACAGGTCAACACGTTGTCGATGCCGTGGCAGTTGACCGGACTGCAGATCCTCCTGTGGACCGTCGGACTGATTCCGATCACCACTATCAACGGCATCATCGATCCTCAAACGATTCCCAAAGTGGCATTCACTATTGGCGCAGGTGGAACCGTGGTCTGCGCTTTCAGCTACCTGTTGAGCGAATTCGCGTTGCGCCCCGCCGCCGCCCGCGCACTCGAAGCAGGCGATCCACGTCGGATCCGGATCGCCGGAGTGATGGGCCGATCGATCCTGTCCTGGATCCTCGGAACCGGTGTGCCGGTAGCAGGGCTGATGATCATCGCGATCTTCAGTTTCATCCGCCCGTACTACACCGAATCGGGTCAATTGGCCGTCGCGATCCTGGCGCTGGGTGGAATCACCCTGATCTTCGGGTTCTTCCTGACGCTTCTCGGAGGATTTGCGACGACCGCACCCATCAGCAACGTCAGATCCGGGATGGCAGAAGTCGAACGCGGCAACCTCGACGTCCATCTGGCTGTATACGACGGCACCGAGTTAGGCGAGTTACAAAGCGGATTCAACAGAATGGCAGACGGAATCCGCGAGCGTGAGAAGATTCGCGACCTCTTCGGACGCCACGTCGGACAGGAAGTCGCCGAAGCTGCTCTCAGCAAAACCTCGGAGCTCGGCGGTGAAGAGCGCGACATCGCGGTGTTCTTCATAGACCTGGTCGGCTCGACGGAGCTTGCCGCATCCAGTCCCCCGAAAGAGGTCGTCGACCTTCTCAACCGCTTCTTCGCAGTCGTCGTCGACGAGGTCGACGACCACGGTGGCTTCATCAACAAGTTCGAGGGCGACGCCGCCCTCGCTATCTTCGGTGCACCCGGCGAACTCCCCGACCATTGCGGTTCTGCACTAGCGGCGGCCCGAAAAATCAGCACTCGATTACTCGACGAAGTCACCGAATGCACTGCAGCAGTGGGCGTTGCATCCGGCCGTGCCGTAGCCGGCAACGTCGGAGCGAAATCGCGCTTCGAATACACAGTGATCGGTGACCCCGTCAACGAAGCTGCCAGATTGTCCGAACTCGCCAAGAACGCTCCCGGTGCGATCCTTGCATCGCAGGCAACAGTCGACAACGCCACGGAGGTAGAAGCGTCGCTCTGGGAACTCGGCGACAGCGTGACACTGCGTGGCCGTTCCGTTCACACCGTCCTCGCCAGCCCGAAGCAAGCGGCCGAGTCGGGTCAAGGCTCGTAAGCCGCTGTGAGTGTGAGTGTTGCTCCGGCCGCTCCACTTATCGCTTGAATGGTCCATTCATACGATCAGATAGCGTGGACGCGCCATCGAAGCGACAGTGGCGACTATGCCATCGAAGCGATGATCAAGCACACCTGTGGATGCACCGGCGCT